>NZ_CAJHBK010000001.1:2400000-3000000 GCF_904846615.1 Psychrobacter sp. JCM 18902
AAACCAACCAATCCAACACCTAACATGGCAAGCGCCACTGGAACTCGCAGGACAACAAGTAGGATCATGACGATTAAGCCGATAGCTCCAATAATTTCTGGACTCATGCGCCTGTCTCCTCGGCGTCAAAGAACTCGCCCGTTTTAAAGATATTAATGGATTCGATTAATGAGCGAATGGCGAGTAAGAGACTTAAAAATGCACTAAATGCATAGATGGGCATCATTGACAATCTAAGATCTTGAGTGACTTTGCCGTATTCTATGGCATCAACAGCACTCTCATAAAGCCCCCAAGCAAAAACGATACCAATGACGAAAAAGCCCATCATAAAGACGCCCATCATATAACCTTTAATGGCTTGCGGCATTTTTTGGGTAAAGACATCAACGATGATTTGTGAGCGTTCGACGAAAGCGCCAAAGGCAGCAAGTAAAGCAAAGAGCATGAAGTAAGAGACGATCTCTACACTGCCTTTAACAGTAAAGCCAAACTCGCCACCAGTCAGCTTGAAAATATAACGAGCAGTCACATCGAGCATCGTTGTGAGGACAATAATAATAAGACTGATACCACCGATAAACTGGCATAATCTAGAGATTAGAACACTGATTTTTACTAAAAATGCCATGTGACACCTCCAATGGGTTATACCACTTTACAAGCAGCACTGGCGGCTTTTGCTTTCTCATAGACACTATCAGCATCTAAACCCAAAGCATTGACATCACTTAGATATTTTTTAGTACCCTTTTCAAGTGGTCCTTTCCAATCAGGATCATTCAATGGATCAGGAATTTCAACGATCTCATCGCCTTTAGCTTTAGCAGCTTGAATGGCCATTTGATCATGCTTATCAAACACTTCACCAACTTTATTCGCCAATGCCATTCCTGAGTTTTTATCCAACACTTGCTTTAAATCATCAGGTAAGTTGTTATATTTATCCTTATTCATAGTGACCATCAGCGCCGAACTATAAAAAGGAATGTTGGTATGATATTTGGTAATTTCGTCAATTTTGAACGCTGTTACGGCCTCCCAGGGAAAGCTCAACCCATCGACGACGCCGCGTTGTAGCGAGGTATACATATCGTTAGCAGGCAATCCTACTGGTGACGCCCCAGCACTTTCGATAATGTCACCCGCGACCGCAGAAGGGCGGCGGATGCGCATACCTTTCATGTCTTCAGGAGTCCGAATCAATTTATCCGTAGTATGCAGTGAGCCAGGCCCAGCACCATACATAAATAGTAGATGTGAGTCTTCATACTCACTAGCAAGCGTGCCATCCTCATAAAGAGTCTGAAGCATACAACCCATTTGAGTCGCTGAGTTTGATAAACCAGGAAGTTCAGTGATTTGAGTTAAAGGAAAACGACCACTGGTATAACCATGTGCTTGTGAGCCGATATCTATCGTACCTTTAGCAGCAGATTCGTACGTAACATCTGCTTTGGCAAGACCCGCGGAAGGATACAACTCTACTTTTAAGCGACCATTAGAATCTGTTTCAATTTGCTTTGCCCAAGGTTCAAAAACCTCTGTGCTGATAGAAGAGGTTGCTGGCCAAAAGTGAGAGAAGCGTAAAACGGTCGTTTCTTGAGAGGTTGCTGATGAGCCATCAGTCGTGTTAGAAGATTGGTTAGAGCAGCCTAAAAGACTTACAGCCGCTAAGGCACCAATTGAAAAAAGAGGAGCTAGCTTCATTATCAATTCCTTTTGATAATTGTGAAAATAGGAGTAATACATCACTGGTAAATAATCCAATCTATACCAGATGTAATAACTTACAAGTTTCAAATATATCTTTTACATACCTGTAATAAAAATCTAGTTTAAAATTAGCAGCTATAATGATATAAGTCAAATCATTTTGATGGCAGGACTAGAAAATATATTCATAGAATTGCATAGCATTTAAACAAAAAAATCGTCAATTCAAATAGAAAATACACTTATAGAGTGTGAATTATAAAAGTAAGTTAGATTAAGTGTAAAATTATACTAAATCTCAACCCACACACAAAGAAAATCCCCCGGCTAGATAACTAGTCGGGGGATATTTCAGAATAGAGAGCTGACGATGACCTACTCTCACATGGACGAATCCACACTACCATTGGCGCAATGATGTTTCACTTCTGAGTTCGGGAAGGGATCAGGTGGTGCCATCATGCTATTGTCGTCAGCAAAGGGGGTTAGATATGAGTCTGTTATTTTTATTGTTTGACTATAAGTGTTTAGTTTATGGTCGATCAACTTGTAACCTAACTGAATCAAGGTTAAAGGTGATATCGAAATATTCTTTCTTTTATTCTATAAGCTTTCGCTTATACAAGATAGATTAATTAGAGCTTTCATACAAACCACTTGGGTGTTGTATGGTCAAGCCAAACGAGCAATTAGTACAGGTTAGCTACATGCATCGCTGCACTTCCACACCCTGCCTATCAACGTCGTAGTCTTCAACGGCTCTTTAGGGAAATCTAATCTTGAGGTGGGCTTCCCGCTTAGATGCTTTCAGCGGTTATCCCATCCGAACGTAGCTACCGGGCAATGCCACTGGCGTGACAACCCGAACACCAGAGGTTCGTCCACTCTGGTCCTCTCGTACTAGGAGCAGATCCTCTCAAATTTCCAACGCCCACGGTAGATAGGGACCGAACTGTCTCACGACGTTCTAAACCCAGCTCGCGTACCTCTTTAAATGGCGAACAGCCATACCCTTAGGACCTGCTTCAGCCCTAGGATGAGATGAGCCGACATCGAGGTGCCAAACACCGCCGTCGATATGAACTCTTGGGCGGTATCAGCCTGTTATCCCCAGAGTACCTTTTATCCGTTGAGCGATGGCCCTTCCATACAGAACCACCGGATCACTAAGACCTACTTTCGTACCTGCTCGACTTGTGGGTCTCGCAGTTAAGCGCGCTTTTGCCTTTATACTCTACGACCGATTTCCGACCGGTCTGAGCGCACCTTCGTACTCCTCCGTTACTCTTTAGGAGGAGACCGCCCCAGTCAAACTACCCACCATACATTGTCCTCGGTATTGTTATACCTGAGTTAGAACCCCAACATGACCAGGGTGGTATTTCAAGATTGGCTCCACCGAGACTAGCGTCTCGGCTTCAAAGCCTCCCACCTATCCTGCACAAGTCAGGTCAAAGTTCAATGTAAAGCTGTAGTAAAGGTTCACGGGGTCTTTCCGTCTAGCCGCGGGTACACAGCATCTTCACTGCGATTTCGATTTCACTGAGTCTCTGCTGGAGACAGCGCTGCCATCATTATGTCATTCGTGCAGGTCGGAACTTACCCGACAAGGAATTTCGCTACCTTAGGACCGTTATAGTTACGGCCGCCGTTTACTGGGGCTTCGATCAAGAGCTTCGCTTACGCTAACCCCATCAATTAACCTTCCAGCACCGGGCAGACATCACACCCTATACGTCCACTTTCGTGTTTGCAGAGTGCTGTGTTTTTAATAAACAGTTGCAGCAGCCTGGTATCTGCGACTGCCAACAGCTCAAGGAGCGTGTCCTATCACCATCAGCAGCGTACCTTCTCCCGAAGTTACGGTACCATTTTGCCTAGTTCCTTCAGCAGAGTTCTCTCAAGCGCCTTGGTATTCTCTACCTGATCACCTGTGTCGGTTTAGGGTACGATTCGTTTATAACTATTGCTTAGAAGCTTTTCCTGGAAGCATGGTATTTGCCACTTCACTGTACAAGTACAGCTTGCTATCAGATCTCAGCCATGTTGTAGCCCGGATTTACCTAAGCCACAAGCCTACATCCTTTCACCTGGACAACCAACGCCAGGCTGACATAACCTTCTCCGTCCCTCCATCGCATTATAAACAAGTATCGGAATATTAACCGATTTCCCATCGACTACGCCTTTCGGCCTCGCCTTAGGGGTCGACTCACCCAGCCCCGATTAACGTTGGACTGGAACCCTTGATCTTCCGGCGTGCGAGCTTTTCACTCGCATTATCGTTACTCACGTCAGCATTCGCTCTTGTGATACCTCCAGCATGCCTTACGACACACCTTCACAGGCTTACACAACGCTCCCCTACCACTTGAAAACAAATTCAAATCCGCAGCTTCGGCTCCTAGTTTGAGCCCCGTTACATCTTCCGCGCGGGCCGACTCGACTAGTGAGCTATTACGCTTTCTTTAAAGGATGGCTGCTTCTAAGCCAACCTCCTAGCTGTCTATGCCTTCCCACCTCGTTTCCCACTTAACTAGGAATTTGGGGCCTTAGCTGGCGGTCTGGGTTGTTTCCCTCTCCACAATGGACGTTAGCACCCACTGTGTGTCTCCCGGATATCACTCATCGGTATTCGGAGTTTGCATCGGTTTGGTAAGTCGGTATGACCCCCTAGCCGAAACAGTGCTCTACCCCCAATGGTGTTCGTCCGAGGCGCTACCTAAATAGCTTTCGGGGAGAACCAGCTATCACCGAGTTTGATTAGCCTTTCACCCCTATCCACAAGTCATCCCCTGGCTTTTCAACGACAGTGGGTTCGGTCCTCCGGTGCCTGTTACGGCACTTTCAACCTGCTCATGGATAGATCACTCGGTTTCGGGTCTATACCCTGCAACTAAACGCCCTATTAAGACTCGGTTTCCCTACGGCTCCCCTAAACGGTTAACCTTGCTACAGAATATAAGTCGCTGACCCATTATACAAAAGGTACGCGGTCACCCCAATAAATTAAGGCTCCCACTGCTTGTACGCACACGGTTTCAGGTTCTATTTCACTCCCCTCACAGGGGTTCTTTTCGCCTTTCCCTCACGGTACTGGTTCACTATCGGTCAGTCAGGAGTATTTAGCCTTGGAGGATGGTCCCCCCATCTTCAAACAGGATTTCTCGTGCCCCGCTCTACTTAATATGTTAACGCTAATGTTTCGAATACAGGACTATCACCTACTACGGTCAGCTTTCCCACGCTGTTCTTCTACATTAGCATTAATCGGCTTCTCCCCGTTCGCTCGCCGCTACTAGGGGAATCTCATTTGATGTCTATTCCTAAGGGTACTGAGATGTTTCACTTCCCCTCGTTCGCTTCTTGTACAAGTACAAGATACCTACCTTATGGTAGGTGGGTTTCCCCATTCAGAAATCTCCGGATCACAGGATATTGCCGCCTCCCCGAAGCTTATCGCAGGCTGTCACGTCTTTCATCGCCTCTGACTGCCAAGGCATCCACCATGTGCGCTTCATTACTTGACCATACAACCCCAAGTAGTCTTTCGACTGCTAAGTGTTATAAAGTCTAATTATGATAACGATATCACCTATGTTTATACGCTTGATTCAGTTCTCTTATTACTTTTTTTAATCACTCATCCCTGGGATAACAACTGATGTCGTTAAGAGGTGAGTGATTAAGGTTAAGAGGTGCGCGTGAACACGCTCCTCCTAACCCAGACTCATATCTATGTTTTTAAATAGTCTCTATGCTCTCGTCGAGTCACAGATTCTGTATAAAACAGAAAGAAGTAATCGTGTCTTTATTCAAAGATAAATCACTTGTTTCTATTTATACTATTAGCACTTAAAGCTTATTCGTCTATAGTGGTGGAGCCAAACGGAGTCGAACCGTTGACCTCCTGCGTGCAAGGCAGGCGCTCTACCAACTGAGCTATGGCCCCATTATAAAATGGTGGGTCTAAGTGGACTTGAACCACTGACCCCCGCGTTATCAACACGGTGCTCTAACCAGCTGAGCTACAGACCCAATTACGCTTGTTAAAACGTAAGCTTAAACTAAAGAACAACTTGTTGTGAATTCTTGCTGACCGAATGCCATCTATAAGGAGGTGATCCAGCCGCAGGTTCCCCTACGGCTACCTTGTTACGACTTCACCCCAGTCATCAACCACACCGTGGTGAACGCTCCCCCGAAGGTTAAGCTATCCACTTCTGGTGCAATCAACTCCCATGGTGTGACGGGCGGTGTGTACAAGGCCCGGGAACGTATTCACCGCGGCATTCTGATCCGCGATTACTAGCGATTCCTACTTCATGGAGTCGAGTTGCAGACTCCAATCTGGACTACGATAGGCTTTTTGAGATTCGCATCACATCGCTGTGTAGCTGCCCTCTGTACCTACCATTGTAGCACGTGTGTAGCCCTGGTCGTAAGGGCCATGATGACTTGACGTCGTCCCCGCCTTCCTCCAGTTTGTCACTGGCAGTATCCTTAGAGTTCCCGGCTTAACCCGCTGGTAACTAAGGACAAGGGTTGCGCTCGTTGCGGGACTTAACCCAACATCTCACGACACGAGCTGACGACAGCCATGCAGCACCTGTATTCTAATTCCCGAAGGCACTCCCGCATCTCTGCAGGATTCTAGATATGTCAAGACCAGGTAAGGTTCTTCGCGTTGCATCGAATTAAACCACATGCTCCACCGCTTGTGCGGGCCCCCGTCAATTCATTTGAGTTTTAACCTTGCGGCCGTACTCCCCAGGCGGTCTACTTATTGCGTTAGCTGCGTCACTAAGTCCTCAAGGGACCCAACGACTAGTAGACATCGTTTACGGCGTGGACTACCAGGGTATCTAATCCTGTTTGCTACCCACGCTTTCGAGCCTCAGTGTCAGTATTATGCCAGAAGGCTGCCTTCGCCATCGGTATTCCTCCAGATCTCTACGCATTTCACCGCTACACCTGGAATTCTACCTTCCTCTCACATACTCTAGCTCTACAGTTTCAGATGCAGTTCCCAGGTTAAGCCCGGGGATTTCACATCTGACTTATAGAGCCACCTACGCTCCCTTTACGCCCAGTAATTCCGATTAACGCTTGCACCCTCTGTATTACCGCGGCTGCTGGCACAGAGTTAGCCGGTGCTTATTCTGCAGCTAATGTCATCGTCCATGGGTATTAACCATGGAGTCTTCTTCACTGCTTAAAGTGCTTTACAACCAAAAGGCCTTCTTCACACACGCGGCATGGCTGGATCAGGGTTTCCCCCATTGTCCAATATTCCCCACTGCTGCCTCCCGTAGGAGTCCGGGCCGTGTCTCAGTCCCGGTGTGGCTGATCATCCTCTCAGACCAGCTACAGATCGTCGCCATGGTAGGCCTTTACCCCACCATCTAGCTAATCCGACTTAGGCTCATCTAATAGCGAGAGCAGTAAACTGCCCCCTTTCTCCCGTAGGTCGTATGCGGTATTAATACGAGTTTCCCCGTGCTATCCCCCACTACTAGGTAGATTCCTAAGTATTACTCACCCGTCCGCCGCTCGTCAGCGAGAAGCAAGCTTCTCCTGTTACCGCTCGACTTGCATGTGTTAAGCCTGCCGCCAGCGTTCAATCTGAGCCATGATCAAACTCTTCAGTTTAATCTTGCTATGAAGTCCTTTAAAGAGACTTCTAAACTTGGCTCATCTAATCTGGCAAAATCGCTAAAAATTATGTTCGTAATGAATTAACTTTGAGTTTTTCTGCTGTCTTAAATGATAATTTTTATAGTTAGAATGAACTCCGAAAAGAAGTTAAAACCAACTTTATTTTTTAGCATTCTGAATCAGCAAAAATCCACACAAGTTGTTCTTTAGTTATGCTTTTAAATAGTGCTCAATCACTGTCGTCCAGTAACTGATATATAGGGTAATTCTCTTGCTGTTTAGTCTCAAACCCTTGCGGGTCAAGCTATCTAGCGAGCCGACTATCTTATCATAATGATTTAAATTGTCAAGCTTTTTTATGTTTTGTTTCTTCAAGTGAATTGGGTTATTTATATGTTATTGACATATAAAGCTTCCAGCTCGTCTTGATGTGGGCGTATTATAGAGGGTTTGAATCTTTAGTCAAGGGCTATTTTAGCTTAATTCAAATAAACTTGGTGATTAGACTAAATTGACGGAATGGCGACGCTACTTTTGCTTCAATCGGGTAGTAGTATATGGGGTTTTGAGCAAGGATAGCTTTTTCCCCTTAAAATTGCTTACCCCTTTCTATAAATGCCACCTTTACAGCTTGCCTATCTTTTTGAAGAAGTCTTTGTAAGCAGCGACTTTTTTATCTAAGGCCAAAGGATAGGCACGTGAGGTAGAAGGCAACCTATATAAGGTAAGATTATTTACATCGACTTTTCGATTGTTATCGTTTTGCCATTGATATGGATAATCCATATTTTGATTGGTCTTAGGATACTTGGATTTAGCAGGTGGCTCGGCTAATAAACCAAGCAGCACTTCTGTTGCTTTACCGCCCGTGGTAAATAAGGTTTCAACCTTTGGCACTTGTGGCAATATACTATCTAGGTCAACGGGTGTGACAACGGTTAAGTTCTTATCTGAGGCATTACCAGTCTCGCGAATCGCTTGCTTGACGGTCGGACAAGAAGCAATTCCGCGCTCGAACATAAAGGCGCGAATACGCTCAGGATCAAAGCGCTTCTCATCCCCTACTCTAAAATAATCCACGTCATCAAAAAAAACACTACCATAGATACGCCACATGTCATTGTAAAAGTTTGGATAGTGAAATGGCATTGCCCATTTATCAGCGGTCGGTGGAAAAGTACCCATCATCATTACCGTAGCATTAGGTGGTAAAACGGGAGCGAACGGATGCGTTTCTACCTCTGCTGCTTGGGCTTCAGATAATATCAAGCGATTATCGGTTTGATGCGTATTATTATGGGTGTGATATGGTTGTGTAGTCATAAGATTCTTCATCAGAAAAGCGGTTTTTTTGCTATTATAGCAAGCCTAAACACTGCTTCATTTATTAGGGCGCTATTATAGTCAAACATAGTCGGCTTAAATAAAACCAACCCTGCCATAAATATACTTGGCTTACTTTATTATCAAAGCAGTAAGCTTACTATTTGTGAGATAGATATAAGGTTGAAGTGCAGTAAGTGTTTGTATCTTTTATACTAATGGCAACCGCAGTAACTGCGCAAGCATCAGACCAAAAACCAAGAGAAACCTTATGAGCGACTTAAAAATCACCGTCATTGATCACCCGCTAGTCCGTCATAAACTCAGCCTTATGCGCGAAAAAGACTGTAGCACTTATAAGTTTCGCACGTTGACCAAAGAGCTTGCACGCTTGATGGCATATGAAGCAAGCCGTGATTTTGAAATCGAAACCTTCCCAATGCAAGGTTGGTGTGGTGAAATCACAGGTGAACAAATCATCGGTAAGACCGCGACGATTGTACCGATTTTACGTGCGGGTATTGGTATGCTTGACGGCGTGCTCGATTTGATTCCTACGGCAAAAATCTCTGTCGTCGGTTTACAGCGTGATGAAGAAACCTTACAACCTGTGCCATTCTTTGAAAAGTTTGTCAGCCATATGGACAAACGCCCAGCCCTTATCATTGACCCAATGTTAGCCACTGGCGGCTCAATGGTTGCGACCATCGAGATGCTAAAGAAAAATGGCTGTACCAACATTAAAGCCTTGGTATTGGTTGCGGCACCTGAAGGCGTACGTGTGGTCAATGAAGCGCATCCTGATGTGACCATTTATACCGCCGCATTAGATAGCCATTTAGATGAACATGGCTATATCATCCCAGGTTTAGGCGATGCGGGCGATAAAATCTTTGGTAAGCAATTATTTAACAAGTAAGACAACGCCAATAAATCAAGACAAGCTGTCGTTATAAACCATGACACATGTACAGAACATCAATGATAAGGATATAAGATGAACGTATTGATTACAGGAGCAAGCGCAGGTTTTGGTAAAGCGCTGGCCGAGCGTTTGGTTGCCAATGGTCATCGCGTGATTGGCTGTGCCAGACGCCTCGATAAGCTGAATGCTTTAGCAGACACTTTAGGCGAAGCATTTTTACCTGTGGTCATGGATGTGAGTGGCACGGCTACTATTCCGCAAATTATCGCTGATTTGCCTGACGGTTTTAACCAAATCGATGTCTTGGTAAATAATGCTGGATTGGCACTCGGTACAGAACCTGCGCAAAATGCCAGTCTTGATGATTGGATGCGTATGACTGATACCAATATTAAAGGGTTGATGGCGCTGACCCATGCAGTCTTGCCAGCAATGGTAGCGCGCGATAGCGGTTATATTATCAACGTTGGTTCAATCGCTGGCAGCTGGCCTTATTTTGGTGGCAACGTTTATGGTGCGACCAAAGCCTTTGTCAAACAGTTTAGCCTCAATCTGCGCGCGGATCTCATCGGTACGCAAGTGCGAGTGACCAACCTTGAACCGGGTAATGTCGCGGGTACTGAGTTTTCAAACGTGCGCTTTCATGGCGATGACGATAAAGCCGCCAAGGTTTACGACGGCTTTAAAACCATGACCGGCGATGATATTGGCGATATTTTATTATGGCTGATTGAATCGCCTGCTCATATTAACGTCAATCGTTTAGAAGTGATGCCAGTTGCGCAAACTTATAACGGGCTGACGATTGCTAAGCAAGGTTCTTAAACCTTTATCTGATCGTTTGGCTTATTAACGTAACTCATAAGACCGAAGCAATATAGTCTCATCTATATTGCTTCTTTTTTTGGCTATGATATTCATCTCATTGACCAACCTCAAATCCTGAAAATCTAAAATCAATACCTCATTGCGCAAGCGCTCGCTGGTACGTTTATTATGGCGTATCGGAAATCCTAATACTTGCTTACCCCTAATCACTATCTGATTGATAATCATGGTCGGATTATTCATTATAGCTTTTGCACTTAATTTTTGAGCATTAATGGTCACTGTGGCAGGATTGACCATTGTGCTTAAAACCTTTGTTTGACGCACGCTTTTTGGTAAATCCCCTGCAAAAAACAATACCTGACCTAGCGGTAAATACTGCGCGTGACGCATCAATTCTTGACGAAACAGCAAAGGCATATCACTATTGAAACTGTCTTCTGTTTGCTGAGAGAACGCCGTAAAATTACGCTGCAAATAACGTCCAAACACGCTGCTATTAATCCAGTCTTGATAAACCTCATTGGCTAGTAATTGCTGTGTAAATGCTGCGGCATCTGGTACCTCCTCTGCCATAAGAATCGCTAGTAATAACGCCTGTGGATTGGTAAATGTTTGCTGCTGCCAAAATTTTGGATATAGGCTGCTATCAAGCAATGGTAACGTCAGCTTGTTCATACCTTAATATCCTTATATTTTACTTGCTGACGTTTGATTCGATTGGTCAAAGTCTATGACAAGTCACTACTTTTAACCCTAAACAGCTTTTATGCTATGGTTAATTACCTGCTTTAATATAGCAGTCTTTTAGAAATGAGATAAAGACTTTTGCTAGATACATTTTGGCTCAATCGACTTGGTAAAACCGCTTAATGAAAACAAGGTACATTGCCTTATGAAGAAAAACTTAATCAACTTGCCTACTAACTACCAGTTGAAAACGATTGATATCACTTTAACTGACGGTACGTTGCTACCAGTGTCAGTCATAGGTAGTGGCAAACCTGTAATATTACTGCATGCTTATGGTATGGACGCGCGTGAGTTTTTGCCATTTATTTTACCTTTGGTTGGCAAGTATGCCTTTTACCTGCCGCATTTGCGAGGATTTGGGGCGGCAAAAGATATCGACCTCACCCAGTTTGATTTTGTGCGCCAGTATGCCGATGATATCAGTGTCGTCATAGAGCAAATTTGCTTAGCGCGCAATATAGAGTCCTTGCCTGTTACCGCTATTTCGATGGGCGCACAAGTGATGTGGGCGTATTTTGAGCGTTATGGCGGCGCGAAAGTCAGCCGTTATTTGAATATTGACCAAAGTCCTGCTATCCATAATCAGCCTGATTGGCAAGGTGGCTTGTTTGGTGCGCGGCAGCAAGAAGTATTCGATATCTTTCACGAAGTAATTGAGAAAACTTTACCTTATGCTGAAATAAAAAGCTTTACCCACCTACCGTTTGCTCTAAAACGCCGTGCAACGGATGTCGAACGACTGTTCTCTCTCTTGTCCGTTAATCGAACGCGCTCGAAAGCGTTTATACAAGTGATGACTTATAAAAATGACCCCAAACTTGCGCTTTATGATCATAGTATTTGGCATCATAAAATGCGCTGCTTACAAGCCTATTTGATACTACCCTATGACTTTCGCGGTGCGATAGAGCGTGTCACTATTCCAGTGGTTAACCTCATCGGTGGTCGCTCCAAACTTTACGATGCTAAGTGGCAGCAAAAAGTCACCCAAATGCTACCTAATGCAACTGAGGTCGTGTTACCGCGCTCAGGTCATGCGATACCAATGGATGAGCCAATTGGGTTTTATAAAGTATTAAAAGGGTTTTTGCAGGACTAGTTGTTCATTTATATAAAAAAAGCGACCCGTTGAGGTCGCTTTTTATTTGAGCAATAAATTTTAAGCATTAATCCGCTAATGCTTTGGTCAGCTCAAATCGCGGCACTTGCTTACCCTCAACTTCAACCGTTTCAGAAAACATAGATAACGGTCGTACCCATACGCCATACTCACCGTATAGACAACGATAAACGACTAGCGACTCTTCCGTTTCTGAATGCTGCGCGGTATGCAAAACTTGATACAGGCTGCCTTTATAATGGCGGTAAATGCCTTGGGGGATGGTTTGAGTCATAGCCATTTTAAGAAACCTTATTCATATCAATATCGTAACCTGATGCTCTCATTTCTCTAACAAGGCTCAACTTCCAACCCTGTGATTCATCTAAAGAAATATAAACTACACCTGATATATCATTTGGTTTTTCAACATTGCCTTTAACAAGTGCAACAACATTCTTCCTACCGATTTTGCCTATCAAAAAACCATGTTCAAAAACGACGTTTTGTCTAGCTCTAGGTTGAAGGTTATCTTGATCACTTTTAGCCGCACCGACATCACATTGAGTATAAAGCACAATAGCAAAACCAACATCCGTATGCTGTTCAATTTTCTCAATGATAGTAGAGCCGGAACTAGCTTGCTCATGCAAAATAGTTGATCTAAAACCTATTGTTTCAACAAATCTTGCTACTTCATACTTAGAGGCATCATCATGCCCGTGAACAATAAAGACTGTTGAGCAGTCTTTTTCAGGCTTTTCTTTCATAGCCCCATTATCTATAGAATCAAGCAATTTAACTTCTTCTATTGTATCTTTCATTACATTCAAAGCTTCTGTATAACCAATTGTCCACTGTTTTTTCCATTCTGACTCATTAAACTCCATCTCTTCGTACCACTCAGAACCGAATTCATTCAAAGCATCATAAGGACTGAAACTAACCCTATTCATCCTTTCAACATAGTATTTACCATTATCTAGATAATTCAATAACAAAACTTCGAACCTTTTAAATAACTTACTTCTGTTTTGGCTATCCTCATATGTCATCTGTTTAAATTCTTGAACAACTGCTTCAAAAGCTTCTACCTTTTGCATCTCAACCCACCATCACTTTCGCATACGCCTTTTTGCCTGCTTGTATAACCACTGTCTGACCAGCCGTTAAGCTAAAGCTCGCATCGACGACTTCGCCATCTACTTTTACCGCGCCACGCTTGATCATGTCTTTCGCAGATGAGCTATTTTTAGCCAATCCAGCTTGGTTGAGTACTTGAGTAATAAATAGCGCCTCAGCACCTTCTAAATCTAGTGTTACTTCTGGTAAATCAACAGGCAGTTCACCATCAGCTAATACGTTACCCGCTGATTTGTGCGCATTAGCAGCCGCATCGGCATCATGGAAACGCTCGATTAATTCTTCAGCAAGAATACGTTTGATTTCTTGTGGATTGCGACCATTTTCCATCTCTGCCATTAACGCTTCGACTTCTTCCATCGGCTTAAAGCTTAAAAACTCAAAGTAGCGACGGATTAAGGTATCTGGCATCGACAGTAGTTTTTGGTACATGGTGCCCGGTGCATCATAAATGCCGACGTAGTTATTCAGGGATTTAGACATTTTATTGACGCCGTCTAAGCCTTCCAAAATCGGTACCGTGATGCAAACTTGTGGCTCTTGACCATAACGACCTTGCAGGGTGCGCCCCATTAGGATGTTAAAGGTTTGGTCAGTACCACCAAGCTCGACGTCCGCTTTTAGCGCGATAGAATCATAGCCTTGCACTAATGGGTATAAAAACTCATGAATCGCAATCGGCGTTTGCGCGGCATAGCGTTTAGAGAAATCATCGCGCTCAAGCATACGCGAGACAGTCAGCTGGCTAGAAAGCTGAATCATATCACCCGCCGACATATCCTTGAACCATTCAGAGTTAAAGACGATTTTGGTTTTTTCTTTATCCAAAATCTTAAAAACTTGCTCAGCATAGGTTTGCGCGTTGACTTTAATTTGCTCGTCAGTCAATGGCGGACGCGTACTGTTCTTACCAGACGGATCACCAATCTTGGCAGTATAATCACCAATTAGAAAATAAATTTCATGACCCAAATCTTGAAAATGCTTAAGTTTATTAATCAGCACGGTATGACCCAAATGTAGGTCAGGCGCAGTGGGATCAAAGCCTGCCTTAATCCGTAGTGGACGGTTTAATTTCAGTTTTTTAACCAAATCTTCTTCAGATAGAATTTCTTGGGTACCGCGTTGGATTAGGGCAAGCTGTTCTTCTAGGGTGTAGGTTTGCGTGGTCATGATGCTCTCTTTATTGTCTTTATTAAAAGGGTAACGCGTTTGGGCTATTTAGAATCTCGTAGCCAGTAAAAGATGTTAGAATTTGAGAGATATACTAGCGTTTTTTAAGGTAAATTGCCATGACCAAGCCCGTATCGATTGACGATATTCAGAATACTCCTGACACAGATTTAAGTTTAGATAGGAGCTTAGATAGCCGTCTAGATAATATTGACGATTTAAACTATGCCACTTTGACCGACGCACTCGAGCAAACGGTGTTTGAAAACTTCGATGATGGCTTATATATCGGCATGATGTCTGGCACCAGCTTAGATGGGATGGATGCGGTTCTTTGTCAGTTTAGTAGTGATAGTAGTGCTGAAACAGATACCCAGCAACCGATGCGACTGTTAGCAACTCATAGCCAAGAGTTTCCGCCGCGTTTGCGTAAAGTGTTATTGGCTTTATGCCAGCCTAATGGTGTGCAAGAATTAATACCCGCAGAGGGTGAGCCAAACAGCGAATTAGACTGGTTCGGTTGGGCAAGTAAAGAATACGCTGAATTTGCCAGCGAGGTGGTCAATAATTTATTGCAGCAATCGAATACTGATGTAGAGTCGGTGTTGGCGATTGGCTGTCACGGTCAAACGGTACGCCATCGTCCGCAACTGGGCTTTAGCTTGCAATTGGTCGATGCCAATATCATTGCTGAGCGTACTGGCATTAGCGTCGTCAGCGATTTTCGCCGCCGCGATATGGCGGTTGGTGGACAAGGAGCGCCTTTGGTTCCAGCTTTTCATCAAGCGTTATTTGCCACGCCTGATAGCACGCGCGTGTTACTAAATTTAGGCGGTATTGCCAATATCACAGTCTTGCCAGCAAACGATAGTCCTGCGATTGGTTATGACACGGGTCCTGCCAATTTATTATTAGATGCTTGGACGGCATTACATACTGATAAAGATTATGATGCTGGCGGCGCATGGGCGCAGTCTGGACAAGTGATTGAGCCGCTACTTAATCAGCTAATAGAACATCCGTTTTTTGCGCGAACGTATCCAAAAAGCACTGGGCGTGAAGATTTTAACTTAGCATGGCTACAGGATGAGCTGCAAAAGTTCGATCAGGCATCTGCCCATATTCGCTATTCGTCAGCGGATGTGCAGGCGACGCTTACTGAACTGACAGCGATGAGTGCCAGCATGCAAATTAATATGTTTATTAATACTCATGAAAATAGCTCGGTTTACGTCTGTGGTGGCGGTGCATTAAACGATTATTTAATGACACGCTTGCAAGCGCATTTACCCCATTGCACGGTAGAGACCACTGCCAACTTAGGCCTGAATCCAGCGTGGGTCGAAGCCGTCGCCTTTGCATGGCTGGCACGGCAAACACTAATAGGTGAAATGGGTAACTTACCAGCTGTCACCGGCGCGAGTAAAGGCGTGGTTTTGGGTCAGGTTTGTTTCGCCTGACTGGTCAAATTTTAGTTTACACACGTGCACTTATGTGTTTTATAATGAATTCTGAAATACCCTCCTCTTAGGACTCGTAAGTATAGGATATATCGCATGAGCCAACACAGCAGTTCACTTACTGATCAAGCTACCAATGATGCTAGCGCAACAGCAGAGCATCAACCGCGTCAGAAACCACCGCACTATGAGCGTAGCGATGACTTGCGCGTCGTAATTACGGGTATGGGTGCGTTGACACCTTTGGGGCTCGACGTCGATAGCTCATGGACTAGGCTGCTCAATGGTGATAGCGGCATCGCGCCAATTACACATTTTGATGCTACTGGCTATCGCGCTCAAATTGCTGGCGTGGTCAAGGATTTCGATGCCAAGCAATATATGAATGCCAAAGACGCGCGACGCTATGATGAATTTATTCATTATGGTATTGCCGCCTCTAGTATGGCATTACAGAATGCTGGTTTTATCGATGAAGTGAGTGCTGCTGATGCACCTGTACAAAATGTCGATCAAGAGCGATTCGGCATTATTTTAGGCTCAGGTATTGGTGGTATCCAAACCATTGAAAACAGTCGCGATACGCTACGAGAAAAAGGCGCTATGAAAGTTTCGCCCTTTATCATTCCTGGCTCTATTGTGAATATGGCAGCAGGCTTAGTGGCGATTAAACATACCCTAAAAGGTCCCAACCTTGCGACATCGACGGCTTGTACCACCGCTACCCATGCGATGGGTCTCGCTGCACGTTTGATTGCTTATGGTGACGCCGATGTCATGCTAGCAGGTGGTAGTGAAAAAGGCTCCAGCCCGCTTGGTATATCAGGTTTTGGTGCCATGCATGCCCTCTCAACTCGCAATGACGAACCGACCAAGGCGTCGCGTCCCTTTGACAAAGACCGTGATGGCTTTGTGCTCGGTGATGGCGCTGGTATGGTGGTACTAGAAAGCCTCGCTCATGCCAAAGCACGCGGTGCAACCATACTCGCTGAACTGGTCGGTTTTGGGATGAGTGATGATGCCAGTCACATCACAGCACCGCCTGAAGATGGCAGCGGTGCGGCGCGAGCGATGCGTAATGCCCTAAATGATGCAGGTATTGAGCCATCGAGTGTTGGTTATGTCAACGCTCATGGCACCAGCACCCCTGCAGGTGATGTCGCTGAATCGATTGCTATTGAAACCGTTTTTGCCCCAGTCAAAGACCGCATTTTGGTCAGCTCAACCAAATCGATGACGGGTCATTTGCTTGGTGCCGCGGGTGCTGTTGAAGCCATATTCACCGTCCTTGCCCTACAGCATCAGCATGTGCCACCCACCATTAATTTGGACAATGTGGAAGACAACTGTAACCTCGACTATGTCGCCAACCAATCGCGTAAAGTTGAAAACCTACAGTACGCCGTATCCAATAGCTTTGGCTTTGGTGGTACCAATGGATCGTTAGTATTTGCGCGCTGGCCCGTGAATCATTAAGGTATAAAACTCACCATATCGGTCGTTGTAACCTTGGTGTCAGATTTGCTACGTTTGTCCACTTGCAGCCCCTTATCGTATTTGCGTATGATAAGGGGTAATTTTTGGAACATTTATGGACGATACCATGTCAAGCTACTCATTTTCCCATCAGTTTTACCAGCGCTGGACGTGTGCGCCTGAGCCTATTCGCGCAGCAATTACCCAAGAGCTAAAAGACATCACCACCTTACTGCAAAACGATACCCCATTTGAAAGCTTTGTCTTTAATACTCATGATTTGGATACCCACATCGATGAGCTCTACGAAAACCATGAAGCGGAGCAAGCCATCGCTAAAGCCATTACTGACAAAAAGGCCGAAGAGCAAGCGACCGCAGAAAAACAGCAGCGAGAAGAACAACAAAAAATAAAAGCGGCAGAGGATGCCAGATTAAAAGAAAGTGCTAGATTAAAAGAAGCAGCAGATACCGCGCAAAAAGAACAACAGAAAACTGAGCAAATAGCCGCTGAAAAGAATAATCTTGCTGATAAAACGACCGCTATGAACACCAATGATGCGAGTGATTCAGAATCGCTCAGTATTGATAACACGGTTGAGAAAAACCAAAATGTTGAAAAATCGGCTGCGACGCAATCTAGCTCTGAGAACAAAACCATCAGTGAACATGCTAATGTCGCTAATGACAAGCATATCAATGACGACCACAGTATAAAAGCGGTCAACGACAAAGCCAGCGCCGCCATCAAACTGGCACTGAAAGATGCGAAACTAAGTACCACGCATCAAGAGATGATCCGTGAGCTGGAAATGCAAATTGATGACTATCTCAGTGAGCAAATGATGCTGATGTCTGAGAATTTAAAATCTTGGTTACGTGCTGAAGTGACTCAAAATCTAAGCGAAGATGAAGCAGTAACTGACAAAGAGTCTAAAAAAAGCTAAACGCTGCGTCCTACGCATCACCTTTTAGCAATAAATCCTTAGTAACAAATTCCTAGTACTAAAAAACCCCCGTAAACTTTACGGGGGGTTTTTCATTTTAGCTTCGTCGATATGAGCGTTTACTTTAGATAGCCTTAGTACGCTCAGTCAGCCAGTCAAGTGCCGCACCTTCAACGCGGTCTTTTAGCTCTGCATAGACTTGGCTATGATAATTATTCAACCAATCAATTTCGATTTGAGTCAATAATGATGACTCAATTAAACGAGTATCAATTGGGCAATAAGTGACGGTCTCAAAATTAAGAAAATCGCCAAATTCCGTCTCTACTGGTTGAGCAACGCGTTTATTAACCATCAAGTTTTCAATACGAATACCGTATTTGCCTTCACGGTATAGACCTGGCTCATTACTTGAGATCATGCCCTCTTTCATAGCGCGCTCTTTCGGTATGCTAGCGCTATAAGCAATCACTTGTGGACCTTCATGGACGTTCAAGAAATAACCAACGCCATGACCAGTACCGTGACCATAATCCATCTGTGCCTGCCATAATGGTGCACGGCATATCGCATCGATGAGTGGTGAAGCGATACCATCAGGGAAATGCGCTTTGGCCAAGGCAATATGGGCTTTGAGTACGGTGGTAAAGTCACGTTTGTGTTCGCTGCTTACCTGTCCAATACCGACCACACGGGTGATGTCTGTGGTGCCGTTTTGATATTGAGCGCCTGAATCAATCAGTAACAATCCGCCTTCACCTTCATTGACATCTAAGTAGCTAAATTTTTCTGGTGTTGCGCGATAATGTGGCAGCGCACCATTTTCATTAAAGCCTGCGATAGTCGGGAAACTGGGCGATACATAATGTGGCTGCTGACTGCGCACTGCGATGAGCATACTATCAACGTCCAGCTCGCTTAAACGCTCACCATCTGCTAAACGCTGCTCGAATGCGGCAAAAAACTCACTTAATGCCGCGCCATCTTGACGCATGGCTTCACGCACATGGTCGATATCAGCGTCAGATTTAACCGATTTTAATAAAGTACTTGGCGCCATTTGCTCAATAAAACCTATGCCATCGCCCATTTTAGATAACGTACCCACTGCCACTTTACTTGGGTCTAATAGCAATAAGTCATCAGCAGTCAATGTGCCCAACGCATCTTGCACAGCATCATAATCAGCAAGGGTGATACCGCTGTCTTTTAAGATTTGTGCTATCTCGCTACTGACTTTATTATTATCGATAAACAATGTCGCGTCATTTTCGCTAATGAGCATATGTGCCAAAAACACAGGGTTATAATCAACATCGGCGCCGCGTAAATTGGTCAACCAAGCAATATCGTCTAAGCTTGAAAGCAAGTGATGGGTTGCGCCTGCCTCAGCCATACCTGCGCGTACAGCGGCAAGTTTTGAGGTAGCAGACTGCGCGACAAACTGCGCATCGTGTTGATATAGACTGGCGGTTGGTAGCGCTGGACGATCGCTCCATATTTCTGTCAATACGTCACGCTCAGTGATTAAGGTAATGTCATTGGCATCAAAGGCATTCAACAATCTATCTTGCTCAGAGATAGACAATACATTGCCGTCGACTGCCACGCTATCACCCTCAGCCAAGTGCTCGGCGAGCCAATCAATATGGTTTGGCTGACCCGGTGCAAGCTTCTCTAAGCTAATACCGGTACCTTCTAATTGGTCAGCGGCATGTACCCAATAGCGGCTGTCCGTCCATAATCCAGCAAAATCAGCGGTAACAACGAGCGTACCGACTGAGCCTGTGAATCCTGATAACCATAAGCGCGCTTGCCAATATTCTGGCAAATACTCAGATAAATGCGGATCAGCAGACGGTACGATAATCGCGGTCAGATCTTGTGCTACCAACGCCTGACGTAGGCTGTCGATACGATCGTGGATGCTTTGTTTATTCATAAAAGGTGTCCTTATTGATTTTAAAAAATAAGATTTGGAAAAATCATATTGTGAGGCGACTATGTATAGTCGTCTTATTTGAGCGAGTGAACTGTTTTAAGCGTTAGTTATTCATCATTCATTGAATGCTCAGCATTTAAGCCTGTGTAAGCAGCTCAATGTCTTAAAAATTAAAATGTTGTCAATGACCAGATAGATAAGGCTAGCTATTTTTAGGAGCATTACAGCAGAGCATTATTAGATGTTTGGGCGGAAAGCGGACTTTCAATAGCGTGGGGGCAATAACTTACTAAGTGTCACCATAAAACGTGCTACCGATCATGGTAACACGTCTCGCCATCTAACATTTTTGCTGGTATTGCTATTAATCCTAAATCACGTTAACCGTGTGTCTGAATTAGCTCAGCTTATCTGCACGCTCGCTTTTTTGCAGCATATTATTGATCGGTTTGGCTAATGCCAATAAGACAACGGCTGTGACCACCAAAAAGATCGTCATCATCGTAAATAAGCCCGGCAACCCTTCGATCTTATCTGCTGATACTTGACCACCAAAGAACGCAGCAACCAAATTACCTAAAGCGAGAGAAGCAAAGAAAAGCCCCATCATCTGACCTTGCATACCTTTTGGCGCAAGCTTAGTCATTGCAGACAGACCAACAGGACTGAGCGCCAACTCACCAAGGGTCAGCAATAATAAACTACCCACTAGCCATAAAGGTGAAGCCAATCCACCATCGCTAGTCAAAATGCTTTTTGAGGCAAATATCATCAAAGCAAAGCCTGCGGCGGCAAACAACATACCAAGCGCAAACTTTACCATACTATTTGGCTCAAGGCCTCGATTGGCAAGCTTGACCCAAACAATGCTGATGATCGGTGCTAATATTAAAATAAATAAGGGATTAAGCGATTGGAACCAAATACTAGGCACTTCAAAGCCTAAAACATTCAGGTCTGTATAGCGATCAGCGAACAGGTTAAAAGACGTTGGCTGCTGCTCAAAGCTTGACCAAAATAGCGTCGAGCCGATGATTAAGATAAAACAAATTAACAAACGCAGCTTGTCAGTTTTGTCCAATCGCGGTGAAATAAACATGATAGCAAAGTATAATATGACGACTGCCGCAATGAGGTAAGTCATATACTGAGCAACCATTTCAGGGTTAAATGGCATAATACCAGTCGACACTAAGACAGTAATGGCAGCAAGTAGCGCAAGAAACCCGCCAACCCAGCGACCTACATTTTTGAAACGTCCAGTCGTTTGTTCCCATTCAGGCGTAATGTTTTTGGCACGAGCATAACGATTTAAGGTTTTTTTAGCTGAAAAACGATAAATCAATAGTGAAGCTAACATGCCAAGACCACCGACACCAAAGCCTACATGCCACATACCTTTTTCTTTAAATACGCCAACGATAAGGGCAGCCAGTAGCGCACCGATATTGATACCCATATAAAATAGAGTAAAACCACTATCACGGCGTGCATCGCCTTTGGGGTACAACGTTCCGACCATCACGGAGATACAGGTTTTAAATAAGCCTGAACCGAGAACGATACACATCAAACCCACAAAAAACAGCGTCATCCCAAACATAGCGGATAGTGCGATACACAAATGACCAAGGGCGATAATAATACTACCCCACCACAGTGCACGCTCTTGACCGAGCCAATTATCAGCCAACCAGCCACCCGGTACTGCCGCTAAATATAACGAACCAGCAAAAATACCATAGATAGCAGAAGCTGTGACCTCATCGAAACCAAAACCGCCACTACCGACGGTCGCTACCATAAATAATACTAATAGTGGACGGATACTATAATAAGAGAATCGCTCCCACATTTCTGTGAAAAACAATGGACGTAGCGGCTTAGGGTGCCCCATAAATCCATTATCTAGTGCTGCCAATTCAGCAGCACTAACCTCTGACTTTGATTCTGTACTCATAACTTTATTCCTTTAAAGACCACTGTATTAACGACCAAATATATAATTATCCCGACAAGCGGTCATATAGGCGCATCATTGTTTCACTTGGATATAATCAAGTAAAGAAATAATTGGTCAATAATTACACAAATACCCACAAAAAAGCCCGCTATCATTGGCTGAAAGCGGGCTTTTATTTTTAGCATCAATGGCAGTGATGACGATGCTGTTGTGCTTATGGTATTACAATAATATTGCCATAATACTTAGGTTTTAAGCAAAAACACTTAGGCTTTAAGCGAAAATACTTGGACTTTAAGCGAAGCGGTTTGTCGAGCCATACTTTAAAAAGGTAGCATCGACTTACGTATATTACTGTGCGGCTACCGCTTCATCAGTGGTATCACCCGCTTCCAAATCACCGTCTGCTTGCTCAGCCGTTAGATCAGCATCTGCAACCGCAGTTTGACTAACTGTACCAGAAGCAGTTGCAGTACCAGCTTCTGCAGTAACCACAGCGCTATCAGTATCGGTCGCTGGGGTAACGCTTGCATTTGCAGCAGTATCAGTCGCTGTAGCATCCGCGGCTACAGGTGCTGTTTCAGCTGGCGCAGTGTCTTCAGCAGCAATCGCTTCTGCTTCATCAGCCGCCGCTGAGGTTTCGGTTGTCTCAGCAGTAATGTGCTCGCCTGCTGGACGCAAAAATCCAGAAATACCAATAAGTAAGACGATACCTAAAAATAAGGCAACACCGCCTAAAGCAAATAAGAACTCTTTCTTAGGGTTGTTTTCGACAATATGTTCTGACATACCTTATCCACCTTGCACAAAATATTTAAAATATTGGTCTATTATATCGCAATTCGTACCGATTTGTTAAAACCCTTAAGTATTTAAAGGATTTATTATCAACAAACTTTGCCACTCGCTTTTGTGGTTAATTCTCATAACCCATTCTAGCGATTCATTATCACTGGTAATAATAGCCAGTTATTTTAGCGACTTACCCAAACGCGGTTGTGGCATCCCACGCTTACCAAAGTAGCTCAAGACAAGTAACAGCGTAATGATAAAGAGAATCGGATAATTACCGAAGCTCATAAAAGGTGTATTACCAACCCGCGCCTGAACATCACCACGCAATACGGTGCGCTCAAACTGCGGTGCACGCTCGACGATACGACCTTTATGATCGATGATAGCGGTCACGCCCGTATTGGTCGCGCGCATAAACCAACGCCCATTCTCTAGCGCGCGCATCTGCACCATTTGCAGATGTTGCAATGGACCTGCCGACGTACCAAACCAAGCATCGTTTGAGATGGTCAATAAGAAGTCCGTGCCAATCGCGTTTTTACGAGTGGTATCAGGGTAAGCCACTTCATAACAGACTGCTGAGCCCAAATTATGACCACGTACACGCAGCGGTGATTGGTTGTCACTACCACGACTATAGCTCATGATTTCTTGGCTACCAGCAAGATTTGGCAAGATATCTAACATGCCTTCGAAGGGAATATATTCACCAAATGGTACCAGACGCTGCTTTTTATACATCCCCTCAGCATCACTACCTAGCGCAACCACGCTATTATAAAATGGCGGATATTTATCCGTTTTTGGGTCAAAGTTTTCTAAATCTCGATAAGGAATACCTGTTACCCATGTGGTATCTGTTTCTTTGGCCATTTTAACCATTTCACTGATAAAGCCAATCGCTTCATCTTGAAACATAGGAATCGAGGATTCTGGCCATAAGACGATATCGCGATCCCACTCGGTACTTGTCAGAGTTGCATAAATTTTCAAGGTTTCTATTTGATATTCGGTGAGCCATTTTAAATCTTGTGGAATATTACCTTGGATTAAGGACACGGACAAATCAGGCGTGCCTTTTGGTTTCGTCCATTGCGGATTAATCAACCATAACGCGCTGCTAATTACCAACAATGCTATCGACGGAATCATATAGCCGCCACGGCGACGCAATAACTCAACCAAACTGGCTGCTAATAATACCGCAACGAAGGAGACAGCAAAGACGCCAGCGACTGGTGCTAATGACGATAACCAATACTGCTCCGTAAAGGCATAACCGACAAACAACCACGGAAATCCAGTGAACAGCCACGTTTTCAGCCACTCTTGGAGTATCCATAGCGCCGCAAACGACAACGGCTGACGACCGACCATACGGTTGAAAACCAACGCCAAAAAGCCATGGAATAACCCCATGCCCAGACCCATCAGCGCAATCATAATCAGCGCAAGCCATGCTGGCGTATCCCCATAAACATGAATAGAGGTGTATAACCAAAATGCGCCAACGCACCAAAGTCCCGTACCGTAAGCCTGACCGATAAGAAACGCACGCTTGCCACTCATATCAGGCATCAATAAGGCATATAAAATAGCAGGCGACACTAGCGCCAGTGGCCAAATACCATAAGGCGCCAGTGCAAATATAAACACCGCACCTGCCAATAACGCAATCAATACCGTTAGCGCTATAGGCAAACCCTTGGGCTTATCAGGGTTCAGGCGTTTTTGTAAATCAACAGTAGACAGGCGCATAGCAGTTATCCAAAACCATATTTTTCAAAATTTTAAGCGTCAACATTCAGATAAAAACCAAGCTGAAGCAGACCGTATTGTGTTTTGTACAGTATCTAAAAGTTAAACCCGCCCATGATACCAGTCTCAACCCATTAATAGGTAACATTGCGTAGCAAATACCCAATAGCAAACACAAAAAAAACACGACCGCAATCGTGTTTTTTTGAGTATATCAAACAATGTTTAGGTCGCTATCGACACATCAATGACTGCCTATCAGTATTTGCTGATCAGGATTGATTTTGGTGAGCTCAAGATTTTGGATAAAACGCCCTTCAACATCAGTAATAGTGATTTTCCAATCATCTATCACCACGCTTTCACCTTCCAAATCACCCACATAACCAAGCGCCTGCATGACCAGACCACCCATGGTGTCGACATCCGTATCATCAAAATGACTGCCAAGCTCATCGTTACAATCTTCAATCACGGTAGACGCTTGCACACGCCAGGTATTTGGTTTTTCAGGATCAGCGACGATGTTATTGATATCACTGTCTTCATCGAAGTCATCATGCTCATCGACGATGTCACCCACAATCTCTTCAAGCAAGTCTTCCATGGTAACGACACCGCCAAAGTTGCCGAATTCATCGACGACAATCGCCATATGTACTTGAGTACGCTGCAATGAGCGTAACAAGGTATCAGAACGTGCCGTCTCACTAATATATAGCGGCTGACGTACCAGATCTCTCAAACGTTTGCTATCGATTTTATCTTCTTGATCGCGCACCATATGCACAAGAATAGGAATCAAATCTTTTGCCAATAAAATGCCAATGACGGCATCATCATCTTGACTGTCAAAGACAGGATAACGCGAATGGGTGGTCTCAAGGATGATATCCATCACCTCAGCGAGACTGGTGCTTTCGTGCAGCCCAACCACTTGCGGACGCGGAGTCATGATTTCGCGCACTTGTGTCGCAGGCAGATCCAGCACGCCTTCTAACATATCGACGGTATCAGGCTCTAAGAACTGGCGCGAGTCTTGTACCAGACGAATCAATTCGTCACGGGTTTCGGGGGCGGTCGATAGCCAGCGTTTTAAGCCGCGCATCGACCAACTACTCGGGCTGGGAGTGTCGTCAGACATGGTGATGTGATTTAACCTCTTTAGTTAATAACAATTAAAATAATACGTAAAAACAATAATACGTAATAACAGACGTAGATGGGGATGAATACAGCAAATAAAACAGATCTTTGATTATTAAATTATAAATGGAGCAGATCAAAGTAGCTTCACTTTAGCGCAAGGCTCACCGACATTCAACGATAAATTCACTCAAATTGTATTGTCAGTACGTTATAAACTTTGCTATGGTCAAAGCCTTCATACACCAAAGCACACCCTATGTCGCTACGTTCCTTTTTCTCTCGCTTGCTCACACCGCACTCACATAGCCATCGTTCAGATAACGGCTTGGACACGCTTGAGCCAAATAATCATGGTTCGGATAGACACGGCTTAAAAAATAACACTGCGAATGGTCGCCAACCGACACCTACATGGCGATATTATCTTGTACAGTTTTTCATCATTATTACCTTGCTACTGTCAGCCGTCTGGTTATTGCTGGCGATTTGGTATCAGTTTGGGGCAGGCTCTGCCATCACTTGGTTAGCCACAATTTTCATTGTTGGTGTACTGACAGCCTTACTGAGCGTTCGCTATTGGCCGAAAATAGCTCAGCGCTTTTATCATAAACAATGCAGCAGTAAACCATGGAGCAACGAAGCAACCATAAATAGTAAGTCAGCAAATAAATGGTTAACCGCTTTATATGGCGCTATTTGGTTGGTAGGCGTTGGCTGGTTTTTTTCTATTGAACCCCAACAAGAGCGCGACTGGATGGCTGAGGTAAGTGAAAGAGTCACTTACGAGCGCGATGCAACCAATCCTGACTTAGTGACCCTAACCAATGTACGCAACTTTGATTGGCATACCGACACGGAGGCGACCGAACGCTGGGACACACGTACCATTGATATGTCCAAACTATCTGGCGTCGATGTCACCAACTCTTACTGGATGGGTCCACTGATTGCCCATACTTTGGTCAGTTTTCGGTTTGAAGACGATAGACCGCTTGCTTTCTCATTTGAGATTCGTAAAGAAGAAGGCGAATCGTTTTCGGCATTGGCAGGGTTTTTTAGACGCTATGAGCTGAGCCTGATTGCCGCAGAAGAGCGCGATATTATTTATACCCGAACGAATGCGCGTGGCGAGCAAGTTTATCTATTTCCCGTTAGCAACTTGCAGCAGCACGAGGTCAAGTCACTATTTGAATCTTACTTAACCGCTGCCGATGAATTGAATACCAAGCCTGCTTGGTACAACACATTACTCAGTAATTGCACCAATATCATTTTTTATATGGCGCGTATCGTCAGTGGTGATCGCCTGCCGTGGGATTATCGTATTTGGGTCTCTGGCTGGCTGCCAAATTATCTATATGATGTCGGTATGCTTGACGCTACTCCAGAAAAGACTGGACAGCCTTGGTCAATGGATACATGGTACGAGCGTACCCATATCAACTCAAAGGTTAAAGGATTTGATAATCAAATCAATCTAGAGTCTGGCCTTAATAGCAACGAAAACAGCCGAGAGTTCTCTGAGCAAATTCGTCAGGACATTCCTATCCCGCCATTGGCTGACACGCAAGAAGATGCTGAGGCAAAAGCCAAATCTGCAGCTCATGCTTCTTATTAAAATTAAGTAGCATTATACTTTTACCCTGCAATAACACCAACGTCACTGATGTCACTGATTTCAGTAACTCTCAGTATTATCAAGGCTTAACCCAGCTGACCACCCGCTCCTCCATCGCTTCATCAGACATACCAGTCTCAGAAACACAGCGCCCAGCCACGCCAACATTGGCAGCACGCATTTGTTGCTGCGTTACCACTGCATCTTGGGTCAATAACAAATGCCAACTTGGCAAATTTTGTCCTTTATACAAACGCTTATAGGCGCAGTGCGAAGGCAACCACATCATCTGCGGCAGATTGTCCATGGTCAGCTGAATACAGTCTGGTACATGCTCTTGACGCGTGTCATAGTGCTGACAATAACCCGTCGTACAGTCCATTAGCTGGCAAGTCACATCGGTATACTCGACCAACTCTTCATCCACATCACCATTCTCATCTTCGTCAATATACTTAATCAAGCAGCAGCTGCCACAGCCATCACACAACGCTTCCCATTCGCTATGATTGAGTTCTGACAATGCAAAGCGCGACCAAAAATTCGGACGCAATGTGTCATTGAGTTTACTGTCATAGTCGCTATTGCTTTCATTACCACTGTCAGGAAATAAGCTCACAGCTGATTTTTCTATAACTTTTAGCGGCAAAGTTGCGTCAGAGTCTAGGTGGGCTGCACAGTTGTTTAACAAGTTTAGTGTCATAAAGGTGCCGTAGCATTTTGATAAAGAGCGTTACAGTATTATAGCTGTTTTTGCCTAGGTTGAGCGTTAAGGTAGTAAAAGTAAGAAAAACGATGTCGCAAAAACACAGACAAATAACTTTTATAACGTAAAACTCCTCACATAAAAAAGGATAATAATATGTCAATTAAGACTTTTGAATTAATCAGTACCACCGAAAACGGTGTCCAGCTTATCAGCTATGTGGCACTGCCAGAAAATGCATCTGACGACCATCCTGTTGCGGGAATTTTAGTAGCGCCAGAATGGTGGGGTATCGTTGATCATCCAAAATCAGTGGTCGAGCGCTTGGCAGAAACAGGTTATGCCGCCGTCGCAATGGACGTGTACGGTGAAGGCAAGCTGACCACCGATGCTGCACAAGCGAATATGTGGATGGAGCAAGTATTAGAAGATCAAGATATGCTGATGGCGCGCTGCCGTTTGATTCTTAATGACTTTAGCGACCAGTTAGCTGTTGATGGTGACAATCTAGCAGCGATTGGCTTTTGCTTCGGCGGTAAGGTCGTGCTCGATATGGCTCGCGAAGGCATGCCATTAAAAGCGGTCGCCACTTTCCATGGCAACCCAACACCAAAACAGTCAGCGGATAAAAACTTCACCGCTAACGTATTGGTTGCTCACGGTCGCGATGATTCAATGGTATCTATGGAAGCAATAGAAGGTCTAAAATCAGAACTAGATGCTGCTGGCGTTGACTATATTATCGATGTTTATGACAACGCTAAACATGGCTTTACCAACCCACATGCCGATGAGCGCGCTGCTAAAAATGAGGTTGATCTTGGCTACAACGAAGCCGCTGCCAAGCAAAGCTGGGAAAACATGCTTGAATTTATGGAAAACAACTTAGGCAAATAATCTTTGAATCAGGCATATCAATAGCTGCTTTCAGGTTATTAACACACTATTTATTAATCCCTATCTATTAACCCAATATATAGCAGAGTGCGCCCGTCGCACTCTGCTTTTTTTATCGTAAACAAATCCATATTGATCATCACACACTTACAAAGGCTTACTATTAGTAAGGATTTAAGACGCTAACATGGTTATTGCACAGTCGTGATTCATAAAATCGGTCACACCACTTGCTGATAGCTCTCTAATCACTCACTAATAATAAGGTAAAACCATGAAAACCATCCAACAACTATTCGACTTTCATCATAAAACCATCATTATCAGTGGTGCAGCAGGCGCTATTGGTAGCGAGGCAGCACGGTTTTTAAGCTCATTAGGAGGCAACATTGTCCTCGCTGATTTAAATGAAGATAAAGTGAAGAAAATTGCCGCTGATATCGAAAAAGAAACAGGCAATGCAACCTTAGGCCTGAAAACCGACTTTACTGATGAGACGCAAATTGCAGCCTTGGTCGATGCAACTATTGCAAAATTCGGTAAGATTTCTGCGGTAGTCAACAACGTCGGTTGGGGTGCGAATACGCCTTTGTGGGAATCTACCACCGAAAAAATGGTCAATGCGTATAAGCTCAACACCTTGGGATCTTATCATTTGACTCGTTTATGTATGCCGTATTTAAAACAAGAAGAAAACGCCTCTGTGGTATTTTCTGGATCCATGGTTGGCAATACACCATCGCCAGAATTTATCGAATACAGCACAGCTAAAGCGGGCTTGCTAAATATGGTAAAAAGTATGGCGGTCGCATCAGGTCCTGAAGTGCGCTTTAACTCATTAATTATTGGTACAGTAGATAATGGTGCCTCCTCTGAAGAAGCCGGTTATACCCAAGAGATGATCGATAATGTAGTCAAAGGTATCGTCCTAAAACGACGTGGCCTGCCAGCAGATATTGCTCAAGCGATGGCGTTTTTATTAAGTGATGCAGCGTCTTGGATTACTGGTGCTGAACTGACAGTCAATGGCGGCGGTGTTTACAAAAGCAAAATGCCAACCTCATAAACTCAGCCATCACTTTAATCATAAATTTATAAACGATACATAATAGGGCGTGTTGAGCATTCGACCATACTGGGTAGGATTTTATCTACTCAGTATTTTTTATGCATAAACCTACCCGCTTAGACTTGGAACATACACCATGGCAACAACATTAAACGCAAAATTGCTAAAAGGCGCTATGCTTACTGGCGTAATCAATGCTTTCATTAACGGCGGGATACAATATTTCTTCTTAAAAACATACTCATCAATCGCAATATCTGTTGACTCTATTACCAATAATGAAGACACAGTGCTCGGTACCTCCGTTACCTTATCGATTACGTTAGCCATGATTTTAACTATGGTGGCTTATTTTGGTATCAAAGAAAAAAAAGTAGCCTTCTTCCCAACTGCTTTTTGGTTGACGATAAAGCATGGATTTTTTACCTTTGGGGTATTAACCTCTCTTGCTGTACTATGGCAAAAATACGCAGGTACGGTCGAAGTATCTTTGATTTCAGCTTTAATTATTATCGGTGTTATTGCAGGTATCGTCTCAGGTATGGTGAATTATCTAACCTTGCGTGAATGTACATTATCAGAAAGACATAAATTATATGCCGCTTAAATATCTTAGTATATAAAGCATCAAGGTCAGCTCCATAATCGTGAACGAATAGTCTTGGGCTAACCCGTTTATTTTGATGAGCACTTTGCTTGTGTTTGCTTTGAAATCGAGTCATCATCAAGCCATCAAATATTGAGTAACGGTGTGGTAGCGCTATGTCTGATATCAGCGGGTTTGTATTGCTTGTTTGTCTAGTAGTGATTATCGTTTTTTACCATAAACTAAAGCGACGCGTTGATCAGCTTCAACAAGATATCACGCAACTGCAAGATGAGTTACAAGCGCAGCAACACCGTGTCAGCTCTATGAGTAATAACGCCGATAATGATGTAGACGCTCATACTGAACCAATGACTCAAACGCTAGCTGAGACTCACTCGCCCCAACCTATTATCGAGGAGCTATTTGACTCAGCACCTCCTTTATCTACTGCCACGATTCGCCCGAAACCAGCCCCTTCTCCAAAAAAACCATCGCCCATAGAGCCTGATGAGCGCTCACTGCCTATCGTCACGTCATTGATTCACTCTATCAAAAACTGGTTTTTTGGCGGTAATCTAGTCGTACGCGTTGGCGTGATCGTCCTACTTATCGGTGTGGTGCTACTACTTCGCTTGTTAAGCGACTATATCGAAGTGTCGATAGCGTCCAAGCTTTTAGCGATAGGCATCCTCGGTTTAGGTTTGGCAGCATTAGGTCTAAAATTGGCAAAAAATCGCTTTGCTTATGGCATCACCCTACAAGGCGCAGGCTTAGCGATTGCGTATTTAACGACCTTTTTTGCCTATAGCGTTTACCAAGTCATGCCTAGTCTACCGAGCTTTATTGGGCTTGGGCTATTATCTTCGATTACCATTGCACTCGCCGTGCGTCAAAACGCTTTTCCACTGGCTTTGTTGGCATTATCGGGTGGGTTTTTTGCGCCTATTTTGACCAGTGAAGACACGGGCAGTTTGGTGGTATTGTTTAGTTACTATCTACTATTGAACGTAACGATTGCGATTATCGCGCATTACCGCCCATGGAAAATACTGAATTTATTCGGTGTCATTGTGACATTTGGCTTGGCTTACTACTGGGGCATCAGTGAGAATTTGAGCACGGTCATTGAGGCGCAGCGCTGGTCTTTAGTCTTACTGGTCACCTTACACTTATTGCTATATCTGTTTGTCGTCATTCGCTATGCCCAACAAATCATTGCCTACAATACTCTTAATGAAACAGACATCATCCAGACAAATAGCGCAGACAACGTAAAACATCTAGATAGCGTTCACGTAAGAAATAACAGCTATGTATTTCCTATTGATACTGGCTTACTGTTTTCAGTGCCGATATTAGCCTTTGGTTTATTTGCGGGATTATTAGATGACATTTCTAACGCCTTAACCATGACTAGTGCTATTTTAGCCACTGTTTATTTAGGACTCGGCTGGTTGTTTGTGCAGCGTAGCCAGCGTTATGCCTTAATCACCGAAGGCATGCTAGCTTTAGGGTTTGGCTTTTTAGCGCTGGTGATCCCTTTAGCATTAGATGCTGAATGGATTGCTTTTGGCTGGTCAGTACAAGGACTGGCGCTGGTCTGGTTTGGACGGCGCTCATTGCGAGCGTGGTCAGTGCTATTCGGTCTTTTATTGCAGCTAATCAGTATCGGTATGCTGATGGTAAAAGTCGTCTTCGCCATTCAGAATTATCCAACATTGGCCTTAACCATTTCGGCTATCAGCTATCTAGCCACTGTATTTATTTTACGCACGAACAACTCGCCAGCTATGCTAAATGATAGTTTGAACGAAGACTTAAATGATAGCTTAGATAATCATTCAACATATTCTCAAGAGCAAACCATCACGTCAGATTCAGTAGCGAACTATGCCGACGCATTAGGTATTAGCACCCAAGCCGCTCAGCAGTGGCTAACCTCAATCAATAGCCAAAGCACCGTGTTTAATCTTGTTTGGCACAGTCCTATACTCATAAGATTTTTGACCTTTACAGCTATAGCGTGGCTACTACAAGTGCTGCTGCTTGATTTTAACCAGTGGTTTGCCAGTTGGACACTAGCAACGACGACCATGATTGCACTCGCAGCACTGGTCAGCCTTGCTATTTATTGGACAATCAATCGTTATCGCTCGTGGATAGAAATCAGACAACTTAGCCACGGCTTATCGATCGTCTTTTATCTCATGCTCGTCATACAATTGCCGCAAAAGTTCGAGTTTCATTTATCATGGCAGACAGCAGATTGGCTACTATTGACTGGTCTAATCATTGGTTGGTTGGTCATCGGACAGTTGTGGTTAAAGACGTGGTACGACCATTCCGAGCTGTCACGCTACGATAGTGCAAGCTGGCTGGGAGCTAGCATTCTAATCATTGCTGCCGCCGCCCACTATGGACTAGCAGATTCCGCTGGGGTGATGGCTGTATTGATGCCAGCCATTTTAATATTGGCTGGATTATGGTGCTGTCATCGTTATGCTTACTATCCCAAGCAAAATACGCGTACAAACAAGGCATTCAAGCAAAGCCCACTGTACTGGTTTGATTGGCAACAAGCGCTATTGAGCTGCGCGGCTATCTTTGCGCCCATTGCCTTATGTTGGGTCATCATTACCAACTGGTCATATGATGGTGTAATTTGGGGACTGTCCTACTTCCCACTACTGAATTTATACGACATTACCTCATTGCTGACGCTATTGGTTGGTTTTAGTCTATATTATATGAGCCAACATCGCCGCGATGAGAGTCGTATCGAATCAAGTGCAGCTGCCAAATCTAAGCGCATATTCACTACTGATAATTTACTGATTATATTAGGGCTTATCAGCTTTTGGCTGATTTCCAGTATGTTGGTCAGAACGCTACATACCTTTATCGGTACACCGTTGTGGGACAGCGCTCAGGGCGGCGCATGGAATAGCGAGCAAGTGCAGACAGGGTTGACTATTTTATGGACTCTCTTGGCTTTAGCCGCCACCATCGTCGCCAGTCGCTATTGGCAGCGGACGCTTTGGTTTATGGGTATCGGGCTATTAGGCGTCGTCGTACTCAAACTGGTATTGGTTGATTTGTCACAGACCGAAGCGATTTGGCGAGTGATATCTTTCCTTGGCGCAGGCAGCTTAATACTATTAATTGGTTATCTTGCACCGTTACCTCCTGCCCGCGATGAAATAGAAAATCCAGCTCAAGAGTAACCGCGCATCTGGTTGGGCGAAATTGTAGCGTGAGCAAGGTGGTTCTGTAGTAAACTGGACACCATGAAAAGTAAATGACGATCGTCTTACTTTGCGCATTTTTTATAAAAGGTTATGAAAGCAGATGGATAAGAGAGCAAGTATTCAGTGGTTCCCTGGGCATATGAACAAAGCCCGTAACGAAATCAAAGAAATCATGCCACAGATGGATTTGGTCATCGAGGTGATCGATGCGCGTATCCCATATAGTAGTGAAAACCCAATGGTCGCAGCATTGCGCGGCGAAAAACCCGTCATCAAAATCCTGAACAAAGCCGACCTTGCTGATCCTGAATTGACCCAAGCGTGGATGGACTATCTTGAGCAGCAAAGCGGTGTGAAAGCCATTGCTTGCGATACTGATAAAGCCAACGATGTAAAACGCATCATCGCCATCTGTAAACAACTTGTGCCCAATAAAGTGGGGACGGGTCGCCAAATCAAAGCCATGATTATGGGCATACCAAACGTTGGTAAATCAACATTGATTAATACTTTAGCAGGGCGCGCGGTTGCTAGAACTGGCGATGAGCCAGCGGTCACCAAGTCGCAGCAATTGATTAAACTTGACGATGACATCATGCTCTATGACACGCCCGGTATGCTGTGGCCAAAAGTCGAAAACGAAAACTCTGGCTATCGTCTGGCAGCGACGGGCGGTATTCGTGATACGGCTTTTGACTTCGCTGATGTTGCCAGCTATACCGCTGAATACTTGATGCAAGCCTATCCTGAGCTACTCAAAAATCGCTACAAAATTGAAGCGCTACCAAAGACTGATTGGGAGTTTTTTGAAGTCGCTGGACGCAATCGTGGCTGTGTACGTTCGGGCAATCAAGTCGATACCTACCGCATGTCTGAGATTTTGATCAACGAGTTACGTAGCGCTAAGCTTGGGCGTATTACGCTTGAGACGCCAGCCATGTCTGAAGCTGAAGAACTCGTCGTCGCCGAGCAACGCTTAGCAGCAGAAGAAAAAAGAATCGCCAAAGAAGAAGAAAAGCGCTTACGTCGTTTGAAAACGCGGAAGAATCGGAAGTAAATCGACAACCCTTTGTGTCTATAATGTTAGCTGTATAAAATTATTTTAGAGCTCATGCAAAAAAAGCCCCTAAGGGCTTTTTTTATGTCTACTGCTAGCCATATCGAAGTTTTTCGATGATATCTAAATCATTTAGCGATATCTAAGTCATCGACTACTTCTGTTTAGGCATGACTTTTTCGATAGCTTTCAACGCACAAGCTTCGTCTTGTACTGCACCGCCTGCGCCGCCCGCTGCAATAGCGCCAATCACATCATTGCCAAACTTTAACGGCACACCACCGCCGATCAGCAGTAAATCATTTACCGTATTCAGATTATTTGAGTCTGGATTAGCGCGAGCATTATCCGCCAACGTACGTGAAGGCGTTTTGGTAGATAATGCCGTAAATGCCTTGCGGACAGCAGCATCAGTATTGTGCGGACCAACGTTATCATCACGCTGTAGCGCGATTAAATTACCAGCACGATCAACAACTGCGACAACGGCAGATTTGCCCTCTGCGTGACAGGCTGCCATGGTGGCATCGATTAATTCATTGGCCAACTCTAAAGAAACATTGGGCTGTTGTAATACTAGATTTGGTTTGGCAGCCAAAACGTTGGCTGAACAGCCAATGACTGCTAGTGCCAATAATGCTTTAGATAAATAATTCGACATTAACTTCATAAAGAGTCCTAAATATTACTCATACATGTGAGCGTTTGTTTGAAATGATGCTTAGTGAGCTTTAATAAGCGTACTTGATGAAACCAGACAATAAGTTATCATTAACTCAAAGGTGCTCTTGCGACCCTAGCGAGAATAAGAGTCATAATCTTGCAAAAAGCACAGCAATGATAAGTTAATTTTTCTACAAAATTCACTTAATTTTGTAAGATTTACTTTATAAATTTGCAACTCTACATTAAGTTTTCTGTTACATACTCTATTTTTTAACACTCATACTCAAAAGACGCTTACATCGTGGTAATCTCAAACAGCGCACGACAGCAATATCAACTTACTTCTCTCAAAAATCGGTTATAATTCATACACTAATATGCCACAAATTGATGATATGACTCAGCTTACCCCAACTGCAAACCTCACAACGATAGAAAACACTTTTACTCAATACTCTACTTCTCTCGATTCGTTCGCCCCGCGCCTACTCGATTGGTTCGCCGAAAACGGTCGCCATGACCTACCTTGGCAACAGCACCAAACCGACGCGCCCAATCCTTATATCGTCTGGCTATCCGAAGTCATGCTCCAGCAAACGCAAGTAACGACGGTACTGCCCTACTTTGCCCGTTTTATGGCGTCGTTTCCAACGGTACAAGATTTAGCCGCCGCAGAATGGGATAAGGTTGCGGAGCATTGGGCAGGACTTGGTTATTATGCGCGTGCGCGTAATTTGCATAAAGGCGCGAAACAACTGGTCGAAGTCATTGATGAGACGGGCGACTTTCCGCAGACGCTAGCAGGGTGGGAAGCCATATCTGGCGTCGGGCCATCGACTGCTGGCGCGATTATGGCGATGGGCTTACATCGTTATGGCGTTATCTGTGATGGCAATGTCAAACGTGTCTTGACGCGTTGGGCAGCGATTGACGGTGATATCACCAAGTCTGCCACCACCAAAGAACTATGGGCATTGGCAGAGCGTTTGACCCCAATAGAGAATTCAGGGTTATTCGCACAAGCGATGATGGATATGGGCGCGACGTTATGTACGCGTAGCAAACCTGCCTGCCTATTATGTCCTCTTCGAAAGGACTGCTTGGCACATGCTGAGGGGCGCGAAACGGATTATCCAGTCAAAGCAAAAAAGCAGCCCAAACCCAGCAAGTTTAGCAATGCGTTATTGATTGAAGATATTGATGGAAAAATACTGTGGCTACAACGTCCTGACAATGGCATTTGGGGCGGACTGTGGAGTTTACCTTTACAGTTTGTAGAAAAAATCGCAGGCAAAATGAATACTAAAACTGCCGCAGAAAAGACGACTGAAATTGACGATACATTATTAAAAGTGACCAGTAATGAAAAAGTATACGAAGCAGAATTTACCACTGCCGAGCAAATTATCAACGAGTGGTTAGATAAGCATAAATTGAAAGCAAAAGCAGTCAGTAAAACTTTATTAGCCGATGCTCCTATTAAGCATTCACTGACCCATTTTCATTGGTATCTAACACCGCAATCAGTCACTTTAAATGCTAAGCAAGTGGCTGAAATAACCGAAGCCTTAGAAGCAGCACAAATTAATATTAATTGGCTAAATGCTGTTGACGCTCAGGCAACGCTTGGATTGCCACGAGCAATGGTTAAGATTTTAGAATAAAAAAAGCGACTCAGAACAATTCTCAGTCGCTTTTTATTCAACGTTATTTACAAACACAGTTAGCGCTAAGACTTTGGCACACGCAAACGCATCAGGCCTTCTTGTTGTACCGTAGCCACCAGCTTACCGTCTTGCCAAAACTGCCCATGGTTTAAGCCCTTGGCATTAGACGTGGTATCACTCCACATGTCATATAACATCCAACCGTTTAGATCAAAATTACGATGAAAATGCATCGAGTGGTCGATACTGGCCGCTTGCAAGCCGCTGGTCATAAAGCTAACACCATGTGACATCAGCCCTGTACCAACCAGATAAAAATCGGACGAAAATGCCAATAGCGCTTGTTGAATCGCAACAGGTTGATTGCCCAATTCGCGGATACGCAACCAGTTCGCCTGCTTCGGTTTCATTGGCTCTGGATGAATCGGATCACGCGGTTTAACTGGTTTAATTTCGACATGGCGACGCCGCATAAAACGGGCTTTGAGTGCGTCTGGGACTTTTCCGACATACTCTTCTTTTAAATCTTGCTCAGCCAGCAAATCCTCTGGTGGCGGATAGACAGGCATGTCTTCTTGATACTCTAAACCCTCTTCCATCGGCGAAAACGAGGCTATCATTGAAAATATTACTTGCTCAATGGGCGCTTTACCACGCACTTCTTTATACTGAATCGCCGTCACTTCACGCGCAGACAGACTACGACCGTCACGCAAGCGGCGCACCTGATAAATCACTGGCTGCGTGATATCACCACCGCGCAAAAAATAGCCGTGCAGTGAATGACAGGGCTTGTCTTTATCCAGTGTATGCGCCGCCGCCATGATGGCTTGGGCGAGCACTTGTCCACCAAAAATACGACTGCCAACATAGTCATGGCTCTTACCCTCAAAGACATCGGGGGTCACTTCAATAAGCGCTACAGTAGCTAGCAGCTCATCAATCAATTGCGAATAATCGGACATGACGGTATGTTTCCTTATTTTTATCAAAAACGCTAAGCATCTGAAAATACGCACCCAACGATATCAATATCATATCGCGAAAGACAAAAGACACTTTGCATTTGAATGTAAAATAATATGAAATCACTTGCTGAAAATGCACAAGAGAGATTTAACACGAAAATTTTAGCGCAAAAAACACGGTCATAGCAGCGCTATCACCAGCATTTATTATATCGTTGTTTCAGCTTAAAAGAAGTACAAAGCAATCGAGTACAAAGGTATATGTAATACTTCACACGAGACGCGGTCACCCTTTTATAGCAAACGGGCTATAAATCGAAAAGATAAACATCTTACCCAATATCGATGGCTTTGACTAGAGAGCGACACTCACTTGGCAATACCATGTTGATATTTTTGCTTAACATGCCTTAGGGCGCGTCCTAATATAAACGATATTAATCATAAAAAAACGAGATGCTATTAAACATCTCGTTCTTTTGATCATTTGAATTTATGGCTTCACTGCCACTAACACACGGATGGAGTCTGGGACTAATAACAGACTCCCTAGTGCTTGCTCACCTTGGGCTTTTAGCTGCTCCAAGCGCTCAATTTCGGCAGGACGTACGTTAGGATTAATCGTTTGTAGATGCTTTAGACGTTTGATTTCACGTGACCACTGCTGGCTAAAACGGGCACTGGCTTGTTCGCCAATCTCAGCAAGCTGCTGACGGGCAATCTCTTCCGCTTCATAATAACGCTGCTCAATTACATCACCGCGTACTTTAATGACTTGGCGAGCACGGTTTTTATCCAGACGTTCAATATGCGGCATAATCATCTCCGCACTGATACGCGAGGACAAATCACTGCCTTGCTCACTGATAAATACACGGATATTTTGCGTGGTCAGCGTCGCTGGTAAATTGAGCAACCTTGGCGCAATGGCTTCAACGCGGAAATTCACTTCGAGCAGCACCATACCTTGTGGTACAGCAGAACTTTTTAGCATCGCCACCGTGGTATTACCAAAGGTGCTGGTACTCGCCAACTCATAAATTGCGCGCATCAATGGATGCTCATGAGTGATAAATTCGATATCTTCACGCTGTAGTGCTTGCTCACGCTCGAATGTCAAGGTCATGCCATCTTCGTCACCGAGTGGCAGACCATCGATATAATCACTAATTTCAGTGCTGTCAATCGGAGCAATCACCCACGAGCCATCGCGCTGGATATTGTGATCGATATTGGCTGAGGCAAAAAAGCGCTCAATAAACTGCGGCAATAGATTATGACCATCAAAATCGCGCATGGCGTCAGCGATACGTTTGGCAACATGTGGGCGACACGAGTTGTATTCTAATAGGCGATCACGACCCGCTTGTAGCTGTGCCTCTAACCCCAATCGCGTCTGTTTCGCTTCTTCGATGATATCTTGTAGTATCGCACGGTTCTCGTCAGTATCCGCGCCTTCAAGCATGGGCTTTAGCTCTTGAATATACTGCTCTTGCACGCTCTGCGCCGTTGGAGAGATTTGATTAAACATATTCAGCGCGTCGTGATACCAATGATACAGTCGCTCTTGTGCGGTGCCCTGTACATAAGGCACATGGAGCATAATTTGCTGCGTTTGTCCGATACGATCTAGGCGACCAATGCGCTGCTCTAAGGTATCTGGATTGGCTGGCAAATCCCACAATATCAGCTGGCTGGCAAACTGGAAGTTACGACCTTCCGAACCAATCTCTGAGCATAATAATATCTGAGCGCCTTCGCTATCAGCAAAGAACGCTGCTGCTTGGTCACGCTCAAGCAAGGTCATCTGCTCAGTAAAGATAGCGGTTTTAATACCAGCATGCAGACGTAATACCGCCTCCAAGCTCTCAACCGTCGCGCCACTACGGGCAATCAACAGTACTTTTTTGTGCTTAAGCTCGCCGCGCAAAATATCAATCAACCAAGGCACACGTGGGTCATCTTCTAGCCAGCCACCATCAGGTTGGTTTTCTTCGCCCCATAGCTGCTCACGCAATTTACCATTGGTTTGATAGCTGTCTTTCCATGCGGCAGGTAATGCCAGTGGATACGGCTGGCTACTACGACCATAGAACCCTTTCACACTTTCACGGGTATTACGGAATAGAATACGACCTGTACCATGACGATCTAATAGCTCGTTAAGCGCATAGGTGCGCAGTTTTTCGTCATCATTAATCGTTGCCAACTCATCAAGGCTGATGTCTAACAAGCTGCTTAAAGCGGCAATTTGACTGTCGCTTAATGGCTTATCTTCTATCAATACACCAGCGACAGCAGCCGTTTCAGCAAAGGCTTCTTGACCATCAATAAACTCATCCAAATCATCAAAACGGTCCGGATCAAGCAAACGCAAACGAGCAAAGTGACTTTGTGCGCCAAGCTGTTCTGGCGTTGCTGTCAATAGCATGACCCCTGGCGTTTCTTCAGCAAAATCAGCAATCAAGTCATATTTATCATTACCGCCTTGCGCCTCATCCCAATGCAGGTGATGCGCTTCATCGACCACCAATAAATCAAACCCTGCATCCATCGCTTGGTCGTACAAATCAGGGTGATCGAGTAATAAATCCATACCCGCAATGATACATTGCTCAGTGGCAAAGACGTTTTGCTCAGGATCGTGCTCTTTAATGGCTGCTGCACGTACCAAATCAAACAAGGCAAAATTTAGATTAAAACGACGACGCAGCTCAATCATCCACTGATATTGCAGACTGTCTGGTACAAGAATGAGTACACGCTCAGCTTTGCCTGTCAATAGCTGTTGATGAATAATCAAACCTGCTTCGATGGTTTTGCCCAAACCAACTTCGTCAGCAAGCAACACACGCGGCGCGATACGTTTGCCAACTTCATGAGCGATATAGAGCTGATGCTCAATGATATCGACACGCGCACCCATCAAGCCTTTAAGCGGATGACCCGCTAGCGCCGACTGCATACGCAAGATATCTTGACGCAGCTCATACCAATCACCACGCTCAATACGACCAGCCAACAGACGCTCAAGCGGCTTAGCCAAAGTGATATTGGCAGCCAAACGGGTTTCCATAATGCCTCGTTCATGCTCATCGACACTGTATTTGAGTACACCCATCACTTCTTCGACCGCGGTTACGGTATAGCTCTTACCCGCTTGATCAGAAATACTATCGCCGACTTTAAACACCACGCGTGATAATGGCGCGGAGTTTTTGGCGTAGACGCGCGTCTCTTCACTTTGTGGAAATAGAATGTGCACACATCGGTCATCTACATCGATGACCACACCCAAGCCCAGCTCGGACTCCGTATCAGATAAATAACGTTGACCAACGGCAAATTCAGTATTGTGCAATGAAGCGATAGAGATAGTCATAGGGCGATGTCTTTTGTACTCAGATAATAGGAAAAAATAGATAGCTCATAATGAGATTTGCTAGCGTGAATCACTAGCGCGATGTCATTACTTAATAGTCTGAGAGGTCACCGGCCATACCGGCAGCGTCAGCTCATTAGCTAGGTCGCAAGATAAAGCCGACCATTATATAACGTTAGCAGCTAGATGAGTGCGCTAAGTTGACTTTTCAAGAGCAGATTATTGCAAGATTATATCAACGCCAAGCATAAGTTGGTCATATAAAACAATAAGATAACGACTCGCAAGTAAAGAAAAAATATTGTCATTATAAAATTGATTCTGTATTGTTAAGAAATGCAATAGAACATTTCTTCTTTCTTACCTTAATTATTCAAACGCACGTCTACCCATACTCTTTTGCCGCCTAGTATTCATGATTAATTATCCTTAAGGATTTATGGGCACAGTATGGCCTTCTATAGTCCTTTAAGTTATAAAACTATCGATAGTTAAGTCGGTTAAGTTATAAGAGTAAAGCAGTACTTTTAATTTTTTTGCCATTATGTACAGACCATTTTAATTAAGATTACGCATTACCACCTAATTGATTGCCACCAATACCTAGCATTGGCACTCTTCTTCGTGGTCACTATTATCCAAGGACTATCACCATCATGAGTGCCTCCAAAAAAGTTGGCTTTTTTAATCAAGTCAGTACCCAAGTAACCACTATTTTATTTATTGCTTTTGCGGTCGTACTGGCGGTCGTTGTTTATGTTGTTGATAAAGAGGGCTATGAGAAAATCCGCCTTGAATCTGCAAAACTGGTGGCTGAACGTGGTAATACCGCGGTAAATAGTATTTCAGCCGATATCAATCGGGTGATGCGTAGTGCCTTACTACTACAGCAAAGCGCGCAAACCTTGCCCACAGAAGAGGCGATTTTACAAACCAGTACTGCCAACGCCTTTGATAAGCGTGATTATAACTTACTGGGTAGTGGTGGTATTTGGCCTGAAAAAGGGGCTCTTGGGGCAAATACCGCGACCCATCCATTTTTGATGGTTCGTCAAAACGGCGATTATCAAGCGGTGTTAAGCGATCCAAATCCTACCAATCCTTATTATCAAGAAGATTGGTTTAGCGTCTTAAAACTGCTCAAACCTGAGAGCTGTATTTGGAACCATGTGCGCGCCAGCCAAACCAAAGGCGAGCTGGCGATGAGCTGCGGTGTGGCAATCGAGCGTGACAATCAGTTTTGGGGTGCCAGTACGGTTAACTTTACGCTGAATCAGCTACAAGAAAACATCGTCAAGTTAAGCGAAAGCTCAGGCTCAGGCTACATTCTACTCTTGGATAATAGTGACAAGGTGATCGCCTCCTCTAACCCTGAACGTTTAAGCTATATTGATGAGAAAACAGGTACGCCGCTTGATATCAAACAAGTCATCAACTCAGACCCTGCTTGGCAACCCGTGCTTGATTTCTTAGATGTCCAACGTAATGAGATCATCGAACAAGTCGCCGCCAGCGTCTCACCACAAGTTCAGCAGGTACTGACCACGCTTGATAAAGCTGAAACTGGTACGGCAAAGGGTTATTATTTGGTGAACTACGCCGCTTACCTAAATAATGGTGAAAACAAGCAAAACGCCATGGACAGCCGCTTATTACAGAGCTTTGAGTTGGCAAAAGACCGTTACTACAATGGTAGTCAAGCCTATGTGTTTGAGATTCCTGAGACTTATTGGAAGCTAATCGTTGTCCAACCTGATGCTGAAATTAACGCCATTGCTGATAATCTCAGCGAAAACTTGGTTAACTGGATTGCATTAGCACTATTGATCACGGCTGGCGTCATTTACTTCATGCTGACTTTCTTAGCATTCAAACCCTTGAAAGAAACCACTGATAAAATCTCTGAAGCGGAAAACTTAATTAATAATAAGCAATACAATAAGCTGAGTGAGGTTAAATTCGCAGAAGGTCGCAACGAGATTGGACTGGTGAATGGCTCTATTAATGACCTGCTAGACCGAATCCAGTCTAACGAAGGTAAGCTTGCCAACATTAACCAACAGCTAGAGATTAAAGTCGAAGAACGTACTGCTGAGCTACAAGAAACGCTAAAAGAGCTGAAAAACTCGCAGTTGCAATTGATTCGTTCAGAAAAAATGGCAACGTTGGGACAAATGGTGGCAGGCGTTGCTCATGAAGTGAACACACCTTTATCATACGTGCAAAATAATCTTGAAATTATTGGTCAGTTGACGGAGCAATACGAAGAGCTGATTGAATTGGTACAAGGATTAAAAAGCGTTAAAACTGATGCGGCGACTGATGGCAAAATTGACAAGCTATTGGCGGATATTATCCGTGCTTCTGATGAAATCCAAGAAGATGACCTGTCAGCTGAATTAAAAGAGCTAATTAAAGATTCATTATTTGGCGTCGAGCAAATCACTGAGATGGTGCTGAACCTACGTAACTTTGCCCGTCTTGATGAGTCAAAAGTGAAAACCATCGATGTGCGCGAATGTATCGAAGCCTCGCTTAAAATCGCTGGTAACTCTATTAGACATCAAGAGATTGTGACTGATTTTGCGCCCACGCCTGAAGTGAAATGCTCACCGTCGCAAATCAACCAAGTCTTGGTCAATCTACTGAACAATGCCGCGCAAGCCATGGGAGAAAAACCTGATGGCAAAATCGAAGTGCGCACCCGTGCCGATGATCACAATGTTTATATTGATGTCATCGACAACGGTAAAGGTATGAGTCCAGAAGTTCTCAATCAAATCTTTGAGCCGTTCTTTACGACCAAAGGCGCAGGCGAAGGCACAGGTCTTGGTATGGCAATCAGTCAGCAAATTATGGAGCAACATAATGGCGATATCAAAGTCGTATCGACCGAAGGCGTTGGCACCACATTTACGTTAATACTGCCGATTAATAATAACTTAACAGAGCAAAACCTAGTCGTGTAAGCGCTGGATCAGCTGCCCTGTGACGTAGAACATATTTAGATATTTAACGACTATTATTCATCATCATAAGGATATCATCATGAATGAATTAGAAAATGACTTAACCACAGTTGAAACCAGCGCTGAATCAAAGCCGAAGTTGGCATTTATCGACGACGAACAACGCATTTTACGGTCTATGAAACTGCTGTTTCGTAAAACGCATGACGTGTTTATCACCACCGACCCGACTGAGTATATTGACTATATCAAGAACAACCATGTACACGTGGCGGTCAGTGACCAGCGGATGCCTGAGCGAGTCGGTGTGGATATCTTACGCGAAGTAAAAGATGTCTCACCTTCTACCATGCGTATCTTATTGACGGGCTATGCCGATTTAAACGCGATTATTGGCTCTATTAACGATGGTGAGATTTATCGTTATTTGACCAAGCCTTGTAAATCTGAAGAGCTGATCACTGTGGTCGGACGTGCAACCGAAATCGCCTTGACCTATAATCCAGACGAAGATGCCGATCAATTCGACAGTTCAGGTAATAAGCAAACGCTGCTAGTGATCGATGAAACCAATGAGTTGATTGAGCAAATACGTAAGCAATTTTCTCACAGTTATAAAGTACTGCACGCTGAGAGTTTAGAAGAAGCGTACGATTACTTGGCAAATGAAGATATCGGTGTTTGTATCACCGATATCAATGTCAGTGGTGAGAATATCGCGCCGATTATCTTTACCTTAAAACAAGATGCGCCGCATTTAGTGGTTTTGGTACAGACTGAATTTCAAGACGCTGGCTTGCTGATTGATTTGATTAATAAAGGTCAAGTCTATCGCTGCTTGCCGAAACCGATGCGCGCCAGTCTGCTTGAGATTAGCGTCAACCGTGCGTTTCAGCATCATGCGAAACTCAAAGCTAGCCCTGACTTGGTCAAACGCTATGAAGTCGAGCATGACCCTGAAAACGACGTTCGTATTGACTTGAGTAGTCGCGTACGTAGCCTTATTGGCAAATTGCGTAAACGCTTTTCTTTATAAGTGCATAAAACCAAATAAGCACAAAAGACTACCGTCTCAATCAACAAAACCTCTATTTTAATATTGAAGTAGAGGTTTTTTGCTTTGTACTTTTTTAACGACCTTTTTGACTAAAATCACCAACGTGCTACATTAAGTCGATCATTATTAAAATCATTTTAAAATAACTATTTAATAAGGAATAACCATGCGCGCGGTTTTTTTAGATAAAGGCACTTTTTCTGATGGCATCGACTTGCCAGCCCCAGCAGGCATCAGCGACTACCTCATTTATGATGATACCCCAAAAGATAGTGCTGTTATTGTAGAGCGCTGCAAAGATGCCGACATCATTATCACCAATAAAGTGCAAATCAGCGCTGAAGTGATAAGTAAATTGCCCAAGCTCAAGCTCATTCAACTGACCGCTACTGGTATGAACAACGTCGATCAAGACGCTTGTGTTGAGCACCATGTGGCGCTTTATAATGTCGCAGGTTATGCAGTCAAAAGTGTGCCCGAACATACCTTTATGCTCATGCTCAACGCCATGCGCGCGGGTATTTATTATCATCAAAAAGTCGCTGATGGCACATGGCAAGCAAACGGTAATTTTTGCCTACTGGATATTCCGCTAATAGATTTAGAAGATAAAACACTAGGTATTATTGGCATTGGCACTATTGGCAAACGCGTGACCGACATTGCTCGTGCCTTTGGGATGAAAGTATTATGGGCGGAGCAGCAAGGACGCGCACCGCGCAATGACGACTATACCGCGTTTGACGACGTACTGGCACAGTCTGATGTACTGAGCCTGCATTGCCCATTAAACGAGAAAACTCAGCACCTGATTAATGCAGATACTTTAGCAAAAATGGTCAAACAGCCGCTCATCGTCAATGTCGCTCGTGGTGGCATTGTGGATAGCCGAGCGCTGACTGACGCCATTAACAATGAGCAAATCATCGGCTATGCCAGCGATGTGTTTGAACAAGAGCCAATCACCGCTGACGACCCTTTATTGACCATTGCCAAGCATCCCCGCGTTATATTTAGCCCGCATAATGCGTGGGGCAGCAAAAGCGCCCAACAAACCTTGTGGCAGATCTTAAGCAAACAAGTTACTGATTTTATTAATAGCCATTAAAAAACATTTAGCAAACGACTGTAACCAAGCGACCTTAACGACTAAAACGTAACCAATCATCTTTTATTTTGCGATGTTTGAGCATGATGCGGTCGCTTAGATAGTTGTTTGTCACCCGCCAAGGATATATATCGCCTTGCTTGGGTAGCTCATGTTGAGCGCGCTTGACATATCCTGACGATAGCGCGCCCATCACTGTATCTGTCTGCGTAAGCGCTTTGGCATCTTTAGTCTGTGCTTGTGGCAATACCACTTGATAGCGATGCTGATGCATATAGCCCAGCAGTCGCATCACATACTGACACGCCAAATCGATTTTTAGCGTCCATGAGGCGTTGGTATAACCAAACAGTGCCACCATGTTTGGCAACTCTTCAATCATGACCGCTTTATAAGTCATGCGCGAACCAATATATATCGCCTGCCCGTCAATATATACTTTGGCACCGCCGAGCATTTGTAGCTTTAATCCTGTCGCTGTGACGATGATATCAGCATCGAGATGCTTGCCAGAATCAAGCATAATGCCTGTCTTGGTAAAATGGCTGATTTGATCGGTGACGACGCTGGCGCGTTTGCCATGCAATGCTTTGAATAAATCACTGTCTGGCACCGCACATATTCGCTGATCCCAAGGATTATAGTCCGGTACAAAATGCGCCACATCGATACCGCTACCCTTTAGCTCTGTTTTGACACCGCGTTTTAATAACGCTTTCATAAACTTGGGTGCCAATATAGCCGCTCGATAAGTACCTTGCTGAATCAATACATTACGAGTACGCAGCAGCGTATAAGCCTGCTCTTTCGACAACGGTGAAAATTTGCCTGCTAGCCAATCAAGCGTATAATCATCGCCCGGTACACTTGCCACATACGTGGGAGAACGCTGTAACATAGTGACGTGACGCGCGCATTGCCCACCTTTTTCATCCACCAAAGCTGGCAGCAATGTCATCGCTGTGGCACCGCTACCGATAATAACTACCTTCTTATCGTCATAATCCACATTTTGCCAATGCTGCGGATGGATGATTTCACCTTGAAAATCTGCTTCTTTATTAAAAGAAGGACGATAACCTTGCTCATAATCGTAGTAACCCGTGGCGCCAACGACGAACTTTGCTGTTACCGTAAACACCTCACCGCTGGCATGATTTTTTACCATCGCCGTCCATTGTTGATGGCTACTTGACCAAGACAGCTGCTGCACCTCGTGCTGATAGCGAATATGTTCGCTGATACCAAACTCACGCGCCGTATCAGCAATATAGTTTTTAATATCACCGCCTTTTGCCAAAATCCTGTGATTTAGCCATGGTCTGAAACTGTAGCCAAACGTCAAGGCATCAGAGTCAGAGCGGATGCCTGGATAGGTGAATAAATCCCATGTACCACCCAAATCTGCTCGTTTTTCTAACACCAAAAATCGCTGTGCACTTTTCTGCTGTTGCTTTGATGATTTGCGTTTCTGCTTACTTGGATTTTTATGACCAAACAGTCCTTTGTGTTTTTGCTGCTGCAATCGGCACGCCATACCAATACCGGCAATTCCTGCACCGATAATCAGTACTTCATAATCCACTGGTGTGTCTGAGAGTGCCGATTGAGGTTTGAAGCGTTTCTTAACTGCCTGTTTGGCTGCCGTCATATCAAGCATAATACGTTCCTTGTTTTTGCATGATGGGTTTAAAAAATTTGGCATAAATCCATTTAAAAAGGGCTTGGGCTTTCCCAATCCATCCACGCACCAAGCGTAGGATGCTTGAGACGCAATTGCTGAGCATGGAGATTAAGCCTTGGCGCAATCGCTAAAGCCGTACCTTCTGCATAAATAGGATCGCCAATCATCACATGACCCACATGCACCATATGGACGCGCAGCTGATGACTACGACCGGTGACCGGCTTTAGCATTACGCGCGTGACTGTCTGACCGTTGCATTGCTCATGGCTGATAACTTCATATAAAGTTAAGGCATGCTTTGACCAGCTAGGATCGACGATATGGCGCGGTTTCATCTCCGGCTCATAGCGCACTGGTACAGATATTTCACCCGTTGCGCCGACACGCTCCCACTCTCCAAAGACGCGTGCCTGATATTTTTTTTGTGGCAAACGTTCAATGAATTGCTTACTAATATGGGTTTGCGCTTCGGCATTCTTGGCAAAAATGAGCAGCCCTGAGGTATCCATATCCAGACGATGAATCAGCTTGACTGCGGGATTGGCACGCTCAAGTCTCGCCAGCAAACTGACCTTGAGCGTTTTGCCATCGACACTCAACAGACCTACAGGCTTATCAACCACCCAAATATCATCATCTTCGTAGACAGTAATCTGTTGCGCAAATGCTTGAAAAAACTCAAGCGGATAGGCGTTTTCTTGAGCATTGAGGGCGTTGACTTCTTCAGCAGTAAAAGGCATAAAAATAGGCACTTATATAAATGGGCTTGAATGATTAATGAGCTTACATATGAAAGCTGTCTTAAGTGGTAGATATTAGAGTATAGATATAGTGTTATAAACCGCTTATTTTTGAGTAAAAGATACAGACAGTATTATCAAGTGACAGATAAAACCATGCCTGTGTCGTTATGTGTCGATTTATTGTGCTAATCGTAATTGTTAAACAATTTAACCAGCCTGCATCTGTTAACCCTGAGCAAACATGTTAATATAATGGCACATTTTAACCACTTCTAAACGCTTCTTTGGTCACCCATCATTCTATTATGCAACAAATATATTAGTTGATGGATGGCGATAGAAATAATAAAACAAGAGAGATAAATTATGCCAGACCTTATTTTACATACTACCGATGCCGACTTTGACAAAGACGTATTGCAATCAGATGTGCCAGTATTGGTAGACTTCTGGGCAGCATGGTGTGGTCCTTGTAAAGCAATCGCCCCTATTTTAGAAGATCTAGCCACTGAGTACCAAGGCAAAGTTAAAATCGTCAAAGTTGATGTGGATAGCAACCCACAAGCGGCCAGCCGTTTTGGTATCCGTAATATCCCAACACTATTTGTCTTTAAAGATGGCGAAAAAGTTGACTCAGTGATGGGTCTACAGCCAAAAGCTGAATTGGCAAAAGTGTTAGACAAGCATCTCTAAGTCGAGACTTGCTCGTTTTGCATAAGCATTCTAAAGAGACAGCAACACCGTCGAAAAAGCCATTATCTAACGTAGATAATGGCTTTTTTGCTTGTTTTTTATGCAAAAAACTCAATTAGACGACTTTTTTGGCAAAATTTATTGACAATGCTATTGTGAAGACCGTATAGTCTGCTGACAACAGAAAACTAACGGTTTTCCTAACTGTCTTATCGCTATTCTCCTCGTGTTTATCAACAAAAACACAATCGTCGTTATAAACACCATTGCTGAACGAAATGACTAAACACAATTACTGATATTGAGTTTTTGACGCAGACTCTTATGTAGACTTCTTTATCCTTATTTCTTATTACCTTGCATAAACGATTGCAATTCGTATATAAGCTGACACGTAATATCTAAACTACATAAATCCAGCTCTGTGCACGCACCCTCTATCACCATACTATCGTTGTTTTAATCACTATCGTGACTTGTGCTGCTAATGGCATCTCTCATCTGATCAATTGCTAATGACCTATCTATGAATCTTACTGAATTAAAGAAAAAATCAATCGCTGAGCTATTGGCTATCGCCAAAGAAATGGGTCTTGATAATATGGCGCGTAGCCGTAAACAAGACATCATCTTTGCTATCCTAAAAACCCATGCGCGGAACGGTGAAGCCATTTATGGTGACGGCGTACTTGAGGTTCTTCCGGATGGTTTTGGCTTTTTGCGCTCATCAGAAGGCTCATACTTAGCCGGTCCTGATGACATTTACGTCAGCCCTAGCCAAATTCGCCGCTTTAGTCTGAAGACGGGTGATAGTATCGCTGGCACGATTCGTCCACCAAAAGATTCTGAACGTTATTTTGCGTTATTGAAAGTTGGCGAAATCAACTTTGATACCCCAGATCGCTCACGTCATAAGCTTATCTTTGAAAACCTGACACCCCTATTCCCAACTGAGCATTTAAAACTCGAGCTTGGTAACGGCACCACTGAGGATCTGACGGGTCGTATCATCGACCTAATCGCGCCGATTGGTAAAGGTCAACGCTCTATCATCGTCGCACCGCCAAAAGCGGGTAAAACGATGCTGCTACAGACCATTGCGCAGTCGATCACTCGTAACAATCCTGAATGCTACTTAATTGTCCTATTGATTGATGAGCGTCCAGAAGAAGTCACCGAAATGGTACGTACGGTACGCGGTGAAGTGGTTGCCTCTACCTTTGATGAGCCGCCACAGCGTCATGTACAAGTCGCTGAAATGGTTATCGAAAAAGCCAAACGTTTGGTCGAGCACAAACAAGACGTGGTTATTTTACTGGATTCAATTACTCGTTTGGCGCGTGCTTATAACACGGTTATTCCGTCGTCAGGTAAAGTGTTAACCGGTGGTCTAGACGCCAATGCGTTAGAGCGCCCAAAACGCTTTTTCGGTGCTGCGCGTAATGTCGAAGAAGGTGGTAGTTTGACCATTATTGCCAGTGCCCTTATTGATACTGGTAGTAAGATGGACAGCGTTATCTTTGAAGAATTCAAAGGTACAGGTAACCAAGAGATTACGCTTGAGCGCGATCTGGCTGAAAAACGTGTCTTCCCTGCGATTAATATCAAAAAATCTGGTACACGCCGTGAAGAGCGTCTGCTTAATGAAGATAAACTGCGCAAAGTTTGGATATTGCGTAAGCTATTACAGCCGATGGATGGCGTACAAGCCACTGAGTTCTTACTAGACCGCTTAAAAGAAGCGAAAACCAATGATGAATTCTTTGAGCAGATGAAACGTAAATCACAGAACTAATGATAGATCCGTGCTGCTTTGCCATACTCAATAGATAAGTAACTTAAGTAGAAAAGACCGCACTCATGCGGTCTTTTTGTTTTTGTATTCATATTTTTATATATTCAGGCATGTCCTGAATTTAAAAATGAGAACAGACCTTAATACCTCACTATTAAACGCCAAAAGTATTATTTTCAAAAACAGTTAGCTTACTATCAATATAAATACAATAACCCTAAGCAAAACCCCTACCAACGATACAGTGGAGAAACATCCTTTACAGGATATTTGCAAAGCTTAGCGCTTTTACTACGCCTAGAAATTATTATATGGGTTAGTATAGGAGCCAGTATAGATATACTCTGCTATCACGTGTTGATAGCAGTATAATTTTCGAGATATTTAACATCCTTGATGTAATCCTTACTAATGCAGACCTTTGTATGTCTTGCGGTAGCACAATAGATTATTCTAAGATACTTGCCCAAATATTCTAATACAGCTTACTATCGGTATTAAAATTAGTGGTAATAAAAATATCGTATTTTGATTTTGATAAACTAACTTGATAACCTAACAGGTGATACTATGAAATTTGCTAAAACTATCGCAATGACTGCTCTTACTAGCTCTGCCCTTATCATGGGTGGCTGTGCAACTAATGGATACAATAGTGGCTTGAGCAATACCGCTAAAGGTGCTGCTGCCGGCGCTGCTGCTGGTGCACTTATTAGAAGTGGCGGCGATAGCAAAGACATCGCTCGTGGCGCACTTGGTGGTGCTGCAGTAGGTGGCGCTGGTGCTTACATTCTTAACAACAGCAGATAATCGCTAAATGATTATTTGGTGCTATCAAGACCGTTTTTAAGCATTTCAACTGTGTGTATTTTAAATCCATTGAATATGTATAAATTGAATATGTCTAAAACGCTTTAAAATACAAAAAGCCTGCAATCGATATTGCAGGCTTTTTTGTTTCTAACTCATGAGTTGAAAGTAAATCCGCTTATCATGATATCCAGTACACTTATAGCGCGCCGCTAAAAGTGTCACAAGACTGCACGTTGCCACTTTCCAAACCACGAGTGAACCACTGAACACGCTGCTGACTGGTGCCATGGGTAAAGTTATCAGGTACGACTGCTCCACCGCTAGCGCGCGCTAAACGATCATCACCGATTTGACCAGCGGCATTGATGGCCTCATCGATATCACCTGCCTCCAAAAACTGTACACGCTCTTGGTTACGTTGTGCCCAAACCCCAGCAAAACAATCAGCTTGTAGTTCTTGTAGTACGGATAGCTTATTGGCTTGTGCACGAGTGACTTGACGGCTGGCTTCATTAACTTGCTGACTGATGCCTAACAAAGTCTGTACGTGGTGACCAACTTCATGTGCAATAACATAAGCTTGTGCAAAATCACCCGCTTTACCTTGATTATCTTGGTCACCAGAGCCTTGCTTATCACCCGTTATACCGAGATTTTGGCGCATTTCTACAAAGAAAGATTTGTCTAAATAGACAGTCTGATCGCCTGGGCAATAAAACGGGCCCGTCGCGGAGCTAGCACTGCCGCAGGCTGAGCTAACTTGACCATTGAAGAGAATCAATGATGGCTCCTGATAGGTGCTGCCTGCTTCTTTAAATATCTGATGCCAAACTTCTTCAGTATCAGCCAAGACTACTTTGACAAACTGCGTATCTCGATCGTTACTTGTCGCAGGTTCGGTAGAGGCACTGCTATTGCCACCGCCTGCTACTACTTGACCCGTCTGTAAAGCGGTCATTGGATTTACCCCAAATACCAGCCATAAAATGCCAGCAATAATAATACCACCGATACCACCGCCTATCATTTTGCCACCACCACTGCTGGTGCGCACATTGGAACTGCCGCGTCTACCTTGCCATTTCATTGTTTCATTCCTCAAATATACGATATATATTGCTACTCGTATTGATGATTTTTTATATAGTGTAATTTTGACTCAATTCTTTATTTTTTGATCAAATCCGATTTCTGATACGTAAGTAGTGACAAAGTATTTTTGATAAACGCTACTTTACTAGGCTCTTGATATTGCACTAATCAAGACATTTAATGACTATTAAACCCCTAATAGATACAATAGATGCTTAAAAAGCATAGTAGAAATCAAGACATCGAAAAAGTCATCAAAATAGGTTGATGTCATTGATTATACGTCTATTAATTTGGCTCGTTGTATTAAAAATTATAACGAATAAGTGATGTAAAACACTATTTACAATTTTATTGTTACTTAATTGTACAGCCTATTTCTATTTATATAGAAATCCTATAGAATGCGTGAAAGCTGAGTAGCTGTAACTAAGACTAGTTGAATTCTGAGAAATCTCAGCTTTCAACCTTTTTTGCTGCTACTGATCATTTCATTTTCCCGGAGAAAACCTTATGAACTTAAAATTACTTGCTCTAGCTGGTATCATGACTGCAACTATGGGCCTTACTGCCTGTGACAGCAACAAAGAAAACGCTGCTGAAGATTTATCTGACGCACAAGAAGAAGTGCAAGATGCATCAGAAGAGCTAAACGAAGCTGCTGCTGAAGGCGAAGTAACTGCTGATGCTGACGCTGCTGTTGCTGCAGCTGAAACTGACATCGCTGATGCTCAAGTTGCTACTGCTACTGACGAAATCGATGCTGAAGTACCTGTAGACGGTACTACTACTAGCGTTGACGTAGCTAGCGAAACTCCAGCTGTAGACGCAGCTGACGAAGTTGTAGTTATTGAAGAACCAGCTCAGTAATTTTATCGTTTATATGATAGAAATACTGTAGTAAAAAAAAGAGAGCCTAAGCTCTCTTTTTTTGTGCGTGTCATTTACCATTGTTCGTGGTTATTCATAGCTAAACATGATAGTTAATGTCTCTGATCAAATGTAGATCAACCATCTCACATTAATAATAAAGCGTAACTTTAACAACCATCATGAAGTCATGATATATTTATATGTTCAGTTTCATATGATTGATAGTTACTGCTACTCGTCAAATAGACGCTCATCAACTTGTTGACGGAATTTTTGCCCTGTCTTGAAAGTCACCACACGGCGTGCTGATACGGCGACTGGCTCTCCTGTCTTAGGGTTGCGACCTGGACGGCTATTTTTATCTTTAAGCTCGAAGTTGCCAAAGCCTGAAAGCTTGACCTCTTTGCCATCAATTAAACTCTCTGACAATTCATCAAAGAAATTCTCTACCAAACAGCGGCCTTCTTGGCGTGTTAGGTCAAGATGACTCATCAAATGCTCAATCATGTCAGATTTGGTTAAGGTGCTCACAGTACGACTCCTATGCTATGTCGTGATGTCGAATATCATGGTTTAGCGGTATGAGGGTTAATGCTAGTTATTATAAAGGTTTTCTAACCTCTTTTTAACAAAGACTGCTTTAAAATCCTTTATTAATAACCACTTAACTATTTTTATGAAAAAAAATTTTATAAAATCATAATTCTTATAAATAGCAATGCCCTATAGCCTCTTGAAGAGTGAGGCTACAGAGCATGTCTATGATAAGAGTTATATGTTAGCTGTCACGCAACTTTGCAGCATGTTGCTCAGTTAGTGCTTGTACCACTTTGTCAGTCGCGGTTTTGATGGCGTCATCAGATAGCGTTTGTGCATTGTCTTGCCATATTAGCGCAAAAGCCAATGAGCGCTGACCAGCTGGCACGTTGTCGCCTTGATACACATCAAACAGCCACAGATCAGCCAATAGCTCACCAGCTGCGGCGCGTATCGTCGACTCTAATGTCTGTAAGCTGATCTCACTGTCTACTAAAATGGCAATATCACGGCGTACTTGTGGAAATTTGCTCGGGGTGGTGATGGTATGCTGCTCACGGGCAAGGGTCAGTAATGGCGCAAGTGATAATTGAGCAACCCACGTAGCTGGCAAATCTAACTGCTTAGCCGTGTTAGGATGCAACTGACCCAACCAACCGACATATTCATCATCAATATAGAGCTTAGCACTTTGACCCGGATGCAAGAAAGCAAACTCACTGCGCTCATAACGAATACGGGCGCTATCCATTTGTGCAGGTAATAACTGCTCAATATCATGCTTAAGATCATAAAAGTCTAACGCACGGTTTTGATACGCTTGCTCGTCCCAGACATCGCCAACTGCTACTAACGCAATACTTGGCGTTTGTACCAATTCACTAATACTTTGACCAACAAAGCTAAGCCCTGTTTCAAAGAAACGGACTCGTGGCTGCTGACGATTGAGATTGTACTGCACGCAAGGTAATAAGCTTGATAGCAAAGTACGGCGCATCACGGCTAAGTCACTAGAGATAGGATTGGCCAGTGCCAACACTTCTCCTAGGGCTTTATCATCAAGTAAAGCTTCTATTTTTGCGTCACTAAAGCTAAAGCTAATGGCTTCCATATAGCCATTATCAACCAATGCAAGCTTCATTTGATGCGTTAAGTCTGCGGTATCGTCATAATCCATACTGACTTGCAAATGCGGCAACACGCTTGGAATATTATCATAGCCATAGATACGCGCAATTTCTTCGATGAGGTCTTCTTTGATACTCATGTCAAAGCGATACGATGGCGGCGTGCAAATCAGGCTATCGGCTTGCTGCACCACCTCAAAGCCCAATTGGGTTAAGATACGAACCATCACTGCTGGCTCAATCTCAATACCGATGACATCGCGGACTTTAGCAACTGGTAAAGTGATCGGTGCGCGAGCTGGTAAATGCTCACTGCTTTCTGCTTTTACTATTTGTCCGGCTTGCCCACCAGTAACGCTAGTAATCAAATCAACAGCACGTGCCAGTGCCAGCTCTGGTAACGCAAAGTCTACCCCACGCTCAAAACGTTGTGAGGCATCGGTATGTAACCCAAAACGACGTGCGCGCGAGGCAATAGCTAACTGACCAAAGAAAGCGCTTTCTACAACAATATTGGTGGTGCTATCAGTCACACTACTACGCTGACCGCCCATGATTCCGGCAAGTGCAAGTGCGCCTTTATCATCAGCAATGAGCAATTCATCACCGGTTAAGGTAATGGTTTGCTCATTCAACAAAGTAATCGTTTCTTCAGGTTGTGCCAAACGCACAACGATATCGCCCTCGATAGTATCGGCATCAAACGCATGTAGCGGTTGACCCAACTCCATCAATACATAGTTGGTCACATCAACCAAAAAATTGTGCGAGCGTAATCCTGATTGAACCAGCGCATCTTGCATCCACTTTGGGGTGTCGATACCACGATCAATATTGCTGATTGATTGTAGTAAATAGCGTGGGCACGCTTCAATTGCACTAACCGTTACCGCTAGCGTAGCAGTATCAGCACCGTTATCAGTAACTACCACATTGGTAGGAATCTCAGGCAGCTGCATTGGCAAATCATTAATGACTGATATTTCGCGCGCAATACCGCGTACACTAAAGCAGTCACCGCGATTTGGGGTGATAGAGATATCTAGGATTTGATTGTCTAAGCCTAGATATTCACGGATATCCATACCAATTGGTGCATCTGCTGGCAATTCGAGCAGACCATCGATGCTATCGATTAAATCAATTTCAGACGCGCCGCAAAGCATACCGTTAGAGTCGACACCGCGTAGGTTACCGTTTTTAATTTCAAAACCTGCACCATTATCAGAAGGCAAAATGGCACCAACAGTAGCAACCGGTGCTTTCATACCAACGGTGACATTGGGCGCACCACAAACGATTTGTAACGGCTCAGCGGCACCAATATTAACCTGCGTAACGCGCAGTTTATCGGCATCTGGATGCTGCTCGATGCTGATGACTTCACCGACAACCACACCACTGAAGGCACGGGCAACCGCATAGCGATCATCAATCTCAAGTCCTGCCATCGTGAGTTGTTCGGCCAATTGCTCACTGGTATTGTTGGGGTTTACCCATTGACGTAGCCACTGTTCGCTAATTTTCATAAATATCTCAGATCAGAATTTTATAATAAAGGTTTTGGAGTAAAGGTAGAGGTATTATTAAATAATAAAATCTAGCCAAACTGCTTTAAAAAGCGTACGTCATTTTGGAAAAACAGGCGCAAATCATCGATGCCGTAATATAACATCGCGAAGCGCTCAATCCCCATTCCAAAAGCAAAGCCAGTATATTTTTCGGCATCAATACCGCAGTTGGTCAGTACTTGTGGGTGTACCATACCGCAGCCCATGACCTCAAGCCATTTACCATTGTCATCGAGGATATCCACTTCAGCTGACGGCTCGGTAAAGGGGAAAAATGACGGACGGAAACGTACAGTCAGCTCTTTGGCAAAAAATGCTTCTAAGAACTCGCTAATCAAACCTTTTAGCTCGGCAAAAGTGCTCGACTCAGTGACCATTAAACCTTCTAGCTGATGGAACATCGGCGAATGCGTTTGATCCGAGTCATTGCGATAGACGCGACCTGGGCAAATAATGCGAATCGGCGGCTCATTCTTTTCCATCGTGCGAATCTGCACAGGACTGGTATGCGTACGCAGTAGATAATGCGCATCAAAATAGAAGGTATCGTGCATCGCGCGCGCTGGATGATGCGACGGAATATTAAGCGCCTCAAAGTTATAATAATCGCTTTCGACTTCAGGACCAGTAGCAACGTTAAAACCTGCTTGTATAAAATACTGCTGCATACGCTGGGTAATCATGGTCACTGGATGCAAATGACCTTTTTGACCACCGCGAGCAGGCAAGGTGATATCAATACTTTCGCTTGCAAGCTTAGCATTTAGTGCAGCCACTTCTAGCTGCTGCTGCTGCGCTGTCAACGCATCTTGAATACGGCTACGAACTTGGTGTAACCAGCCGCCGTAGGTTTTTTTATCGTCGCTGCTGAGTTTACCCATCTGCTTTGACCAGCCAGTTAATGGGCTCTTTTTACCGGTCAATTGCACACGCAAATCTTGCAACGCACGCACATCGTTTACTTGTAGAACCAAGGCCTCAGCGGCACTGGCCAACTCATTTAGCTGAGCTTCATTAAGCTCGCTTAGCTCTGTGGACAAGGTCGGTAGCGCCGACAAATCGGTGGTAGCAGCAGGGGTAGTCATAAGATGCATTCTTCCTGATTTAAACGGACTATTAATAATAGTGATTGGTAATTGTAGGGATTTGACCAAATATTGCAAACCATTTACCCAGTCATTCAAAAATAATACCAGTGATATGAATGGCTTGAATATTTAGACGATGATAAAAGCTATCTCAACAAAGCATATTTAGCGTTGGTGCTAAAACAAGGCTGTGACATGAAGTATTAAGATAATGTGATATAAAAAAAGCCACCGACCAGCGGTAGCTTTTATTAATATCATACTATTAATCAATATTATCCCTGTCCATATAGATAACTACTTGTAAATTCTGACTAAACAAGCAGCAACCCTAAAGGAAGGTTAATATTTATGCTAATGCCGCTTTTGCTTTTTCAACCAACGCTGTGAAAGTCGCTGCATCATGCATAGCGATGTCAGCAAGTACGCGACGATCGACAGTGATGTTAGCCAATTTCATGCCATTGATAAAGCGGCTGTAGCTTAAGCCGTTTAAGCGTGCACCAGCATTGATACGTGCAATCCAAAGACGACGGAAGGTACGTTTTTTGTTGCGACGGTCACGATAAGCATATTGACCAGCTTTGGTCACTGCTTGTACCGCTACGCGGTAAACACGTGAACGGGCACCGTAGTAGCCTTTTGCGCGTTTTAGGATTTTTTTGTGACGACGATTCGCCTGTACACCACGTTTTACACGGGCCATAAATTACTCCAAGATTTCTTTAATCATTATTAAACGAATCACGATGTCATCGAATAGTAGACATCGCTATCAGATTGCAAAGTCAGATATTTTTAATTCAGTCACTATAAATTAAACAGCGCTTAATTAAAGCTAAATGACGATAGCCTACTAGATGTATGGGCACATGCGACGAACTGCTGCTTCGTCAGACTTGTCCACCATCTTTAGACCGCGCAACTGGCGAATACGCTTAGCTGATTTCTTGGTCAAGATATGGCTTTTGTTTGCTTGCTTACGCTTGAAGCCGTTCGCTGTTTTTTTGAAGCGTTTAGCTGCACCGCTTCTGGTTTTCATCTTAACTTTCATGATGATTTGCCTCTTTGTCTTTGATAGAACCTGGTCGTCAAATAGTTAATAACGAATAGTGGCTGTAAAAACACCCACTAAACCTCTATTTGCCTCGAGGTGGGAGGCGGTATTTTAGCAGATAATGCACTGTTTTGCCAAGGAAACTTTTACGCCTCGCCTAGGGTGTGTCCTCAATCTGAACGAAAGCAAATAAATGGACTAAAAACGGTTAAATTCTGCCAAGCTACGTCAAATACTTGATTCATATCTCGATATTATTTGTGCTATTTTCCTTATTTGACGGCAATTTATCTCATTCTTATCATTATTTTTAAAATGAGAACACGCCTTAGTAGGTATGACAGTGGATAATGAGTATGAGCCCATTTATAAAGATTTTAGTCAAAACACTCATAAAACTGCGGATTTACCGCCAAATAGATTGAATGTCAGCTTAAGCTGTGCTTAAGTAGAGACTGAACCTTAGTATAAGCTGAGCATTAATAATACAAAGTTATTTATCACACTTATCGAGCGTCTATCGTACGATGATGACGCTACCAACCTACACCATGATTAGCAGCACTCATAGCCTGCAATCAATCTAGGAGATAACGTGTCAAAACAAGAATTAGACTTTGATAACGACATATTTGTCTTTGAAACAGTGATGCGTGTGCGTCATATTGAGCTTGATATGGCTCAGTACCTGACGCTCGAATCATTGACGGCATTGCTATGTGAGGCGCGGCAAAGATTTTTTTACTCTAAAGGTATTAAAGAGATCGATGCAGATTATCACGGTTTAATTATCGATGAGTTACAGCTGAGTATTGTCAGTCGCATACGGGCGCGTGAAGAGCTATTATTTGAAGTAGGCGTTGAGCCGTTATACGATAATGGTGGCACTATAGTGATAAAAATTACCCGTATGCATACTGGAGAAACAGTAGCCAAGGCGCGGCAGCATTTTGTCAACTATGACTTTCGCCTCAATAAATCGATTGCGCTTGATAAAATTATGAAAGAAGCACTGTACCCACATCTCTACAGGATTTGATGTTGAGGACATGCCCTAACGCCAACCGCTTTTTTATTCAGACCATAGATAGAATCCGTTACGATTCACTTATTCCCCTTTGATTTCTATATACATAAGAAGACAGATATATTATGACTTTACCTGCTTGGCTGGCTGCCATAAAATTTAATGATGATGGTTTGATTCCTGCAATTGCTCAAGATCATAAGTCTGGGCGTATTTTGATGATGGCTTGGATGAATGCCGAAGCACTACAGTTAACCGCGCAAACGCAGACAGCGGTTTATTTTTCGCGCTCACGTGCCAAATTGTGGCATAAGGGCGAGTCATCGGGTCATACTCAGACCGTACATGATATTCGCTTGGACTGTGATGCAGACGTGATTGTACTTAGTGTCACTCAGGCTGGCGGTATCGCTTGCCATACTGGTCGCGAGTCTTGCTTCTATCAGCGTTTAGATTTGTCGGGCCAAACGCCTGAATGGCAAACCGTCGATAAGGTATTAAAAGACCCTGCTGATATTTATCATTCAAGCGATACAGCAAAAGCTATTCCTAAAAGTAACGAGACGCAGGCTCACGATGTAATCCCTTCAGATGCCAAGCACAGTCACCATGACAACAACATTACCAATCGCTCTATTTTGCAGCAGCTTGACGGTGTATTGGCAGAGCGTAAACAAGCGGATGCTGATAGCTCGTACGTGGCAAGCTTATACGCAAAGGGTTTAAATAAAATCCTAGAGAAAGTTGGCGAAGAAAGTACTGAAAGTATCATTGCCGCTAAAGATTTTGCCCATTGCGACGAAAATAGCAATAAAGCGCAATATGATGACGCTCGTCACGAGCTCATCTATGAGGTGGCCGATGTCTGGTTTCATACATTAGTAGGACTGGCGTGGTTCGATATTGAGTCGGATGCGGTATTAAACGAGCTAGGTCGACGTTTTGGTCTATCAGGTATCGATGAAAAGGCGGCGCGATAGTTTCTATAAGCTTGGCCGTTGCCCTGTTTGATTATTGTTGATTTCACCTTTTTGTCACAAGTGCAGGTTATAATATAGCTCTGTTTTACTTCGCATTGTATGTCGAGGCTGTTTATTGAGTATAACGATATTCAATACACCCAAAGTAGGCATACAAAGACTGAAAACCAAGACACAAGGATACCTTTATGGGTAGTTTTTCTATTACGCATTGGCTGATTTTATTGGTGGTAGTGGTGGTCGTATTTGGCACCTCAAAGCTTAGAAATGCTGGCAAAGATTTGGGCGGCGCAGTCAAAGGCTTCAAAGAAGCGGTCAAAGATGAAAATACTGAGCATGCTAAAAAGCATGTGGTGCTCGATCATGATGGCAATGCACACACTGAAGAGCGCCCAACAACCACCAAGGTTGATGACACGCATAATGTATAGCCTCTAGACAGTGACCTTTTAGACAATGACATCGGAACATTATGTTTGATATCGGCTTTTCTGAACTACTCCTCTTTGGTGTTATCGCCCTAATCGTCTTGGGCCCAGAAAAACTGCCACAGGCAGCGCGTACCGCTGGGCAGTGGTATGCCAAAATTCGCCGCACGGTATCCACCCTGCAATCTGAAATCGAAGCTGAGCTTGATTTGGCAGAGACCCGCCAGCTTATGCAAAAAGAGCTGGCCAAAATTCGCCAGACTGAAGCAGATATGAGGCGTGAGATGGCGGAGATGCGCGGCAGTATGCAAGAGTTTGAATCCTCGCAAAACCAGCATTTAAAAGCATCGCGTGATTCAGGCGATGACAATACGCCTAGACAAAGTAGTCAAGCCAGTAGTGAGAATGATGATAATCGACCAGTGCAGCCAAAAGCGTTTGACTACGCCTATGACAGTAACAGACAGACTGAGAAACCAGAAAGCCCTGAGCAGTCATCGGCACAAGGCGACAATGATAGTCCAAAAACTGACTGTAGTGATAACGCCAATCCAGTGTCTCAAACCATCACAACTAGACCGTGGGAAAATATGTGGTTTCGTCTTGGAGCTTATGATAAAGCGCGCCGTTTGCCGCAACCACCCTACTTACCAAATTATAAAGCCGATATCTTACTAAACAGCCATATAGACAGTCCTTTACCTAAACAGGCTTCTGTTCATGAGCAGGAGAGTCATTAGTGGGCTTATTTAAACGTAAAAAAAGCCGTCAAGAAAAAGTCGCGGATTCAGATATCGAGACCTCAACAGCTACCATTGATGGCAATGTCGACAGCAATACTGAGGACTCTGGCGATATCTTAAGCTCACTTGGCGATATGCCTATTACTGAGCACTTAATTGAGCTGCGTAGACATCTCATAAAGATATGCGTCGCGGTACTGGTCATATTTTTAGCATTAGTCGGATTTTCACGCGAGCTCTATGATTTTTTGTCCAACCCATTGGTTGCCCAGTTGCCTGCCAACGCAACGATGATCGCGACGGATATCACCTCTAACTTTATGGCACCGATACGCCTGACTGTTTTTGTCGCTGCATTCTTTGCAATGCCCTACATTTTGTATCAAATCTGGTCGTTTGTCGCACCCGGTTTATATAAAAAAGAGAAAAAAATCGCCATTCCCGTTTTGATGTCCTCTATATTTTTATTTTATGCGGGTGTGGCTTTCTCTTATTTTATTGTACTCAAAGGCGTTCTCAAATTCTTTATTATGTTCGCGCCGCAGAACGTGTTGCCGATGACCGACATCGACAGTTATTTAAGTTTTGCACTTAAACTCTTTATGGTCTTTGGTTTAACCTTTGAGATTCCAGTCGTCACCTTGCTATTGATATTGACGGGCGTCGTCTCCATTCAGAGCCTAGAAGATAAACGCCGTTATATTATTGTCGGCTGTTTCGCCGTTGCTGCGGTTGTTACACCGCCTGATGGGGTGTCGATGTTGATGCTCGCCATTCCGATGTGGTTGTTGTTTGAGCTAGGATTATTTTTAGCAAAAGTATTAATTAAAGAAGAATACAGTCCTGCCTTAGCAAGCGATACAGGGTTAAGTAAAGAATAACATCACTTGTCAGGTACTTATTCCAAAAACAGCCAACGCGCTAATCTGTTACTATAACCTGCTTATTTCTACCTTTATTTTCTATGAGTTTTTGTATTATTGTCATATGCGCTTGCAAGCATTTTGCAAGTGCACATGATGAGTCAGCCATTGTCTATGCAGTGGCTTTTTTTACCCCCGTCATTTTTGATCCGTTTTACTCTTTTAGGTAATTTTTTATGTCTGCATCTATGCCAGCTTATATGAGCGATCCCACTGATGAGCAGCTGAGCGCGCTCAACATGGCGATGGATCACAAGTCATTTAAAGTGGTGGCTTATGCGGGTGCTGGTAAGACGACGACCTTAAAACTGATTGGTGAGCGTTTGCGTGGACGTGGCTTATATTTAGCTTTTAACAAAACCATTGCCAATGATGCTCGCTCAAAGTTTCCACCGCATGTGGAATGTCGCACCTTTCATTCGCTTGCTTATCGGCATGTCGCCCGCGATATCACTGCTAAGCTGTCGTTGCCGCGTTTTTCACCCAAGCGTTTGGGTGATGATTTGGGTTTGCAGCCCGTCCAAGTACGTCGGCAAATGGATGGTATAAACAAATATATTACTCTCACCCCAGCCCGACTATCGCGATTCGTCAGTGATGCTGTCAGCAATTTTTGTAGTACCCATGCCAGTTATCCTGCCCCTAGACATATATTGTTTCCCAGCTGGCTCGATGATTCTGATGCCGAGCAGCTGCGTGAAATGCTCTACCCTGCTGTTGAGCAGCGCTGGTTACAGTCAATTGATGCACGCCATCCTGCTGGTATCGGGCATGATATTTATCTTAAATTGTGGGCATTATCGAAGCCTAGTATTCCCGCTGATTTTATTTTGTTTGATGAAGCCCAAGATGCCGATCCCTTGATGATGGGAATTTTGACCCAGCAGCCACGGCAAGTGATTTATGTGGGTGACGCTCATCAGCAGATTTATGAATGGCGCGGCGCAGTCAATGCGATGAAAAAACTACCCTTACCACAAACCTTATTGACCCAGTCATTTCGTTTTGGCGAACCAATTGCTGAGATTGCCAATACTTTGCTCAAAGCATTGCAAGAAGACGTCCCGTTAAAAGGCAATCCTAATAAGCAATCTTCTACTGATAAGGGTATGGTACATAGTAAAAAAGATGCCATCCTTTGCCGCACTAATGCCGCCGCAATGTCGCAATTATTGACTGGATTAAAATTGGGTCACCGCGTGGCGCTACAAGCTGATACCGATCGTATGCTTAAATTTTGTCAGGCGGCCGAAAACTTGAAAAACGGTAAGTCAGCGTACGGCGTACCCGAACTGGCGTATTTTTATAATTGGGGTGATGTGCAAGAGTATTCTGAAACCAATGAAGGCAGTGATCTAAAAACACTGGTGAAATTGGTCGATGATCATGGCACCAATGTCCTGAGCCAAGCGGTCAATAGTTTGACCAGTATCGAAAATGCTGACTATGTTATCTCCACTGCCCACAAAGCGAAAGGGCTCGAATGGGGAAAGGTACAGCTGGACGATGATTTCTATTATGATGTGACCACCAATGCGGTCAAAATAAGCCCTGAAGAGTTGCGTTTGCTCTACGTCGCTTGCACACGTGCCCAGACCAATTTAGACATTCATAATATTAAAGACTTGATATCTGGTTTGCAGACAGGCAAAAAAGTGATTTTTGGTAATACTTAATTTTCTTAAATTAGACACTTTTCATATTTGCCATTCCAACTTCCTAGTTTATCTTTCGTTATAGCAACTTTTTAGCAGTGAACAACAAGCATGAATAATAGTCAGCAACTTCAAGTACGTCAAAATACCATCCGTCAGTTATTTGCCAATCCTGTCCGCCTACTGGCACCAATGGAAGGCTTGACCGATCCATTAATGCGACAAATTCTCACGCAAATTGCATCGGACTTGGGTCGCCCTTATGATTGGTCGGTTAGCGAATTTATCCGTGTGACTCAGCACGTATTGCCTGCGCATGTATTTTATAAATACGTTCCAGAACTGCGTCATGATGCTAAAACTGCCTCTGGCACGCCTATTCATGTCCAGTTGCTCGGTAGTGAAGCGCAACTCATGGCAGAAAATGCTGCTTATGCTGCCGCGCTTGGTGCGCCGGCGATTGATATCAACTTTGGTTGCCCCGCCAAGACGGTCAATAGCCACCGTGGTGGTTCGGTATTATTGGATGAACCCGAAACCATGTATCAGATTATCAGCGCGGTGCGGCAAGCTGTTCCCGTTCATATTCCAGTATCAGCCAAAATTCGTTTAGGTTATACCGATACCAGCCGCATAGATGATATCAAAGCTGCGATTAGCGACAGTGGTACTGATTGGCTAACCATTCACGCACGAACCAAAACTCAAGGCTATAAACCACCAGCTTATTGGGACAAAATCCAAGGTTTTAATGCGCTCGATATTCCAGTCATTGCCAATGGCGAGATATGGAATACAGAGCACGCGCAAAACTGTATGACTCAAGCTGGTACAGAACATCTGATGTTAGGTCGCGGCGCGGTTACCCGTCCAGATTTGGTTGCTCGTGTGGATTGCGTTCCAGATGATGCCATGCTAAGTGCGGCAACGTTGTCATGGGAAGCAATGGTCACCCATCAGATAAGATTTTTGGAAGGTCAGGCTAAAACTGAGGTGATATTAGTGGGTCGTTATAAGCAATGGCTTGCGATGCTCATCAAAGGCTATAGCGAAGCAAAAGTTTTATGGGACAGTATTAAAAGAGAAAAAGATAAAGCAGCTATCATTAGTGCACTGCAAGCCAGTGTGCGCCAATAATAGCTGCTTTTATCTTAAAGGTAATCTGTCTAACGAATAAGATTAAATACTCACTCTAATCGCTAAATAGAATAACATCAAACAACAGGCAATCGATAACACCCAAAGTATGGAGCGAAACGTCGCCAAATTAGTAATATAAGCCACGCAAAAACCGATACGAATCAGCACGTACAACCAAGCCAGTATATTGATAATCGATTGTGGTACGAAGAACAGCATTGCCGTCAGTACTGCTGCCAAAAATATTGGCAACGTCTCATAGCTGTTTTGCTGGGCCGCGTTAGCACGTGCGGCCGCGCCCGTCGTACCTTGTAAAAAATCACGTGGATGGGCATTGTCAGCCAAATTAAAGCCGCCAATAGCTTTCGCTGTCAATGCCATGGCAAGCGGTAGTAAACTTGCTACGACCATCGCCCAAATTGCAGACGCTGCGGTATCAGAAACTAATTCCAGAAGTGCATTCATTAGTATACTTGCCCCTACCCTGCAATCACTTCGAAATCATGGGTGACATTCACCCCACCTTGTACCAACATTCTACTGGCCGAGCAGTATTTTTCTGCGGACAGTTTTATGGCCTTCTCTACTTGGCTTTCCTTGACATCTTGACCTGTCACCACAAAATGCATATGTATATCAGTATAGACAGCTGGTACAGTTTCAGCACGCTGAGCGGTCAACTCGCAACGCACGTCTGTCACCTCTTGGCGCGATTTTTGTAAAATTGCTACCACATCATAGCTAGCACACCCACCAAGCCCCAATAGAATCAGCTCCATCGGACTTGCGCCTCTTTCTTTATCGGCATCGATCTGTACATTATGCCCTGATGGTGACACGCCCATAAATGCTTTGTTTTCTTGCCACGTTACACTTGCTTTTGACTCTGACATCTTGACCATTCCTTATTTTAATTAGCTCGTTGCCCGATTTTTATTTTCTGGCAATATGTTTTACTTGGCTAGTGTAGCATAAGCCAATGGCACATTTTATCGAGCCCTTGTCATCCAAAATCATTATTATTATAAATAGCTCACCTATTTGTCTTTTGCAGCCTTATTTTTAATTAAACCTTTTTACTAAAATTTTCTTAGCAGTGAATTAACATTCATACACCGCCTACTGTTTATTATTCAAACCTATCCTCTTATAGTTCGAACCTATCTTTGTAGTAAGATTTTCTAAAAAACATTACAAATGTTTAATTATAACTGGTTGATTTTAAACAGTTAAGCTCGTGAAACATTTTATAGCAAAATACTGTTACACATTTTGCTTGTTTCTTGGTTTAATAACGGTAATGAATCTTATTTTGACCTAATATCGACAACCATCACCTTATAATAATTATGATTGCTGTCACGGTTCTAGCTCAAAATAAGCTATTTTAAATAAATTAAAAAGGTTTAATCATGATAGATGCAGACGGCTTTCGCGCCAATGTCGGCATCATCTTGGCAAATACACAAGGGCAGGTTCTGTGGGCAAAACGTATTGGTCACAACGCTTGGCAGTTCCCACAAGGCGGTATCGACCGTGGGGAGACGCCGATGGATGCGATGTATCGCGAGCTCTGGGAAGAGGTCGGCCTGCATCCGCGTCATGTAGACTTATTGGCAGTGACGCAAGATTGGTTGCGCTATCGTCTGCCAAAACGCTATGTGCGGCATGGACAGCACCCTTTATGTATTGGGCAAAAACAGAAATGGTTTTTGCTACGCTTAGATGAGACGAACACTCAACATATCCGCTTTGATGAGGGCAAGCCAGAATTTGATCATTGGCAATGGGTCAGTTACTGGTATCCACTTGGACAAGTGATTCATTTTAAACGAGGCGTTTATCGCCGTGCCTTGCAAGAGCTAGTGCCTGAGCTACCTCTAAGACAAGAGCTGATTATTCCTGAACAAGACAATCACTTGTTGATAGGATGAACTGACATTTTGATTAAAAGTAACACGTAATAGAAGAGCCTGTATCCTTTAGATGCAGGCTCTTCTATTATATAGCGATTATATCTTTCGGAATAATTATGGCTTGATAGCAATTTTTAGTACGCCGTCACGCTGATGCATGAACAAGTCATAGGCCTCTATAATATCATCCAAGGCATAGGTATGCGTCACCATCTCTGATAAATCCACTCGACCAGACTCGATGACATTCATCAATCGGCGCATACGCTCTTTACCTCCTGGGCAGAGAGCCGTTCTTATCGTATGATCGCCAAGACCAGAGGCGAAATGAGCCATTGGAATGACTAAATCTTCAGAATACACACCCAAGCTTGAGAGTGTACCGCCTGGTTTTAATACTTTGAGACATTGCTCAAACGTAGACTGTAAACCTAACGCCTCGATACTGCTATCCACCCCACGACCACCAGTGATTTTCATGATCTCATCAACCACGTCAACTTCTGTGAAGTTTAGAGTAATATCTGCTCCCAGTTTCTTTGCCATGGCCAAACGTTCATTATTGCCATCGACAGCGATAATCATCGAGGCACCCTTAATTTTTGCACCAGCAGTAGCGCATAAACCGATAGGTCCTTGTGCAAAGATAGCAACTACATCACCAATCTGAATATTGGCGTTTTCTGCGCCTTTGAAGCCTGTCGACATAATGTCAGGACACATCAACACTTGCTCATCCGTCAGTCCATCTGGCACTGGACATAGATTGGCCTGCGCATCTGGCACTAGCACATACTCTGCTTGCGTGCCATCAATGTGATTACCAAAACGCCAGCCACCTGTGGCTTTATAACCGTGACAAGAACATCTACCATCTGCATCAAGATAACCACCGTCTTGTGACGGGAAACCATCTTGACTGGCATAGGAGGTAAACGTTGGGCAAATGGCGCCAGCAATGACTCGCTGCCCTTCTTCATAGCCCATGACTGCGCTACCAAGCTTTTCAATGACACCTACTGGCTCGTGACCAATGGTTAAGCCTTTTGCAACGGCATACTCACCTTTAAAGATATGGATGTCAGTACCACAAATGGTCGTGGTCGTAATTTTTATCAAGGCATCATTAGGGCCTACATCAGGGATTTTTTTATCTACAATTTCGATTTTACCTGGTTCAATAAATATCAGTGACTTCATCATGCTCATTTCACACTCCTTGTTTTATAAACATTTACTCAACTGGTATGAACTTTAGTGACATCTATATTTATCTTACGCCATATAAATAGTAATTTAAAGTGAAATCCATTCTTTAATAAAGGGATTGTTGATTATCTATTGTTAGATATTAAAACTGTAGTATCAAACTTCTCATGAAAATTGTACGTGAGCCTTATTAAGAGTAGATGAAAAAGTTAATAGATGAAAAATCTATAGGCTACTTATGACTATCATGTCGACAATCTTTATAACTGTCATGCTGACACTCTCGGCTTACTAATCTAGCAATATCATCCACTGCGGAAGCTGCCAACTGAGAATGACATTTTAGGGTTAAAATGCTTTGGGTACGTGTCGCATAAGTGGGCAAATTATTTTGCGTATGATTAAAAGCGACAGGCTCTATATAAATAGAAGACAGAATCTGCTCAATCTCAACAGCCACTCCAGTCTCCGGCAGCTTATCCACTGGCGCTTGCGTATTGTCAGACAATACCGCAAAGGCAGCTTCTTGCCAGTACTCAGGTTCGCTATTCTCAGCGATTAGTGGCAATACTTCTTGGCGCAGCCTACCTCGCAGTTTTTCAGTTTTAAACCAGCTGTCCTCAGGCTGACCATTGGAAATGACATGCAGTCCTGCATATAGTGGCATAGGAGCATGACCACGGTTATTGACAATAACGGCTTGCTCACTATCACCAATAATGAGATTGAACCCAGCATAGTTTTGCAAACTAATCTGCCGTGCAAACTCCATCGGGCTGATATCACTGGTTAAGAAATCCGTGACTAGCGCCCCGCGTGAGCACTCATCAGAGCTTGCCTGCACGCCATCGCGAAAATTCAATACCGCAGCCCAACGTCCGTTTTGCTGATAATACTCTTGAGGCGCTTGATGACCGTCCTGATGATTGGCTTGATGGGGCTGTTGATGAATACCCAGCCAAGTACCGCCACTTTGTACATCGCGTCCTGCAAAAATAGGCTTATCTTCCCATTGATGTAGCAGCTCTGTCGGACGCTGCAAAAATTCATCGCGATTGGACAATAACACCAAAGGCAGCTCATCAAAGAGTTGCCAAGCAATGGCGACAATACACATAAGACTCCTAATTTTACTAAAAATGTGCTTAGCAAACAGCCAAGCTTGATTTCAGTTTAAACTTAGTTCACTGACAAATTAGTTCACTGATAAGTTTTTGCTAGCAGGATAACTAATCTGAGAGGTCGACTGTATGACTTTCGATTGTTTACTTGGTAAATCGAACTCCCACGCAACCATGCCTTTATTGTCATTCCAGTCACGCTCAGTCACTGGCGGTGTATGAGTGATGGTTACTTTAAGACTATCGTCACGGCTAATCGGCTCACTGCCCAATACTTGTAAATGCATAGGTCGGTTGTGCTGATTGGTAAATTGATAAGCTTGTACTTTAGTTAAGGTTTGCGTGCGATTAAATGCGCCTTTATCACCCTGCTTATCTTCATCAGCTATCTGCTTTACGATGGTATTAGGGTCAATACCAAAACCGATACCTTGCTCTTTGAGCGCTTGATAATTATAGCGCGCCTGCCCGACATAATTATCATCACGGTATAGCTGTAGCGAACCATCTACCCAAGCTGGTGTCAAAAACGGTGCGGATGCATACCAATAGCCAGCTGCCTCCACACTCGGCGTACTACGAATCCATAGCTTGCTACTGCCCGACTGCTCATCAATGACCGTCCGTACGCGCCTGCCATCGCTTGGAATACTAATACGCTGCGGCAAGCGGTATTCGGTAATGCCGTTTTTATTCTGACTGCTAACGGTAAAGCTTGGCAGTGGCGCCATGTTGGGTGTCGAGGCACCGCCATAGCTGTCTCTTGCAGATACCACAACAGGCATGTTTTCCGCCATAGGTGGTACAGATATAGTCCGGTTTTTTTGATCTTCTTCATATAGCGAGAAACGCTCAACTCGTGGCAATTGGCTGGTCGTGTTTTGATTGGGATTGACAGAGCTTAGCATCAAAGGGACATTGAGCCAGTTTTCTCCTGTCTGCTGGGCAATAACCGCAGAGGCAATGATATTTAATTGCTTGGTTTCAGTATTCAGCCTTGCTTGATACGTTGGCTCCCAACCCGCGCCGCGTACTTGATAGTGCAGTTTCACACTGCTTGGTACTCGACTGGCAATACGTACACTCACTTGAATCACACTATTTTGAGTGGAAGTCGCGCTGCCCGCCATTAGTTGGTTGAGCGCATCTTGTGCACGGGCTTGGCGCTGCTGAATTTCTAGTATGCGTTTATTGATACTGACCGCTTGGGTTTCCAGATCGCGCGCATTATTGGCAAGCGTGCCATCTGTACTGATTTGCGTGACCTTGGTTAAATTCTGCAAGTAAGCTTTAGCTAAGCGTGCCGCTTCTAACTCAGCATTGATAACTGCCAAATTATCTTGCTGTGTCTGCACTCTCGCCTCACCTTGATACTGACACTGTGCTGCTTGCTCATCGCTTAAAGTCTCGATACTGACTTCACCAATATTGATGCCTTTTGCTGCTTGTACGCTCACACTGTCTTTATCGATATAAGGGGACAGACAAGAAAAAACCAGTGTCTGCTCACCGCTACCATTGATTGGTAACGCACGAGTCACACTAGCTAAGCCCTGATAAATGGTCACTTGCTCAATACTACTGTTCACTGCCTGAGCAGGAGTCAAAGCTAAAGCCGCTAAGCTAAATAAACCCAGTTGCATCAACTGTTTTTTAGAGGGTAAAAAATTAGGTAGTATTGCTACTTTTGATAACTTAGCTTGCATAATCATTCCTTAAAAATACGGTTAATCCATTAATACGGTGCATTAGCGCAAGCGCGCAATATCTAACGCTTCATTAAATATAATGATGCAATATTTATGATGGCATTTATTTTCAGCAACTTTTTTATATCTTAGCGGTTTTCTGGCTTTCTTTCTAGATGTTACCCGTAGCAGATAAGTTGTTACCATGAGATGAGCCTCACCGTAATTTGGTATGCCTCACTGGCTATTTTTGCTATTATGAGCAGCATTCTATTACCAAATTTATGATGCCCTTATGATGATACATCCTCAGTACGATCCTGTAGCGCTGTCTTTGGGTCCAGTAGAAGTGCACTGGTATGGCCTAATGTATTTGTTGGCATTTGCCGCCGCCTTTGGTCTGGCTTGGTATCGCAGCACCAAACGTGACAATTGGAACACTGACATGGTGTCCGACTTGGTATTTTTTGGCGCACTTGGCGTCATTTTGGGCGGTCGTGTCGGCTATGTATTGTTTTATCAATTCGGTGAATTTTTACAAAACCCCGCTTACCTTTTCAAAGTCTGGGAAGGCGGCATGTCTTTCCATGGCGGCATGATTGGTGTCTTACTGGGCATGTTATATTTTGCCCGTAAGTATAAAAAGACCCCGTTTCAGGTGCTGGACTTTATCGTTCCTTGCGTGCCAACAGGCTTATTATTTGGTCGTATTGGCAATTATATCAATGGCGAGCTATGGGGCCGCGTCTCTAACGGTGGCTACAACTGGCTTACCTACTTCCCGCAAGCGGCTGCTACTGATATGCAGCAATTGCAAACCAACCCTGAGCTACAAGAGTTGATGCTTGAAGTAAATGGGCAGTATTTGCTACCTCGTCATCCCTCACAGCTGTATGAGGCACTTGCCGAAGGGTTATTATTATTCCTATTCCTATGGTGGTATTCATCAAAACCGCGCCCACGTATGGCAGCATCGGCAGTATTTTTATTGGGCTATGGCATCAGCCGCTTCATCATTGAGTTTTTCCGCCAACCCGATGCGGACCAAGGATTTGTATTACTAGGTTGGATGACCAAAGGGCAGATACTCAGCGCTCCCATGATTATTATTGGTTTCATCATGCTGGTATACGCTTACAAACGTGGTATCTATGACTGGGGTAAGCAGTCGGCTTATTAAGCACTAATTCACATCCAGTAGCCTGTTAAAAAACAATACAACTATGCGTTTTAATAGCGTAGAAGAGCAATTTTATGACCATGAGCAACTCCATTATTAGTAACAACAAGCAGCGTAAAAATGAGCAAGCCTATCTAGATTTGCTGCATCTTGTCCTCACTGAAGGCACTGAAAAAGGCGATCGTACTGGCACTGGTACGCTGAGCCACTTTGGCGCGCAGCTACGTTTTAATTTAGCCGATGGTTTTCCATTATTAACCACCAAAAAAGTCCACTTTAAATCTATCGTCTATGAGCTATTTTGGTTTTTAAGTGGCAGCACCCATGTTGATTATCTACAAGCCAATGGCGTACGCATTTGGAATGAGTGGTCAACGGCTGAACAGACAGCGCGCTTTAATCGCCCTGCTGGTGATTTAGGCCCTGTCTATGGTCATCAGTGGCGCAATTATGGCGCAAGCCAGCGTGAAGATGGGAGCTACAATAACGATGGTGTCGATCAAATTACCCAAGTCATTGAGCAAATAAAAACCAATCCCAATTCAAGACGTTTGATTGTGTCTGGTTGGAATCCCGGTGAAGCAGATCAAGTTGCGCTGCCGCCTTGTCATACGCTATTTCAGTTCTTTGTGGCGGATAATAAACTGTCATGCCAGCTCTATCAGCGTTCAGCAGATTTATTCCTAGGCGTGCCATTTAATATTGCCAGTTATGCCTTGCTGACCCATATGGTCGCGCAAGTATGCGGACTAGAAATGGGCGAATTTATCTGGACGGGTGGCGATTGTCATATTTATCAAAACCACCGTGAGCAAGTTGCATTACAGTTGACGCGTGAGCTTTATACGCTGCCAACGCTGACGCTTAACTCTAATGTGAATGATATCTTTGCATTTAACTATGATGATATTAGCGTTGATGGTTACGAGTCGCATCCTGCGATTAAGGCAAAGGTTGCAGTCTAGCCTTTGTTTGATTGAAAGTTTTAAATAAATGCAGCAAATGCAAGTAGCATGTTAAAGACAATAAAAAGGATACGTTATGAGTTATGCCCACACCGAAGTTGCCCAAATCGCAGCTATCAGTAGCAACCGCTGTATCGGCAAAGATAATGAGCTACCGTGGCATATCTCTGCAGATTTGCAGCATTTCAAAAGCAGGACGACCAAACAAAATGATGGTGCGATCCAAGGTATCGTCATTATGGGTCGTAAGACGTTCGAATCGATGGGCAGCAAGCCTTTGCCAAAACGCGTGAGCTTCATCATCAGTACCCAGCTAGATTATGCCGAACAAAAAGGTTTGGTCGGCAAAAGCAATGCCTATGTGGTGCATAATTTAGATGATGCATTAACGCAAGCAGCAAGTCTGGCACACGGTGCGCATCTTGATACGATTTGGGTGATTGGCGGCGAGCGCGTGTTTAGCGATGCGTTGATGTATACCGATCGCATTGAGCTGACCCACGTCGATACTGAGATTACGGATGGTGATGCCTTCTATCCTGAGTTGCCAAGTGAATTTGAAGTGGCAGAAGAGTCTGAGCAAATGTATGATGAAAAAAGTGACTTAGACTTTAAATTTGTGACTTATAAAATAAAAGCAGACTAGGTCAGCTGGTTATGAAACTACTACCCTTTATCTTTACTGGCATATTACTATCGGGCTGTCAGAGTCTAGCGACAAGAGAGCCTGTTATTAAGCCTGCTGAAATATTGCGTCAACCTCAGTTCACAGTTCCACACAGAGCAGCTAGACGTTTGAAAGCTGGTGAGGAATATGAAGTTGTCCTGAGCATATTGATTGATAAATCTGGTCAAGTTAGTTCCATTTCTGTTACTGAGTCATCAGGCGTCGTGTCATTAGACCTAAGAGCTCTACGTGATGCTAGAAAAATGATATTCAAAGCCGGTACTAAGGATAATGAGTTTATTACAACAAAAGTTACTGTACCCATTACCTATGTAATACATTAGAAAATGTTTACCCTACTACTAAAAATTTAGACAGATAGGTAGGTAGAATGTAAATGCCTACTCGTGCAATACTTTATAAACCGTTTTTGCAAGTACTGGCCCAATCCCTTGCACGCCTGCCAATTCCTGCTGCGATGCACCGAGCAATTGTTGCAATCCGCCAAAATGATTGAGTAAATCACGGCGGCGCTTTTCACCGAGCCCCGGTATGACTTCTAACACTGACGATGAACGGCGCTTATCGCGCTTCTTACGGTGCGCAGTAATCGCAAAACGATGTGCCTCATCGCGAATATGCATCAGTAAATGCAGCGCCTTGCTATCCATGGGCAAATCAAGCGGCTCATGATCGATAAAATGCAGCACCTCAAGCCCAGCCTTACGTCCTTCGCCTTTTGCCACGCTAATCAGCAAAGTATCACCAAGAATACCTAACTCGGTCAGCACTTCTTTAGCGATGCCAAGCTGCCCTTTACCACCATCAATCAGCAACAAATCAGGCAATGGCTGCTTTTTATAGCGCCGTGTCAGCACTTGTTTCATTGCGGCATAATCATCACCACCGACAATGTCATGAATCGCATATTGGCGATAATCACGGCGACGCGAGCCACCTTGGTCAAAGACTACGCAGCTACCAATGGTCGCCTCGCCCATCGTATGGGAGATATCAAAACACTCTATGCGATCAATGGTTCTATCAGTGACGTCCGCTAAGACATCTTTTAACGCACCAAAGCGCGCATGCAACTCTAAATAATCACCCAGCTTGGTTTTTAGCGCATTATTGGTATTGAGTTTGGCTAAATCTAACCATTCGGCACGGTGCTCACGGACACTGGTTTTGATCACGACTTTACTGCCAAAATGGCTCGCTAGCGCTTCACTGACCGCCACCTGATCCGGTAATTCATGACTCAACATAATTTCTGCAGGCAAATCATCCGTTACCTGAAAATAAAAAGAGGTAATGAACGCCGATAAATTATCAGCAAGTGGCTCACTGCTATCAACATCAGGGAAGTAATTTTTACCACCCAGTACACGACCGCCACGTACCGTCAGCACGTTCACACAGGTCATCCCTGCTTGGCTGGCAATAGCAATCACATCCGCCTCGCCTTGCACAGTATAAACAGCTTGCTTGGCTTGTACTTCACGCAGCATAGACAGCTGATCGCGATAAAACACTGCCTTTTCAAAATCTAATTCTTCAGCAGAAGCTTCCATTTTTTCAATCAAAGCGCTATGAATATCGCTAGAGTCGCCTTTTAGGAAACGAATAGTATTATTGACGTCTTCTGCATATTCTTCAGGCGATACCAAGCCCACGCAGGGCGCACGGCAGCGCTTAATCTGATACTCAAGACAAGGACGCTTACGTTGCTTAAAAAAAGTATTGGTACATTGGCGCATTTGAAACATTTTCTGCATCAGCACCAGTGTCTCTTTGGCGGCATGAGCAGAGGGAAACGGACCGAAAAAGCGACCTTTTTGGTGATTGCCTTTACCGCGACCATAAGCCAATCGCGGGTAAGGTTTATCCGCTGAAATAAACACATAAAGGTAAGATTTGTCATCACGCAATAGCACGTTATAAGGCGGACGATATTCTTTAATCAAGTTTTGCTCGAGCAATAACGCTTCGGTCTCACTACGGGTAATAATGGTTTCAATATTATGTATCCGTGCCACCAGCGCCCGTGTTTTTGGATGGTCAATGGTTTTAGCAAAGTAGCTGTTCACACGGCTCTTGAGTGACTTGGCTTTACCGACATATAAGATATCACCATTTTTACCCAGCATTTTATAGACCCCTGGCAAATTTGGCAGGCGCTGAATTAAATGCTTAAGACGGGCTTTCTTGTCATCGATGGGACTCGATTCTGAGACATTGACCATAGAATTTATTGCTCTTAAAAGTCTTATAATACTGCTAGTTATGGGGCGGGAGTCATTGTTTTACAAGCCAATTATTATCATAGCATCACCCATAAAAAAGCCAGCACCGAGGCTGACTTTTTATAGGTAAGCAAGATGTTATTAATGACGGAAGTTTGCCATCAATGCCGGAATACCCGGTAGCATACCGACAATAGCCATCACACCTGTCAATACCACAAACATAATACCCGGTATGATCCAGCGGCTCATTTTAGTCAAATTGGCGCTGCGTTCTTTCGAGCCAATCAAGCCCAAGTTATCGAGCAACAACGTGAGTGACCAACCAAAGGCAGGATTTACCAGTGCAGAAGCAAACACCACAATCGCAGCAGACTGCGTGGTTTTACCTTCACGAGTCATTTCCATACCAGCTTCGAGCAGTGGAATAAACACACCCACAATCAATGCCACACACATCACTGGCTGCCAGATAGCCAAATCCATTGGATAACCCCAAACCCCTGCGATAATACAAAACAATGCCGTCAATAAGGCACCAGCAGGAATCGGACGTTTGGCAATCGCTGCTGGGACAATATAGGTGCCCCACGATGACGCAAAGTTAGCACCGCCCAATACAGAGCCGACTACCTGGCGAAACGATGCGCTGGTCATTGTATCATCGATATCCATGAGCACTTTTTCAGTACGTTTAGGATAGCTGATTTTTTGAAAGACCTGATGGCCTAAAAAATCTGGTGACCACATAGCAACCGCCAAAATAGCAAACGGCAGTACGACAATGAAGCTTTCAACCGTCGGTAATCCTAACATCCAGCCGGTACTCTCGCCCCACCAATACATTGGGTTTATATGCGGAAGACCCGGTGCTGTCTTGAACTCAAAAGGTGCGCCTAATGCAAATGCGAGACCACCACCTAAGACACAGCTTAGCGGAACTGCAAGCCAGCGTTTTTGCCAATGCTCAAGTAATGCATACAACAAAATCGTTGCCAAAATAATGAAAAAGGCGATGTGCGACATGCCAATCCCTTCTGCCCAAGCAAAAAGGTTTTTGACCTGTGAGGTCGTACCGATAAACCCTAGGTAAATCAAGAGACCACCGCACACGCCTTTACTGGTCAAATTAGCAAGCAGACTGCCCCCTTTACTGATTGCCAATAGCAAGCCGAAGGCACCGATGAGCAGACCAAAGGCCATGGGATGGCCGCCAGCGGCCACGACAATAGGAATAAGCGGAATAAGGGGGCCGTGAGTACCTGCAAGGTTGGCTGTCGGGAGTAGAAATCCTGAAAATAAGATGATAAAAAATGAAACGATTAATAGCTCATAACGAACGTTTTCTAAAACAAACGCATCGCCCAAACCAAGTGGACCTGCAAATGTTGCCGCAATAGCACCCACCATAACCACTTTACCAATCGTTGCCGCCATTGCAGGAATAGTATCTTCATACTCAAAGCGATAATCACGAAACGGCAAATTGGGACGCCAGCGTTTTGGCTGCATGATTTGTAATTCATGATTTAGATAAGCGTCACGACTGTCAAAGCTTGCGCTTGGTTTGTGTAAATCAAGGTAGCTACCTGATGGCTCGCTGTCGTAATTAGATGGATTTGATGACTGCTGATTAGACCCTGAAGAAGGGATCTGAGTGTTACTCATCACATTTCCTTATGTCGACTGAGGCTTTATTTAACTAATAATTTGATAGTGAAATTTAATGTGACTAAAGCGTCCATTAAAAATTGCAAGCCATTGTATGACATAAGAACTCGAAATGCGAACTTAGAACCACTCAAAAAGTCCATACACTATTATAATATATAAATTAAAGTTTCCACTTAATACAAAATTGAACTTAATAGAAAACCATGAGGAAAAAACACACTTAATATAGGCTTTAAATTAGAATAAACGACCTTTTTCTTAATAATTATCTGTATCTAGATATTCGTTATCACATAACTAAATATTAAAGATAGCTATAATAAATAGTTTATTATAACTTTTAAGTAACTATAGAAAATCCATGTCAGTTACGCTTTAAGCCTAGCGGTTTTGATATTTTTTACTTATGATAAATGCCCTTTCGTGACTGCTCTTTGATAGAAGTACACTAAAAAATTTGACTCAAACGGTATCACTAAAAAATATAAAAGAAGCAATAGGACGAATTTATGAGTTTGCTACCTACCAATTTTGAGACGCTAAAACGCAGAGCCAAACAAAGTATCATGCCGTTATTGACACCCCACCTACTGAAGCTGCGTATCAACACTTATGCACCGTACGTAGGCGCTGGTATCAGAATCGATCACCTCAATCTCGATCAAGGTTTGTGTGTGGTAAGTATGGGGCTAAATACGCTGAACAAAAACATCGTGGGCACTCAGTTTGGCGGCAGCTTGTATTCGATGGTGGACCCATTCTATATGATAATGCTGATGCACCAACTGGGTAGCAGTTACGTGGTCTGGGACAAAAGCTCACATATTGAGTTTATTGCCCCTGGTAATAGCAAAGTCACTGCACGCCTAAAAATTCCTAGCAATGAAATCACCACGATTCAGGAATTAGCAAAAGAAGGCGAGCCGGTATTTCGAGAATACCAAGCAGATATCGTCGATGATCAACAAAAAGTTATCGCTACCGTCACTAAAATGCTCTATATACGCTTGCGTAAGTACAGCAAATCTAAAGACCAAAATAGCCGTATCGAAAATCTCGATGGTTAGAGGCTTAAAGGCAATTTTTAAAACGTTTCTCTAGATTTGTGATTTAAAGCATATTAATTAAAGCGCCCTAATTAAAACAACAGAAACAAAAACCCCAATCTGGCATACGCACAGATTGGGGTTTTGTCTTTTTTGGTACTACCCGCTTATTTATATGATAAACCTATGAATAAGGGCTTGTATCTGGCTTTTCGCTATTGCCGAATCGCATAATAGACGGTTCAGCAATAAAGCGATATTAAGCACAATGCTTAAAAGCAGATACTGGATATAATCTAAGCGTTAGCTTTTGGCTTAACAGCTTTAGGTGCACGCGGAGCAAGCTTCTCGCGGATACGTGCTGATTTACCAGAGCGCTCACGTAAGTAGTATAGTTTCGCACGGCGAACAGCGCCACGGCGTTTCACTTCGATGCTATCGATGATTGGTGAATGCAATTGGAATGCACGCTCAACGCCAACACCGCTTGAGATTTTACGTACGGTAAACGCTGAGTTTAAACCGCGGTTACGTTTAGCAATTACAACGCCTTCAAAAGCCTGTAAACGCTCACGCTCACCTTCACGTACTTTTACTTGAACCACAACGGTATCGCCGGGTGCAAAGCTTGGGCGCTCAATCAATTGAGCATTTTCGATGACCTGAACCAATGGATGCTTGTTGCTCATGAGAGTTATCTCCTCACATTAGATAATAGAGGCTTGACGCATATCACCTGTTTGTAATAATGGATCGTATCTTTTTAATGAGACACAACGTAAGTGGGTTATGACAAACGGCCATTATGCTATGACTCGTTTTGTTGTTGCTCAAAATTCTGTTGCTTAACTGTTTATCTTTTTAGCCGTTATCAACGCTGTTTTTTATCTGCTTTCGCCAATGCTTTTAGCCACTTTGCTTGCTCTACCGTTGGCGTAAACGCTTGCCATAAGTCTGGACGACGCGCTTGCGTACGTTCGACTTGCTGACTAAAGCGCCACTTCGCGATATTGGCATGGTGACCTGAAAGTAACACTTCAGGCACTGCCATACCCGCAAACTCATGCGGCTTAGTATAATGTGGACAATCAAGCAAGCCATCGACGAACGAGTCTTGCTCAGCTGACTTATCATCACCCATAATATCAGGCAGACGACGTATCACACTATCCATTAACACCATTGCTGGTAGCTCACCACCGGTAAGTACGTAATCACCAAGCGATATTTCCATGTCGACATATTGCAAAAGTAGGCGCTCATCAATACCTTCGTAACGACCACATAATATAATCATGCCGTCATACTCAGTCATATCGACCACACTACTCTCACTCAGCGTCTGTCCTTGTGGCGACATATAAATCACCGGACAGTGTGCTTTGTCGACACGGCAGCCGTGTTGAATCGCTCGTAGGCGCGCATCCTCAATCGCTTGGGATAATGGCTCAGCCATCATCACCATGCCAGGACCGCCACCATACGGACGTTCATCAATACGGCGATAATTATCACTGGTAGAATCCCGCGGATTAATGCATTCAATCGTCACTTGTTTCTGAGTGACTGCTCGCCCCGTGATTCCAAACTCACGAATCGTGGCAAACATCTCAGGGAAAATACTAATAACGGCAAAATACATTAGGTATCTACTTGCGCAGTGGCTAATATTGGCTAAATAAATCGGTGTTATTACTGATAAAGCTTAACCGCAAAGTTAAAATTATTATCAATAATCACTCGGCCATGCCACCAGCACTGTTTTTTCAGTCAAACTGACCTGTACTACAGTTTGCTTGTGCCATGGAATCAGGCGCTCATCGGCATCTAAGCTGTCTGAGTTTGCCGCAACCCGCATAATAGCGTGAGCGCCAGTCTCAAACATCTCAGTAATGTCGCCTAGATACTCATCCTGCTCATTTACAACGCGCAGGCTGACCAAATCCGACCAGTAATATTCATCTTCAGCGGGTTCTGGCAAAATGTCTTGCTCGACCCAAAGAGTTACCCCGTTCATAGTCTCAGCAACATTGCGATCAGGAATCTGCTCAAACTGAGCCACAATTCCTGTGCCTTGCTCACGCCAAGCCTTAACGGTTAAAGGTTTCATGCCGGTAGCGGTTTTCATCCACCAAGGTTTAATGTCAAATATCGCCGTACGATCATCTGTCTCACTAAATACCCAAAGCCAACCTTTGATGCCATAAGGCTTTTTGAGCTGACCAATTTTCATAAGGGCACTAGCGTTTGGAGCAGAGGACATAACGGCTAACCTAACAATGATGAACACAGCGAAGATAAATAAAAAGCAATTAAAAACGATAAACGCAGTTAAAAGCGATAAACAGTTAATGGCGTACCTAGTTAGACCAGTTACGCTATGTTTTTTACTAAAGTCTATCGAGACTGCTTATAGACGAGCTATCAGCGTCTCAGTGACCACAAAACTTAAGCTGTTGCTTCAGTTTGCGCGACAGACTTGTTGAAAGCTTTTGCCAATGAAGCAACGCGATCTGAAGGTTGTGCACCTTTTGCGATCCACGCATTGTACGCTTCCATATTTAGGCGTACTGCTTCTTCAGACTCTTTAGCGAGTGGGTTAAAAAAGCCGATGTTTTCAATATAGCGACCGTCACGCGCGCGGCGTTGATCAGCAACAACTACTTGATAAAATGGGCGTTTCTTGGCACCGCCCCGTGCTAAACGAATAACAACCATGTGAATTCTCTCTTTCGCAGGTATACCAAAAAGGGCATAATTATATCACAGTCTTGATTTATTGAAAACATAAACTGCGCTTATTTAATTATTTATTAACAATAGCTTAAATGCCCATCGATGTAAAATACAATTGATCATAACCACTGATTTTTAACTGAAGATACTGCCTCTACATCATGTCCAAGTGGCTCGTTGCTGTATTATTCAGCGCCGTGTTATTCGGTGCTATATTACTCCGTACTATATTAGTGCAAATTTCAGTATTCAATTGTTGCCTACTGTTTTAAAGCCATCCGTGTCATTCATTGATTATGCTACTCTATGACATAGTCAGCGAGTGAATGATGCTATCGCCTAACGAATTGCTCAATTTCTCAAGAATCGCAACCATTATGCTATTCATAAGTATCGCACGTTATTCTTGAACGACATAAAAAAGCACCATTTTTACACTAAACTCAATAAAGCATCTTTTAATATGTTGGATCCATATGACCACACCAAAATCGCAACCACGTCGCAAAGGGCGGTTCACACGCTCTTACTCCAACACTTGGCTGACAACCTTGATGGTCTCTTTCATTGTTCTTATCAGTGTCAGCTTGTCGATTCTGTTTTTTTGGCGCAGTCTATATTTACCCGAGCTTAAAAACCATGCGCGTTACTTGACGAGCGAGCTGCAGTTGATGAATAGTGTCAACAAAGACTGGAAAAATCGTCCTGAAGTACGCCAATGGATTTATCAACACTCGCATGTCGTGGTAGTGAATAACCCTAATGATTTTCCAGCAGTGTCTGATAAGGCATTTGTCGGCGTCTTCACTGATGTATTACAACGCGAAATCGGTGCGCAATTGGGTCGACCTGTCGAGGTTTATTTTAAATTCAAACCGACACCGCAGCTTTGGGTGCAAGACAGCCGTGATGACAGCTTTTGGATTCGTGAACCCGTGGTTTATTATTCGCAATATAGTCCAGCACTGTTGGTGCTATTTCTTATTGGATTGCCTATTTTATCGCTGCTGACCATTATTCTACTGGCGCGGCAATTAAATCGTCCGCTACGATATTTACAGCGTGCTGCGACCAACTATATTCGCCTCGGTCATGCCACTACGTTGCCAACACAAAAAGGACCTACGGAGATACGTCAGGTCAACATGGCGTTCAATCGTCTATTCACGACGTTAAATCAAGCACAAAAAGAGCGTACGATCATGCTCGCTGGTATCTCGCATGATCTGCGAACGCCTTTAACTCGTATGCGTTTGACTGCTGAGATGCTACCTGATGACTTTTTCCGAGAGGGATTGATTTATGATATTGAAGACATGGATGCCATTTTAGAGCAGTTTATCTCGTTTATGAAAGATGGCTCCGATGAGCCAGTCAGCCTGACCAATTTGGATACCATCTTTAATGAGATCATGGTGCAATTTGCACCAATGGATTTCATCTATCAATCAGAGTGTCACAAAGTGGTTCCTGTGCGCCCCATGTCTATCAAACGCCTCGTGATCAATCTGGTCAATAATGCCAAGCGCTATGGCAAACCGCCCATTTACCTGTCAGCGACTGTTGTGCCAACTTTTATTGAAACCATTGAAGAGGAAGATAGCGATGTCGTCAGTGAAAATGTCGTCAATAGAGAGGCGCAAGAACAATTGCTGATATGTGTGCGTGACTGTGGTGATGGCGTTGCGGAAGATCAGTTAGAACGTATTATGCAGCCTTTTGAACGCGGAGAGACAGCACGTACCACACAAGGCAGTGGTTTAGGTCTAGCGATTGTCGATCGTATTGCCAGATTGCATCATGGGACGGTAGAAGCCATTAACCATCCCGACGGAGGTTTACAAGTGTGTGTGCGTATTCCCCTACTTTCCAAGGTTGCTGGAGATACAACCATGGCAGCCGATACAGAAAAAACGCCTGTCTCTAATGACAAGACATGGAACAAAGAAGACTGATAGCTGCTGAACTGTTCATCACTAAAGCTAATAAATGCTCAAAACAATTCGCTGCGACTATTTAGTTGTATAACACCTAGTCTTTGTTTCCAATGATAGGTGGAATATATTTGGCGCTATTGGTAAACGCTAATGGCTGAGTAATATTTTCTTGCGCTGCTGTTAACGTTTGCGTCGTCGATGGCTGCTGCAAGAATAAATAGTAGCCCAACGTTATTGCATTTAGTACTACCAAACCACCAAATAAATATGGCATCCTTTGCCCTCCTCTGATTTAAAGCTATCTTTAAACCGTTAATAATAAAGATTAACCGACAATTCTATCTAAGGTGTGTATTCATTCTAAACATGAAATTGAGAACACTCCTTAGAAATTGAGCAAGTTTATTTGTCACACACTGCTTAATTGATGCCGCTATTTTTATACTAAAAAATAATGACAATCTGGTGCAATGGCATTATTTATCTTCAAAACCACGCTCGCTTTTTTCTTGCGTCAGTTCATCAGCAGCCAAAATTTGTGTCAGTGGCTTGATAGGCCATGTCATGACAAATCGTGCACCGCCAAGCTCTCGGCTCTCATCTACTTTCATACTACCATTAAACCAAAAGGCAATGCGCGATACAATAGACAAGCCTAAACCATAGCCGCCTGAAGCGCGTGTGCGACTGTCATCTAAGCGTGAAAATGGAATAAAAACCTTTTCGCGATCTGCTTCTGGAATACCATGACCATCATCCTCAACACTAACAAAAGCATTACCCTTTCTGACGCCAGCACTAATGATAATCGTGGTCTCTGCATAACGTAAGGCATTGCCCGCCAAATTCTGAATCACACGGTGTAAATAACGCCTATCTGCGACAGCGGTTACTTTAGCATTCGGCAGCTTGGTTACTATTTTGATAGGCTTACCCAAGGCATTGGTTTCACGCTCAATCTGCTCCAATAACTCTCTAAGATTAACTGGTTCTAAATCCAGCTTTGGCGAGCCTTCCTCTAACTTGGCGTAAGTCAAAATCTCATCAATCAAGCCATTAAGCGCTTCGATATCTTCATCAATAAAATCACGCTGCATAAAACGCGAGTCTTCGTCATCCGTATCAGCCAGCATATCAACGGCAAAACGGATACGAGCCACCGGTGTACGAAGCTCATGTGATACCGCTCGCGTTAATTCTCGCTGCGACTCAATAAGGCGCTTGATATGCGAGGTCATGGCATTAAAAGTCGCGGCTAAACGGGCAATTTCATCCTGCCCAATGACTTGAACTTGACTTTCAAGATTACCTTTACTCACCTCATTGACGCCAACCTGAATCAACTGCAATTTACGCTCAAGTGGAAAAATCAACGCATACACGCCTAAGCTAATTAAAAACATGCTGATAAGAATCATACTAATAATCAGATTAAGTGGGAACCAATTGAATAATGGCACCGGACCAATCAATATCGCCATATCATTGATTTCAGAAGGCACCACTACTCTAATAGCCGAATTACTTTTGCTGCTATTGGTATCTTGTAAGGAAATAACCACTTCATCTCGGCGTAATCGTGCAAGCTGATCGGTATCCAAATCCAGTGTATTGACGGCTTTAAACTCTAAAGGAAAGGAAAACTTTTTTTCCAGTTCAGCCAAACGGGCACGCTTGTCAGATAACGTCACATAGTAAGACAAATCATCCAATAAAAACACAGCGATTGCCCGTACTTGCTGCTCAGTCACTTGCGATATTCTGGCGGTCAAAACGCTTTGATTGTCCGGTAGACGATAATAAACATCGGCATAGACAGGTTGCTCGGTATAACGAACGACCGTATTGCCATTTTCAAAACGCCGCAGTTCACTGGCATTAAAGTCTACTTCATCAATAGGCAAGACTTTGAATTCTGAGCCAAATAAACTACTGGCATCAGACAACCAATATTCACGCTGCTCTTCACTTTCCTGATGAGCAATACCTTCACTCACCAGATGAAAAGCCCCTGTTGCCATGTTTTCACGGTAGGATTGGACGCGCTCTTTGTTGATGGTATCCATCAACAGTTGAGCAAACAATGCCACACACAAACAGACTATGAGTAGCCCAGCATAAATACGAACAAAGATACTGTGTTTTAAAGAAGAGACTAATGACATACGTGCCGTAACCAACTTAATGAATAAAAACTGCCGACATCATTCAGCAAACAAGCGCTGCGTGATAAATGATATCAAACACTGTTGAATAAAAAACCATTCTGGCTGCTGTATTTTAATTTATAACTGAGCATCACCTAGAATCCATTTACCTCATGTACATTTAGGCAGCACCCACAATAATTGCTTAATTAAACCACATAACGCTGTATTTAAGTTCAAAAATTAAAATTTAGCCACAAAAAAACCAGCCTAGTTGCTGGTTTCTTTGGTCACACTAATGAGCAATGAGCCGTTGCCGGAGCAAAATTGACTTAGTTGCCTTCTTTAACGAACAAATACCCTTTACTACGAACAGTTTTGATACGTTTTGGATTTTCTGGATCATCACCGATTTTTGGACGAATGCGTGAGATACGAACGTCAATTGAACGATCTTGACCGTCATATTCAATACCACGTAGACGCTCAAAGATATCTTCACGCGAAAGAATTCGACCCGCATTAGAAGCAAGCAACCATAATAAGTCATATTCAGCGCTGGTGAAATCAACCAACTCATCACCTAAATTCACTGAACGACCGCCATTGTCGATGACCAGTTCACCAAATTCTAGGCGCTGTGGTACATCTTCTGATGGGGCATTTTCTGAGCGACGTAATAACGCACGAATACGTGCTAGCAAGACACGTGGCTGAGCAGGTTTAGCGACATAATCATCAGCACCCATCTCAAGACCCAGTACCTGATCCATATCTTCAGTACGCGCAGTCAGCATCAAAATAGGATTCTGATAATGCGGGCGTACTTCACGACATACCGTCAGTCCATCGCTACCAGGAAGCATGACATCAAGTACGACCAAATCTGGTTGTTCACTGACGATGCGACGAATAGCACGATTACCATCGGTTTCGATAGCGACTTCTAAACCATTTTTGACCAAGTAATCTTGAGTCAACATGGCCAGACGCTCATCATCCTCAACAATCAAAATTCGGGGGGTGTTGTCTTCTTCATTCGTTGTCATTGTTATATCCTCTAATACATCTCATTTAAAAGCAGTAAAAGTAAGAGCGGTAAAATTAATAGCACCATTAAGTGGCACAATTGATGTTGGTATAGCTGTTACAAACTTGGTAGCACAGTATACTATTAAACATACAGCTTCCTATACTATAGCTTATAGTCGTTAACAAAACCTATAAACTACACCCATTAAAACTTTAGTTTACGTCCAAAAATTATGAGCTTTATACAAATAATAGCAAGTGAAATGTTTTTTTACGACCCTTTCCTCACTTGAATTTCTATAAGTAGCCAATCTTAATGCAGCGCACAGTGATAGGATACTTTATTGATACCGATACTTGTATTCCTGTTACGTCTAATATAGCGACATATCACCATTGCTGCCAGTGACTTTTTCATCTACTATTCCCGTACTGCTTACTATCATTCGATACATAATTAATAAATGCATAGTTCATGTATGCATAGTTAGTTAACACTCATATTTAACAAAACTGGCTGTTGAAATCAAAATTGCATCATAAATCGTGTATTTAGCCTCGATCAACAAGCATAGAATATTAAATAATAGACATAAAAAAACAGCCCATAATGGACTGTTTTTTTGTGTCTATGGTAAGAGTCAAAAAGAAACTCTAAAATTTTCCACAAAAAATTAAGCGCGGTTTTTGTACTTACGGATAGTCTGTAGCTGTGCGACAGACTCTGCTAATGATGCTAAAGCTGCATTAGTTTGTACAGTATCCGATTGATTAACCAGCATCTGCTCAGCCTTTTTACGTGCTTCGACAATTTTGCTTTCATCAAGGTTATGTGCACGCATCGCTGTATCAGCCAATACGGTAACCATCTTCGGCTGTACTTCTAAAACACCGCCTGATACATAAATCACTTCTTCTTCACCGTTTGGTGTTTGCACTCGCATCGCACCCGGTTTTAACAAAGTAATAAGCGGTGTGTGACCTGGCAATACACCAATCTCGCCTTCGGTACCAGTAGCTATTAACATGCTAATTTCGCCTGAATACAACTCTTCACGAGCACTTACGACGCGACATTGTAACGTTGCCATACTTAACTCCTTACGATCAAAACACAATCAAAACTGCGAGGCGTTACTAACTGGCAAATAGACTTCTTATGGTCTATCTGCCCTTTAGCAAATGCTAACACAACTTACGCTGCAGTAGATTTCATTTTTTCTGCTTTAGCAACAACTTCGTCGATGCCACCAGCCATATAGAACGCTTGCTCTGGTAGGTCATCGTATTCACCAGCAATGATTGCTTTAAAGCTAGCAATGGTATCGCGTAGTGGTACATATTTACCAGGTGCGCCAGTAAAGACTTCAGCAACGTGGAATGGCTGTGACAAGAAGCGCTGAATCTTACGCGAACGATAAACGACTAGTTTATCTTCTTCTGACAACTCATCCATACCCAAGATAGCAATGATGTCTTTTAGCTCACGATAGCGCTGCAAAATCTCTTGCACGCCACGAGCAACGTTGTAATGCTCTTCGCCAATGACTAATGGATCTAGCTGACGCGAGGTTGAATCTAGCGGATCAACCGCAGGATAGATACCTTGTGAAGCAATATCACGACTCAATACAACCGTTGCATCCAAATGCGCAAACGTCGTTGCTGGTGATGGATCCGTCAAATCATCCGCAGGAACATATACTGCTTGCACAGAAGTAATAGAACCTGACTGAGTTGAGGTGATACGCTCTTGCAGCATACCCATCTCTTCAGCAAGTGTTGGCTGATAACCAACCGCAGATGGCATACGACCAAGTAGTGCTGATACTTCAGTACCGGCTAGTGTATAACGGTAGATGTTATCAACGAACAGCAATACGTCACGACCTTTGCCAGTGGCAGGATCTTTGGTATCACGGAAGTATTCAGCCATGGTCAAACCAGACAACGCAACACGCAAGCGGTTACCCGGTGGCTCATTCATCTGGCCGTATACCATCGCAACTTTAGATTTGCTAAAGTCTTCAGTGTTTACAACGCCAGCTTCTTGCATTTCGTGATAGAAATCGTTACCTTCACGAGTACGCTCACCAACACCAGCAAATACTGACAAACCTTCATGTTTTAGAGCGATGTTATTGATCAGCTCCATCATGTTAACGGTTTTACCAACACCAGCACCACCAAACAGACCAACTTTACCACCTTTAGCAAACGGGCAAAGTAGATCGATAACTTTAATACCAGTTTCTAACAGCTCAGTGCTGTTTGACTGATCCGCGTAGCTTGGCGCTTCACGGTGGATAGACCATTTTTCATCAGCTTCTACAGGACCTTCTTCATCGATAGGACGACCAAGAACATCCATGATACGGCCAAGCGTACCAATACCAACAGGCACAGCAATAGGCGCACCAGTGTTAGTGACTGTTAAGTTACGCTTTAGGCCTTCAGTTGAACCCATTGCGATAGTACGGACGATGCCATCACCTAGTTGTTGCTGTACTTCTAGGGTGGTTTCGGTACCATCTACTTGCAAAGCATCATAAATCTGAGGAACTTCACTACGGTTGAACTCAACGTCAAGAACCGCGCCAATAATCTGTACAATACGACCGCTACTCATTGCGTTCTCCTTGAACTTCTGTATATAGTGGGTTTCATAAGGGGTTTCAATTATGAAACAGCAGCAGCACCGCCAACGATTTCCGAGATTTCTCGGGTAATCGCCGCTTGACGCAGCTTGTTATAAACCAACTGTAAATCGTTAATTAGGTCACCAGCATTATCTGTCGCCGCTTTCATTGCAACCATACGTGAGGACTGCTCAGAGGCAATGTTTTCCATTACCGCTTGATACACAATCGACTCAATATAGCGGCCAAGCAACTCATCAATCAATGTTTTGATATCAGGCTCGTAGATATAATCCCAGCTCAGTTCTGTTTGAATGCCGCTCTCTTCTTCACCAAACGCACTGTCTGGTAAAGGTACCAACTGATTGACAGTCGGCTTTTGGGTCATCGCATTAACAAACTTATTATAAACCACATAGATGCGGTCTATTTTACCGTTAGTATAATCGTCAAGCATCGCTTGAACCGGTGCGTTTATCTGCTCAAACGTTGGCTTATCACCATAATCGGTTACTGCCGAGGTCACTTTACCACCAAAGTTTTTGAAAAAACTCACACCTTTAGCGCCAATGACTGCAAACTCAGTTTGTACAGATTGATCTTGATACTGCTGGATACTCTTAGATAAAGCTTTGAATAAGTTAATATTCAAACCACCCGCCAGACCGCGATCAGAGGTAATGACAATATAGCCAACCTTATTGACTGGACGCGAGACCATATACGGATGTTTATAGTCTGATGAGGCATGCACCAAATGTGAAATAACCCGGCGCATACTATCAGCATACGGGCGACCCACTTCCATGCGCTCTTGGGCACGGCGCATTTTACTTGCCGCAACCATTTGCATAGCACGAGTAATTTTTTGGGTGCTTTTAATACTGGTGACTTTGGCACGTATCTCTTTTAAGCTTGCCATAATGATTCCAATATAAGAGGGTTAAAAAGCATTGGCGCATGCGACAATTATTTAGTATATAACATCAATCTAACAAATTAATGTTATATATTTTGTGCATGACACGATCTAATACCGTCAATGGTTAGAACAGTGGCGCTACTGTCTTAATAAAAAAATACAAGACAATGCGCCACTTTATTAGCCATCAAAGACAGCCATAACCAATTCGGCTTAACCCGTTAAATTAATAACTGTGATTTTGTTTAAAGGTCTCTAAAGATGACTTCAAACGACCTGCGATATCATCATTATAATTCGCAGTATCATCAATCTCACGCATCAATTCACTCTGCTCATCATGCATATAGCGTAAGTAAGCTTCTTCAAAAGAACCGATTTTTTCAACAGGAACGTCCGCTAAAAAGCCTTCATTCGATGCATAGATAACTGCAGCTTGCTCAGAGATTGACATTGGCTGATACTGCTTCTGCTTCATCAATTCAGTCACACGCTCACCATGATCAAGCTGTTCGCGAGTCGCGTCATCAAGATCTGAAGCAAACTGAGCAAAGGCGGCCAATTCACGATACTGAGCTAGTGCAGTACGGATACCACCAGATAGCTTCTTGATGATCTTAGTCTGAGCTGCCCCGCCCACACGAGATACCGAGATACCAGCGTTAACTGCTGGACGGATACCTGAGTTGAATAGGCTTGATTCTAAGAAAATCTGACCATCGGTGATTGAAATCACGTTAGTCGGTACGAATGCAGATACGTCACCAGCTTGGGTTTCAATAATTGGCAGTGCGGTTAAAGAACCGGTTTTACCAACTACTTCACCATTAGTGAACTTTTCTACGTACGCCGCGTTTACGCGTGATGCACGCTCAAGTAAACGTGAATGTAAATAGAATACATCACCAGGATACGCTTCACGACCTGGCGGACGACGTAGCAATAGTGAAATTTGACGATAAGCAACGGCTTGTTTTGATAAGTCATCAAATACAATCAGTGCATCTTCACCGCGGTCACGGAAGTATTCGCCCATCGTACAACCTGAATACGGTGCGATATACTGTAGTGCTGCTGGTTCTGACGCTGAAGCGACGACGACAGTCGTATATTCAAGGGCACCAGTTTGCTCAAGCTTGCGTACGACGTTTGCAATAGTAGAACGTTTCTGACCGATTGCTACGTATACACACTTGATACCAGATGATTTCTGCGCGATGATCGCATCGATAGCCATCGCGGTTTTACCCGTCTGACGGTCACCAATGATAAGTTCACGCTGACCACGACCAATTGGAATCATAGTATCAACGGCTTTATAACCCGTCATTACTGGTTGATCTACTGACTGACGATCAATAACGCCTGGGGCGATTTTTTCGACTTTGTCAGTCATTTTGGCGTCGATAGGACCTTTGCCATCAATAGGATTTCCCAAGGCGTCAACAACACGGCCTAGCAGCTCAGGACCTACTGGCACTTCAAGAATACGACCAGTACAATAGGCTTTTTGACCTTCTTGCAGCTTTAGGTAATCACCAAGTACTACCGCGCCGACAGAATCACGCTCTAAGTTAAGCGCCATTCCATAGATTTCGCCTTCAAACTCAATCATTTCGCCGTACATGGCATCTTCAAGACCATGAATCTGCACGATACCGTCAGATACTTTGACAATCGTGCCTTCATTCTTTGCAGTTGCACCCGCATCAAGGTCTTGAATACGCTGCTTAATCAGGTTACTGATTTCCGCTGGATTCAATTGTTGCATTGCCTTGTTTCCTTTAATTTATGATAACCCGCCCACTGACTTAAATGCTCTTACTTTCACGCAAATCATAGATGACTGCGCTGGTAAATGGCATTAGGCCGTTAGCTGTGTTTTTAACTGTTGTAACTTGCCGCGCATCGAATCATCAATGATTTTGTCACCGACTTTGATGGTAGCGCCTGCCAATAGACTTGGATCGACCGACTCATGAATCACCACACTAGCATTTAACGATGCAGCAAGGCGCGTTTGTAGCATTTCACGCTGAGCGTCAGTCAATGGATAGGCAGAGGTCACGTAAGCATCAAGCTGCTTTAAGCTTATTGCCTTGTGGCGGCGATAATGCTCATAAACTTCAGGAAGCAGCGCCAGACGCTCTTGCTGCGCCAACTGCTTAATAAAATTATTGAGCGCTGGTGACACTTTAGGATAGCTAATACTATTACCATAACGAGAGCCTTTGCTCTCGCCTAGTAGCTGTTTAAAAGCAGAGTCGCTATCACCAGCCACTTGTGAGTCATAAAGATCAACCAAAGCAGCTGACTTATGCTCAGCCGTAACGGCTGGATTTTCTAGCCATGTACGGAACGCTTTGTCATTGACAATTGCACTGGCGACAAACAAGAAATTTTCCCACTCGTTTACGGCCCCGTTTTCGTTGGCATAGTCAAACGCGGCTTTAGCGTAGGGTCGTGCTAAGGTTGATAAGTCAGCCATTATATCCTCACAGTTACAGCTTTGCCGCCAGTTGGTCTAACATACTGGCATGTTTTTGCACATCGACTTTGTCTTGCAAAATCTTTTCTGCACCAAGTACAGCCAGTTCAGCAACTTGGGCACGTAATGATTCACGCGCTTGATTGATTTCTTGGTCGATAGACGCTTGCGCTTGTTGACGAATGCGCTCGCCTTCCACTTGGGCCTGCATTTTTGCATCTTCGACAAGCTGGTTGGCACTCTTGTTCGCTTGCTCGATTAAAGCAGCAGCTTTGGTCTTTGCAAGATCAAGCTCCTGCTGGACGTCTTGCTCAGCGGTCGCCAGATCTGCTTTTGCTTTTTCTGCGGCATTCAGGCCTTCAGCAATTTTACGCTGACGCTCATTGATGGCACCAATAAGTGGTGGCCACACGAATTTCATGCAGAACATCACAAAGATTGCAAAAGCAATGGCTTGACCGATGAGGGTAGAATTGATATTCACGTGATCACCTCTTTGTTAATGAAAAATCAGTTTCATTGATCATATTTGATAGCCAAACTTTGGCTATGGTTAAGATACAAACTTTGACTACCAAACATTTACAACTGAGCTTTCTGATTAACCTGCTAGAGGGTTAGCGAATAACAATAGCATAGCAATACCAACACCGATCATCGGAATAGCATCAAGAAGACCTGCTACGATGAACATACGAGTTTGCAGCTGTGAACCAAGTTCTGGCTGACGCGCAACGCCTTCTAGGAATTTACCACCTAGAATAGCAAAACCAATACCTGTACCTAGTGCACCTAAACCGATAAGTAGTGCTACTGCGATAACTGTGTAACCACCTAATACTGGATCCATGGATGTATCCTCATTTACCTATTGAATGTCTAATTAATGTTCAGTTGATGATGCAAGTGACATATAAACTATCGTCAGCATCATAAATACGAACGCTTGAAGTGTAATAATTAAGATGTGGAAAATAGCCCACGGTACTGATAACGCCCATTGAATCCAAAACGGCATTAGAGCAATCAGTATGAAAATCAACTCACCAGCATACATGTTACCGAATAGTCGTAAACCTAAAGAGATAGGTTTTGCTATCAAAGTAACAAACTCTAAGATAAAGTTGATGGGTATTAAAATAATTTGTACGATAGGGTTTTTGGCACTAAACGGATGCAGTGTTAGCTCGCCAACAAAGCCGCCCAAACCTTTTTCTTTGATACTATAGAACAGAATCAGTATAAAGACAGAAAAAGACATGCCAAGCGTAATATTAGGATCCGTCGTTGGAACGATCTTAAAGAACACATGATGTGGATCATGTCCCATCATTGCGCCGATTTGGCCAGCAATCATAGGAATAAAGTCGACGGGTAGTAAATCCATCAAGTTCATTAAGAATATCCATACAAAGATAGTCAACGCCAAAGGCGCAATCAGCTTTGAGGTACCACTATACGAATCACGAACGTTGTTATCAACGAACTCAACGATCATCTCAACCGCGGCCTGAGTTTTACCCGGCACGCCTGAAGTGACTTTTCTAGCGACCATCCAGAAGATGGCGCAGAAAACAATGCCTAGACCAATTGACCAAAGCATAGAATCAAGGTGGATGGCTTTAAAGCCCATTGCACTAGCTTCTTCAGCAGTATAGGCAACTTTCCAGCCTTCGCCCGGCAGATAGCCGTACGTCCAGTTCGTTAAGTGGTGAGAGATATAGTCTGTTGTTGTTTGCTCGCCTGCCATAATGTCAGCTTCTTATTAATCAACGATTTAATCAACTACCAAAAATATGGTTGTCATCTGATGAGGTTTTAACGATCCTATTTGACCTGCTAGCAAGCCGATGAACCATGCTAAAGCTCTCATGTAATCAATAACATCCAACCCATAGTTCTATTACTAGTGCGCAATTTGATAACTTAAGATAAATTTTAGCTATCAAAAAAGGGCTTATGATGATTCAGTAATAGCCCTTGTATATGTACGCGAAATTATTATATCTGTGTTTACTTACTGCCGCGTTTCCACGATCGACGCTTAATACAGCGTTCATAAGCAAAATATTTAGCTGCCTATATTAATGCAGCGTTGTATTCGTGTAAAGTCAATTATGACTTTTTTATGCACTGTATGAATAAGTTAGCTACTATTAACGTTTACTAACATAGCTTTGCGTGATTAATTAAATTGTAAGAATTTAATTAGAGGCAATACTGATAGCTAATAATTGGCTATCGACTCCATCATCACACGCTATACTCATTTAAACGCTCATATCACAGTCTTTATAATCATTGGCGCTGTCTTTAGACAGTTTTGTATGTTTTGACTTTCTTATGAAATCAGTCATAGAGAAGCTGGACGGCAGGGTGACTTGCCTAGCACTATTAAGCACTCAACTATTGATATAGTCATCGTCTATTAATGCTAGCGTATATGCCACAACATCCAACTGTGACTAATTTGCATTACCATAAAACCGATAAACAGCGCAAGCGCAGATAGGGGTTGTACGGTAATAAAAATTAGTGCGAAACCAAACACAGTCAATAGCCATTTGGCCATTTGACCTCGATATAGCTGGCTAACAATATGTTGGCGCGCGCGATATCCAGTGTACCAAAAGATAAAAAAAGCAAATACAGCTTGGGTTGCAAAACTGAGTAGCGCACCAATAGCGGCGCTTTTTGCAACAGTAAGCTCACTATGTAGCCAACTGGTATCTAAAGCCCAAGCAATAATAATAAGGATAAATAATATCCACGCTTGGCGTTTGATATAGATGCCAATTTTATCTTTTTGTGTGCGTTTGGCAGGCTTGGTCATCGGTAATGCAATCCTATAGCCTTACAGCATTGGGATAAGGTGGCAATATAACATCGTCGCGACACTTTTATCCGTGAACGGCTCACTCTACAGGTGTTACCTTTTAACCAAAATAAAACGCCACTTATTATAAGGGGCATACCACCGTTAAGCAAGAAAAATATACCTTTTATCAGTGACCTAGCTGAATCACTCATAGACATCATAGTTACTGACCAATGGATAACACCCAAAGTATGACTACATAATGGCTGCTCAAGCGTTGCAAGCCACTATGGTTAATCAGTTATCCTACGATATACATTGATAGATTTGCTGTGCCATCGTCTGCCAACCACTCACAAAGTCTTTACTATTGCTCATATCTTCAGGTTGCACAGTGGTTTTTACAGGCTGTAACTTAGCGAGTAGACCTTTGGCTGGTTGACTTGGGCTAACCAGACACATTTGCTTGGCTGGACGCTTCTCATTTAGCCAGCGTATTTGGCTTGCTCGTGGTGCTAGATGGTGGTCAGTGCTTAAACTGCCAACAAGCTTTAGGTTTGTGCTGGATTCAATGTATTGATAAGCATCATGATAGGCCCAATAAGGCTGGGTTTGCTGCTTGCCTTTAGCTTGTTTTACGAAAGATGCCACTCCCTTATCCATTCGCTGAGCAAATTTTTGTGCATTGGCGTGATAAAGTGCTTTATATTGCGGATTAGCATGGCTATGAATCACGGCAAGGGCACGAGTCATGGCTTTGGCATTTTCAGGATCTAACCATATATGTGGATCAAGCGTGCCAGTAATAGGCTTGCCTTTGACGTCACGTAGCGGATGACGATTAAAGGCATCAAATTCAAATAAGGCAATCGCATTGGGTGCGGTATTAAGGCTTGCCGCCAAGTTATTTTCTAGTGGCTCACCAAACCACACGACAAATTTACTGTCCTGAATGGCTTTAATATCACCTGGGCTGATACTGCCATGATGACCTACCTCCCCTGCTTGCAATAACTGCTTGGCGGGCGGTGAACCTTCAGTCACTGCTTGACTCAATAAAAACAGTGGATAATTACTCACGCTGACTGTTGCCGCTTGTGCACTCACAGTAAAGACGCCTAATGCAACTATGCCCGTGATGAGCCATCGCTGTAGTATAATGGTTGAGCTTAAAAAATATTTGAAAACTGAGTTCATAATAGATTCTTTAATGTATGAAAGATAAAATATAAGTGGAAACATTTAGACGTTATCAGTGTTGTATCTGAGTGATCATCAAGGTATCAATAAATAAGCCAAGATCACTTATCTGCTCTTATTTTTAGTATGTTATACTATAACATTATAAATTACTATAATAACAGTGCCATTTTTTTGTAGGAGCTTGCACCATGTCCACCAGTTTATCAGTCTGCGAACATTTACATGATGTGCAGGACTTTACGCCGCATGACGTGACCGAGCGCCTAATGGCAGCAAAAGAACAATGTCGCCTGAACGGTGCACGCTTTACCCCATTGCGCCAGCAAATATATCAATTGGTATTGGCAGCCAATAAACCTATCGGTGCATATGATTTGATCACGCAATTGCAGCAAATGCGCTTATCAGAGCCCAATAACAATGATGACAGCATCGAAGCGCTTAACTCGCAACAGCACCCAATGAAAGCGGCATCTAAAGAAATTAGCTCTAAAAAACAAGCGCCAAAAAATGTCGCGCCACCCACTGTCTATCGCAGTCTGGAGTTTCTATTGAGTGAAGGCTTGATACATCAACTGACCTCTATCAATGCTTATGTGCCCTGCTGTCACCCACGCGCTCAGCATACCGCAGCATTTTTAATCTGTGGTCAATGTCAGCGTGTACAAGAATGTAGCAGTGTGCCCGTACAGGAAATGATGAGTTTTGCTGAGCAAGACGTTGGCTTTATTGTGGAACGCAGTGTGATTGAGCTGAGTGGTCGTTGCCAAGCCTGCCAGTAACATGCCCTAACCACTGAAGCGTAAGTCTTTGTCATCCGTTTTTTATTTGTATTACTCATTCACTTATTGGTTGTCATACTATGAGCCTGTCTACCTCACCGTCTAATCAACCGAACTTTTCCGCTGTTGATGGCAATACCATTAATAATGCGAGTAAACTGCTGAGCCTAAGCGATATCAGCTACGACATTGGGCATCAACGCTTACTCTCACATATTGATATCGACATTGCGGTTAATGAAACAGTCAGTCTTATTGGACCAAATGGCGCTGGCAAGTCAACGTTGGTTAAACTTATTTTGGGATTGATTGAGCCAACTAAAGGGCACATTAACTCTCATCAAAAGTTACAGCTTGGCTATGTGCCGCAGCGCTTTGCTGTACCGCCGATATTGCCATTACGAGTCTGCGATTTATTGGCACAAGCGGATAAAAGGCGCTTAACGTCTGAGCAGCGTCAATTTATCTTCGATAACTTGTCATTGACGCACTTACTATCGCGACAAATGCTGCACCTGTCGGGTGGTGAGACACAAAGGGTCTTGCTCGCGCGCGCATTGTTAGACAAACCCAACTTATTGATTTTAGATGAGCCGATGCAAGGACTGGACCCTGATACTGAGGTTTGGCTCTATCAGTTTATTGATGAGCTGCCAGAGTTTTTGCGTTGTGCCATGCTGGTGGTATCGCATGATCTGCATTGGGTCATGAAAGGCAGTCGACGTGTGATTTGTCTTAATAAGCATATTTGCTGTGAGGGACAACCAAGCGAGCTTGCCATTAGTAGTGAGTTTCAAAAGCTATTTGGGCATCATTATGAGCAGCCTTATGTACATCAACCACATGCCTGTGAGCATCACGCCCCAAGCGAACTATAATCATTAAGGCGCGTTGAACATTCACAAATATAAAATATATCGAAGCTTAATACATCAAACACATATCGAGCGTTGAGCTTTATAAAAACTTTTACGGATATTTATTATGACTGCTTGGTTAGCCATCATTGCCCCCGCTTGGATCGCTGGCAGTATTTTAGCGCTACTATCAGCGCCTTTAGGTTGCTTAGTCTTGTGGCGACGCATGGCATTTTTTGCTGACGCTTTAGCACATGGCACCTTGCTTGGCGTGGCTTTAGCAGTATGGTGGCAATTACCTATGGGCATTGGCATTGCCTTGGTCAGCGTCATGGTGGTGCTAGGGCTGGTATTAATCGATGATGAGCGCCTGCCTGTCGATGCGGTTTTGGCCGTCGTGGCGGTGTCATTGTTATGCTTAGGCTTATTGGCTTTGACCCAGTTGACTGACCAACAAGCAAACGTACTGGGGTTTTTGTTTGGTAATTTGCTAGAGCTTGATTGGGCAGACTTGCCCTTACTTGCCGGTAGTGTGCTGGTAGGGCTCGGTCTACTTATGTATATATGGCCTGCACAAATTAAGCTTGCCACTCATGAAGCACTGGCGCGTATTCAAGGTGTTAATCCGACACGCCAGCGGCTGTTCTTCATGGGCGTATTGGCGGGATTTTGTGCGATTGCCCTGCAAGCGGTTGGTAGTTTACTAATCAGCGGTCTATTGGTATTACCAGCATTAACGGCACGTTTGTGGTCATCATCGCCAAAACAAATGGTCGTTATATCGCTACTGATCGCACAGCTTGGCGTGACGCTAGGCGTTTGGGGAAGCATCTGGCTAGATATTCAGACAGGACTTGCTATCGTATTAATATTAGCCATTTTATTTTTTATCGCGCTGATTTTCTCAAAGCTCAGCACTGCAAAAATTTGGTCAGCGCGCCGTTAGACAGATTATGGTTCACATAAAGCCGCTGGTTTTTTATCCTCTTATCCAACTTTATTTCATCAATATGATAGAGCTTTCATTGACTTTATGTTATAAACTTGCCCTAATATCATCGACATACTAGCGGCGTCAAGCCAAAAAACATATTGGTCAGACCAAAATTCATTAGTCTACTCGATGCAGGACATCCATTTATCTATCATTCGTTTTAACAGCATCACTTGTTTCGATTCGATGAGGGACTGACCCAATGCTAAGCTATCCTGTTAATAACATTAGCACACCAGATGAACAGGTAAACATACTACAAATCACAGATTTGCATTTATCAACGCCTGTTTCTTCTAGTGTTGATGGCGATACTAACAATAGCGAAGCCTCTGCCTGTCAGCAGTGCTTTGAAACAGTACTACAGCAAGCATTGAGTAGCGACATTCGCTGCGATTTGATTATCGTGACTGGCGACTTAGTCAATGAAGTCAAACCCGCTATTTACGATCATATTTTTGAGGTATTGCAAGCGACCCATATTCCTTTCGCTTGTATCGCAGGCAATCATGATGTGACGGATGAGATAGGCAGTGACTTGCCGTTCTTTGAGCGCGAACTGATTGCTCAGCCTGCCGACCCGCGCTTGCTAAGCCGGCATGTCATTGAGACTGATCGTTGGCAGCTGTTGTTATTAGACTCATCCATCACGGGCAAAGTCGAGGGCGAGATAACGCCTACCGATATTGACTGGTTATGCGAGAGACTCGATGCTTGTGATAAGCCTGCGCTGATTGCTCTACATCATCATGTTATTCCCGTAGACTCTAACTGGATTGACACGCATATGGCAGAGAATAGTGAGGCCTTTTGGCAGCATCTGTTAGGATTTGACCATCTCAAGGTCATTATCAGTGGTCATACGCACCAAGAGCAGGTTCGCCATCGTCAAGGAGTCACGGTCTATAGTACGCCTTCTACTTGCTACCAGTTCAAGCCTTATGAGAATGATTTTTCCTATGATAAAAGCGTCCCGCCCGGTTACCGTTGGTTGCAATTAGCCAACAATGGAAAGGTTGCAAGCTGGGTAGAAAGACTGGATACTTGACGCCCAGATTTATTGACACCAATATTGATGTGAGCCCTTATACCCCAAGCTATTGACTGATATTTCTGAGTTCAGAATACAATGACTGGCACGGTAAAAACGACATGATGATGAAAAATGACTTCATTATTATCAGAAACAATGATACAACGTATAAAACGAAATGAGGACTGCCTAGTATCTGGTATTAGGTAGAATTATAATAGCTAGGATGGCTAAATCGATCACAGCTAAGTCTTCACAATCAGTGATTTGTCGCATTATTAAGACAACGCTATTTAAATAGAAATATGCATAACCATATACCTGACCATTGATAGATTGCTTTAAGCATATCAAGATAACTGTACTATTAGATCCGCTGTGTTACTTGTGTTACCAAGTGGTAAAACGTTTTATAAAGGGACAAATTATAGCGTTTATGACATTGATAGCGTCTTGTCTTTTGATACGTCGTTTTATTGAATTAATTTGAAAAAAGTAGGATACCCATATGAGCACCCTGACCACGAATCCAAGTGAAGCTAAGTTTACTCCTTATGTGCCTGCCAAAGACGAAGAGTACATGTCTGATGCGCAGTTAGAGCACTTTAAGGCTATATTATTGGATTGGAAGAGCCAACTGATTGGCGAAGCGGATCGCACCAAGACTTATATCCAAGACGAGTCCAGTGCTATGCCAGATATCAATGATCGCGCCACCCAAGAAGAAGAGTTTGCCCTCGCATTGCGTACGCGTGACCGTGAACGTAAGCTCATTCGCAAAATTGATAAATCTATGTCAGAAATTGAAAATGATGATTATGGATTTTGTGAAACTTGTGGCGTAGAGATTGGTCTGCGTCGTCTCGAAGCGCGCCCAACAGCTACCCAGTGTATCGATTGTAAAACACTGTCTGAGATTAAAGAACGCCAAAATCAAGGCGCTTAAACGAATTACGATTAATCTCAATAGTAGAATGTAAGCATAAGCGACCAAAATATGGTCGCTTATTGCGTTTTAGAAGACTGGTTTTTAGTCAATGGATCATGGCTGATACAGAGCTTTAAGCTTGCTTATATTGATTTGCTAACAAAACAGACTCATTTCACAAATATCTTTTTACGGATATATTTATTATTCTATCTTCTAACTTTTTTACCGATAATTTCCTACTTTGAAAACTAACCTTATTCCTATGCCCGCTCCAATCATACCAGTACAGCCGATTGGTCGTTTTGCTCCCTCACCGACTGGTGAACTGCATCTTGGCTCATTGACGACCGCGCTTGCCAGCTTTTGCCATATAAAATCCATTGGTGGTAAATGGCTACTGCGTATTGAAGACACTGATACCGAACGCTGTGATCAGCAATTTACTGAGCAAATTTTGATTGATTTGGAAGCGCTTGGATTGTACTGGGACGGTGATATCATTTATCAATCTGAGCGTATTGATATTTATAATGATTATCTACACTCAGCCCTGCATCCGCTCACTTATGGCTGTCAGTGCTCGCGTAAAGACTTGGAGCAATACTGGGCGCAAGAAGAGCTGAGCCCAGCTTATGACGATGCCAACCCATTGCAACCAAACAGGAAGCGCTATCCACGCTGCTGCGTCAGCGCTGACCTTGATAGAGAGCAACATAAGCTACGCATACAGCTACCGAATTATAAGATTGGTTTTAACGACGGTATTCAAGGATTGCAGTGGGATAATCCTCAGCAGACATTGGGTGATATGGTGGTACGTCGCCAAGATGGTATGATCAATTATATTTTGGCTGCCAGCCTTGATGATGGACTGCAACAGGTGACACATATTATGCGCGGTCTAGATATCCTACCCATGACGACAGCGCAAATCAGCATCATGGATGCCGCACGCTTGCCTGCCATCGATCACTGGTATCACTTGCCACTGATATGTCATGCTGATGGACAAAAACTCTCCAAGCAAAACCTAGCACAACCCATTGATACACGAGATCCAAGTAAACTTATCGCCAATGCTTTACAACTATTACAGCAACCAGCCGTCGATAGAGACACACCTACTCGTATGTTAAAGCAAGCCATTGCTCAATGGGACAGTACGCCGCTACAAGGCAAGCAACAGTTAAATATGCCCAATGGATAAAAGTCAGCTAGCAAAAAGCGCCACTATTTAGCGACGCTTCTTTGGATAATGCCAGTCATGATGCATCGAGCCTATAACTAATGCTCAACCTATCAATAATAACGGCATTGGCTTTTTTCGATTTCGGGGCTTTCTTTATAAATTTTTAGCAATAACGCAACCATCACCAAACTAATCAACATCGAAGAGCCGCCATAACTGAAGAATGGCATGGTCAATCCTTTGGTTGGAATCGCGCCCATATTCATCGCCGCATTGATAATTGTCTGCGCTATGAACACCACACCGATACCAAAGGCGGTATAACTCATACGCATCTGCCGACGTTTGAGCGCGTTATAACTGATACGCATCGCGCTACCGATAATCAGCGCTTCGAGCACCAATACCATGGTAACCCCAACAAAGCCTAACTCTTCCCCTGTAATGGCTAATAGAAAATCAGTATGTGCCTCGGGCAAATGCGACAGTTTTTGTACGCTCTCACCATAACCAACGCCTGTAAATTGTCCACGACCAAAGGCAATCAAACTGCGTGCCAGCTGATAATCCGTGTCTTGCACATCATCAAACGGATCCATAAATGACATCACACGTACCAATCGGTACTGCGCTGTCGTCACCATCAATACCGCGCCACCGATGGCAGCCGCGCCCAGTGCTAAAAAGTGCTTGTAAGGCGCACCAGCAATATAAAAAATCGCAAAGATGGTACCTAAAATAACGACAAAAGAACCAAAATCTGGCTGTGACAATAGCAGCATGGTGATGAGTGCCACCACCAACATAATCCGCAAAAAACCGTCTAAGCCGTTACGAACTTCAAAAGAGCGACGCACCACAAAATCAGAGACAAAGACAATCATCACCAACTTAGCCAACTCTGCCACCTGAAAATTAAATACCCCTAGGTTCAGCCAACGCTTGGAGCCGTTAATAGGCGTACTAAATAGGGTTGCCACTAGCAGCATGCCAGTGATACCCAATAAGATAAATTGGGTTTCAGTCTTATATAGTGTTCGCAAAGACACGCTGTAATAAGAAACCGTAGCGACCGTCAGACCGATCATCATATACAGCAGCTGGTTTTTGAAAAAGTTCAGCTCTGTCATGCCACGACTGAGGGCAAAAGGAATAGAAGCGGAAGCCACCATCAATAAACTGAGCACCAACATACAGCCAACACTCGATAGGAGAATGGCGCGTGCTGACGGCATAGAAAGAATACCATCTGAGCCAGATGCTTGCTTCGGTTGGGATGAGGAACGAAAAATAGAAGAGAGCGCCATAATTTTATATACACTAACGAACGAAAAAACACGGCGTCTATTAAACGCCACCGTTTAAAAAATAGAAAATAGACAGTACCAGACAGATTACTAAGCAAATAAGCTGACCATTCATGTTGCTGACTGGCTATGATTGACAGTAGCAGCAATCTATAAGCAAAACAATCATTTATACAGAAAATGCGCGAGCGTCGTAAAAGTCAATTCAGGGCAATCCTATTGCATTGCCCTTACTCTTTATTAAATACTGATTTCTTTATTAAATGCTGATATTCGCTAAGCACTTATCATGCAAATGCTTAAATCACCAAAACTTTTATTCCGAAGTCATCATATCTGACGACTCAGTTGCTAATTGACCAACCAACTGACTGAAATGCTCACCGCGAGCTGCGTAGCCACTATATTGATCAAAGCTGGCACAAGCAGGTGACAATAGCACCGCTTGCACTTGCGATAGGCTGCTTGTCGTGACTTGTTGAATGGTTGTAAAGGCGTTTTCTAAAGTTTGGCATTGATGTAACGCAACATCGGCGCTTATCTTAGCTGCGCGCAGATGCTGTTCAATCAGCGATGCATCTTCACCAATAAACAGTACTTGGCTAACATACTGATTGATAAACGGCGTCAATTCACCAAACTGTTGACCCTTGCCTTGTCCACCCAAAATCAATAGTAATTTACCGTCCTTTGGTGCATAGACTGCGCCCAGCCCTTCTATAGCTGCCATCGTTGAGCCGATATTGGTGCCTTTTGAATCATTGAAATAATCAATGTCTGCAGCATTTGCCACATACTGGCAACGATGCTCAAGTCCAGTAAACTGCTGTAAGGTATTCAACATACTGCCCAATGGCAAACCAGCAAGTTCGCCTAACGCTAAGGCTGCCTGTGCATTGAGCAGATTATGACGACCTTTAATCAACAGTTTATCTGCCGACAGTAGTTTTTCTGTACCGTGGGCAAGATAAATTTGGCCTTCAGGAGTAGTAATAAGACCATATTGACCTTTATCAGGAGCATGTATACCGGTACTCACTCTGGGCAAATTATCAGCCACGAGCGGACGCGTCAATGCGTCTTCGCGATTGATAACCACGGACTTAGCACCCTGAAAGATACGATGCTTGGCTTGATGGTAGCCCAGCATATCACCGTGGCGATCTAAATGGTCAGGTGACATATTTAGAACCGTCGCCACTTGCGCACCCAAATTGGTCACTGTCTCTAACTGAAAGCTCGACAGCTCAAGCACCGCCAGCTCCATATCAGTATTATCAAGCAAGGTCAGCGCTGGCACGCCAATATTACCGCCGACACCGACATTGACACCAGCATCCGCAGCCATTTGCCCGACCAAGGTGGTCACGGTGCTCTTAGCATTAGAGCCAGTAATCGCCACTATCGGTACGGTACAAGCCTCACAAAATAGCTGAATGTCACTAACCACTGGAATATTCGCTTGGCGGGCAGCGGCGACAGCTTCGGTAGCAAGTGAGATACCGGGGCTTATAATAATACGTGCCGCTTGCTGCAAGAGCTCGGCGTCAATCGCACCAAATTGGCGAATACTAATCTCAGCGGGTAGTTGATCTGCTAAGCTAGGTGTCACCTGAGCATCAGTGACAGCAACCTGATAGCCTTGATTGGCCAAATAGCGCGCAACTGACAATCCAGATTGTCCCAAACCGACCACGACTTGTAGACCACTGCCTTTGTGAAGTAAGGCATCTGTTGCAGTGTTGGTGGTCATATTTATTCCTTCTGTTGGACGAGCAAAATGGCATCAAACAAACCTAGTATATAAAGAAGCAAAATGATGCCGTCAAGATGAGACGCATCATAACGGTATCGTTCAGATTTCGGTACTGGTTTTTTATGACGATATGCTATTATGCGCCTGTTTTTATATTAAGTGGCTAATGCTATAATAGCTGCCTTAATCTGTAAGTGATTGGGTATTTACCCAAGCATTTTAGTTTAGCATGTTGTCACAGTTAGCACGCTATTGTCACTTCTGTTTGGCAAAGTTACTACTATAGACAGGTCATGTCGAGCGGCTATTTTTATTTGATAGATTATTTATTACCCTCTACCGCAGCATATCATTGCTGACGCTATTCGTTATTGTAGGTGCTCTTATAAATGCCCTGCTTTAAGCACCTTATTTTAACTATTTTTTAGGTAATCTCACTGAATTTATCATCGTATCAATTATTGGTGAGCGTATTAGCGATACCAGTAAGTAAATCAATAGACCTACTTATTACTGACCTTTAATAACTCAATACCGCAATATGACACAGCACATGTTGCCGTAAAAGAAAGATGAATAGCTACTTTTATAGCGATGCGATCATTTTATGAATGAGTAATGATTACTTTTTTTGCCTCTAACCCTATGCAGTTTACTTATGACATCTTTTATTGATAACTTACGTGACGAGTGGTTTTCCAATGTTCGCGGCGACGTTTTATCCGGTTTGGTTGTTGCCTTAGCGCTGATTCCTGAAGCCATTGCCTTTTCTATTATCGCGGGTGTTGATCCAAAAGTCGGCTTGTATGCCTCATTTTGTATCGCGGTCGTGATCAGTTTCGTCGGTGGTCGTCCAGGCATGATTTCGGCAGCAACTGGGGCAATGGCACTGGTGATGGTTGACTTAGTCGCCGAGCATGGTTTGCAGTATTTGCTAGCTGCCACCTTATTGTGCGGTGGGATTCAGATTATAATGGGTATTCTAAAGCTCGGTAATTTGATGCGCTTTGTGTCGCGCTCGGTAGTCATTGGCTTCGTCAATGCGCTCGCGATATTGATCTTTGCCGCCCAGCTGCCTGAGCTTAACCCAATGACTGAACGCGTTGGCATGACGGTTTATATCATGACAGCGGCGGGTTTAGCGATTATCTACTTGTTTCCGCTGATTCCTAAAATCGGTCGCGTGATTCCGTCACCGCTGATCTGTATCGTTGGTTTGACCGCTGTCGCCATGTATATGAATCTTGATATTCGTAATGTCGGCAGTATGGGCGATTTGCCTGATTCATTACCGATGTTCTTATTACCTGACATTCCATTGAACCTAAATACTTTACTGATCATCGCGCCTTACTCTATCGCACTTGCCATCGTTGGTTTATTAGAATCGATGATGACAGCGACTATCGTCGATGATTTGACAGATACGCCAAGCGATAAAAACCGCGAGTGTCGTGGTCAAGGGATTGCCAACGTCGTATCAGGTTTCTTCGGTGGTATGGCAGGCTGTGCCATGATTGGTCAATCTATGATCAACGTCAAATCTGGCGGACGTACGCGTCTGTCCACTTTGATGGCAGGTATCGTACTGCTCATTATGGTAGTGTTTTTAAGTGAATGGGTCAGTCAAATTCCAATGGCGGCACTGGTCGCTGTGATGATTATGGTCTCTATTGGTACTTTTAACTGGCAGTCTATTCGCGAATTTAAAACGCATCCGATGTCATTTAATATTGTCATGCTAGCGACTGTTTTGACCACAGTATTTACGCACAACCTAGCTTATGGCGTGGGCGTGGGCGTGCTGCTATCGGCGCTGGCGTTTGCCAATAAGATTGGTCAATTCTTAACGGTATTTAGCGAATATGATGAGAGTACTAATACCCGCTATTATTATGTGCAAGGACAAGTATTCTTTGCTTCTACGACCCAGTTCTTAAACAGCTTCGATACCAAAGAAGCTTTGGACAGTATTCAAATTGATGTCAGCCAAGCGCATTTTTGGGATGTCAGTGCCGTAGACACCTTGGACAAACTGGTCATGCGCTTGCAACGTGAGGGCATTGATGTCAAAGTGGTGGGACTCAATAATGCGAGCCGAACACTGATTGATCGCTTCTCTATCCACGATCGCCGAGATATTGGCTTATTGGATTAAACAAAGCCACGTCTATTTATTGAGCTAATATTGATTACCGCTCATAAATAGACAGTTGAATAAACAGCTGCATTGGTGCAAAGGGTTGGGCATAAGCATTATCGCCCATCCTTGAGCCAAGCAGCTGTCTTTTTATTCTGTCTTTTTAATATTGGAATAATGTGGTGGTCTTATGAGTAATTTGAAACCAGATAGTGTGATTGCCTGCTTGGACTGCCCAGACCACGTGCAAGCAGTGTTAGAAGCCAGCATGTGGGCCGCGACTCGTCTACAAGCACCTGTTGGACTGTTGCACTCAGTACCGAGCTTACAACAAAAAGCGGCTGTGAATTATTCAGGCTGTCTCAATATCGATGATGAAAATATGCTGCTTGAGCAATTCACCACTAAGGAGCACTTGAGTAATTGTGAGCTAAAAGCCCAAGGCAAGCTTTTGCTCCATCAAGCCACCACCTATTGCGAGCAGCAGCGCCAAAAACTAAAAACCTATACCCTGCATCGCCATGAACACCTCAATGAAAGTATCGATTACGTCGATGACAAAGCACAATTGATCGTTATAGGTCACAATGTCACCTGCAAATCGACATTGAGCCAGTTGATTAGAGTCAGTCACTGCCCCATTTTGGTGACTCATGCACCATTTTTGCCCCCTACGACCGCGTTATTTGCTTTTGACAACAGTCCAACATCTCATAAATTGCTCAATTGGCTCTGCAAAACCTCACTGGTTCGCGCATTAACCGTTCATATCGTGATGGTCGGTAAAGAAAACTCTGAAAATTGCGATGCGCTACGTGAAGCTTATGCGCGGCTCAAACAAGCAGGCATCAAGTCTAAAAAAGCATTGCTGGATTGCCGTGATGTCACTTCGGCTTTGAATTATTATCAAAATGAAAATGATATCGGTATGCTGATGACCGGTGCCTTTGGCCAATCTCGTCTGCGTGAACTTCTAAAAGGTAGCGACACAAAAAAGCTGCTCGGTAGCACCAAAACCCCCTACCTACTCTTCCCAAAGGTATAGGCTTTAGCCGATCTACACAGCCACTCCTCTCTCTTTGAGCGCAGAGCCTATACATCCATGTTAAGCTCTGCCGCTTACCGTATCACACAATTTTCCCTACTTTCTCCTCAAGTGATTCGTTTCATATACCAAACTAGGTTAGCAAATCATCACAGGAAATAGATGGATGGTCTCCCCAAGCACCTAAAAAGTTGGTTATAATAAAGTTTTCGTCAGTTCAACGCTAAAGGTTAATTCGCATTCTCTATGCTCATAACGGTGGTTTATACCATTGCAGCATAACCAGTATTTTTTGCCATAACTATGGCTGTTTTTGAACAAACAAATCCAATCTTACCTATCCCCCTTGAGTAAATTGGCACAGTTCTTGAATGACTAATAGTAAGCATGGCAGCGATACGATGCACCACAATGCTTCGATCAACCTGCGGCATCACACAAATAAGGAATATTTTATGAAGCTAATCACTGCGATCTTAAAACCGTTTAAGCTCGATGATGTACGTGAAGCGCTTTCTGACATCGGTGTTAAAGGTGTCACTGTTACTGAAGTCAAAGGTTTCGGTCGCCAAAAAGGTCACACAGAACTCTATCGCGGCGCAGAATACGTGGTGGACTTCTTACCTAAAGTAAAAGTCGAAGTGGCCGTTATTGATGAGATGGTCGAACCTGCTATCGAAGCCATCACTCGCATCGCTAGCACGGGCAAGATTGGTGACGGCAAAATCTTTGTCACTGCACTCGAGCAAGTTATTCGTATTCGTACGGGCGAGACAGGCCCTGACGCTATCTAACGCGCAAGGCCATATAGACACAGATTTATAGATCATACCGATAGCTGTATTGCATCAATTCAAGGGGGAATTAACATGCAAAATCAAATCTTCGAGCTCCAGTACGCACTTGACACGTTTTACTTTTTAATGTGCGGGGCGCTCGTCATGTGGATGGCAGCAGGCTTCACCATGTTAGAAGCTGGACTCGTCCGCTCAAAAAACACCGTTGAGATTTTAACCAAAAATATCGCACTTTTTGCCACCGCTTGTACCATGTACATGATATGCGGCTATGCCATTATGTATGGTGGCAACCTATTCTTGAGCGGTATCGCGGGTAATGAAACGCTGGTAGCAGATGCCCTAGCAGCCTCCGCTGAAAATGGCTTTGACGGTGATTCTGTTTACTCCGCTGCGTCTGATTTTTTCTTCCAAGTGGTGTTTGTTGCAACCTGTATGTCGATCGTTTCAGGAGCGGTGGCTGAGCGCATGAAGCTGTGGTCGTTCCTATTATTTGCTGTGGTGATGACTGGTGTCATTTATCCATTAGAGGGTAGCTGGACGTGGGGTGGCAATGATGTATTTGGGATGTTCAATTTAGGCGACATGGGTTTTTCTGATTTTGCAGGTTCTGGTATCGTCCATATGGCGGGTGCTGCGGCTGCATTAGCAGGGGTATTATTATTAGGTGCACGTAAAGGCAAGTATGGCCCTAATGGTGAAATACGCGCCATTCCAGGGGCTAACTTACCACTGGCAGCGCTTGGAACACTTATTCTCTGGATGGGTTGGTTCGGTTTCAATGGCGGCTCGGTGCTAAAACTGGGTGATATTGCCAGTGCTAACTCGGTTGCTATGGTCTTTTTAAATACCAATGCAGCAGCGGCAGGCGGTGCAATTGGTGCTTTAATAATAGCACGCATCATCTTTGGCAAAGCTGACTTAACCATGCTCTTAAATGGTGCCCTCGCAGGATTAGTCGCTATCACAGCAGAACCCTCAACCCCATCTGCATTACAAGCAACACTGTTTGGTTTGATCGCTGGCGTTATCGTTGTGCTATCTATCTTAGCATTGGATAAAATAAAAATAGATGATCCAGTGGGTGCTATCTCAGTTCATGGTGTAGTCGGTCTGTTCGGTCTACTTATCGTACCAATTACCAACCCAGCAGCATCGTTCGTAGGTCAGATTGCTGGTGCAGCCACTATCTTTACTTGGGTATTCATCGCCAGCTTAATCACTTGGGCAGTTATCAAATTAGTGATTGGTCTGCGTATCTCTGAAGAAGATGAGTATGAAGGTGCGGATATAGCAGAGTGCGGTATGGAAGCATATCCAGAATTTGTGAGATAAGCTCTTAAACCAATATTAAAATATATGTACTAAAAATCCCGCAATACCTTTTGGTATTGCGGGATTTTTATTTATCAATATTAGGTCTAATACTAAAAATAAGCTATCGGTTTATTTCTTTTTCCACGTTTGACTGCGTGAGAATGGACCGATATAACCTTTTAGATTTAAGGTGTTGCCACTCAAGTTTGCGGTCATACGATAGTCTTTGCCTTTTTCAGGATCAGTGATCGTACCACCACTATATTTGCCACCACCATCAGACTTTAAACCTTTAATAATGGTCGTACCAACGTGCTTTTTGCCTTTGGCTGAGTTAGTAGCGATAAGCGTACCTGTTAGTACACCGTTTGACTCAGTAATCTTTACAGTACCTTTTGGCTTACCTTCATCAAATGTCTGCCACGTGGTATTGGCCAAAGGATCAGCGGCGAATGCCATGCTTGCTAAACTGATACCTGCAACAGCTAGAGTGGTTTTGGTAAATAATTTCATAGACTGATTCCCTTCATACAATGATTACTCGAAACGTTATGTTTCTGATCTCCTAGGCTTATCCTTCGCTAAAATCCCTATTAACAGCTATGCGACTTTCTACTCTTTGGGAGTGGTTAGCGCATCTAAAAAAACTGCTCATCAAAATTTTATACGACATAAGCGATGTCTTGACTCATTATAAGCAATTTTAAGCTTTTGCCTAGTAATTTTTTTATAGTTTATTATTTCTATAAAAATTGAACTATATCAAATAGTTATAAAAAAGGATTGTCGATATTTTTATCCAACCGGTCATCTTTTTCTTTTGACTTATGCTGACTATTATTGTAAATGGAATTATTTTCAAATGCCTGAATAATCTTGCTTGTTAGCTCATGTAACTGTTGTGCTTGCTCATATCCAGTAGCATCAAGAGTCAAATCAATATCGCCATATATAATAATTTTATCTGTTTGGTTTTCGATGATAAGCTCACCGATTTGCATGCTTTGGTGGTCATTGGCAAATGGATCAATCATTTGATTCTCCTTTTTATTAACGATATCTTGCGTAATTTTTGGATTTTTTGTGCCTTTTATTATATATAGACTCGTGTCATAAAGGCATTATGCTTGCAATTGGACGATTACCCACTCAAGAATCGCCCAAACAAACAGCATCCAAGCCGGCTCTTCTGTTGGCTCATCGGGCAACTCAGAGCTTTTACCCGCCTTTAATGGCAGATCAAATGCCTGTGTTTTGGTTTTGGCATCTAAGACGGGCAGCACATCGATACCAATCCTGGTCGAGAGTTCATCAACACTAATAACCTCTATGCGCTCTGACTCATCATTGGGTGCATAATAGACCCCTGCTTGATTAATCGCTGGTATATAGACAGCTTTAAAAAAATGACTGGGCACCAGTACACGATCTGCCAGTTGCTTGGTTGTTTTACCAGTAAAGGCTACTCCTGTAATGCTATAAACCTCTCCATATTGCTGGGTCAAATAGCGAGTGGCTGATTCGATATTACGCCAGATATAGCGATTGTTGCGCGGTGACTGCGGGGCGATATTGGCAAGGCTAAAGCTATCATATTGTTGACTGCGATTCGCCATATCGGCATTGGGCGCTAAATGGCCGCGATCATAGCCAGAGCCTGAATAGTCGGACAATGAGGCGCGTGCGGATTTTGGTAACCTGCTTTCTTCATGAAAGCTGTCTTCACGATCGATTTCTTTGGCTTGTTGTAAACGCTTGCGATCCAAATATTCTGCCGACCAAAGCGGTGTACGCGACACGCCAGAATACATAACAGCAAAACCATCCATGCATAAGGCTTGAGTTTTATTGCTTAGCTTGGTATTGATAAACTCAGGATAGACACCACCATAAAAGGACTCGCTACACTGAGTAAAGTCATCAGCATGCGCTGAAGTTATACTTATGACCACCGCCATCACGGTCATTGTAATACTGTTTTTCAAACGGGCATCGAGCCTACCGAAACTTATCATTTAACTTTCAACCATCTATGCTTGTCATTACGTATACGCTATCGTAGCAGGCGTTTGTAAATAAAGAAAGATAAGGTGCAAGTCGTGACATTCTAGACAGTATCCGCTATACTGAGCCGTCTAAAAACGGTGAAGTGGGTGAGTGGCTGAAACCGCACGCCTGGAAAGTGTGTATGCGTTAATAGCGTATCGAGGGTTCGAATCCCTCCTTCACCGCCAATCTTATTCTGCTTAATCAAAGCCTCTAGCTTTTCCCATCTGTTCAAACAACTCCGAAATACCTTTTAGTCCAAAACACTTTCTGAAATTTTTAATTACAAACCTCTTTTTGGCTTAATCTATTTACCTATGTCATTTTGTAACCTTTTATTTATTACCTTCCTCTCGCTTACGCCCCTCCCGCACCTTTACTTGATGTTTCGCTATTTTCTACCAACATCGCCGCAGCCGTTTTTTTGAGTATCGCCCACTGCTCATCGTCGACATAGATGCCTTCTTTCCATGCGCGCTGATGGGTTTCAAATAGCTCATCTGTCGATATTTTACGATTGAAATGCTGTATGTCCTGTTCAATATCAAAATTTTGGGTCGCAATTTCAATAATCATATCATTGGTATTATAATTGGCTTGTGCTTGGTCAAAAAAGTATAAATCAGGATACACAAAACCTTGATTTAACGTAAATAATGTATGCTTGGGCACAGAGCCATTGTCCCATTTAGCTAAACAAGCAAAGCCTTTGGCAGCCAGCCCCACCAGCTCACTATAAGCCAACCAGCGGTTATGACAGTTCTGTAAATAAATATGAAAATGCGCCAAATCACCCATTTTTTCCAGAGCATAGTCAATGATAGTCGGCAAGTGACAAGCCAAACTGCTACCATGCAAATCTAAACGAATAGCGCCGTCTTGTTGATGGACGATATCGATTGGCGTATCGTGCTCAGTTAAGATATACGGACTGGCATTGTTAAAGTGTCTGATACCGTCCAAGCCCGCCATCTGTAACTCAGCAACCATAGTAGCAATCACATCCGCTTCGCCTACTTCTCGGTGCATCCCAGTAAAGGCTTTGTGTACTATCGTCACGATTTCATTATGCGATACGATCATGAGTCAAACCTCCCTGCTCTTTCGATAAATCGGGTAATAAAGGAAACAGCCATTCATCACTATGCACTTCTGCAAACAAAGGCGCACCTTGAAACAAGGTGATCCGCACCCAGCGATCGGATCTGGGATCGAACTTGGTGGCACCAAACATCGATAATTTACACCGTAACAGGTGCATGGGTAATGCATTTTTATGCAAGACATTCATCTGAATATCGCCCAGTGGCTTATGTCCCATCGTCCAAACGCGGCGCGCAATCGAGCGATATTTTGGCTGATTTAAGATGAATGCTGAAATGAGCTGCTGTGGATCGGTGGGTTTCAACGCGAGATACAGCTTATTTGCTTGCCGTGCGATGTCTAATGCAAGCTCACGATCAGCACCCGGTTCTTGCCCGCGCACGCCCATCCTTGGCTCTTCTTTATCCACCGAACGATACCAAAACCAATGGCTATTATCGGGCTGGCTAAAATCAATATTAATCGCCCACTGATAATGTAGCTCTAATACATCGATTAAATCTTGGATCACCTTGCCTTTCGGTAGCGATAGCGTTTCATCGGCATTTATTTTTACTTGAAACGCATCGACACGCTCAGGATAAAGCTCCATCAAGCAAGAGATAATTACCTCTTGGCTCTCAAGACTTAGATGATGGTGAGCTTGTAAGAACTCCGCCCATGTACTGTATTGATTAATGGCTGCCATCAAATTATTTTGTAATACGGCTAATTCCGCAACGACCGCTTCATTGAGTTTGATTTGCGACTCATTGATGGTAACAATCTCGCTAAAATGCTGAATAGCACGTTTGATTAAACTGGCAAAATATGCGGTTTTTTTGGGTTCAATCTGGCAGATCAGTGTTACTTGCAACGCTTCTTCACGGGTAGTTAGCCATTGATCGACGACACAAGGATGGTTGATTAGATACGGTGCCATGCCCAGACCGGTGGCGTTACCAACTCCCAAGTAACGTTTAATCTCTGGATGCAGTGCAGCGGCGTTGCTACCGCCTTTTTGCTTTGCCAAATAATCGACCCAATCTAAGCTAAACTCACGCAGCAAATACACGGCACACATCTGCGCTCGAAAGGATTGATCAAAATCTGCACTGTGATCTAACGGTTTGAAGTCATAAATACCAAACTTACCATTGCCATAGACGGCAGTAGTGCGCAATATATAACCCACCTGCGCGAGTATATCCAAATCTGGTTGCTGACCAATGGCGAGTGAGCTAACGATATGATCAAAGACCCGTACGCTCTTATTTGCTCGTGCCAGCACCATCACCATATTAGAGTTGCGACCTGCTTCTTGCAGCGGTACGTTGGCTTGTAGGTTACCCAGTAGCTCCTCACTTATCTCACCAAAGACCAAACCAAAGGTCACATCCCATTTTTGGGCAATCACCCTATCATTACGCTCTTCATCAGCTAGCTCATTACAAAATACCACCAGATGATACAGATGCTCTGGGGTATTGAGGCGATAAATAACCGTGCCATAGCCTTGCTCATCCAAATCCCACAAATGGGTACTGAGCGTCCATTGCTCTCTATCAATCTTACGCAGTAACGTGCGCACAAAGCTAATGCGAGTTTGGTGCATCGCGCCCAACCTTTCTGCATTCATAATCACGTCACGAGTACGAAATTTAGTGCTAAGTTGAGGCGGCTTGACATTAATTCTTTCATTATTTGCATGAATCATATTCATAATTTCACTACCTTACCTAATATATTGAGCCAGCAGCTTTGTTAATAATGCCAATGATGATATCTATTGGTAAATAAGTATTCAGCCGTTTTTAGGATCGTTGTTTTGACCTTGACCGTTTGGTAGTCAATCAGTTTTTTGAGTAAGCTTTTCCTTAGCGAGCTTTTCTTCGCTAATTTTATGTCTTACCTCTACCTGATTAGGTCGATACAAGTCTTGCTCTCGCGCCATTTGCTGGGCAATTTGTGGCCCGTTCCATAGCGATGGCAGCAGGATAAAAGAGACTGGCACAGCGGTAATCACGATAAAAGACTGCAACGCTGTCACGCCACCTGAACCAAGCGAGATTAAAACAATCGCTGTCACCCCCATCATGATGCCCCAAAAGGTACGAATCATGGCATTTGGCTCACGCTCGCCACTGATGACCACACTGATGGTATAGGTCATCGAATCACCTGTCGTGACGATAAAAACGGTGGTTAAAATTAGAAATAATATCGAGGTAATTAAAGGAAAGGGTAATTGCTGCGTGACTGCCAATAGCGCGCCTGGCAAGTTAAAGCCCTCAAAGGCACTACTGACACTGCCCGGATTGGCAATCTCAAACGCCAGACCCGAACCACCAACGACGGTGAACCAAAAGCAGGTAACGAGCGGCGCAATGATACAAACCGTGGTAATCAATTGACGAATGGTACGACCACGTGAAATACGAGCGATAAAGATGGCCATCATAGGGCCATAACCCAAGAACCAACCCCAAAAGAACACGGTCCAACCGCCAAGCCAGCCTTCATCACCGCGAAAAGTGGCCATCGGAATAAAGTTATCGACCATCGTGCCGACACCTTGAATATAACCATTGACGATAAAATTGGTCGGTCCAAATATCAAAATAAAGACCATCAACGCAACGGCCAATATGACATTAAAGCGGCTGAGCAATTGCATGCCTCGAGCAAGACCACTGATCGCTGATAAGGTATAAAGCGCAATCGCGAATATGATAATGATAAGCTGGGTGGCAAAAGTATCAGGAATACCAAACAAGGTATTGAGGGCATAGCTGGTTTGCAAGCCTAAGAAACCAATAGGGCCAATCGTACCCGCAGCCACGGCGACGATACAGCACGCATCGATAATCGCGCCCGTTTGACCAGTAAGTACGCGCTCACCAAACATAGGATAAAGAAGTGTGCGAGGTTTCAGCGGCAAGCCTTTGTCATAATGCAGATGCATGACCACAATCGCGGTCAAACTACCGACAATCGACCACGCCAAAAATCCCCAATGCATAAAAGATTGTGATAAGGCGTTAAATGCTCGTTGTTGCAAGTCTGGTGACTCACCGTATAAAGGAGGCGCTGACACGAAATGAGCAATAGGTTCTGCCGCCGCCCAAAAAACCCCACCGCCAGCCAACAATGTACAAAACAGGATGGCCATCCACTTGAAATTGTCCATTTCAGGCTTTGGTAAGTTGCCCAAAATCACACGACCCGTGCGACCTGCACTAACCGCTAAAGCGATGACGAAAGTAGCGAGAAGCAGAATTTGCCAAAAAGGACCAAAGATATTGGCCGACCATTTAAAACCAACATCCACGATCGTTGCTAACTGTGCTTCTGCAAAAATCGCCATGAGCACAAAAATCGTAATAAACCCGCCACTATACCAAAAGGCAGGGTTTTTTAGCCCCAACGCATCAATATCGGCAGCAGCTGGTACAGCGTTGACCTTATCCGCTGTGCTATTAGCAGCGTTTGAGCGTCCTTGCTCACCTTGGTTAAGTCCCTTTAAATCGGCCATGATGTGGCTCCATATGCTAAGGCTAATGTTGCGTTTTAAATCAGAGATATCGCAATGAGGATATAACCAGATAACCTCACTATATTATTGATTTCAAAGCTCTCTATTTCAAATGGGTATGCGCTATAAAACGATTGTCGTCTTATACCGATTTTTAGCGATGACTTGCTAGAATTATCCTTTAGGCTAAAGGCTTTAAACCACTCTCAAGGAAATCAAACCAGTTTTGACCGATGACTTTTCCAGCGTCAATCTCATTAAAGCCATGTTTTAGCAAACCGTTATAGATGTTTTCCATACCGTCCTTGCCAGCGAACCATGGCAAGGTATCTGGCCAGCCTGAATTATTGGCATTGCCTTCACCATAATCCATCGCTTTTGACCAGCGCCCATTACGCATCCACTCAAGCACTGCTTGGGGTTGATTGAGACACAAGTCACTACCAATGGATAAATGCTCGACGCCATATTTGTCAGCACAATTGGCAATCATCGTACAAAAATCATCTAATGTGCAATCACTACCATTTGGCAAATGAAACGGATACAAGCTAAACCCTAACAACCCGCCTGCTTGGGTCAAGGCACTAATAACCGTATCCGATTTATTGCGTAGCGCGTCATGAGCCGTGGTTGGATTGGCATGACTGATACATATCGGGCGACTAGAGTACTCAATCGCTTCAAGCGTTGAACGCTCAGCGCTGTGTGACATATCGATAATCATACCGACACGGTTCATCTCTTTGATCGCCTGCTGACCAAAACGTGTGATGCCGCTGTCATTCTGCTCATAACAACCTGTCGCCAGTAAGCTCTGGTTATTGTAAGTCAGTTGCATAATCAATAGACCCAAGCGGCGCATCACGCTGATTAAGCCGATTTCATCATCAATTGGTGAGCAGTTTTGCGCGCCAAAGAAGATACCGACTTTGCCCTGCTCTTTTGCCATGTTGATATCAGCAACTGAGTACACTGGCAAAATAAGATCTGAGTTTTGCTCAAAGCGTGTGTGCCACTCACTAAAGCGGGTCATGGTCTGACGAGCATCTTCGTGATAGACCAAGGTGGCATGTACTGCATTGATACCACTGGCTTGTAGCATCTTAAAGTAGTCACGATCCCAATGGCTATACTGTAATCCGTCAATGACGATATGGTCTTGGTACATATCAATTCCCTTTAATACTTTTATCAGTGGCCGCTATCATTGGCTATTAAGTGATTTTTCACACCGTGTCACTTCGATAGCGGCGAGTATGCTTGTTAAGACATGCCTAGTACGCTTTTTGATAAGCGGTCTTGACGATGGTATAGAACTCTTTGGCATATTGACCTTGCTCACGCGGACCAAAGCTTGACTGTTTACGGCCACCAAAAGGTACATGATAATCGGTACCTGCAGTCGCTAGATTGACCATCACGCAACCTGCTTGCACTTGCTCTTTGAACATCGCACTGCTACGCAAGCTTTGGGTGATGATGCCGCCCGTCAAACCAAAACGCGTATCATTAGTCATCGCAATCGCTTCGCCCAAATCCTTAACACGCATGACGCAAGCTAGCGGCGCAAATACTTCTTCTTGGTTGATATCCCAGCTGTTGTCCGTCTCGGTAAATAACGTCGGTGACATATAGTAGCCGTCATGCGGCATCTCTAAACGCTCACCACCAAAGGCTAAATTGGCACCTGATTGCTTGGCCTTTTCGATCCAGTCCATGTTTGATGCTAGTTGCTTGTCATCGACGACAGGCCCCATAAAGATACCGTCATCAAGCGCATGGCCGACCTTTAAGGTTTTCATTTTTGCGACCACACCATCGACAAAGGCATCATGAATACTGTCCATGACGATGAGTCGTGAGGAAGCGGTACATTTTTGTCCCGAACCACCAAACGCACCAGCCACTGCCGCATCGATAGCGACTTGCAAATCAGCATCGTCAGCGATGACCAAGGCATTTTTGCTGCCCATCTCAAGCTGACAACGGATAAAGTTCGGTGCCGTTGCAGCAGCAACTTTGCGACCTGTTGGTACAGAGCCCGTAAAGCTAACGGCATCGATATCTGTAGAATTGATGAGTGCATCACCGACTGACGAGCCGCCACCCAGTAGCAGGTTAAATGTCCCTTCTGGCATGCCTTGACGATGGATGATTTCGGCCAATGCTACTGCACTGGCTGGTGTTAAATTTGCAGGCTTCCAAATAACAGTGTTACCAAACGCTAGCGCTGGGGCGATCTTCCACACAGCCGTGGCCGTTGGAAAGTTCCAAGGTGAGATAATGGCGACCACACCGACTGCTTCGCGGGTGACTTCAACCTTGACACCAGGGCGTACTGAGGCAGCGTTATCACCGATTTGGCGTAATACCTCAGCGGCATAATAATGAAAGAACTGACCTGCGCGGTAAATCTCGCCGCGACCTTCCGCAAACGGCTTGCCTTCTTCAAGAGACAACAGCGTACCTAGCTCATCACAGCGAGCAATCATTTCATCGCCAATCGCTTGTAGGATAGACTGCTTTTTTTCTAAAGGAGTCGCTTCCCATTTTGGCTGAGCGTGACGGGCAGCAGCAATGGCATCTTTGACTTGATCGCCACTGGCCTGTGCGAACTCGCCGATAGTGTCAGTGATATCAGATGGGTTAATATTGGCAACGGTATTTACGCCCGCCTGCCATTCACCATTGATATAAAGTGATTTGGTTGGGTCTTGCTGCAATATCTGTTGGGCGGTATGAGCTGACATAAGAGCTTCCTTGATAAAGTATTAAAAGATGGAATATTAAAATTAGTTTTAAGGCACAGCGGCATATACGACCAGCTCAACCAACATTTCTTCACGAGCCAGTCCTGCTATCACGAGCGCTGCCCGATTTGGGTATGGTGCTTCAAAGTATTCGGCGTAGACTTGATTGACGGTTTTTAGATAGTCGCGATCGGTCACATAGATCATGACCTGTAGTACCGAATCCATACCAACATTGGCACATTCTAGTGTGTGCTTGAGATTGTCTAACGTTTGACGAGTTTGCGCTTCGATACCACCTGCAACCACATCACCATTTTCATCGATAGGAATCTGCGCGGTGTACAACGTACCATTGCTAGTGATCGCCCATTCTAAAGGGGCTTTAGACGCATAAAGTGAGGTTTTGATGGCTTGTTTGGTTGAATGAGTCGTCATGTCGTCATATCCTTTGATCAATGATTGGGCAGCGATTGCTATAGAGATATCCTACCCAAGTAATAACGATAAATCTAACTAATTAAATTTAGAATATGATAGATTTAATCTATCATAGACGATATCTTATATATTAATAGTGGTGAGGAGTAAGCGTATGAAATTACAGCAATTACATCACTTTTTATGCGTGGTAGAAGAAGGCGGCTTTCGGGCGGCGGCGGATCGCGCCAATCGCTCGCAAGCGGCGTTGTCTGCCTCGATAAAGGAATTGGAAAAAATACTAGGTCAGCGCTTATTTGAAGGAGGAAATAAAGCAACACTCACGCCTTTTGGAGAGACTTGTTTACCCAAAATCGAGCAGTTTATGACGGTTTATCAAGCGCTAGAGGATGATTTAAAAGGAGCAGCCGCTGGCGATAAAGGCAAAATAAGGATTGCAAGCGTGCCATCACTGGTGACAAAACTCTTGCCTAGCGTGTTGGTTGAGTACTCCAAGAGATATCCTGATGTCGAGATTGTACTAATAGATGATAACTCTGTCGGTGTGGCCAATCGTTTATTGGCAGGTGAAATCGATTTAGCATTGGGCAACTGCACTAGTATCGACCAATCAAACATAGATTTCACCTTGCTCATATCTGACCCGATTGGCGTGGTCTGCTTAAAAAGCAACTCATTAAATCAACCAGTAAAACCGTCAAGAAACTATCAAAAAACAGGGCTTAAATGGCAACAACTGATGACCCAGCCTTTTATCTATAATGGCACTTGCCGACTGCTCGAAAACACACCCGCCGAGGTGCTCAACCGTAATGCGCGTTACACGGTCGAGAATATTACTTCCTTATTTTCATTATTACGCAATGATCTTGGTATCACCACCTTACCCAAGCTCGCCTTTCCGTCGAATGAGCCAGAATTGGTATGGCTCGACTTACTTGAACCTGCCTTAGACAGACAAATTGGTATTTTTAAATTGGCAAATAAAACGATTTCACCGCCAGCACAAGCGTTTCATGAACTGTGCATTCAGTATGTCCAGAATCACTATATTTTATAAAAACAGGTTAAAAATAGATTAATAATGGGTTAAAACATACCTCATTACCGCTTACTTTTATAAGCCACTATCAGAAACTCCATTCACTTGAATAAAAGCGTCTTTCACTATGACTAAAGGTTTAATTTCCGTTACTCGTGGCCTCTTATCTGTTATCGGCATCATACTTATCATCGATTGCGCTGCATTGATGGTCGTCGGTAAAGTTAATTTCGGCTCGGTTGTACCTTTTTTAGTCGGCATGGTTTTTGTCATACATGGAATGTTTTGGCATGCAATACGCAAGTTTTGTAGCCAACATTATGGCTTTAACCGCCTTTGGTATGGGTTATGTGCTGTATTTATACTTTGGTTGTTGAGCTTCGCTCTATTTATTTGGTCATTACAACAGCAGATTGCACTTAGCCAGCAGCCTGCACCGATAGTGGCAGCGATTATTATATTAGGCTCTGGCACGGTTGCAGGTAAGCCGACACCGACGCTCGCCAAGCGCTTGGACACCGCCGCGCCCCTTATCGAGACGCAGCCAGATGCTTTGGTGATAACCAGTGGTGGCGTTGGTTTTCAGCGTACACGTAGCGAAGCCGATATCATGGCCACGTATTTGCATGAGGCACATGGCGTGCCATTCGAACGCATTTTACAAGAAGGTAAAAGTACCAGTACGGAAGAAAACCTCGCTAACAGCCGAACGTTGTTAGAAGCAAAAGGGCTGTCTATCACTGATCCTATCGCCATCGTTACCAGTGATTTCCATAGCATTCGCGCAGCCAGCATTGCGCGACATCAGGGCTATACACAACCCATCACCGTCGCCAGTCCCACACCTTTATCCATTCGTTATAACGCTTGGTTTCGCGAGTATTTTGCCTTTGTCAGTGGCTGGTTGTTAGGAGAGTATTGATGGAGGTGTATATTTCACCAGTTTGAACAAGCTTACTACTAAATATCATAGCTCCAGCGTTGCCGCATTGCTGTTTTTACCAATCAAAACGGTGGTAATTTTACAGTGCGTTATAATCAGTAAGAACCACTGATAAATACTGCAAATAAAAATAATAATGATGGAGCGCATTATGCTATTGGATATCTTTTTAACTGTTCATTTTATGCTGCTGATACTGATCTCTTTGCGAGTGCTTGCGCGCCATGATCTGACCTCGCCCGCTCGGCTCGCTTGGCTCGTGATATTGTTCATTTTGCCTTATCTGGGGGTTGTAATTTATTGGATGTTTGGTGAGGTGCATCTAGGACGCGATTTTACGCGCAAACGTAAAGAAATCATCGATAAATTAAGCGCACATAGTCCTGAAGTACTTGGTGATGACATCGCTTTGTCGGAGGCCATCAAACCTGAATACCAAGCGGCCTTTGCCTACTCTGCCAATGCAACTGGCTATCATACAACGGTGGGCAATCACGCAGAGCTGATGGCAGATGCAGCTGAGACGCGCAAACGTATGATTGCCGACTTTGATGCAGCGACCGATCATATTCATGTGCTGTATTATATTTGGCTAATCGATGGTATGGGAATCGATACTGCTCAAGCACTCATGCGAGCGGCAAGGCGCGGCGTCATATGCCGAGCAATGGTTGACGGTATGGGCTCACGAAAAATGGTCGGCTCAAAGATATGGCAGGAAATGATAGAAGCTGGCGTACAAGTCAGTGTTGCCCTACCAATTAGTAATCTTTTAAAGGTACTCATGTTTAGCCGGATTGACTTGCGAAATCACCGCAAGATTACGGTTATTGACGGCAAAATCGGCTACTGTGGCAGTCGCAACTGCGCCGATCCTGAGTTTCGTGTAAAGCCAAAATTTGCGCCGTGGGTAGACATTATGCTGCGGGTCGAAGGACCAGTGGTGGCACAGAATCAGATGTTGTTTGCCAGTGATTGGCTGACTGAAAATCCTGATACGCCGCTTGACAGCTTTCCTTATTTTATTGACCCTCAACCAAAGCAACAAAAATCCCCACAGCCAGAAACTGATGAACCTTTGCCAATAACATCACCGCCACCTTTACCAGTCACATTGCCGCCAAAAGGCTTTGCTGCACAAGTTTTTTCTGATGGTCCTACCCAACGACGCGGCACCACACCGCAATTTTTAGGTGTCTTAATTGGTCAGGCAAAACGAACCCTGATTATCTCAACGCCTTATTTTGTGCCTGATTATTCGCTCGTCAGCATTTTGTGTGCGACCGCTTATCGCGGTGTACAAGTAACCATGATTTTCCCAAAGAATAACGACTCAATAGTCGTAGCTGCTACCAGCCACAGTTATTACTGGCAGCTGCTTGAAGCGGGGGTCAATATTTACGAATATAAACCCGGTTTATTACACGCAAAAACCTTGACCATCGATGGCGAAATCAGTCTGATTGGCTCGACCAATTTAGACTTGCGTAGCTTTGATTTGAACTATGAAAACAACATTGTGTTTAGCGATAAAACGCTCACAGCAGCCATCGTTGAGCGACAATACCAATATATCGCTGATTCTGAAGAGGTCACTCGTGAGCAAGTTGAAAACTGGCCGTTATCTTATAAAATCTGGAATAACATTGTCGCCACGATGGGACCTGTCTTATAATCCATTATTAGGGCGTGTCCTCAATTCAATTGATCATATCTAAACGGGCTAATGACATTAAGCGATTCTATTCAGCTACTGTCTTCTGCAAAATATAAACGACAAACTTAGCTTGTGTCGTAAAGGATTCTGTTTCGACCGCTGCTAGTAGCGCCTGTCTTTTTTCATTAAGCGCGCGATAAGCATAAGGCGTCATAGTCATCAAATCAGCCAAATCAGCGGCTGACAACGTCATGTCGGTACTGACATGCTCCGTACCCATCAGCGTAAAGTATGGAGCCAATTCATGCAAAAACTTATCCGAATCATGCTCGCGGACGTTATCAAATAACGCTTCGCGCATCGTCGCTAGATGCCCGATATCTGGCTTGGCAATGATTAAATAACCGTCTGCCGCCAATACCTCATCGAACGCGTCTGGCAAGATAGGGCTAAAAATACTGCTAATACCCTTTATGCTATGCGCGCGTAACGGCAAATGAGCAGCGCTGGTAACAAGCGGATAGATGACTGCCGATTTGGCTGTCGCATTAGTAACACTGTCTTTAGCTTGCTGATACCAAAGACGCCCCGTCGCTTTGCTCGTTTTCGCAAGCTCTACCACAGCAGGTTTACTGATATCTGCGGCGATGAGCGTATCCATTCCCGTCTGTGTCATTGCCTGCGTGTAATAACCTTCGCCGCAGCCAATATCCAACCAATTGACCACCTTGCTATCCTTTTTAATTATTGGCTCATTTGTTGGCTCAGTGACTGAATCATTTTTTGACAACAATTCCCTCATTTTTTGGCAAATAAGCGTTTGCAATGGCTGATAATGTCCGGCATTTAAAAACCGTTTGCGCGCCTCGATTGATTGCTGGCTATCGCCTGGTGCTTTGGATTTTTTTTGTTGCACGGGTAATAAATTAACATAACCCTGACGTGCCACATCAAATGGATGAGCCGTTTGTTTTGGGTGCAAGCTGCCATCGCAGCGCCACGTATCTGCGGCAGGCTGTAATGGTGATTGGCAAAGGGGACAAATAAATAAGCTCACAAGTATCTCGACATCATCGCAATATGACTGCCATTTTAACAAAATTCAGGCTTACTGCGTGATAAAAGGCGCGATAAACAATGCAGGAAAGAAAATGCGAAAAACAAACTATCAGCAACCAAACTGTTAGCAACAAAAAAAGCCACCTCAACTAAAGTGAGATGGCTTTTGCATACATGATATTCATATTAATGTTCGAGCGATATGGCTGTGTTAACGCAGTTTTAAGGTCATGAGCCCAAGGATGACGAGAATAATGGCAATAATCCAAAACCTTGCCACCACTTGCGTCTCTTTCCAGCCAATTTCTTCAAAGTGATGATGCAATGGTGCCATCCGAAAGACGCGCTTTTTACGCAGCTTATACGAGCCAACCTGTAGCATGACCGATAACGCTTCGGCGACAAATAGACCACCCATAATAGCAAAAGCGATTTCTTGACGGGTCATAACGGCAATCGTACCGAGCATCGCCCCGAGAGCAAGTGCCCCCACATCACCCATAAACACTTGGGCTGGATGGGCGTTGAACCATAAGAAACCAAGCCCTGCACCAATCATCGAACCACAGACAATGAGAACCTCGGAGTTATAGGCAATATAAGGCACATGCAAGTAATCAGCAAAGCGTACATCACCTGATACATAAGCCATTGCGCCCAAACCTGCCGCGACCAAGACCACGGGCAAAATAGCTAAACCATCCAAGCCATCGGTTAAGTTGACGGCGTTAGAAGCACCATTAATCACAAAGTAGGTAAAGATAATAAAGCCAATACCAAATGGCACTGCCGAAAAAGGAATCATCCAATCTTTAAAAATCGGTAGCAGCAAATCCTGCATCTCACGCGTGGTCGCAATATCTGGCTGCAAGGTGGCGATATAATACAAAGACACACCGACGAACAAAGCACCCATAGAGAGCCAAAAGTATTTCTTGCGAGCAATTAAGCCTTTGGGATCTTTATACTTAATTTTTAGCCAATCATCTGCCCAGCCGACCGCGCCAAAGATAATCATGACAATGAGCAAAATCCAAACGTACGGATTATTCAAACGCGCCCATAGTAAGGTGGACACGCCAATCGCACTTAAAATCAGCACCCCACCCATGGTCGGCGTACCAGTTTTCGCCAAATGCGATTGCGGGCCATCACTGCGAATCGCTTGACCATATTTCAATGCACGCAGACGTCGAATGACAGGCCCACCAAAAAACATGCTAAATGCGAGGGCGGTAATGACCGCGAGTAACGCTCGCAGCGTCAACGAAGAAACCGCAGAAAACGGCGTGTAATACTGGCCAAGCCAGCCAAACAACCAAACTAACACCGCCTACTCCTCGATTAGCGCATTGATAAGGGTTTCCATTTGCATGGAACGAGAACCTTTAAACAGCACCGTACAAGGCTGCGCCTGCTGCGCTTGCAAATACGGCTTCAAATACGCCAATAAACTGTCTTTATCGGTAAACGCATGGGCATTGATGTCAGAAACCTCTTGTGCACCCGCCACGGTAAAAGGCGCGTATTCACCAACACACAGCAGCACATTGATGCCCGTTGTCGCAATGGTACGACCCAAGCTTTGATGCTCGCTAACCGCCGCCTCTCCCAGTTCTGCAATATCGCCCAGCACCATGACTTGCGTGCCCGTTTGCGCCGCTAGTACTTTTGCTGCCGCTCGCACCGAGTGCGGATTGGCATTATAGGTATCATCAATCAAGCGATGCATACCCAGTAATTGACTGTTCAAGCGCCCTTTAGCAGGACGCGCATTTTCAAGTCCGACGACGATATCACTAACATCGATATTCAGTGCATGGGCACAAGCAGCAGCGGCTAAAGCATTATTGACATTGTGCTCGCCCGCTAGTGGCAAGTTGATATCATGGACTTGATTGCCGATATGCAGCTTAAATTCACTGCGCTCAGGCTCGACATCTAAATGGCTGGCACTGACATCAGTATTACCAAAGCCAATCACGTGTGACGTATATTTTTCAGCGATACGGCGTAATTGATTGGTAAAATCATCTTTATCAGGAACGATCGCAAACTGGCTGTCATTCAAGGTATGGTAAATCTCAGCCTTGGTTTGGCAAATCCCTTCACGGCTGCCAAACTCACCCAAATGCGCCGTACCAATATTTAAAATACACGCAACATCTGGCTTTACAATCTCGGTAGTATAAGCAATTTCGCCAATATGGTTTGCGCCAAGCTCTAGAATGGCATAACGATGATGGTCGGATAATTCGAGCAACATCATCGGCACACCCAAGTCATTATTTAGGTTGCCACGCGTGATAAGCGTTGGGGCAAGTCTGCCAAAGATACTACCCAGCATCTCTTTACAGGTGGTCTTACCGCTAGAGCCAGTAATAGCAATTACGGTTAAATTTTGATGCTGTTGACGACGATACGCAGCCAATTGTCCTAGCGCCAAACGGGTATCGCTCACCACTAACTGCGGAATGCTATTTGCATCAGCGGTAGCAATAGGGCGAGTGACGATAGCCGCAACCGCACCTTGCGCGATGGCAGTATCGATATAATCGTGACCATCAAAATTATCACCCGATAACGCTAAAAATATATCACCAGGTTTTATCGTACGGGTATCGGTGGCGATACGAGTGCTCATGACATCATTTACTGAAGTGTTTTCTGAATCGGGTTGATCTTCACTCAGCTGCCAATGCCCATTGAGTGCTGCGGTTGCCGCGAGCAGATTGTCTGCTTGCCAAACATACAGCCCTTGCGACTGAATGCTGTTATCGTTGTCGGCTGTCATAATGATTACCTTATATATATGATGACTACTTATTTATTTTTTATAGTTAACGACTAGGGCGTGTCCTCAATTCAATCGATTATTATCTAAATGGACTAAAAATGGCTAAATTTTGCCAAACATCGTCAACTAGCTTATTAATATTTCGATATTATTTGCGCTACTTTCCTTGTTTGACGGCAATTTATCTCATCTTTATCACCATTTTTAAAATGAGGACACGCCCTAATACTTTTTAGATATCATGAAAAACTAACTGTAAGCGCTATTATTTATCTATAAATGCTATACACGCCCTGCTTGTTTTAAGGCATTTTGCAAAATAACACTGTCGTCAAAATCATAACGAACATGGTTAATTTCTTGATAGGTCTCATGACCCTTGCCCGCGATAACGACGATATCATCAGGCGCTGCTTGATTGACCGCATACTCAATCGCTGCTTGGCGCGCAGGTTCGATATGGGTACGCTGATATTGCTCACTCGTCATGCCCGCTTGCATATCTTGCAAAATGATATTGGGATCTTCGGTGCGTGGATTGTCTGCCGTTAATACGACTTTATCCGCGCCTGCCAAGCCTGCTTGCGCCATCAAAGGACGTTTGCCCGCATCACGGTCGCCACCACAACCAAACACTGCCCACAGCTGACCCTTACAATGGGTCTTTAGGCTGGCAAGCACTTGGCTTAAAGCGTCTGGCGTATGCGCATAATCAACGATAAAGCAGCCATCATTAGACGGCACACGCTGCATACGTCCAACCGCACCTTGTAGCTGCGGCACCACTGCGGCAATACGCTCAAGGCTAATGCCTAAAGCGACGGCAGCTGCCATTGCGGCAAGCAAATTGGCAACATTAAAGCGCCCGAGTAATGGACTGACGATATTAATGCTATTGGTTTCTTTGTTTTTAAAATCAGCATTATCAAATTCACTGTTACCAAAATCAGTACGCAGCGCAATCTCAACACCGTGCAAACTTGGCTTGATTTCAGCGGCAACAAAGGTCGCAGATTTTGATGACTCTAAACTGTACGTCCAGACCGTTAAATCACTGGCATCTGCGGTGTCGAGCATAATCTGGGCATGTTCATCATCGATATTAATGATAGCGTGTGTCAAATCTGGAAAATGTGCTTTATCAAACAGTTTAGCTTTTGCTGCGGCATACTCTGTCATATCGGCATGATAATCTAAGTGGTCACGGCTAAGATTGGTATAAATCGCCACCGACACTGGCATACCTTGTAAACGCTGCTGATCCAAACCATGTGAGCTGGCTTCCAATGCCAATAACTCAGCATTCTCTGTACCCATTTGATATAAAAATTGCTGAACCGCTAAGGCATCACCCGTGGTATGGCTGGCTTGCACCAAAGCGCCAAGCCTACCATTCCCTGCCGTGCCCATAACTGCGCTGCTCATACCTGTCAGCTGCGTCAATTGCGCCACCAATTGACTGATAGTCGTTTTGCCATTGGTGCCCGTCACCGCTATGACAGTTGGCAAGGCCACGGGCTGCTGATACTGCAAACGTGCTTGAATGAGTGTCCCTAAAAAATCACGAATATTGGGCACATGTAATACGGGGCAAGGCAGTGCTGCTAATTGCTGCTGCGCTTTAGCAGTACTATCATTTGGTAAAGTGATATCGGCGTGATTTGATATGCTAATCGTGCTAAGCAAAGCCGTGGGATCTATTTCTGATAGGATAAAAGCCGCATTTTCAGCGGCTTGATAGAGGTAGTCGCGACTTTTTTGACAGTTTGGTATGTGGCTTTTTAATAACACAAACACATCATTCGGCTCTAGCTGACGACTGTCTAAACGAAACTGCAGGAATGGAATATCAAGAAACGAATTGATTGGTTTTGAATCCGCCCCAATCGATGTCGTCTGAGTCGATAGTTTTTGCAATGCCTGCTCTATATCTACACCATGCCTGCTATTGCTACTACTAGATTCAGTCAGCTGTTGCAAGGTGACTGGTGTGATGCTTGGCGACGACGGTGACAGGGTCATTGGCAAATCCTATACGGTTAAAACACATCAAATAGTTAAAAACTGAACATTAAAAAAACTTACGTTTAAGCCTATAGATCTTCCGTTTTTAACGGCTTATCTAAGGGTACATTGTATAAACGCAGCGCCTCTTTCATGACATTATGAAAGACTGGCGCGACTGTTAAACCAGCATAAATCTGACCACGCGGGTCTTCGATGAGCATCACGCCGACCAGCCTAGGGTTGGATGCTGGCGCCATACCCGCGAAAACGTTGCGGTATTGGTCAGTATAGTAGCCACCTTTTGGATTGATACGGCGCGACGTCCCTGTTTTACCAGCGACGCGATAACCGTCAATCGCAGCACCTTTAGCCGTACCACCCGGTTCGGTGACACTTTCCATCATTTGTACGATAGACATCGCTTGCTCGTGTGCCATGATACGCTTGCTTGGCTGCGGCTTGTCATCTTTAATGAGGGTCAATGGGTGCATCACACCGCCTGCCGCCAGCGCCGAATAAGCCTGCGCGACCTGAGCCAGTGTTACCTGTAGACCATAACCATAACTGACCGTTGCACGTCTTGATGTTTCTTTTTCTTTTGGTGTAACCACAAGCCCACTACCTTCCCCTGGGAACTGTAGCGGTGTCTTTGAACCAAAACCAAATTGCTTTTGCATATTGGTAATGCCATCAGCGGGTAAAGACAAAGCAATCTTAGTCGAGGCGACGTTACTAGATTTCTGTAATAGCGTTGCCATTGTAATCCGCCCTAAATTATTATGGTCACGAATGGTATAACCACGGACACGAATAGAGCCAGGATTGGTATCGATTAAGGTAGTGGCGGTATATTTTCCTGAGTCTAAAGCCGCTGCAACGGTAAATGGCTTCATGACTGAACCGGGTTCAAAGACATCGAGCAGCGCACGGTTACGTTGGTTTTCACCAGTCATCTCATTCAGGTTATTAGAATTAAAAGATGGCCATGTTGACAAAGCAAGCACTTCACCCGTCTGCACATCAACAATCATGCCTGTTGACCAGCGCGCTTTTTGCAAACGCCCTGCTTTCTCTAGTTCTTTATAAAGCAAATACTGCAAGCGCGAATCAATGGTCAACGCCACATCTTTACCTGGTATTTCTGGTTCAATCTGTTTAATTTCTTTTAAACTGTTTTGTTTGGCGTCTTTTAGCACCAACACTTTGCCATCATCACCTGCCAGCTCAGTCTCATATTGGCGTTCGATACCAGCACGACCTTCGTAACCACCTTCAGGATCGCTGACATTTTGACCCATAAAACCCAATAGCTGCGAGTTTGGTTGTGGCTGCGGGTAATAACGTTGGAAAAAGTTTTTTTCATAGACGCCAGGAAAATCAAGGGTGCTGACACTTTGGGCAATCTCAGGCGTCACTTTATTCAGTAGCGGCAGATAGTGCGAGCCTGCACCCGATGGCAACGCGGCTTTAACTGCTGCTTCATCGGTTACATCAATACTATCGTCGATAGCGGTAACTTTTTTTAGTTCAGTGACCGAAATATTCGCAGCCGCCGCAAGCGTGGTCAGATCCATATTATCCAAACGCTTTTGCATACGCGCAACCAGCTGTGGACTCTCAGGATTGGTGATAATAATACGCTTAAGCTCGTAATATTCGCGCGCGTAATCATGCGGACTAAAGGAGACCGTCGCCAGTGGTGCACTGACTGCAAGTGGCAAATTATTGCGATCGGTAATCATACCGCGATAGGATTTTTGCGTGCGCACGCTAGTGATGAGCTCATCACCTTTGTCTTGATAAAACTGGGCATTGGCAACTTGTAAATAATAAGCACGGGCTATCAGCAAACCCAAGACAACCAATGCAATGACCCAAATAGTACGGAAACGGTTTTTGTCTTGCTCAAAACCGCCGCGAGAGGAAGCGCCAGACGCTTTACCCAAAAACCCTCTTTTATTTTTCAGGTTTTTGACACTGGTATAAGCGCCTTGCTCTTCACTCTTTTTCAATCGATCAAACAATTTAGCCTTACGGTTGCCAGAGGATTTTTTTTCAGCCGTACTGCCTGTTTGTCCCGATTTGGCTGCACTGGCAGGACGTAAGGGCTTAGTAACCTTACCGCTAGTTGGCTTTTTACTCGCATTTTTCGCGGTCGTTTTACCGCTATTGGCATTAGGTTTTTTATCACTCATTGTCCTGCCTCCGCTACCGTGGCATCGGTGATAGGAGCGTCAGGCGATATATCCGTAGCAGCTCGTGGTTCGATAACGTCAGACTTATCCTCATCTGAGTCAGTATCAACGACTGGCACCTGTGCTGTGGCAACACCCGGCTGGATAATGAGCTTATCTTTTAGCGTCGGTGAAAACATGCCCAGTTCAGCCACCGCACGGCTAGCAATTTGCGGCGTCGCGCTAAAAGTCTGCTGTTCAATGAGCAAACGCTGATGTTCGACTTGCAGATTACGCTCTTGTTTTTTCATGTCTTGCAAGGTTTTATAATCCTGATGATATTGCTGAACACCTTCGGCTGTTTTGATACCGCTCCACACAATCGCCACTGCTAACAGCAATAGCACCACTACATAGATACTAACCACATTAAATCGGCGCACGAATAGCTCGCCGATATCGGTGTTATGCGGCATTGCAGCACGACGGTTTGCGGGTTTGTCAGATATTGCCATGACGCTCTCAAAAAGTGGACTTCAAGTATGAAAATTGGCAACTGTTTTAGAGCGGTAAGACGCTTTGTACAGAACCATCAATAAAGTAAAACCAAACGAAAAAGGAACAGCCGAGCCTAGCAGATAATGTTTACAGATTTTTAACAGCCGCGTAAGTATTCAGACTTTCTATCCTACCTAATTGCCAGCAACCAATCACCAGCAACGCAGCCAAACACCCTCTCTACAACATCACGCTACCTGTGTTATTGCTCGACACTGGGTAGATAGTCGGTATCAGTACGAGTCGCCATGCGCAACCACGCACTACGCGCGCGTGGATTTTGACTGGTTTCAGCTTTGCTTGGACCCACGCGTTTAGGCTTGCTAAAGTAGCGTGGACGCTTCGGCGGCATCGGCAAATTCTCATCCTCTGGATATTGCCCTTTGCTATGACGCTGCAAAAACTGCTTGATACGGCGATCTTCTAATGAGTGAAAACTAATCACTGCCAGCTGGCCGCCTGCTTTCAAAATCGGAATGCTTTGTTCTAAAAAGTCGTCAACATCGCCAAGCTCATTGTTAATAAAAATGCGCATCGCCTGAAAGCTCTGAGTCGCTGGATGCTTACCGCGCTGCCAATTAGGATGCGCCACTTTAATCACTTCAGCCAATGCCAAAGTAGAGTCATAACTGTCCATCTGCTTAATAGCACGGGCGATACGGCGGCTGTGGCGCTCTTCGCCAAAATCATAAAGCACATTAGCCAAGGTTTCATCATCGACTTTTTCTAACCACTCAGCGACCGACTGCCCACGGCTGGTATCCATACGCATATCGACCGCACCATCACGCATAAAACTAAAACCGCGACTGCCATCATCAATTTGCGGTGATGAGATACCCAAGTCTGCCATTAAACCGTCAACTTGAGTAATTCCCATTGCCGTTAGACTATCCGTCAACGTCGCAAAACTATCGTGCACCACTTTTACGCGACTATCGGTCTTTGCCAATTCGCGCGCGACGCTAATCGCCGTTGGATCTTTATCAAAAACAATCAAGGTTGCGTCATCAGCCAACTGGCTTAATAATAATCGACTATGACCACCACGCCCAAAGGTTGCATCAACGTAGACGCCACTCATCTGCAAGCTATTTTGATTGTCACTGCTTTGTTCTGCATCGTCTGTTTGATTAGGTAGCGCTTTGACACCCAGCACTGCCGCGACGGTTTCTTGCAATAACACCGCGTCATGAACAAAGCTCAATTCATCAGAGTTGGCTTTATCAGTGACAGACTCTTGAGTCGGCTGATTAGTAGAGTCATTCTCTACCACAAAATCGTTTTCTACAGCAGACAGCTCAGCCACTGATTCAGCACTAACAGTGGCTAAAGAAGAGTCTATTTTAGAATCTTGCTTAGTATTCGGCGTATTTTTTGGCTTATTATTCAATATGGACACAAACGACTCAGTAGATGACGACCATTTTGGTCAGTAAGAGTGAAAAATCAGATGAAAATAAACAAGTTATGACTTGTCTAACATTATTATCGCAAGGATACACGGGTAGTCAAGCGCTAGACGGGCATTTCGTTAAAAATATTCCATCTCTCTGTTATACTAGCGCTATATTTTACGCTATTTTTCTACATTGACGGCTATTGTTTCATACGTATTTTTTATTCAAACGTGTCATTCATATTTATCATTAGCATTTTTCACTGCTATTTTTTTTCATTTTTCACTACCATATTCATTAACTAGCCTATTCTGAGAATTTTATGATGCAATCATCGACTTCAACTACCAGCACGCGCCCTGTCCGCACCCGCATTGCGCCCTCGCCTACTGGCTTTCCGCATGTCGGCACCGCTTATATTGCCCTATTCAATTTAGCTTTTGCTAAAGCCCACGGCGGCGAATTTATTTTACGTATCGAAGACACGGATCAAACGCGCTCAACCGAACAATCTGAAAAAATGATTTTGGATGCGCTGCGTTGGGTCGGTCTCGACTGGGCGGAAGGTCCAGATATTGGTGGCCCGCACGCGCCTTATCGTCAGAGCGAGCGTAGCGATATTTATAAAAAACATGCCGAGCAGCTTATAGAAAACGACCATGCGTTTCGCTGTTTTTGTAGCAGTGAAGAGCTCGATGCCATGCGTGCTGCGCAAATGGCCAATGGTGAAACGCCACGTTATGACGGTCGCTGTGCACATTTAAGCTCTGAGAAGACTCTTGGACTTGTTGCAGCAGGCATGCCTCACGTGATTCGTATGCGTGTGCCTACCGAAGGCGTCTGTCAAGTACATGACATGCTACGCGGTACGGTTGAAATTCCTTGGACGCAAGTCGATATGCAGGTGCTGCTAAAAACCGACGGCATGCCAACATACCATTTAGCCAACGTTGTCGATGACCATTTGATGGATATCAGCCATGTGTTGCGTGGTGAAGAGTGGCTCAACTCTGCGCCTAAACATCAGCTGCTTTATGAGTATTTTGGTTGGGAGATGCCTGTGCTTTGCCATATGCCACTGCTGCGTAACCCAGATAAATCAAAACTGTCTAAGCGTAAAAACCCAACCTCTATCACCTATTATCGTGATGCAGGCGTGCTACCTGAAGCGTTGCTCAACTACCTCGGTCGTATGGGCTACTCGATGCCTGACGAAGCTGAACAGTTTACCCTAGAAGAAATGATTGCTAGTTTTGATATTCAGCGTGTGTCACTTGGTGGCCCTATTTTCGATATCGAAAAGCTGAACTGGCTCAACGCAGAATGGTTACGCGCGCTCACTCCTGAACAGTTAAAAAATAAAATCCTCGATTGGGCAAATAACAGTGACAAGCTGACGGCTATCGCAGCGGCGATTCAGCCTCGTATTGAGCTGTTATCTGATGCAGTTAATTGGGGTGGTTTCTATTTCCAGAACTTACCTGATATCAATGCTGAGAGCTTTACCCATAAATCGCTAACGCCTGAGCAAATTACCGAGATGCTACAACTGGCGCTTTGGCAGCTAGAAACCTTACCAACGTGGTCAGAAGAAAATATCTACGCCACGCTAAAAGGTCTTGCCGCTCACCTCGATATTAAGATGCGTGACTTTATGGCACCGTTCTTTATCGCTATCGCTGGCAGCACGTCATCAACGCCCGTCATGAACTCTATGGCGATTATCGGCGCTGATATGACCTTGACTCGCTTGCGCCATGCAGTTGACGTGCTTGGCGGTTTGGGTAAAAAGAAGCTGAAAAAACTTGAGAAACAAGCCGCAGAATTGCCAGATTTTTTAGCAGCTGAATAGTTTAGAAGCTGAATAGTTTAGAAGCTGAATAACTCATCTACTAAACAATCGATTAGCTAAAATTTATGAATTTAGAAGGGTCAGCCCAGTTCTGACCCTTTTTTTGTCATTAATAGGTACTACTACCCTTCAACTATTATTAAATATCCTGTATCAAACCTTTTAATTGGAAATAAACATGGCCGCCAAAACCGTCACAATCGAAAGCAAAGACTATGTCTTTAGCACGCTCAAAGAAGCACAGAAATACTATGATGCCATCGTAAAAGAGCTTTTTGAGGCAAAACTTACCCTGACAAAGGGTCAGGACTTTGAAGATTTAAAGTGGATATATACTACTTACTGTGGTTATACCAATCATAATGTCGATCGACTGAAAGAATCTGACATCATTGGCTTTAAAGGCATCAGAACAATCCGAGAAAAAGGTGGTCAATATATCCCAACGGAATGCTGCGCCATTATTTTTTCTGACAGCAGCTCTAAGCTCACTGAGGAAGAATTCTTTACCGATAAAGCCATTAAAGAGATTGCCATCAAGCAAAATCCACGCTAATTTGGGCTTATTAAGTAGCTAAAATAGCTTTAAACGCTTTTTCTCAAATATTTATGCATTATTTTTAAAATAGTAGTTGACAGGACTGCCGGTCTTGCATAAAATACGCACACTCTTAGCGAGGGGCTATAGCTCAGTTGGTAGAGCACTTGCATGGCATGCAAGGGGTCAACGGTTCGACTCCGTTTAGCTCCACCATACTATTTATTGCAACGCTCAGTACTACTGAAACGTAACCATAAATACTCGCTAGTAGGACGATATCAGCACCTAGGCAATGCTTACTTGTAAGCTATCTGATATTGTGAAGTACCGTTGTAACCATTGGTTATAACACTCTATGCGTCCCCATCGTCTAGAGGCCTAGGACACCGCCCTTTCACGGCGGTAACGGGGGTTCGAATCCCCCTGGGGACGCCACTATTCGGCGTCACTTATTAGCACTTTTTCTTAGCATCTTTAAGCATCAGGTTAGACTAATAAGCGAACAATAAAAAATCCCAGTCATCATACGGTGACTGGGATTTTTTATGCCTGTTGGTTTTGTTATATCCAGTTCATTATGGTTTGGATAAGCTGAAATTAATATATCAACGATCATAACAGGAGACAAACTCTCTAATCGCCCAGCCCCAATGCCTGTATTCGCCCTTGTAGTAGCCTTCTAAATATACCCACGGACGATTTTTATTATCATAAGTGGTATCTGTGACATACACCTCGCGATCATTACGCAGCTTATTAATAATCTTGCCATTAGGCTCGTCGCGAATGTTTAGTGGAGTACCCGTCGGATCTGTTACTTTGCAAACTCTCTCGGCATGCGCGGCATTTATCCCAACCGTCGTAGCAAAAACAGATACAGCAATGGTATAAGCCAAACGTTTCATCTCAAATCCTTATTATCAACAAATGTCTTATTAATCTCTGATATCTTATCAGAGTTCACATTGCGGTATCTGCGATTTTATAAGATATTTACGTTTTATTGATTTTGATAAAAACTGAAGCCATAACCATGCTGAATAGTTTTTAATATCAGTATTTATTGAATGATTTATTCTATTGCCAACCCGTAAGATCCTCGCTACCATCAATCCTATAAGGATTTTATAGAATGTATAAATACTTTATAACGTACAAATTTTTAGGCTTAACACAAGGACGTTTTAACCATGTTCGGGATTGAGAACTATCTAGGGTTTATCATGGCAGCTATCTTGTTAAACCTGACCCCAGGCACGGATAGCATGTACATCATTACCCGTAGTATTTCGCAGGGGCAAACGGCAGGGTTTTATTCTGTGTTGGGTATTACTTCAGGCATTCTGGTGCATACGCTACTGGCTTCGCTAGGATTGTCCGTGTTGCTGGCTAACTCCCCTACGGCATTTATGCTCGTAAAATATATTGGTGCCAGCTATTTGTGCTATCTAGGCGTCAAAATGCTCATAAGTAAACAACAGCCTTTGATAGCCGCGAGTTTGCAGGATGACGAGAAGCCAAAGCCCGTTCAGCCTTTAGATCACTGGCAAATATATAAGCAAGGTGTGCTCACCAATACCTTTAATCCAAAAGTTGCATTATTCTTTTTGGCGTTCTTCCCTCAGTTTATCGATGCCAGTTATGCTTATAGTATGGTGTCGTTCGTTATTTTAGGATTGACCTTTGCTGTCACTGGCTTTATATGGTGCTTGTGCTTAGCATTATTGGCGTCAAAATTCAGTGAAAACTTACGTAAAAACCCCTCTATCGAAGCCATTTTAAACAAGATAAGCGGTGTGGTATTTATTGGCTTGGGAATTAGGCTATTGACTGAGAAAGGTTGAAACCATTGGAATAAACAGCAGAGGAAATAATCATGAACGATGATACTAAGCAAAAAATCACTTTATTACTTGAAGAGTTAATTAATACTCCATGCTCAGAGTCAAGGCAAGTAGCAATAAAGCGTGAACTAGACAAACTGTCTCCTGACCCATTTTGGAGTGACTATATATTCTGGAGTGATGAATATGTAAACGAAGACTTAAGTATCAATTATGAGAAATTTTTTGATAAAATTTCTGAGTATCCAAATTCTCATGAGTATAAAACAAAGAGTCGCATTTTAGAGTTGGCTCAAAAACTTGTCATTAGAGATTTCTCTGATATTAGCGAAGTTGATATCGTAAATGAAATCAATGAATTGTCTCCTGATATCAGCTGGACGAATTATCTTTTTGTCGATAAGACCTGCTTAAAAAATGACGGCAGCATCGATAAAGAAGCATTCTTAAATAAAATATTTAAGGAGAGCTGGAATGAAAACTTTAGATAGTTCATTGGAATAGATTTGCAGATACGTGTTTCCCTTTTCCCAGATAATAAAAAAGCCCAATCCCCTAATTTAACTGGGATTGGGCTTTTTATCATACTAAGTCTAACTATTCTTTATGCAGCGTTTTTGCTCTCAGCAGCCAATTGACGTAGCACATAGTGCAACACGCCACCATGACGCACGTATTCGCGCTCTTTTGGCGTCTGGAGCATGACATTGACATCAAAGCTCTCAGACGAACCATCGGCACGCGTAGCCGTGACTTTGGCGGTCTTACTATCGCCATTATCTAGACCTGTAATGCTAAGCACTTCAGAGCCATCTAGATTATAAGTTTCTGCGTTTTCACCGTCTTTAAAGGTCAATGGCAACACACCCATACCGACGAGATTTGAGCGGTGAATACGCTCAAACGAGCTGGTCAATACTGCTTTTACGCCAAGCAAAATCGTACCCTTCGCTGCCCAGTCACGACTAGAGCCTGAGCCATATTCTGCACCGCCAAGTACCACGAGCGGACGCTTGTCTTCTTTATACTTCATTGCCGCATCATAGATGGCCATTTCTTCGCCGTCTTGAAGCGTGGCGCTATCGCCGTTGAAGTAATAAGTATAGCCGCCCTCTTTGCCAGCCATCATAGTATTTTTGATACGGATATTGGCAAAGGTGCCGCGCGTCATGACCGCATCATTACCACGGCGTGAGCCATAGCTATTGAAGTCGGCTTGCATCACACCTCGCTCTTGCAAGTACTTACCTGCTGGCGAATCTGGATCGATATTACCCGCTGGCGAGATATGGTCAGTGGTGATTGAGTCACCGAACAACCCTAAGATGCGTGCGCCTTCGATATCAGGAATACCTTCTGGCTCCATGGTCATACCATCAAAGAACGGTGGGTTTTTAATATAAGTAGACGCTTCGCTCCACGGATACAACTGGCTATCGGCTGAGCTAATGGCGTTCCATGCGGCACTACCGTCAAACACTTCACCATAGTTTTTGCGGAACATATCCGCATCGATATTATTAGCAATCAGCTCATTGATCTCATCTGACGTTGGCCAAATATCTTTTAAGAAAACATCTTTGCCATCTTGATCTTGTCCTAAAGGCTGCGTCGTTAAGTCAATATCAACCGTACCTGCCAGCGCATAAGCAACTACGAGTGGTGGTGACGCTAAGTAGCTCGCTTTTACGTGCGAGTGGATACGACCTTCAAAGTTACGGTTACCTGACAACACGGCAGCAGCGACTAAGTCTTTTTCTTCGATACCTTTTTCAATCGACTCTAAGAGTGGTCCTGAGTTACCGATACAAGTGGTACAACCATAACCCACTAAATAGAAGCCTGTTTTTTCAAGCTCGTCCATTAGCTTAGATTTTTCAAGATAATCGGTGACGACTTTCGAACCGGGTGCCAATGAGGTTTTGACCCAAGGCTTGGCTTTTAGACCTTTTGCAGCGGCTTTTTTCGCCACCAAGCCCGCGCCAATCATCACCGCAGGGTTTGAGGTATTGGTACATGAGGTAATCGCTGCGATAACGACAGAACCATCACGCAATTTATGGCTCTTATCATCGATATTGACGTCAGAGAAAACATTAGGCTTATCATAGAGTCTATCCGCTTGCTCTTGCTCGCCGCCTTCTTCATCAAAGCGTACCTTGCCTTCGACTTCTGACTTGCGGTCTTTGGTCATTTTTTCTAAAGTTTCGCCAAATTTTTCGTGCATATCACATAGATTGATACGCTGCTGTGGCAAGTTCGGACCGGCAAGTGCAGGCTGTACTGATGATAAATCTAGCTCTAATTTACTTGAATAAGTCGCTGCTGGCGTATCGGCATCGTGCCATAAGCCTTGCGCCTTGGCATACTTTTCGACCAATTCAATCTGACTTTCTTCACGACCTGATAGACGCAGATAATCAATCGCCATTTGGTCAATCGGGAAAATACCACAGGTTGCCCCATATTCTGGTGACATATTGGCAATCGTCGCACGATCTGCCAGTGGCATACTGTGTAAGCCTTCGCCATAAAACTCAACGAATTTACCAACCACACCATGCGCACGTAGCATTTCAACCACACGCAATACCAAATCTGTCGCGGTAACGCCTTCAGTGAGTTTACCTTTTAGCTCAAAGCCAACCACTTGTGGAATCAGCATTGATGACGGTTGACCAAGCATTGCCGCTTCCGCTTCAATACCGCCGACACCCCAACCAAGCACGCCGATACCATTAATCATCGTCGTGTGGCTGTCCGTACCAAATACCGTATCAGGATAAGCCGTCAACTCGCTTTTACCATCAACATTGACATCAGCAGCCATTACAACACGAGCTAAGTATTCAAGGTTAACTTGATGCACAATACCCGTCGCTGGTGGTACGACCACAAAGTTTTTAAACGCATTACGACCCCAATGCAGGAATTCATAACGTTCATTGTTACGTTTAAATTCAATTTTTTCGTTCAAGTCTAGTGCATCTTCTCGGCCATAAGCATCGACCTGTACAGAGTGATCGACGACCAATTCACTTGGGATAAAGGGGTTAATTTGCTCAGCTTTACCGCCAAGCTCAACCACGGCATCACGCATGGCTGCCAAATCGACAACTGACGGCACACCAGTAAAGTCTTGCAGGACTACACGGGCTGGCATAAAGGCGATCTCTTTTGACGCTTCTGCGCCTGCGTCCCAGTTAGCAACCGCTTCGATATGATTTTTGCCGACAGATTGACCATCATCTTCATTACGTAATAGGTTTTCTAAGACGATTTTCATGCAAAATGGCAATTTGCTGATGTGCTCAAAAGTTTCGGTCAGCTTTGGCAAACTGTAATAGGCATGTTCCTTGCCATCGACCGTAATGGTGTCTTTTACATTAAAAATATCACTCATGGTAGCTTCCTTATCGTTGTTATAGATCCTAAGCCCAAACGGTTATAGGTTTATGCTGAGGATTGGTGGCTAGATAGATGATTGTACGAGTTGTATTCAAAATCGTTATTATTTGACACAATACAATATAAATTTGAGTTAACAAAATAGCTAAGCGACTCTTTAGCACTTAACAATAACGCTCTTTTACCATAACAAAACGGCGGCGCTTTGTTAACGTCTAGACGTTGTCAAATCGTGGCATAATCGTAAACGTAACAAGGGTTTAACGTTCTATTATTAAATATCAATATATTTTCCAAAGAAATATTAGAATCAAAGGTAGTGGGTAAACCAGTCGCAGCATACGAGCCTTATCTGTTAGACGTTTGGCTGCGCTATGCTATTATGGTGCGCTTTTTTACCGCTAGGCAAACGCCTCGAAACAATCGTTTCGCGCGCTACTTATTGATGAGTTTTTATGGCAAATTTTAACACCCACCTGAATGTTGCATTCATGGTCAGTGGTACGCTCAGTTTGACAGTTTATAAAGCGGGATTGATTGATGATTCGGGGTTTTTAGTTTGCGTGGCGCTCGGCACTATCGGTGGGCTGCTGCCTGATTTGGATTCTGATAACTCAACACCGATTAAACTTGGGTTTAATATCACCTCATTTATTTTTGCCTTTGGTTTGGTCATGCATTGGCGCAGTGAGCTGAGTTTGCTCGCCCTGATTGCATTATGGCTAGCAGGCTACGGCTTTATGCGTTATGTGGTTTTCTCTATTTTTACCAACATGACCGTGCATCGCGGTGTGATTCACTCCGTGCCTTATATGGCAACTTTGGGTTTGGGGCTGACTTATTTAAGCTACTACGTCTTGCACCTTCCACTGACGGCAAGCTGGTTTTACGGTTTATTTTTATTCGGTGGCGCGCTGGTGCATTTGACATTGGACGAGTTATATAGTGTTAACTTATCCAATATGAAAATGAAGCGCTCATCAGGTACAGCGATGAAGTTTTATCAGCCTAAAGATAAGTGGTGGTATTTATTACTATATACACTGCTCGCCATGTTGGTCTATTTTGCCCCGCCGTTTGATGCGTTTTGGCAGCAGCTGCGTGACCCAGCACCATGGGCACAACTAAAAGTTGGCATATTGCCAGAACTAATAAAAAACATGCTGCGATAAAGATACGGTAAAGCAATAAAACCCAAGCAAAAATGAGAATAAAACATGCAACCTAATCTACACGTTTGCCCTTGCCAAATTCATCCATCATCAAGCGCTATCAGCTCACCACTACTGTATAAAGATTGCTGTCAGCCTTATCATGAGGCTGTTTATAATGATGCTCTTTATATTGGTGAGGTTGGCAAAGCAGATGGTATAAAAGCGGAGACAGCCGAACGTCTTATGCGCACGCGCTATAGTGCCTTTGTATTGATTAAGCCAGAATATATCGTCAAAACCACCTTACCCGCGCAGCAAAACTTGTTGGATATCAAGGCGATTGAATCGTGGGCAAAAGAGACGAATTGGGCAGGACTAGAAATCGTAGCGCACACGCCAACGCTAGGCAAACGCCATGCGCAAGTTGAGTTTAAGGCTTATTTCAAGCCAACTAATAATGCAAATAATTTAGAAGAGAAAGTGCAGGCGCATCATGAATTGTCTGCCTTTATGAAGGTGACAGACAAAATCAATAATGATGCACACTGGTATTTTTTGGATCCGACTGTTTCAATGTCTGTGACGCAAAAGCAGCCGTGTATTTGTGGGTCTGGTGAGAAGTTTAAGCGGTGTTGTGGGGGTTATTTGAGTTAATACTATTGCCATAAATTTCGTCATATATTTTAAAAACAATGTAGATAAACCAATCAGTCTTTGTACGGAACGTAATTATCAAACTCCCAATGAAAATACTCTGATAAATCGGTTGATACTTCGCTTGGATTTTGATTGTTACCCTTATCTTTAATTAAAGATTTAATGAAGTCTAACAAAATCTGCTTATCAAAACACTTCATCACAAAAACCCCTTTTTTTCGAAAGTAAATTTCATAATCTTCAATGACTATTTCATCGCAGCTAGAGTCATAGTCATTAGTAATATAGAAGTAGAAATTATCACCTCCTTTCTCATCGCCTAACGTGAGATTAACATTTAAATCAAAATAATCACCACCACGAAACTCAAACCCATCAAAACTTTGATGATCTTCAAATGATATATATTGAATTGACATCACTTAATAGTCCTTATTTTTCAAACTAGAACATGAAATCTTATAGACAAATATCAATAAAAAGCAGCCTTGTATTTGCGGTTCAGATGAAAGGTTTGGTTTAAGCACTGTTTTGAAGAGTACTTTTAAATACTCGCCCCAACCGACCTTGCTACCGCAATCCCTTCCTCAATCGTCAAAAACTTGCGCTGGCTTGGGCTGTCTTTATAAATGACGTCCCCATCTTGAAATATCAGGCATTCATTAGCTGCCAGCTGTTGCCATTTCTCATTTTCAGTGAGAGGCACTGTCACTAGTATCGTCACTTTGTCGGTATCTGTCGTCACATCACCAAAGTTAATGGCTAAATCATCATCTGCTAATTTCGCTTCACCAAATGGTGCTTGACGCGTGAGATAAAACAATAAACTCCCCGCATAAGCCAATTGCCAACTGCCATTCGATATCAAGCAATTAAACAAGCCATTGGCGGATAAATAACGACATTGGGTGGTCAAAAAGTTAAACAGCGTTTGGTCATCAGGGCGAGTTTTAAAGCTGCTTTTTAGGCGATTAACAAGGTAGCAAAAAGCCATCTCAGAATCGGTATTACCGACTGGCTGGCAATGTGAGGCGTTGCCGTTGTCTTGCAAGCGCTGACAGCGTTTAATAAACTCGCTATTCATCTGCCCGTTATGCGCAAATACCCACTGTTCGCCCCAGACTTCGCGGACAAAAGGATGGGTATTTGCCAAGCAGTTTTGCCCTTGGGTCGCTTTACGAATATGAGCGATAACGTTCATAGCTTTAATCGGATAATTATTGACCAAATCAGCCACGGGCGATAAATGGCTTGGTTTATTATCGTGGAACAAACGCAAACCAGTTGAAGCATTCTCTGGTTTGTCACTGTTAGTGCACTCACTACGCTCAAAAAATGCAATGCCAAAGCCGTCTTCGTGGCTATCGGTCATGCCACCGCGGCGACGAAACCCTGCAAAGCTAAAACCAATATCGGTTGGGGTATTACAGTTCATTCCTAGGAGTTGACACATTTATACTTTACCGCCGTTCTTGTCATCTTGTGCAGGATTTAAAGTAGGGTTAATTTTGGCTGCTGACGTTTCATCAAACACCTCATAAGGCGTTGCCCCATCGGTGTCAATATTCGCCAAAATGCGCTTTGCATGCGCAAAATCAGCATCCTGTATCCACAGCACAATCCCAGAATTCATACCCGGCATTGCGCTCAGCGGTTGCAGAGAAACGGTAATACCATTGTTACGAAGCAGATTGGCATGCAGTTCACCTTGCATATTGGTGTCGTAGCGTGCCAGCTTGTGCCAGTTATCAACTTGATCGGTCATGGGATCCGCCTTTATGGTTTTGATACAAGAATAATAGAAAACACGTTATGCTAATTGGTCGAGCGTATATTCTTTAATGACAAAATCACTGCTGTTACTTAATTTATCACGCGCTTGCTCAGCTTGGGTGATATTGCTAAAAACACCGGCTATTGGATTTTCGGTTTTATTATCAATAGCTAACAACATAAATACCGTATTTTGCGCTTTTTCAACATGTGACCAATGATAAGCAGCAAGGCGTTTCATCAGGTCAGGATTTTTGACCATGATGTTATCGCCCGTACGTCCTTCGGTACGGTTATAGTGAATAACGTTGAGACGTAATAGCCAAAAAATCACCGCCGCTTTGGCGAGCATCACTGGTAAGGCACGTTTTTCATCTTCACCGAGGATACGTTTCGACTCATAGCCTTGCAAGAAAGCCGCCATTTTGCTGCGGTCAAAATTCACCGACTCACCCTGCTCAGCATCGCCCCAAGTGGTACAAAAATCATTAATCGTAATGGCAATATCCATCACATAGTGCTCGACGCTGACTTCGGTAAAGTCCAATAAACCTGTTAAACGTTCTTCACCTACTTGTAGATTCCACAAGGTATTATCGGCAAACATGTCTAAATGACATAAGCCTTTTGGCAAAGTCGCAAGCGGCAAATCTGAGTAAGCGCGCCAAATATCACTCATCAATTTGGCTTCGTCAGCTGGCATAAACTGCCTTTCACGGTCGCGTACCTCGTTCCATGGATATAAAGGCACGCCATATTCTTCCGCAGGCTGTAATGCTTGCAATGTCTCATGCAGCATCGCTAAAGCGGCGCCAATTTCATGACACATCGCTTGCGTCGTCTGCTGTGGATGCGAGCCTGCTAGGCATGGCACTAAGGTAATTGCTTTATTGTCATAGCGTATGACATAGAATTTTTCTGCGCTATCAGCGCCTAAATCAAGCAATGCTAACGGCGCAGCGACCGGTAATTTACCGTCTAGTTGATTTAAGATAATCGCCATCTTTTCGATGTCTTCTGGTGGACGCTCTTCAAATAAGGTAAATACATAAGAGTGTGCGCCATCTACATCGTCAGTCGTCTGAATAAACCAGTTAGAGTTTTTGATACCTTGGGTGATCGGAATGGCACGCGCGAATGACACGCCAAAACGCTGGCAAAAAGCGGCAAACTGGTCATCGGTTAACTGGGTATAGACGGACATGACATCTCACTTATGGCAATTAAAAGAAGGTAAATAGATACGGTAATGACAGTGATTGTACCGTGCATGAGCAAACTTTGGCTAAAAGCATAATAATCTTGCGAAAACCTGCCTGAGATGGCGGTGATTTTGCTAGACTAGCGCTTATAGAATGAATTGATTATAAGGCGAAAGTCCCTATGTTAGCAAAGCGTATCATTCCTTGTTTGGACGTTGATAATGGTCGTGTGGTCAAAGGTGTGCAGTTTGTCGATATCAAAGACGCAGGAGACCCTGTTGAAGTAGCGAAACGCTACAACGAACAAGGCGCTGATGAGATTACTTTTTTGGACATTACTGCGACCAATGATGAGCGCGATACCACCTATCATACCGTTGAGCGTATGGCAGAAACGGTATTTGTGCCATTAACTGTCGGTGGCGGCGTGCGTAAAATCGCTGATATCCGCAATTTGCTCAATGCGGGCGCGGATAAAGTAGCTATCAATTCTGCGGCGGTATTTACCCCTGAGTTCGTTGGCGAAGCGGCGCAGAAATTTGGTAATCAATGTATCGTCGTGGCTATCGATGCCAAACGCGTTGCAGATATTACGGTCGATGGCGTTATCGTACCGCGTTGGGAGATCTTTACCCACGGTGGTCGCAAACCAACGGGTATCGATGCCGTCGCTTGGGCGAGCAAAATGGCTGAGCTTGGCGCTGGCGAATTATTGGTGACCTCGATGGATGGTGATGGCACCAAAAAAGGCTATGATTTGGCACTAATGAAGCAAATTACTAGCCGCGTCAATGTGCCAGTTATCGCCTCAGGCGGCGTCGGCAATTTGCAACATTTAGCTGAAGGCGTATTAGAAGGCGGCGTCGATGCTGTACTTGCTGCCAGCATCTTCCATTTTGGTGAGTATACGGTTCAAGAAGCCAAAGCGTATATGGCAGCGCAAGGCATACAAATGCGTCTATAGTACGCTCGTAAAGTACAAATAAAACAGAAAAAAATGTTATCATAGCGCTAACCACTTATTTTCGTTCATTTAACTGATTATCTAACGGATAATAAACCATTTGAACCTAGCGATATATTTAGCGCATTATTTATGCCTACATTTTAATTAAAAGCCCATTCGGCAAAGGATTTTTTATGTCAAATCTACAACAGCAGCGTAATGACGTGACTCACATCGATGGTAATTTACATCAAAACAAAGACGTTCGTATTGGTATCGTCGTCGGTCGTTTTAATGGTTTTGTGGTTGAATCATTAGTAGATGGTGCAATTGATGCGCTACTACGTCACGGTGTATTGGGTAGCAACATTACCGTTATCCGCGTGCCTGGTGCTTTTGAATTACCATTGGTTGCTCAACGTGCCGCTGAATCTGATCGCTTTGATGCCATCGTTGCTTTAGGCGCGATTATCCGTGGTAGCACCCCGCATTTTGATTTCGTTGCAAGCGAATCTGCAAAAGGCTTAAGCGCGGTAGCTATGGACTACAATATCCCAGTTGCCAATGGCGTACTGACGACTGACAGCATTGAGCAAGCGATTGAGCGTGCTGGCACGAAAGCGGGTAACAAAGGCTCAGAAGCGGCAATGGTTGTACTAGAAATGCTTGCGGTACTATCACAGTTAGATATTGAAGATGACAGTGAAGACGCTTAATCAAGCCATCATTTGATAGGCTGTTTGTTATTTAATGAGCGCTGTGGTTCTTATGAGCTTTCGTTTTTATCGAGACCACAGCGTCAGTGTTACAAAAACTGTTACCAAGTACGCTACAAAACTTGACTGGCAAAGCCTGCCAGCTAACTACTATTTAACATTTTATTTTAAAACTTTTATCTTAAAAACTTTTTATCTTAGCAACTAGGTATAGACCCCCTATGACTGACCAACTCAAGCGCGCTATCAGCGCTGCGAAAACCGCCCAAACCAATGATAAACAAGCTGAAGCCACGCGCATCGCGAGCAGCAGTGCGGGTGATCAAATCTTCGATATGAGTGAGTCTTCTTACAAGACCAGTCACACTGCTATCCGTAAATCACGACGCTTTGCGATGCAAGGTCTATACGAATGGCTCGTCACTGACCGCCGCTTCGATATCGATGGTAAGCTTGGCTGGAAAGACAATGCCCCACACGATATCGCCGCTCGTACACGCGCGACCAATGCCATGCATACCGTGCATATTGGCTATTATCATGAAATGATGCGTGACATCCCAGAGCAGATCGAGGCGCTAGATGTCCTTATCTCTCAGCATCTTGACCGTGAAATCGATAAATTGGATACCGTCGAACACGCTATTCTTTTAATTGGTGCTTACGAGCTACAAAACCGCTTAGAGATTCCTTATAAAGTGGTACTTGATGAAGCGATGAAGCTGAATAATCACTTTGGCGCTACTGACGCGCATAAATTGATTAATGCCGTCCTTGATAAAATGGCGGTAGAGCTACGTGCTATTGAAGTAGAAGCAGATAGCAAAGCCAATTTACGCACCTCACAAAAAACGGCTGCTAAACCTGTAATAAAAGCGGATAGCAATGCTGACGATAACGCTGATATAGAAGATAGTGCTGATACAGCTGCCATTGAAGAAAAATCAACTACTTCAAACAAGCCTCGTATTAGCGCCAATAATGCTACCGTCAAACGCAATAGCGCTAGTAAGGCTACTGCCAATATTAGTGACTTTAAAGCGAGCAAAAAAGCGATTGAAACAGACCGCACTGATGCAGACAGCAAAGACTAATCATGAATGAGTTTGAGCTGATTGAGCGTATATTCTCCCAAATGCAAGCTGCGCAGTCATTGTCTAGCAGTGTCGACAAAGACAGTGTTGAAAAAGGCATTGGTGATGATGCCGCGGTGATGAGCTTGCCTGCAGGCGCGCGCTTGGTCAGCTGTATTGATACACTGGTTCAAGGTCGACACTTCAGCGCCGATTGGCAACAAGTGAATAAGCTGGCATTTACCATCGGTTATAAAGCCGTGGCAGTGAACGTCTCAGATATTGCCGCTATGGGTGCAACTCCGCATAGTATTCTACTGGCGTTAGCCTTACCTCAGCGCTTGGCAAATGAGCACTGGTTAAGTGAATTTGCTAAAGGCTTATTTCATGCTTGCCAGCTATTTGGGGTGACGCTGATTGGGGGTGATACCACGCGCAGCGACAATTTAGTGCTTAGTATCAGCGCGCAAGGGTTACTTACCAAAGAGACGCCAGCCGTCTACCGTTCAGGCGCGCAAGTTGGCGACAAACTCTATGTCTCAGGCACGCTTGGCGATGCCGCTTATGCGCTACAGCATCCTGATACTGCTATCGGTATTGAGCTTGCGCATCGTCTACATATGCCAACGCCACGTATTGCACTGGGTGCAGCATTGGCAAAAATTGGTGCGACTGCGATGATAGATATCTCAGATGGTCTGTCTCAAGATATTGGACATATCTGCCAACAAAGCAGCGTTAGTATGCGCATTCATCTTGATCAGCTACCTACTAGCAACGCATTGGCAAACGCTGAGTTGACCGAGCGCTTGTTGTGCCAGCTGACTGGCGGTGATGATTATGAATTGGCTTTTACTTTGCCTGCTCATATTGAACCACCTGTTAATGACAGTAGCAACACGCCTGTTACCTGTATCGGCGAAGTCATAGCCGTAAATGAGCCAGATTCTATCAAAAATTTACCACCAGAGCTTTTTTATCAAGGACAGCCAATCACACCTACCCATCCCGCCCCCTTTACTACTTGGCCCAATCTGACGGGTTACCAACATTTTGCAGGTTAACCCATGATTGATCACAACCTATCTAAGCCTGATATCCGTAAAGCCAATGATTGCCCGCCGCTACCCGCCAATGCCAATATGCTTGACCGCGTAGTTTATTGGCTTGGGTTAGGTTTAGGTAGTGGCCTACCGCGCCGTGCGCCTGGTACTTGGGGAACTGTTGGCGGCTTAATCGTCGCCATACCGCTACTGAGCTTAGGCTTCGTACCATTCTTGATTATTACCATTCTGTCCTGTCTGGTTGGTAACGAGATATGTGGTCGCACCTCGAATCTGATGGGCGGGCATGATAACCCGCATATTGTTTGGGATGAATGGGCAGGCATATGGCTTACCCTACTGCCGCTATCTTATATGGGTATCGCTGACGGCAATTTTTGGCAAAATATCGCCCAAATCTCTTCTATTATTGCCATCATTATCGCCTTTATATTATTCCGATTTTTTGACATTATTAAGCCACCACCGATTGGCTGGGCAGATAAAAAAGTCGCAGGCGGCCTAGGTATCATGCTTGATGACATCATCGCAGGTATCATGGCAGCAGCCGTTTGGATCATTATTTATACCACCATCCTTTAATTGTTAAATTAGCCTCGCTTTTATATAAGCGACGGTCTTTCATAACCGATTGTCGTTTATAGTCCATCATTTTTTTAACTCTCCCGCTTTTTTAGTAATGCGTTTGTGACGATAGCCAATTTATCAGCAAGCCACCAGTAAATGGTAAGCCCATGACAAGCAACGTAAGTTACAAAGATATCACGACATAGCGTTTTAGTTAAATGACGGTTTGCGCTATAATTCTAAATTATATTTTGTTACATTTGTAGGCTATTATGACAAATCCCCTCTCGGTAATCATCCTCGCTGCCGGCAAAGGCACGCGTATGCAGTCGGCTAAGCCAAAAGTGCTACAGACATTGGCTGGTAAGTCGTTATTGGGTCATGTCCTTGATACGTGTCATCAATTAACGGTTGACGACACTATTATTGTTCATGGTTTTGGTGGCGAGCAAGTCCAAGCAGATATCAATGCTCAATATGCGCATCTGCCTATTACTTGGGTTGCTCAGACTGAGCAATTAGGTACTGGACATGCAGTGAAAGTGACCCTGTCGGAATTACCCAAAGAAGGGCAAAGCCTGATTCTCTATGGTGATGTGCCATTAGTCAGCTGCCAGACATTAGCAACGCTACAAGCGGCTAACACCGAGGGCATGTCGATGTTGACCTTGACCGTAGACAACCCTTTTGGTCTCGGTCGTATCAAACGTGACAAAGACGGCAACATCGAAGCCATCGTCGAGCAAAAAGATGCCAGCGCCGATGAGCAGAAAATCCAAGAGATTAATAGCGGTATTTACTGCGTCGATAATGCGTTATTGCATAAATACCTGCCAAAGCTGTCTAATGACAATGCGCAGCAAGAATACTACCTAACGGATATCGTTAAAATGGCGGTCGCTGAAGGCATTAATATTGTCGCGATTGAGCCTGAGCATACCTTTGAGATTGAAGGCGTCAATAACCGCCAACAACTTGCAAGCTTAGAGCGCACTTGGCAAGGCAAACTGGTTGCCGACTTACAAGAAGCGGGCGTGCAGTTTGCTGATCCGACGCGCGTTGATATTCGCGGTACCTTGACTGCGGGTCAAGATGTGTTTGTCGATGTGGGTGTGGTATTCGAGGGTGATTGTGTCTTAGGTGACAATGTTTATATCGAAGCGGGCTGTGTCATCAAAAACGCCCACATTGATAATGCCTGCCACATAAAACCTTATTGCGTGATTGATCGCGCTGAGATTGGGGCAGGTGTTGATGTCGGTCCTTTCGCCCATTTGCGTCCTGAAACCGTACTGTCTGATAACAGTAAAGTTGGTAATTTCGTCGAAATTAAAAAATCAACGGTCGGTCATGGCAGCAAGGTTAATCACTTGAGTTATATCGGTGATACGACCATTGGTACAGAGGTCAATGTCGGCGCTGGCGTCATTACTTGTAATTATGATGGTGTCAATAAATCACAAACCATTATTGAAGACAATGCCTTCATTGGCTCGAACTCAAGTTTAGTGGCACCTGTGACTATTGGTGATACCGCTACGGTTGCCGCAGGTTCAGTGATTACTAAAGACGTCGACAGTAAAGCATTAGCCTTTGGACGGGCACGACAAACTCAGAAAAACGACTTTCAGCGTCCGACCAAAAAGTCAAAATAGCAATGGTCAATCACAAGCATTTTGAACAGTATCTATTGAAGTAATACTAAGCAGCATGACAATTTTTGTGATGCTGCTTCCTTATATTTATAACGTCAAAATTGTTAGTATAAAAGCTCTGCCAGTATGAACTTCTATTATTTATTGACTGAACATTATCGCCTCTCAAAGTATTTGAGCGTTTAAGCATTGAAACATTGAAGCCTTTAAAAATCAAAACATGAAACATCGAATTTAAGGAATAGTTATGTGTGGAATCGTTGGAGCAGTCGCTGAGCGTAATATCGCTAATATCTTACTTGAGGGTCTTAAGCGTCTAGAATACCGTGGTTATGATTCTGCCGGTCTGACCGTCATTCGTGATGGCGAACTCCATCGCGAGCGCCAAGTGGGTAAAGTGCAAGCATTGGTCGATGCTGTGGCAGTTAATCCTGAATTTTTCGATGGTCACATTGGTATTGCACATACACGTTGGGCAACCCATGGCGAGCCGGCACAGCGTAATGCCCATCCGCACGTATCAGGCAAGATTGCTGTGGTACATAACGGTATCGTTGAAAACTATGCCGAATTAAAAGAAGAATTGATTGCTAAAGGTTACGTATTTACGTCGCAGACTGATACCGAAGTCGTCGCTCATCTAATCAATGATATCTACAAAACCACACCTGATTTACTAGAGGCGGTTCGTGCGGTTATTCCGTTATTACATGGCGCATTTGCCCTTGGTATTCTACATATCGACTGCCCAGAAGAGCTGATTACTGTTCGTTTAGGCTCTCCACTAGTGATTGGTGTGGGTATCGGTGAGAATTTTATTGCTTCTGATCAATTAGCCCTACTACCGGTCACCAATCGCTTTATGTACCTAGAAGAAGGTGATATCGCCAAATTGACGCGCAGTAGCATTCAGGTTTATGCCGATGGTGTCGAAGTAAAACGTCAGATACATGAAATTGATGCCGCCCAACATAATGCGGATAAAGGTGAATTTAAGCATTATATGCTCAAAGAAATCTATGAGCAGCCAGACGCGGTCGCCCGTACTGTTGAGATGGCTGTAGATAGCGATGAGCCATCTAAACTGCGTGATGATTTTTTACAGCGTCATGAAGCGCAATTAAAAGGCATTAAGCATGTCCAAGTCATCGCTTGTGGTACCAGTTACCACTCAGGCTTGGTCGCAAAATATTGGTTTGAGAGCTTGATTCGTGTGCCTTGTTCCGTTGAAGTCGCTAGTGAATTTCGCTATCGCAATCCTGTCGTCATCGACAACACACTTGTCATTTGTATTTCTCAATCTGGCGAAACGGCAGACACGTTATCGGCGCTACGTGATATTCAAAAGCACACACCAGCAGGTCTAGTTAGCTTAGCATTATGCAACGTACCGACATCGTCTTTGGTACGTGAGACGGATATCTTTTTACCAACGCTTGCTGGTCCCGAGATTGGTGTTGCTTCTACCAAAGCATTCACCACTCAGCTCGCCGCTTTAATGCTATTGGTCTTAAAAGTGGGTGTCGTTCAGGAGCGCATGACTGGCGAAAACCTGAGTACCTTGCTTGGTAAATTGCAAGAGCTACGTGGTCAACTACATGCCAGCTTAAACCTCGATGCGCCTATCAAAGCCATGAGTGAGCATTTTGAGTATAAAAAGAGCTGCTTGTTCTTAGGTCGTGGTTTGCAGTTTCCAATAGCACTAGAAGGCGCGTTAAAGCTGAAAGAAATCTCTTATATTCATGCTGAAGGCTATGCCGCAGGCGAGCTGAAACACGGTCCATTGGCATTGGTCGATAAAGACATGCCCATCGTCGTACTAGCGCCTAAAGACAGCATGTTTGATAAGCTAAAAGCCAATATGCAAGAAGTACACGCGCGTCATGGTGAGCTGTTTGTTTTTGCCAGTGAATCTAGTCAAATGGTCGCAGAAGACAGATTGCATGTGGTCTATGTGCCCGATGTTTGTGAAACGCTTGCCCCTATCGTCTACAGCGTACCCGTACAGCTGTTGTCATACCATGTCGCCGTAATGCGCGGTACAGACGTCGATCAGCCGCGTAACCTTGCTAAATCAGTGACTGTTGAGTAACATAAGTATTTGATTTGATTTTATTATCAATTATTTACTTTTTGCACCGAGTCCTTCGCTATCTGGTAAGAATAAGATAGCGAAGGATTTTTTTGTGAATAACGAAATAGAAAAATATCAGTAATTTATATAATTCAATCACTTATATAATTACTGTATCTACAGTATGGACAATGAGAACATGGATATCGAAAGCGGCACCGCCAATCAAATCGCTAGTCAAATAGAAATAATCTATGAAGATGAATTTCTGGTGGCAATTAATAAAGAGGCTGGTCTATTGGTGCATCGCAGTTGGCTGGATAAAGGCGAGACACGCTTTGCCATGCAACTCACCCGTGATGCGGTAGGTTGTCATGTATTTCCGGTGCATAGGTTAGACAAGCCTACGTCAGGCGTATTATTGTTTGCCAAGAGCTCAGCTGTGGCGCGTAGCCTTGGCGAGGCCTTTACGGCACATACCGTGACGAAGCAATATCTAGCCGTGGTACGCGGCTTTATGCCAGACCAAGGCACCGTAGATTATGCGTTGAGCTTTCAACCCGATGCCATCGCCGATAAGTTTGCAAATTTGGACAAACCCGCTCAAGAGGCGGTGACCCATTGGCAAAGTTTGGCACAAATCGAGCTACCATTTGCCGTATCAAAAAAGCATGACACGAGCCGCTATAGTCTTGTGCGCTTGACACCCGAGACTGGGCGCAAGCATCAGCTGCGTCGGCACATGCGACATGTGTTCCATCATATCGTGGGTGATACCAGCCACGGCGATATACGTCACACACGATTTTTTCGTACTCACTATGATTGTACGCGCATGCTGCTGCATGCTCAGACTTTAGCGCTCAGCCACCCCGTCACTGGTGAGCCATTATTGCTAAAAGCTAAATTAGACGACCAATGGATGCGTATCTTAGAAGAGTTTTCTTGGGTAGACAGCGCTAAAGATTAAACAGTGTAGGTTTTATCTTAGATAGTCATATGAAAGAAGTCGACATACTGATGCTAGATATGAAGGTTCGATACCCTAGTAAGGACTTGAACCTTCGGCTATGAGCGTTTGGATTTTTATTTTTATTTTTATTTTTATTTACCGTAAGCGCTGTTATAGAAATAAGAAAAGCTAACATCATATTGGCTGGCGCTTTCTTCCCAGTTTCATTTTTATATTCGCTAGCACCAACCCCGACAATATCAATATCATTGCCAGCATCTTCCACCATGTCACGACCTCTCCTGTAAGCAGCACTGAGGTTGTCATACCGAATACTGGCACCAATAGAGCAAACGGCATAACCTTAGAAGCCGTATTTTGACTAAGCAGATGCGCCCACAGTCCAAAGCCTATCAGCGTTGAGACATACACGATAAACCCAAGTGATAACCAAGACTTAAGCGATGCCTCTGTAAACGTCGCTAGCTGCCATGCCTCGGTCTCAAATATGAGAGAAGATAGCGTTAAAATCACGCAAGCGATCAGACCACCCCAAACCACGAGAGCGAGAGCAGACAACGCGGATGCCTTATTCCTTCCAGTATTAGACGAAATAATAGCCCCGTCTGATCCTTGCTGCGTCGCTTGTGTTGAAACCTGTTTTGAAGCAATGTTACCAAAGCTCCAGCCTATGGCCGCAATCAAGATACAGACAAACCCAGCCAGAGGCATGTCACCACCAAGGTTCAACGCGATGACGCTAAGCCCTAGCACACCGACCAGCATACCGATGATTTGCATGCGACTCACTGCCTCACCCAGTATAAAATACGCCAACAATACGGTAATAAAAATTTGAATTTGTAGCAATAGTGCCGTCAATCCTGCTGATGCCCCTAAGTGCATGGCAGTAAAGACAAAAGCATACTGCATGACAAACGTACCGATAGCATAGATAAGTAATGTACGGTTAAATTTGGGCGGCTTCAGAAAGAAAACCAGTGGCACAGCGGTAAAGAAAAAACGCAGGGCGGTGAGCATTAGCGGTGGAAAGCTTTCAAGCCCCCATGCAATAAAAGTAAAGTTCACACCCCAAATAAAAGTAACCAGTACAGCCAATGCAGTGTATATAGGAGTCATATCGTTGGCCTAAGAAATTATGGCTGGTTATTATATTTAAAAAAATTTTATGACAATCTCGTATTAACCATAGGATGCTTTTAGAGAGCGAGCACCACACTTACAAACAATAGAACGGCAATGAGCATTAATGCTGCACCGCCTATTTTTGTAATTAACTATAGGTTATCTTGAGCTTTCCATAGATATCGACTAGCTAAAGCAAATGCTTCTGCGTAGCAAAAATGGATCAGTAAAACCAATAGGCAAAAAGTTGAAGCTAAAATCAGAAATTGAGAAAGATAGGTCTGCTCAGTGTCGATAAATTGCGGAAATACAGCCATAGAAAATAAGATAGGTTTTGGGTTAGAAAGAGAGGTTAGCAAACCTTCTTTGAATAACCTACCAGCACTTGTACTACTCACATCTAACGTGTTACCAGAATCTAGGACAAATGATTTTCTTTTTCCAAAGGCCATTTTAAAACCCAAGTAGAATATATATTGCGCCCACTAATTGAATGGCCAAGAACATTTTCTTTGATGTTGCAATCACTAGTCCAATACTAGTAGCTGAGACAATAGCCGCGCCTAGCATTCCTAGAGAGATACCTAAGATGCCATAAGCTATTTTTTTCGACCATGCGTCAGGGAGTTTGTAATACTTAGAATTACACCGGGGCCTGGGCTAGCAATAGTGGCAGAGGCTATAAGGATATATAGGGCAATGTTATTCATTAAAATACGACTACCAGAGTAAGCTTTTGTTGGCATTCTAGCATTTAATTGATATTTTAAACTATGCTTATTTTAGAAAGGACAGTCATTCCGAAAAACAAAAGAGTATACCCCGAGGGAACCAGCTACTTCACCCTTTAAATCCATTAATAGACCACTTAAAGCAGACTGATATAAGAGAACCACTCAAAATAAACTTTTGAACGATCTAAACGTTGCAGTGTAAACGCGCCAATATAAAGACTTAAACCAATCCCTTATACAGAAAGTAACACCCTACAACCGTTAATAACAACGCAAAGCATTTTTTCAATAATTGCGGTGATAGTATATGAGCAACTTTCGCGCCTAGCTTGGCGGTGAAAAAGCTCATGATACTGATCCCTAAAAAGGCATAAATGTGCACAAAGCCAATGGTATTAGGCACATCAATTCGTTGCTGCATCCCAAAGAACATAAAACCTAATGCACCAGCAATGGCAATCGGCAGACCACAAGCTGCTGAGGTGCCAACGGCTTTTTGCATCACAACACTATACCGCGTGAGATAAGGCACGGTTAAGCTACCGCCGCCAATACCGAAAATGGCAGAAGCGATACCGATAACCCCACCTGCTGCTAATTGCCTAGGTTTTGAAGGCAATTGTGTATTAGCATCGTCGGTACTACTAGAATTGGTAGCATGATTAGCAACCTGTTTTTTGCCACCGAAAAACATCTTGTAGGCGACCCACAGCAAAAACACCCCAACAATGAGTTGAAGATACAGCCCAGATATCTGCCCTGCAATCCCTGCCCCTAAAAAGCAACCAATCGCTAAGCCTGGTGCCAGATTTTTGAAGACAGGCCACATGACTGCGCCTTTTTTATTGTGTGCCATGAGCGAGCTGATCGAGGTGACAATGATGGTCGCCAATGACGTCCCCAATGCCAAATGCATGATATTGTCAGGGCTGTAACCCATTCGCGTAAAGACGATGAATAATAATGGCACGATAATTGTGCCACCGCCCACACCAAATAGCCCCGCAGCAAATCCTGCTAGCGCGCCTATGATTAAAAAAATGATTAATTCCACGGGATATTTACTTCTTATATAGAGTTAGTACGATGGTTATTTTAGTTCAGTGACAATCAATCAGTTAAAAAGCCAACTTAAGCGATTTCTACTTGATCCACTTGACCAACCCGAGAATAGGCACGATTAAAATACACCAAACTCTCCTCTTGCTCACTTTGTCTAATGGCGACCACCCGGCACATGAAAACACTGTGCGTGCCCACTTGCTGAATGTCCTCAATCTCACAATCAAAACTGACCAACGCATCTTCTAAAACGGGAGCGCCTGTTTTGAGCGGTGACCAAGAGCCATATTCAAATCGCTCTTGTGAACTCAATTTGGAGGCAAAAGCGTTAGATATTGATTCGTGCTGTGCGCCTAAAACATTGACACTTAACGTTTTATTTTCAATAAAATGGGCATGTGAGCGCGACGTCTGATTCATGCAAACCAGCAAGGTTGGCGGTGTATCGGTAACGCTACACACCGCAGATGCGGTAAACCCATGAGTACCAGCGCTGCCTTCTGTGGTAATGACATTGACCGCTGTTGTTAACAAAGACATACCATCTCTAAAATCGGTGGCTTCAATCATGACTTAACTCCTAAATTTTAAATCTTTAAGTTCATTGATAACTGAGGTCACTCATGAGTTTAAACAAGCTAGTATAGACGGGTTAAAAACCCAACCTATAAAAGCTAAATTTTGCATCAGTTTATTCAATGAACCCTAAGCGGTCAGTTCTTGACGCACGATTGCCGCGCCAGCACTTAACGCTTGCAGCTTACCTCGTGCCACTTGTCGAGACAACGGTGCCATGCCGCAGTTGGTTGAAGGATACAGCTTATCCGCATCGACGAATTGCAAGGCTTTACGTAGCGTATTGGCCACTTCTTCAGGGGTCTCAATGGTATTGGTTGCCACATCAATGGCACCAATCATCACTTTTTTACCGCGGATCAATTCAATCAAATCCATCGGTACATGTGAGTTTTGACATTCTAAAGAGACAATATCAATATTCGACTGTTGCAATTTAGGGAATGCTTGCTCGTATTGACGCCACTCTGAACCCAGCGTCTTTTTCCAATCGGTATTGGCTTTGATGCCGTAGCCGTAGCATATATGCACCGCCGTTTCACACTTTAGACCTTCAATGGCACGCTCTAACGTGGCAATACCCCAGTCGTTGACGTCATCAAAGAACACATTAAATGCAGGCTCATCGAATTGGATAATATCCACCCCAGCCGCTTCTAATTCTCTGGCTTCTTGATTTAAGATTTTAGCAAATTCCCACGCCAATTTTTCACGGCTTTTATAATGACCATCATACAAGGTATCAATCATGGTCATCGGACCAGGCAATGCCCATTTGATCGGCTGATCGGTTTGTGCACGTAAAAACTTAGCATCATCAACAAATACAGGCTTTTGACGGCTTACCGCGCCCACGACTGACGGCACACTGGCATCATAACGATTACGAATGCGCACGGTCTCGCGCTTCTCAAAATCGACGCCATCCAAATGTTCAATAAAGGTGGTCACAAAATGCTGACGAGTTTGCTCGCCATCACTGACAATATCAATGCCTGCATGCACTTGTTCTTGCAATGTCAAACGTAGCGCATCTTGTTTGGCTTCAAGCAGTTGCTCACCTTCCAATGCCCAAGGTGACCAGATTTTTTCAGGTTCTGCAAGCCAAGAAGGTTTCGGTAAGCTGCCAGCCGTTGACGTCGGTAATAACTTTTGTGTCGGTAATAATATTGTCATACGATTCATCTTCTTATTAATTTGTATTTTACTTTTCGGCTACATTTATATTGGCTATGCTGCGGCTTTTTTCACAGCTTCTTTTTGCACAGTGTAGCTGGCAACATCGTAGCTTGCTGCCCACTCTTCAAGAATAGCTTTATAAGGCTTGATAAACTGCTCTTCCGTAAATTTACCTTGCGTCACTGCCATTTGGCTGCGCTCTTCGCGATCATATACGATTTGAGTCAGCGAATAATCTTGGTACTTCAAGCTCGGTTGATACACTTGACCGGCTGCCGAATTGGCATTATAAATCTCAGGTCGGTAGATTTTTTGAAACGTCTCCATGGTACTAATCGCACTGATCAGCTCAAGATCGGTGTAATCGCTCAGCAAGTCACCCGCAAAATAAAATGCTAATGGCGCGGCGCTACCCGTAGGCATAAAGTAGCGAACGGTTAAGCCCATTTTGGAAAAGTACTCATCGGTTAGTGACCCTTTGTTCAAAGAGCAGCCATCTTGTTTGTATTCAACGCCCAATACAGGGTGCTGATTGGTCGTACGCTGATAGGTTTTACTGGTGGAAACACTCAAACAAATCACAGGATTTTTAGTGAAATTAGCTTGGTAAACTTCTGAATTCAATAAATACTGAAACAGTTTGCCATGTAAGTCACCGAAATCTACTGGCGGCGCAGATGATGGATGTTTATCGAAATGGTCTAATAAGACGACGCTAAAGTCATAATCGCGCACATAAGATGAGAAACTGTTGCCAATCATACCGTCAATACGGGTGTTTTCTTTATGATCCACAATCGTTGTTTGCAGCATCTCGATGATAGGGAAAGTATCGCCATTTCCTGCAACATCCATGTCGACAGAAATAATATCAACCTCAACAGAATAACGATCTGCGGTGGGATTATCCCAATGTGCCAAGGCATTAAAACGATTATTGATCATTCTTAACGTTTTGCTTAAGTTCTCTTGACGATGCTCGCCACGCGCCAAATTCGCAAAGTTCGTCGTCAGACGCGTGCTATTTGCAGGATGATAGTTTTCATCAAAACGAATGCGTTTAATTGCACAACTAAATTCTTTACTCATGATAATCCGCTACCCTAATCTACTCTCATTATTTGAGATAAAACCAAATTTGTGTATGAGGTGAATCATACCTAAACTATTACATGAATAAAAACGATACTATTTAAATATAAGATGAATATAATTCATGTTAATAGATTTATGGTATGACATGAGATTGGATAGCGGAGACTTTATGACTTACTCGATAGGATCATTGAGCAAAAAATAAGCCTGTAGAAAAATGAGCTACGCTAAAGAAAGCATAAAGAAAATTTCGATAAACTAACTAACGAATATAAGGATTCTCTCATTAAAAAAGCCGAAACTTATTTTCTAAGTCTCAGACTTTTTTTTGATAATATAAATAGAAAATTACTTTCTATTGATTGTGTTAGCGCTTTGCAGCTTCTATCTGAATGTTTAGCTGAACTTTTTCCGTAATACCCAATAACGTATATTTACTGATGCCCCATTTCGTTCGATCAATGGTCGTTGTGAAATCCCCACCGCAAACTGGCTTTTTCAATATTGGGTTTAGGTAGCAATTGAACTTGCTGGCCGTTAGCGTAATAGGGTTGGTCTTACCGTGTAGTGTCAACATACCATCGACTTTGCTGACATTCGAGCCACTACCATCAGTCGTAAAATACCATTTGGTAGACTCAAATTGCGCCAGTGGAAAATGCTCAATATCGAAAAAATCTGCGCTTTTTAACGTAATATCAAATGCTGTATTGCCTGTATTTAGGCTATTCAGAGGAATTACTAGCGAGATATTACCAGTCTGAGCCGCTGGGTCATAATCTAGCTGTCCAGTGATATTATAAAAGCCACCTGTGTTGGTAGAGGTATTAAAATGGTCAATAGCAAAGCGTACATTGGTATGGGTGGGATCAATATCGTAAGTCATCGCCTGACTGCTGGCGATACCTAACATGCTTAGGCATAAGGCTAGTAGCGGCTTCCGCGAGGACAGTATGACTGTCGAGAGGGACATTTGATTCATAGTAACACTCCTTTGCTGTATAAATGATAGAGCCGTCACATCCTTTGTGACTGTGCTTTTATAATTGTGCTCTTATATAATGACAACAAGCCCATACTTAATCAATAGGTATGGGCTTGTCTATTTTAGACATAGCATTATCACTGCTAACGCTATGTGATAAGTATGATCAAATAAATCCGTTAAATCATACTTTACTATCTGTTGTTGTCTGCTCTTTGCCACTAGGTACAAGCCATTTAGCAAACCATCCTGACAAATCATCCATCAAAGTATAAACCACGGGAATCACCACAAGGCTTAATAACGTCGAAGTCACCAGACCACCCAATACCGCAGCGGCCATCGGACGACGGAAGGTTGGATCAGCATCACCCCAACCGAAGACTAAGGGCAACATCCCCGCCCCCATCGCAATGGTTGTCATAATAATAGGACGCGCCCGCTTGCGGCAAGCATCGATAATAGCCTCAAAACGCGCCAAACCTCGTCGCTGTGCAATCAGTGCATAATCGACTAATAAGATAGAGTTTTTGGTGGCAATACCCATTAGCATAATAAAGCCGATCATCGATGGCATAGAAAGACTGCTATTGGTAATAACCAAGCCCACAAAAGCGCCGCCTATCGATAAAGGCAATGCCATCAAAATGGTGAAAGGCTGCAATATACGCCCAAACAATAGAATAAGTACGCCTAAAATACAAACCACACCGACCGACATCGCAATCACAAAACCGCTGAATAGCTCAGCCATGTTTTCTGCTTGACCTTGGTCAATAATGGTAATGGAAGGCGGTAGTTGTTGCATGGCGGGTACTGATTTAACCGCTTGTACCAAGTCTCCAAGCTCGCCACTCGCAGGTTGCACCGTGATACTGATGGAGCGTTCTCGATCGAGCCTGCTAATCTGCGCAGGCCCAGTGCCAAAGTCTAATGACGCGACTTCACCCACACGTACGCCCTGTTCTGCTGGTAACGAGCTCGGTACATATAGACCTTCTAATTGACTGACATTTTGTTTGGCAACATCTGGTAGACGAATGACGATAGGAATCTGCCGCGTATCCAAATTGAGCTTGGATAAACGCTGCTCATAGTCACCCACCGTCGCCACTCGTAACGTCGTAGCGATGTCTTGCGTGGTCACCCCTTTATCCGCCATCGCCAGTCTGTCTGGCGTCACCGTTAACTCTTGACGCGGCAAACTGCGGTCACTGGTCACAGAGCCAGCACTGGGCAGCCCTCGAATCTCTGACATGATTTGCTGAGCGGTTTGTTCAAGCAATTGCGGATTGGTACTGGTCATAGAGAAGTTGTAACCACTCTCTCCACCACTCGACAAACCAACGGTAAAGCGCGCACCTGGCACTTCTGCCAACAAACTACTTATTTGACGTTCAATCTCTTGCTTAGAACCACGCTCTGCACGCGGTGCTAGCACGATATCTAGACCTGCTATATTTTCGGCCTTGCCACCACTAGAGTTTGAGTCCATGCTAGCCTGAGCCTCACCGACTGAGGTAAAAATATTGGTGACTTCAGGCATTGCTAAAATACGCTCACTTGCCAACGCAGCAACGCGCTCTGTGTCTTCCAGTGCAACGTCAGGTGTCAACTCAATCGCCACACGAGTTTGGTCAATGTCATTATCAGGAATAAACGACGTTGGTAGCAATTTGACAAGCATCAGTGACGCCACGAATAACACTAAAGTTGCACCCATCGTCAGCCAGCGATGATGCAGTGTCCATGCCACTATTTTGAGATACCAACCCATCAGCGCGCTTTGTTTCTCAACGTGTTTTTTCTCTGGTCGCAATATATACGCTGCCATCATCGGTGTGATAAGGCGCGCGACCATCAAAGACGCAAAAATCGATAATGCAGCTGTCCAGCCAAACTGACGGAAAAACTGTCCAACGATACCACCCATAAAGGCGGTGGGTAAAAACACGGCAATCAAAGTAAAGGTGGTCGCAACTACCGCCAAGCCAATCTCGTCAGCCGCTTCCATCGCTGCTTCATACGGTGTCTTGCCCATGCGTAAATGCCGTATGATGTTTTCGACCTCGACGATCGCATCATCAACCAACACACCAATCACTAACGACAACGCCAACAAAGATATAATATTGAGGCTAAAGCCAAATAAGTACATACCTAAAAAGGTAGGAATCACTGATAATGGCAAGGCGACAGCAGCAACTATAGTCGCCCGAATGTTGCGCAAAAATAAGAATACGACGACGACTGCTAACAGACCACCTTCGATCAGCATCCGTAAAGAAGCTTGATAATCTTCAGCGATGGGCGTTGCCCGATCATAGACCTTTTCAATAGTGATATTACCTACATCGGCTGACAGCTTGGCAAGCTCTGCATCAACCAGCTCCATGACCTCAACTTCACTGGCACCACGCGAGCGGGTGATGTTAAATGCCACCACCGTTTGCCCGTCAAGCTTAGCAATAGAGCTCGGGTCAGCCGCGCCATCTGTGATTTGTGCCATACGTCCAAGTGCTTGCGTGCCGCCTGCTGGGATTGCCACTTGTAAATCATTGAGCTCACTTGCCCGCTCCACCGCACCAAGGACACGAATCGTCTGGGTGGTTTTGCCCACTTCTGCTTCACCACCAGAGCTGTCCTGCTGAATACCCGTGATTTGATTGGATAGTTGTGTGATAGAGAGCTTAAGACCACTCAAGGTAATCGGGTCAGCTGCGACGGTAATCTCACGCTGCAAACCACCAATACGGCTAACCGTACTGACACCCGGTATATCAGAAAGACGCTTGGTGACCGTATCATCGACGAACCAAGACAAGTCTTCCACATTCATGTTTTCAGAAGCCACAGAATAAGTGACAACGGGGAATCCTGCGGTTGAAACTTTAGTAATAATAGGGTCATTGGCAGCGGCAGGCAAATCGCCGCGTACCTCGCCTACTGCCGAGCGCACATCATCGACCGCTTCTTGAATATCCTTTTCTAACACAAACTCTGTGACCATGGTGGCAGCACCCGTTTGTAACGTGGTGCGAATATGCTTGATGCCCTCAATACTGGTAAGCTTGTTTTCTATCTTTTTTGCGATGTCGTTTTCGAGCTGTGATGGCGCGGCACCCGGTAAAGTCACCGTGACCACGACTGCAGGTAAGTCAATATCAGGAAACTGCTGTACCTTCATTTTCATAAAGCCATAAATACCGCCTAACGTCAGTAGTATAAATAGCAAAATGGCAACTAAAGGATTTTTTATCGAGTAAGCAGAAACATTTAAACTCATGGTTGTGCCTGCGCTGCTGTACTCGTTTGGCTAACACCATCAACGATACGCACCAAATCTCCATCATTTAAAAAGCTGCCGCCTTGTTTGACAATTTGACTGTCACTAGGCAATGGCTCTAGCACTGCCACATTTTCGCCAAGTCGCTCGCCCAATGTCACTCGTTGTTGCTTGATACGGCCCATGTTTTGACCGTCTTGGCTCTTAATCTTGGTTACTAGCATCACATAATCATAGCCATCGTTGCTGACGATAGCGCTATTGGGCACCGTTTGCGCACTGGTACTGCCCAATAGGAACTCACCCGTTTGATACATACCCGCGCGTACTTTTGCATTGGCCGCCAAGCTCGCATAGATAGTAATCTGCCGATTGTTATCCGCCGTTGGTGCTATGCGGCTCACTTTCCCCATTACCGTATCACCATCTGGTAAGCTCACCCGTACTGGAGTCCCGACACTGACTTCACCAACAAGCTTGGGATCAATATCTGCACGCCATTCCAAAATACCACCTTTAATGATAGTAAATAATGGCTCGCCACCAGCAACCATACCGACCTCCGCCATTTTCTCGCTGATGACACCGCTGACTGGTGCGACCACTGTTGCATTATCTACACTCAAGCGCTGAGTGCTCAGACGCGCTTTGGAGGCTTGTAGCGCAGCCTGTGCTTGAAGTTTTGCAGTGCGATAGCGATCGGCTTCTTGTCTACTAATGGCATCAATATCAAGCAGTGGCAATACACGAGCAGCATCAGCGCTGGCATTGGCAAGCGTCGCTTCTGCTTCGGCAACATCTGCCTCTGCTTGCAAGACTTGCTGCTCCATAGCATCGGTGTCAAATATCGCCAATACTTGACCCGCTTTGACGCGATCACCTTCTTCGACCAATATACGCTCGATAGCCACGCCATTGACTTTAGCACTGACATTCGCCGTATCTTTGGCATCAATGGTGCCATCAGCACTGAGTGTGTTACCAATATCATCTTGGCTTGGGCTGACCGTTTCTACTGATAATACCGCCTGCTCAGTACTCGTAGCGCTTGCAGTGGCACCATCACTTGAAGTACCACTAGAAACTGGCGATTCATCCGTCGCGGCTTCATCACTCCCGCCCCAATACTTTCCAAGTAGCACACCAATGATAAGCACGGCTGCCAATACGGGTAACAACCATAACGGTAATTTTGAAGCGGTTTTTTTAGAAAAAGTATCAGACTGGCGATACGGTGGTAGCTCAGATGGTTGAGGTGGCTCAATGTTGGTTTCTTGCTCGCTAGTCGGTGCTTGCTTATTATTAGGGTGTTCAAAATCACTCATAGTCGGTCTCTATAAATAAGCACGGTACTAACGCCGTAAAAAGTATAAGGGAAACAAAATGATGCAGGCAGAGCTTATCAAAATAGTCTTTTATCATTGTAGACTATCTCGTCATTGGGTCAATTGTGTTAAGTATCTACATAGTCAATTGTTGATAGTAATCAAGACATAACAATCAAGACATAACAATCAAGACATAACAATCAAGACATAACAATCAAGACATAACAATCAAGACATAACAATCAAGACATAACAATCAAGACATAACAATCAAGACATAGTAAGACATTGAACTTAATAAAGATATTAGTAGCAAAGATTATCAGGTGAACGATAAGTAAAGACAAAAGACAGCGTATTCCTAGCTCATTGCATAAGTCTTCTTCGCACAAAATCCCTTTCTTAAAACTTATTCATCCAATGAAAAAATGACCAAATATGCTGTCATATTGAATGCATTAAGATGCGACCATTATAGTTGGAACCATCACTCGTAAAAACTAATGATACATACGCCCTACAGTTTAGACTTGTATTTATGGGGTAATTTGTCATTATTAAGATAACTCTACTAATAAAGGAATTCATCATGGCTAATAAATCAGACGTAAAAAAGCTTAAGCAAGAAATTAAAGATACCAAAGCAAAAATTAAGCAGAAAAAGAAAGATCTCAAAGATCTTAAGAAGTCATTGAAGAAGTCGAAAAAAGCCAAATAGCTTTGTTTCGAAATGATGACTCTACATCAAAAAACAGAAGAGGATAGCGTTGGCTGTCCTCTTTTTTGCTATTAATTTAGCCATTTTAGCCCATTTAGAGGATAATCGATTGAATTGAGGACACGCCTTAGGCATTGGTATAACGACTTGCCTCAGGCATCCAGCGGTGAATCAGTTGGCTGACATCTGCCTTGCGCGTAGGATCTGCAATTAAATGTTTGGCTAAACGCTGAGCAATGGCAAACAGCTGCTCGTCACGTATCAGATCAGCCAAATAATAACCGACGTTACCCGTTTGACGTTTGCCTAATAACTCACCGGGACCACGCAATTCCAAATCTTTTTGGGCAATGACAAAACCATCAGTGCTATCACGCAGGACCTTTAAGCGCTCTGTACCTGTCTCTGATAATGGCTTTTGGTATAACAGTACGCAATAGCTTTTGGTTGAGCCACGCCCGACTCGCCCGCGCAGCTGATGTAATTGCGATAGACCTAATCTTTCGGCATTTTCGATAACCATTAACGACGCATTAGGGACATCGACCCCGACTTCAATGACCGTTGTGGCAATCAACAAGTCCAAATTGCCAGCTTTAAATTCTTGCATGATGGCTTGTTTGTCAACGGATTTCATCTTGCCATGGACAAGACCAATGCGAATATTCAAGCGCTCATTTAAGTCCTCATAAGTGGCTTCAGCAGCTTGCGCATCCAGCACACTAGACGCTTCGACCAACGAGCAAACCCAGTACGCTTGTCTACCCGCTTCACAATTAACCGCAATACGTTCGATCACCTCATCGCGTCGATTACGGTCAATGGTCACCGTAGTAATTGGCGTACGCCCCGGTGGCAATTCATCGATAATCGAGGTATCCATATCACCGTAAACGCTCATTGCGAGCGTGCGCGGAATCGGGGTAGCGGTCATAATCAGCTGATGCGGCGTGCTATTGGCCACCCCTTTATTGGTTAGTGCCATACGCTGCTCAACACCAAAGCGATGCTGTTCATCGATAATAACTAAGCCCAATTTGGCAAACTGCACCTGCTCTTGAAATAATGCATGAGTCCCGACGACCACTTGCACCGCGTTTTCTGCGACTGCTTCCAACGCTTCGCGGCGCTGCTTTGCCGTTTGTTTCCCAGCAAGCCAGCCGACACCGATACCTAACGGCTCAAACCATTGCTTAAAGTTAAACAAATGCTGCTCTGCTAAAATTTCTGTGGGTGCCATTACCGCCACTTGCCAGCCACTATCAAGCGCATAACCCGCCGCACCCGCTGCGATCAGAGTCTTGCCCGCGCCAACATCACCTTGCACCAACCGCAGCATTGGGATGGACGTTGCCATATCAGCCGTAATATCTTTCATGACTCGTTGCTGTGCACCCGTTAAATCAAATGGCAATGCGGCAAACAACTTATCAGCCAATGGACTTTGAGTGGCACATTTGGGTGCTTTATGCTGATGCAGTTGCTGACGACGATATAACAAGCTGAGCTGATGGGCGGTTAATTCTTCAATAATTAAACGCTGACATGCTGCATGAGTACGGGCACTTAACTGGGTGAGTAGCTGATATTGTCGTCCTGCGTCGGTATAAGTCGGCGGTGTATGCAGTAATACTAAGGCCTCAAATATCGTCAGATTATAGACGTTGTTATTAACTGTTCTATTAGCGACTGTATGGATATCACTGTTTGTATTATTATTGGCATCATAGACATTGGCTTTATTGACACTACTAACGCTATGACCAGTCGTATTATCTGGCACACTACGCGCCAGTGTCGAGAATATATCTTCTGGATACTCTGCCTCTGTTACTACTGTCTTCGTCGGTTCAAAAGGTGCTAATGGCAAGTCAGCCACGGCTGCAAAGTCTGTAGGAGTAAACAGCGTCATCGGCAAGCCTTCACTGCGAACCGTCTGTAATGCCAGCTTAATTAAGGTACGCAGCTTATTTTGATGCAAACCTTTAACACTTGGATAAATAGGCTGCAAACCGGTATTTACTACCGTCTCATTACTACTGATAACTTGATATTCAGGATGGTGGATTTGCTTACCATAACGACTCACCTTTACTTCGCCAAATAATTGCAGCTGCGCCCCTAAGCTCATGGTTTGTGCAAGACCACGATAAACCTTAAAAAACCGTAGCGATATGGTGCCCGTATCATCATCTACCACGACCGTCATACCGCTGCGCTTGGTGTCAACGTGTACCACACGCCCAGTAATTAACGCAGACTGTCCGTGTCCCACCTCTGCTATAGACAGTAGTCGGCTACGATCTTCATAATCACGTGGCAGATGCAGCAATAAATCAAATATTCGTTTAATATTCAATTGTGCCAACTGTTCTGCGACTTTTAATCCCACACCCGCCAGTGCCGTCACTGGCATATCTAGCGCTGAGAGTGGCAGCTCAGACCTTATATGGTCTGTTGAGCTGGATAAAGAAGCGTTCACCGATACTGACATCAAAGATCCTAACGATATTATTTTTAGTTTTCATATACTCATTCAAGTATTTTCAATATACCGTAGATGATGACAGTTTTTATAAGAAAGCTGTCATCAACAGGACACATCAAAACACCGACTCATTTCATTATAGCTGACAATACAATTGCTTATGCTCAGCTATTTAGTAATACTGCGTCAAAAAGCCTGAAAGTCAAACGGCTCATTTGTATCATATCAATAACTGATGTCTTATTTTCCGTATTATGGTCATTTTATAAGGTGTTTTTATGTTCCCTCCTGCCCAGTACCGACAACCTCTTCATAGTCTAAGAGTGCGACATAGTATGAGAATGCTATGCATCAGCTTAATTGCCGTACTCGGATTATCTATCAGCGCTTGTAGCGCTCTAGCGCCAGCGCAGCCGTTACCTGAAGCACCAAAAATAGCGCCACTTAATGTTGCATTAGTCTTGGGCGGCGGCGGTGCCAAAGGCTTCGCCCATGTTGGGGTGATTAAAGCACTAGAAGCAAATGGTATCAAGCCCACGCTCATCGTTGGCACTAGCGTCGGCAGCTTGGTTGGTGGCCTATATGCGAGCGGTTACACACCAGTACAGCTTGAGCAACTGGCACTGACCACTACAGATAGCGAATTGACAGATTTTGTCTTATCCAATCAAGGTGTCATCGAGGGTATCAAACTCAAAAACTTTATCAACGATAAAGTCGATGGACGAGTAATAGAGGATTTCCCTATCCGCTTTGCAGCAGTCGCGGCGGAGAAGCATACTTTGAAAAAAGCCATTTTTACCACTGGTGATGCGGGGCTTGCCGTTCAAGCATCCTGTAGCGTACCGAATATTTTTATTGCGCCGCGCATTCCCGAAAAGGTCGGTAAAAAATATATCGACGGTGGCGTGGTCAGCCTAGTACCTGTCGATAGTGCCCGTGATTTGGGCGCTGATATTGTTATTGCCGTTGATGTGACAGACACTGGTATTAACAATCCTAGCGGTGTCTCTACACTTGATAAAAAATTAAACCTCAACGGATTAAGCAATTTTTGGGGATTTTTGGAGAGTAATGTCGTAGCCTCGCCAAGCGCCAATCGTGCCTCATCGATGCAGCGTGAACGAGATCGTGCTGATGTGCTGATTACGCCTGCGGTCAGTCATATCAGCTCACTAGATACCAGCCAGCGCCGTGCTCTCATAGCTGCAGGCTCGCAAGCCACTACCGCACAGATGGCTGCCATCAAGCAATTAATCAAAGAAAAATCTAACCAGAAATACGCGACGCTTTAAGCGCCTTGCAACGGCGTACCAAAATTTCTTGTTAACAACCCATAAAAAAGCACCACAGCAACGAGCCGTGATGCTTTTTGTGATTAAACGAATATTAAGCCGGTATTAAATAAATCACACTGATAAAATACTTAATACTAAATGACTGACTTATTTCACACGTGCACGGTATTTAACCACTACGGTGTCATTAAGGCCAACACCCTCTAAATCCCAGCGTACCGCTTTATAATACTTTAATGGAATTTCTTGCAGTTGGTTATCCACTTTTCCACGTAATGGCATACGGGCAAAAGTATTGCCATCTGCACTGCCGTATGGAAAATCAGGTGATACTGTACGCAATAACTCTACCTGCTCAGGGATACTCATCGTCACAGTCATTTTACGGACGCGATCTGCATTGGTATTGGTAAAATAGCCTTGGTACTCCAAGACATTACCTGATTGTAGGCGCGTACTAGCATTCACCGGAGCCAAAACCTCTTGACCGTTTGCATCAACGCTAATCAATGACGCGGTAATTTTACTATTGACGGCCTGTGCACTCGAGTTGCTGCTTTTAGTAGCATTGGTCTGTACAGCTGCCGAACTATCAACCGCTTGTTCTGGCGTCGGTAGCATTGCCGAGGCTTGCGTCACTACCATCGCACCGATGAGCGTACCAGCCACAACGTGGAATAAGCGATGTCCGCTCCAAGCACTAAATGGGCTAGCAAATTGGTTACTTTTTTTCATGGTTTTCATTATCCCTGGTTAATATGTCGGTAAAACGCAGCTGGTAAAACTTGAATAACTTCTGGTATATATTGAATCGTCTACAGGCAGCACAATTTAGACGAAATATATCCACTTATAAGAAACATGCTATAAGAAACATAACTCATTATAAATGGTCGACTGTTATAGTATTGGCAGACCTAGTATCGCTGCTGATTGTAGTGACAGCTAATGGCAAGCGCTGCATGCGTCTATGCTGCTGGCGTCTATATTGTCATAGCTGGTAAGCTTATCGTATAAAGTTTTTATTTTTATTGATTATCTTCGTTCATCGCCTGTAAAGCAATAGCGCTTAGCATAGCAAAAAGTGTTTGTACGTACACTAACCCCGTGTTGCGGTTGTGTATATCGTCCATCAGTGATAAAAATTGATTGATACTACTGAAATAAAAGATAGCTCATAACGGCGTTTTTTGCTATGGTAATTCTTTAGCGATAGGCATTTTTTGCTACGCCCCTTTTCTTATTCTCACTACTATTGCCCTTATTATGACTACTAGCGCCATGCCCCAAATCAACCCTGAATATGTCCATTGGTTCCGTAACTCTGCCCCCTACATCAATACCCATCGCGGCAAAACGTTCGTGATTATGTTTGGTGGTGAGGCGGTCAATCATCCAAATTTCAGCACCCTTATTCATGATTTTGCGCTACTGCATAGCTTAGGTATCAAGCTGGTATTGGTACATGGAGCGCGACCGCAAATCGAAAAGAACTTAAAAGATGCTGACATTACCTCCCCACTGCATCAAGACATTCGAATTACACCGCGCGTGGCGATGCCTGCTATTTTACAAGCGGTAGGCGCTATTCGCCTGCAACTCGAAGCGCAGCTGTCGATGGGACTGGCCAATTCACCTATGTATGGTTCACGCATCGATGCCATTTCAGGCAATTTTGTGACCGCACGTCCTTACGGTATTCGTGATGGTATCGATTACCAAATGACTGGCGAAGTGCGCTCTATCGATGTTGAGGCCATCAAAAACAACCTGCTACACGACCATATTGTGATTTTAGGCTCAATGGGTTATTCAGCAACTGGTGAAGTCTTTAATTTGCTAGCTGAAGACGTGGCGCTCAGTGCAGCCGTGGCACTGGGTGCTGATAAGCTTATCTTCTTGGGTGAAGAAGCAGGCATCAATGACGATGATCGCTTACTAAGAGAGATGATTCCTAATGAAGTCGATCGCTTCTTACGTGATCGTGATTTAAATTGCGAGATCAATTATTTCTTAAATTGCGCCAGTTTGGCTTGCCGCCAAGGCGTCCATCGCACCCATATTATCTCGTATGCCAAAGACGGTGCCTTATTAGAAGAGTTATTCACTCGCGATGGCTCTGGTACTCTTATCAGCCATGACCCTTACGAAGAGATTCGTCGTGCCAATATTGACGATGTGGTCGGACTGATTGAGCTATTATCACCGCTAGAAGAGCAAGGCATATTAGTCAGCCGCTCACGCGAACGCTTAGAGCAAGAGATTGATAATTATAGTGTCATCGAGCGTGATGGTATGATTTTGGGCTGCGCGGCGCTATATCCATTGGATACAGAATCAGCAGAAGTTGCCTGTGTCGCCGTACATCCCGATTATCGTAGCGGTAGTCGCGGTGCAGACTTACTGGCATTTTTAGAGCAACAAGCGCGCAGTCATGGTCTGCACAAGTTGTTTGTGTTGACAACACGGACGGCACATTGGTTCGTCGAGCAAGGCTTTGCCGAAGTCGAGGCCAGCGCGCTACCTGCATCGCGTCAAGAAAAATACCATAATGGTCGTAACTCTAAAGTCTTTCAAAAAACTCTTTAGATGCTCAATCTCTAGTCATAAAAAAGCCCTCATAATATTATGAGGGCTTTTTTATGATTTTATTTTTTAACACTATTCACTAGGGTGTGTACTAAGTATTATTTTACTTTTAATAGCTCAACCGTAAAGATAAGCGTGCTGTTAGGCTCGATACCTGCGTTACCCGCTTCGCCATAAGCAATATCTGATGGGATATAAAATTCGTATTTACCGCCCTCTTTCATCAGCTGTAGACCTTCTGTCCAGCCAGCGATGACTTGGTTCAACGGGAACTCAATTGGCTCACCGCGCTCATAAGAGCTATCAAATACCGTGCCATCGATTAACTTACCTTCGTAGTTTACTTCAACCACGTCAGTCGCTTTTGGTGATTTACCCGTACCTGCGGTGATAACTTTGTACTGTAAGCCAGAAGCCGTTTCTTTGACGCCTTCTTTTTTAGCGTTTTCTGCTAAGAATGCAGCGCCTTTGGTTTTGTTTTCTCCAGCTTTTGTTTCCATGTCTTTAACGAACTTTTCTTCTTGCTCTTTTTGATAAGTCGTCAATACTTCCTGCATTTGTTCTTGAGTCAATGCTGATTTATTGCCTTCATAACCATCACGGAAGCCTTTTTCAAAGGTATCAAGATTTAGGTCACCGACCGCTTCTTTGTTACCTTCAGCCATCATGAAGCCTAAGCTATAACCTACTTTTTCATTTGCTGAGCTTTGCTCGGTGATTGAAACGCTTTTAGCAGCGGTCTCTTGGTTACCGTTATTTGTGCTACAGCCTGTTACCAACAACATAGCACTAGCAAGTACACCAACGCTTAAAGTAGTGATTTTTTTCATAAAGTACTCTCAAATTGTAAGGATAGTGGCGAGATGTCACATGTTCCTATAATAACAAATCTTAGTTTTAGGAACCATGTTTGCCGTCAAATTATCGGGCGAATGTACAGTCTATGTTAATATTTCTCATCATAATAACAAGTTATCACACAAATACAGTAACACGTTAAGCTTTCTATCTTTAAATCCACTAATACATCAGCTAAGCTGAATTAGTTAAGGTGATAAGTAACCGAGTGTACGTCTTTATCATGGATGATTAACATTGGCAGTAAGGCAATTAACACGAGGGAAACCAACGTTTTTTGATAAGGTTTTTTGATAAGGTTTTTTGATAAGGTTATCTACTCAAAAATTATAATATCACCGCATAACTTACTTTAAAAATACTATTAATTATAACCATCTATGTATTGGTTTCGCTCAACAATAGCTGTACTGATGATATTGTTGAGTGGCTTTCGTATGATGATTAAAGGAGGATAAGATGAATCCAATGTACACATCTTTTAACGGTTATCTTGGTGGGCCTATCGGCTCTATTATTGGTGCTATTTTAATATTTATTATTGGTTGGCTAGTGGCACTGGGTATCGCGGCACTGGTTCGTAATGTATTATCTAGAGTCAATCTGAACCAACGTATGAACTCTTCAACGGGTAAGACCTACGATTTAGAAGGTATTATCTCTAAGATTGTATTTTGGTTCATCTTTATCATCGCGATTTCTGGGGCGCTGAATCAATTGAATTTGAACTCAATCTCGACACCGTTTGCAAATATGGTCAATCAAGTCCTAGCATTTATCCCTAATCTTATCGGCGCTATCGCTGTGGGTATTATTGGTTGGGTCTTGGCTACTGTTGCACGCACAGCTATCAACGCGGCATTGGCGAAAACGTCAATGGATGAGCGTTTAAGTGCTCAGGCAGGTGTAAAACCGATGAGTAGCACGATTGCCGATATGGTTTATTGGTTCATCTTGTTGGTTGTTTTGACAATGGTATTGGGTAAATTAGAGCTTGATGGTTTATTTGCTCCATTGACGAATATGGTTGATAAAATCTTTAGCTTTATCCCTAACATCCTCATTGCAGGTGTTGTCTTTGTCGTCGGTTATATCATTGCCAAAGTGGTGCGCGGCATTGTGACCAACCTTGTGTCTACTTTTAATGTTCAAGAATTGGCTACAAAAGCAGGCTTAAGCGAAAAAAACAGCTTGCCTAATATCGCTGGTTCACTGGCATTTTTAGTAGTGATCATTCCAACTATTATTGCTGCATTAAACGCATTAAAAATTGAAGTGATTGCTCGTCCTGCGACAAACATGCTGAACAAAATCATGGAAGCACTGCCAAACATCTTTATGGCGGTTGCGATTTTAGTCGTGACCTTCTATGTGGTACGTATGGTTGCCAATATCATCAAAGGTTTGATCGAAAACACTGAGATTAATCAATTGCCTGCGAAAGTTGGTTTACAAGAAACCATGGGCGATAAGAGAATCTCTGATCTTGTTGGTTATGCGATTATCTTCTTTGCGATGTTATTTGCCTCAATTGCTGCCGCTGACTTACTAGGTTTTGAGCCTATCTCAGCCATTATCGCCATGTTTATTGCGTTTGGTGCCAACATTATCTTGGGCGCAATTATCCTATTTATTGGCTTCTGGCTTGCCAATATCATTGCAGGTGTGGTTGAGCGTTCTGAGCAAGGCTCACAATTCTTAGCAAACATCGTCCGTGTACTAATTATGGGTTTAGTACTTGCCATGGGTTTAAAAGCGATGGGTATTGCTGACTCTATCGTTAACCTAGCCTTTGGTCTAACACTAGGTGCCGTAGCGGTAGCCTTTGCCCTTTCATTTGGTCTTGGTGGTCAAGAAGCCGCTGCACGTTTCCTACGTAAAATGCAGGATAAAATGGACAAAGAACGTGAAGAAGCTAAAGCGAAATCTGCTCTTCATACTCGCTCAAGTACACAAGAAAAAGTTGCTGACTCAGTTCGCGAAAACACTCCTGCTGCTTCAGGTACAATGACTAGTGACTTCCCTACTAGCACTGTCGATACCAACAACCCTAGTACGGGTCATGTAGATATCACTCATGTTGAAACAAGTGATGACGATATCGACACTGGTTCAAATCTAGCGCCAAGTAATAAAGGCTTTACTGATATTGATAATAACGACTTAAAATAAGTCATCGTTAACGATATATTTTGAATAAAAAAGACAGCCTAGGCTGTCTTTTTTTATGGCGTAAATTTAGTTTCTACAAAAATCCCGCTACAGAACATCGCTACAAAATCATACTCAGAACTTGGTCTTCCGTGCAGGTATATTCAAATTTAATTGCATTCGCATTGGCTCATTTTTACTTGCTGATAAGTTATTTGTCGTTTGCTTTTTATGCTGTTGGTTTAAGCGCTGTAGTTGCTTAGTCAGCTGCCGCTCACGCTGGGTCATCGGATCAACGGGTTGAATCCATAAATCGATATCAATAAAGGTGTCATTAGACTCGTCAATAAAATCAATGCCCAATACAATCACATGATGCAGCTCGGCTATTGGCAGGCGGCTCGCAACATCCTGTGCAATCCTTGCTAAGTTTGGCTGAATAGCCTGTTTACTGTGCTGGCTCTCAACATCTTGCCCATAAAATATTAATACATAATGCCTTCCCAAGCTCTCATAAGAGTGCTGATGGACGACATAACCTTCTTTTTGCAGACCATGTGCTTGTTTAGGATGCCTATATAGAGTTCGAACCAGCTCATGGCGTGAAAATAAAGACTCGTCCAATAACTGCTGTTGCCAATAACAGCGTTTTGTTCCTAGTGTCTCTTTATCAGCATTGTCTAGTACTTCTTCATCGAGCATCTCTATCATTTGGGTGCTTAACTGCGACCACAGAGCTGCCGCTTGCGCCATATGCTGATGATACATCTGCGCAGTCGTGCTTTTGTTTTTGTAGGCAAGTGTCATAGCGACTAATGCAGGATTGGGCTCATCTTGCACCTCGTACTTGATGAGTGCATTATCTACTGCGATAGCGTCCCTAAATAAAGTAGGGCGATGTAAAAACTGAATGACTAGATCTGCTTCTGATTCAAAGCTAGCGACATGATTACTGGCTGAATACTGTAATTGCCCTAAACGATAATGCAAAAATCGCCATAACTCGCATGGTGCTTGTAGGCTTGCTAATATCGCCTGCCAGTCATGCCAGCTAAAAACTTGTAGCTGCTGCATACTGTCGCTCATATCCACCACCAAATCTTCCATAAAATAGCGGACACCAAAGCCATGAATGAGCCGTTTTAGGGATTGTCGTTGCTGGTTATTTATCTTAATTTTATTGATTTCTTCAGCTTTATCGGTGCGCTGAATATCAAAAACTAAAACATTATGGCTCATGTTGGCGTTATTTTTATGCTGAGTAAGATATGTCTTGTGCCATATGAGCGCGGCCTTTACTACCGCCATACGCGCAGCTTTAATATCGACCAGACTACTTTTAGCAGGCAAATACAATATGAGCTCAAGTAATGATAGGTTACCCAGTGGCAATTGATAATGATATTGCTGAGCACGGTAATATGCGTCATATTTATGCTCAAGATGCTGCATATTGGTCAAAGCAATATCTACAGCATCTTTCTGCAAATAGCAGGTCAACTCATTAACAAGACAATCATTATCAGATAGGGTAATAGATGAGTCAGACACAGTGTTAACCTTTTATTATCGAATGAACGCGTTGTATGGTAAGTTGCTATTGATGAGCATAACACTAGAGCATGTTGAATATTCGCAAATGTTTTTGCTATAACGACAGGCTACCAACAAAAAACTTAACAAAATAAGCCTTATTAAATGCAGTCGCTTTCAGGGCAATGAGTTGTTATGATAATAGCAAAGTAGCATGATTTGCAGTCAAACTTATCGCTTATGGGCTGGCTTTGATTACATTTTTTAGAGACATTTATTAAAATTATTTAATGACCATCATATAATAAAAAGGATTGAACGTTATGAAGCGCTTTAAAGAGAAAACTGTCATTATAACAGGTGCAGATTCTGATATTGGTCGTGCAACGGCGCTTAGATTTGCACAGGAAGGGGCGAATTGTATAATCGTTGGTATTAATAACGATATTTTAGAATACATCTACGAGGATCTGCCACAGGATCATACATGGATCAATACAGGTAACCACCTTACCGTAACCAGTGACATTAATGATCTGAACCAAACGGCAAGATTAATAGAGCATGTACGCGATAAATATAAACATATTGATGTGATGGTCAATATAGATACTGCGGTCGGCATTCATCAGTCAGTTATTCCAGAACTGATAAAAACCCAAGGCAATATCGTTAATGTATCAACGCTAACGGAGATATCAGCAGACTGGAATATAGAGAACTATAAAGCTAGGCAAAGGAATTTGACTGATGTTACAAAGAAGCTGGCATTAGAGAATATACCAAATAATGTACGTATTAATGCCGTATCTGCTGGATTGGTGGCAACAGACATCAGTCCAAATCCATTTATTAGCCACTCTCCACTAGGGAAGACAGCGACACCGTTTGATGTAACCGCCGCTGTGATGTTTTTAGCCAGTGATGATGCTGCCATCATTACTGGTATGAATTTACCTGTCGATGGCGGGGTTAGTACGTTTAATAGCTAACTCAATGCTTAGTTTTTTAGCCATTCTTAAAACTCATCACCGCAAACAAAAGACCTCCTGACATTAATCTGTCAGGAGATCTTAATATAATACAGATACTCATAACTCATTTAAAAACTTTATTCAGCTGAATGATTGATATCTTGTAATGGTTGAGATAAGCGCTCAGGATGTCTTGGTATCACCCCTTTATACTGAGCATAAATTTTTGGTAAATCCGCTTCGATATCACCACTAGGATAAACCAACGACATAAAGCGTATCTCTTTAGTTTTGTAATCCATCGCTACCGGCAAAATAGGTACACCAGCGCCCACTGCTAAATAATAAAAGCCAGATTTCCAAGTTTCAGTATATTGACGCGTGCCTTCTGGTGCTAAACCCAAAAATAGTGGCTTACCGGTTTTGAACTTATCAATACTTGCTTGCAGCACTGAGCCTTTGTCACTACGATCAATGGGAATCACCCCTATCCAGCTTAATAGCTGAGCAAATATTGGCACTTTAAATAACGTATGCTTACCCATAATACTGATTTTTAAATCTAGGGCGAATAAACTGGGTATTGCATAAACCCCGTCGATATTCGAAGTATGCGGCAGCGCTAAAACCACGGCTTGTGAAATATTTGGAATCTCTCCAACTGTACGCCAACCCGCAGCTTTTAGCATAGCTGAGGCAATCACTGGCGCAATTTTATTACCGCGTTTCGGGACTAAACTACCCAGCTGCTTTCTACTAAGCTTAGGCAATATTTTAGAGTTTACAGACTTAGAAGCAGCAGCTTTTGAGCGATTAAACAACTTTGATGTCATGACGGCACCACATAATAAAAGATACCTACATAATAACATTAAGCTTATACAACCAAATTGAATTTTATAGGCTTTTATTGCTTACCAGCTTACCGGTTTATAAAGTTATATAAATATATAGCTATTGATGGACATATCCATCAAGCCGATTAGGATATGTCAGCCAAATTGCCTTTATTCTCAAGCCAAACCTTGCGATCAGCAGCCCGTTTTTTAGCCAGCAGCATATCCATCACGCTATTGGTCAGCACCATGTCATCCATATCTAGCTGAACTAAACGCCGAGTATCACGGTTCATGGTCGTCTCACGTAACTGCTCTGCACTCATTTCACCCAAGCCTTTAAAACGGGTAATCTGCGCTTTTTTATTGCCCGGCACATTGGACAAAATGTGCTGAAGCTCAGGCTCATCTAACGCATAATGCACCTCTTTACCCACGTCTACTCGATATAACGGCGGCATGGCGACAAATAAATGACCCGCATCCACCAAGGCAGGAAAATGCTTAACAAATAGGGCGCAGATGAGCGTGGCGATATGCAGACCATCAGAATCCGCATCCGCTAAGATACATACCTTATCATAACGCAGCTCAGACAAATCATCAGATGCCGGATCGACACCGATAGCAATGGCGATATCATGAATCTCTTGGCTCGATAACACCGTATCTGATGACACCTCCCACGTATTTAAAATCTTACCACGCAGCGGTAATATCGCCTGATAATGACGGTCACGTGCTTGCTTGGCGCTACCACCCGCAGAATCACCTTCCACCAAAAACAGCTCAGCACCATCACGCAAATCACCTCGACAATCTGCCAACTTACCCGGTAATGCAGGACCTTGCGTGATTTTCTTACGGGCGACTTTTTTGGCAGACTTTAGACGACGTCCAGCTTTATTAATCGCCAGCTCTGCGATTTGAGTACCCATATCAGCATGCTGGTTTAACCACAGACTAAAAGCATCTTTTGCCAATGTCTGTACTGCCCCAGCAGCTTCGCGGCTAGATAGACGCTCTTTGGTCTGTCCAGAAAATTGCGGCTCAGAAAATTTAAGCGACAGAATATAGTTCACCCCATCCCAGACATCTTCTGCCGTTAGCTTGACACTCCGTGGTAGCAAATTATGAATATCGCAAAACTCACGCAATGCCTCTAAGATACCCGTTCGCAGACCATTGACGTGCGTACCGCCTTGCGCGGTCGGAATCAGGTTCACATAGCTTTCTTGAATTGGCGTACCGCCGTCAGGCAACCAAGACAAGGCAAAGGTAATAGCAGCACGTTCGCCCGCTTTTGCATCGTAATTGTAATAGAACGGTGCTTCAGGTAAGGTTTCTAAACCATCCAACTGTTCGCTTAGATATTCGACCACTCCGTCAGTAAACTGCCAAACCACCTTTTCATTATTAATATCATCGACAAATTCAATCGTCAGCCCAGCTGCCAATACAGCTTTGGCTTTTAGATTGTGCTTGAGCTGCTTGACATTAAATTTAGGCGTATCAAAAAAGCGACCATCTGCCCAAAAATGTACTCTGGTACCACGTTTTCGTTTGTTTGAGCTGACTGCTTCAGTCAACGGCGTAACTGGTGCGCCATTTTCAAACGCCATATCAAACTGTGTACTATCACGCCATACCGTCACTTCGACGCGTGTGGATAAAGCATTGACGACAGAGATACCCACACCATGCAGACCGCCTGACACCTCATAATTAGAAGTCGAAAACTTCCCACCAGCATGCAAACGGGTCAAAATCAGCTCAATCCCTGACTGATTAAATTCAGGATGAATATCAGTCGGCATACCGCGCCCATCATCCTCAACTGACAATGAGCCATCGCTATGCAGTTGCACCTTGATGGTTTTCGCATAACCCGCCAACGCTTCATCAACTGAGTTATCGATAACCTCTTGCGCCAGATGGTTCGGGCGCGTGGTATCGGTATACATACCTGGGCGACGACGTACTGGCTCAAGCCCTTCTAAAACTTCTAACGATTGCGCATTATATTGACTCACAAATGCATCCTTAACGATTCATGTTCGATTAATTCTATTAAGCCATTATAACGAAAAATAGCGACAGTAACGTCAATAGTCAGTCGCTCACGTCATATAATGTCGCCTGTTTAGACTCGTACTAAATCTTGTAGCATATTTATCACCATCGGCAACTGCTCACCAAAGTCACTAAACCGATGATCGCCACCCGCTTGTAAAATAACCGTACTCCCTTGCTGTTGATAAAAGGCTTTAGACAATTCAGGATTTAATAACTCATCGCCTTCTTTGATAAATACAGCAATTTTTTTAGGATAATGAATTTCTGATAACTGATGATCTGCAAACCATTGCAAATCCGCAGAAGTAATATCCCAACCGCCAGTGGTCGTATAGAGAATTTGATTCTTTGGCAATTCATCTTCGCCTTGACCTTCATTACTATCGTTATTTAACAGTAAGTCATGAGCAAAGCGCTGTAATGTCACATGTGGCTGAGTACTGGGATTTAATAGTAAAGCCGCACAGCCTGTATGGTTGCTCACCAAGGTAGAAAAATAGCCACCCAATGAGCTACCAACGAATACAACTTTTGAGTCGCTGCCCCATTCCTCAACTAGACTTATCAGTTTATCGAACACGTCTTGTGGCGATTTATTCAAATCGGGACGCAGTACATTGATATCAGGATAATGATGCTGGCAGTATTTTTCTAATAGCATTCCCTTGGTAGAGTTCGCATCACTGTCCAGTCCATGGATATAAATCAAGTTCACGTATCATCTCACTTATTAATTTTGTTATGATTATCTTATATAGGCTAGTGACGCTAAGCATAGCACCCGCTAAACAAAAATAATAACAATAAAACGGCACACCATTAGTCAGCATTTGCGACATAATAATATTGTCATAATAGTTTTATACAAGTCAAAGGAATGACGATAATAGCAATGGAGTCGCCATGAACCAACAGTTTGAGCTGTTTGAGATTGCCAATCCATGTATTGGTCTTTGCCAAAGCAATAAAAAAGGCTATTGCTTTGGTTGCCTGCGCAGTCGAACGGAGCGCCAGCGATGGCATGATATGACGACAGAGCAGCAACGCGAGGTGCTAAGGCTTATCGCAGGACGTAAGCTGCGTATAGAGCAAATGAGACAGCGTAAAGGCGAGCAGTTAGGGTTTGATTTTGATGAGATGGGTGAGTTGTTTTGAGGAGTAAACGATAGGTATTTTAGATTGTCAAAGCAAGATATCATATTCTAAGCTTGGCACTTTTAAGAAAATAATATGTAAAAAATTTAGAAAAATAGCTTCATTATTAAAAAAATCTTTCTTAAAGCTGAATTTTGATTAGGTATATTGAACATTCAAATGTGCTGCTGGCAATAACTATTTTTTAGATAGTTCGATATTAAAAATCGATAAGTTTAGTTATTCTAGGTTACACAATTTCGCCATATATTGGCAAAGAATAATACTGCCACGAAGGGCTAATGCTAAAATCTCTCCAAATATTGTTACAAACCTAGCTAAGGTCTCAACATTATCGTAGGTTTATACCTAAATTGATACAGTTCTAGCAATCAGTAGCCCTAATGTTTAAATGTTCAACAGACCGTACATACCTACTATGTAGGCATTTCTTGAATCTTATTTCTTACAAAGATCAAAAATATTCCTGAACAAAAATCTATAATTGCCCAAATTTCCTTTGGTAAGTAAGTTTTTATTATGGGATTGAAAATAAGAGCGAGTAAAACAAAAACCCATGGCAATACAACTTCTTTCTTTTCAAAAGCTATAAATGCTGCCCATGTAAAAACTCCAAAAACTACAAGCCGCAATAACGTATAATAGCCATATGGCAATGGCAATACACCCAGTAAAAGAAGCCCAGCTGCAAAGTATATAACTAGTTTTGGCATTTACCAAGCTCCAAACCATATGCCGATGCCATGCACTATTGCTACGGGAAAGAACAATGCTCCTGCTATAAGAAAGCCCCATCTTTCATCTGAAAAACAGGTTATCACATGAGTAAGCCACGCTCCAAACAGTGCAATAAGTATGAAGACAGCTAATTCGCCTTCACCTTTCATTTTTTTCAGACTATTCATTATTTGTGCCTTATAAATGGAACAGAAAACTACAATCAGTAATAATATAGCAAAATAAACAATAGAGGCTAACTTTTATCTACTAAAGGCATTCATTATACTATAATCGATCTGCTATAGAACAAAGATAGCTATACTGATTCTATTTTTGCCGCCTATTTATGCTTAGGTATAGCATAGCAATCAAGAAAAATGTATCTCTTTATCTCATAGCTATAATAGCTATATTTGTATCTCTTTTAATCGATGTTACCAGTGTACTGAAAGGCGTGGCTAAGTAATCATCTGAAGATCGAGTCTACAACACACTCTATTGGCTGAGGTATAAACAACCCACGGACAAAAGAAAACCCCTTTTCGCTAACGCGAAATGGGGTTTTCTTTTAAAATAGAGAGCTGACACCAGAAAAGCGCCATAAAAACTGCATGCCAATTTTAGGCAGCGCAAGGGCAAATCCTTTAAATAGGATTTGCTGCGTAGGTCACTAGGAATAAAAGATAAAAAAAAGAGCCACCCTGTTAAGGATGACTCTTTTCAAAATAGAGAGCTGACGATGACCTACTCTCACATGGACGAATCCACACTACCATTGGCGCAATGATGTTTCACTTCTGAGTTCGGGAAGGGATCAGGTGGTGCCATCATGCTATTGTCGTCAGCAAAGGGGGTTAGATATGAGTCTGTTATTTTTATTGTTTGACTATAAGTGTTTAGTTTATGGTCGATCAACTTGTAACCTAACTGAATCAAGGTTAAAGGTGATATCGAAATATTCTTTCTTTTATTCTATAGGCTTTCGCTTATACAAGATAGATTAATTAGAGCTTTCATACAAACCACTTGGGTGTTGTATGGTCAAGCCAAACGAGCAATTAGTACAGGTTAGCTACATGCATCGCTGCACTTCCACACCCTGCCTATCAACGTCGTAGTCTTCAACGGCTCTTTAGGGAAATCTAATCTTGAGGTGGGCTTCCCGCTTAGATGCTTTCAGCGGTTATCCCATCCGAACGTAGCTACCGGGCAATGCCACTGGCGTGACAACCCGAACACCAGAGGTTCGTCCACTCTGGTCCTCTCGTACTAGGAGCAGATCCTCTCAAATTTCCAACGCCCACGGTAGATAGGGACCGAACTGTCTCACGACGTTCTAAACCCAGCTCGCGTACCTCTTTAAATGGCGAACAGCCATACCCTTAGGACCTGCTTCAGCCCTAGGATGAGATGAGCCGACATCGAGGTGCCAAACACCGCCGTCGATATGAACTCTTGGGCGGTATCAGCCTGTTATCCCCAGAGTACCTTTTATCCGTTGAGCGATGGCCCTTCCATACAGAACCACCGGATCACTAAGACCTACTTTCGTACCTGCTCGACTTGTGGGTCTCGCAGTTAAGCGCGCTTTTGCCTTTATACTCTACGACCGATTTCCGACCGGTCTGAGCGCACCTTCGTACTCCTCCGTTACTCTTTAGGAGGAGACCGCCCCAGTCAAACTACCCACCATACATTGTCCTCGGTATTGTTATACCTGAGTTAGAACCCCAACATGACCAGGGTGGTATTTCAAGATTGGCTCCACCGAGACTAGCGTCTCGGCTTCAAAGCCTCCCACCTATCCTGCACAAGTCAGGTCAAAGTTCAATGTAAAGCTGTAGTAAAGGTTCACGGGGTCTTTCCGTCTAGCCGCGGGTACACAGCATCTTCACTGCGATTTCGATTTCACTGAGTCTCTGCTGGAGACAGCGCTGCCATCATTATGTCATTCGTGCAGGTCGGAACTTACCCGACAAGGAATTTCGCTACCTTAGGACCGTTATAGTTACGGCCGCCGTTTACTGGGGCTTCGATCAAGAGCTTCGCTTACGCTAACCCCATCAATTAACCTTCCAGCACCGGGCAGACATCACACCCTATACGTCCACTTTCGTGTTTGCAGAGTGCTGTGTTTTTAATAAACAGTTGCAGCAGCCTGGTATCTGCGACTGCCAACAGCTCAAGGAGCGTGTCCTATCACCATCAGCAGCGTACCTTCTCCCGAAGTTACGGTACCATTTTGCCTAGTTCCTTCAGCAGAGTTCTCTCAAGCGCCTTGGTATTCTCTACCTGATCACCTGTGTCGGTTTAGGGTACGATTCGTTTATAACTATTGCTTAGAAGCTTTTCCTGGAAGCATGGTATTTGCCACTTCACTGTACAAGTACAGCTTGCTATCAGATCTCAGCCATGTTGTAGCCCGGATTTACCTAAGCCACAAGCCTACATCCTTTCACCTGGACAACCAACGCCAGGCTGACATAACCTTCTCCGTCCCTCCATCGCATTATAAACAAGTATCGGAATATTAACCGATTTCCCATCGACTACGCCTTTCGGCCTCGCCTTAGGGGTCGACTCACCCAGCCCCGATTAACGTTGGACTGGAACCCTTGATCTTCCGGCGTGCGAGCTTTTCACTCGCATTATCGTTACTCACGTCAGCATTCGCTCTTGTGATACCTCCAGCATGCCTTACGACACACCTTCACAGGCTTACACAACGCTCCCCTACCACTTGAAAACAAATTCAAATCCGCAGCTTCGGCTCCTAGTTTGAGCCCCGTTACATCTTCCGCGCGGGCCGACTCGACTAGTGAGCTATTACGCTTTCTTTAAAGGATGGCTGCTTCTAAGCCAACCTCCTAGCTGTCTATGCCTTCCCACCTCGTTTCCCACTTAACTAGGAATTTGGGGCCTTAGCTGGCGGTCTGGGTTGTTTCCCTCTCCACAATGGACGTTAGCACCCACTGTGTGTCTCCCGGATATCACTCATCGGTATTCGGAGTTTGCATCGGTTTGGTAAGTCGGTATGACCCCCTAGCCGAAACAGTGCTCTACCCCCAATGGTGTTCGTCCGAGGCGCTACCTAAATAGCTTTCGGGGAGAACCAGCTATCACCGAGTTTGATTAGCCTTTCACCCCTATCCACAAGTCATCCCCTGGCTTTTCAACGACAGTGGGTTCGGTCCTCCGGTGCCTGTTACGGCACTTTCAACCTGCTCATGGATAGATCACTCGGTTTCGGGTCTATACCCTGCAACTAAACGCCCTATTAAGACTCGGTTTCCCTACGGCTCCCCTAAACGGTTAACCTTGCTACAGAATATAAGTCGCTGACCCATTATACAAAAGGTACGCGGTCACCCCAATAAATTAAGGCTCCCACTGCTTGTACGCACACGGTTTCAGGTTCTATTTCACTCCCCTCACAGGGGTTCTTTTCGCCTTTCCCTCACGGTACTGGTTCACTATCGGTCAGTCAGGAGTATTTAGCCTTGGAGGATGGTCCCCCCATCTTCAAACAGGATTTCTCGTGCCCCGCTCTACTTAATATGTTAACGCTAATGTTTCGAATACAGGACTATCACCTACTACGGTCAGCTTTCCCACGCTGTTCTTCTACATTAGCATTAATCGGCTTCTCCCCGTTCGCTCGCCGCTACTAGGGGAATCTCATTTGATGTCTATTCCTAAGGGTACTGAGATGTTTCACTTCCCCTCGTTCGCTTCTTGTACAAGTACAAGATACCTACCTTATGGTAGGTGGGTTTCCCCATTCAGAAATCTCCGGATCACAGGATATTGCCGCCTCCCCGAAGCTTATCGCAGGCTGTCACGTCTTTCATCGCCTCTGACTGCCAAGGCATCCACCATGTGCGCTTCATTACTTGACCATACAACCCCAAGTAGTCTTTCGACTGCTAAGTGTTATAAAGTCTAATTATGATAACGATATCACCTATGTTTATACGCTTGATTCAGTTCTCTTATTACTTTTTTTAATCACTCATCCCTGGGATAACAACTGATGTCGTTAAGAGGTGAGTGATTAAGGTTAAGAGGTGCGCGTGAACACGCTCCTCCTAACCCAGACTCATATCTATGTTTTTAAATAGTCTCTATGCTCTCGTCGAGTCACAGATTCTGTATAAAACAGAAAGAAGTAATCGTGTCTTTATTCAAAGATAAATCACTTGTTTCTATTTATACTATTAGCACTTAAAGCTTATTCGTCTATAGTGGTGGAGCCAAACGGAGTCGAACCGTTGACCTCCTGCGTGCAAGGCAGGCGCTCTACCAACTGAGCTATGGCCCCATTATAAAATGGTGGGTCTAAGTGGACTTGAACCACTGACCCCCGCGTTATCAACACGGTGCTCTAACCAGCTGAGCTACAGACCCAATTACGCTTGTTAAAACGTAAGCTTAAACTAAAGAACAACTTGTTGTGAATTCTTGCTGACCGAATGCCATCTATAAGGAGGTGATCCAGCCGCAGGTTCCCCTACGGCTACCTTGTTACGACTTCACCCCAGTCATCAACCACACCGTGGTGAACGCTCCCCCGAAGGTTAAGCTATCCACTTCTGGTGCAATCAACTCCCATGGTGTGACGGGCGGTGTGTACAAGGCCCGGGAACGTATTCACCGCGGCATTCTGATCCGCGATTACTAGCGATTCCTACTTCATGGAGTCGAGTTGCAGACTCCAATCTGGACTACGATAGGCTTTTTGAGATTCGCATCACATCGCTGTGTAGCTGCCCTCTGTACCTACCATTGTAGCACGTGTGTAGCCCTGGTCGTAAGGGCCATGATGACTTGACGTCGTCCCCGCCTTCCTCCAGTTTGTCACTGGCAGTATCCTTAGAGTTCCCGGCTTAACCCGCTGGTAACTAAGGACAAGGGTTGCGCTCGTTGCGGGACTTAACCCAACATCTCACGACACGAGCTGACGACAGCCATGCAGCACCTGTATTCTAATTCCCGAAGGCACTCCCGCATCTCTGCAGGATTCTAGATATGTCAAGACCAGGTAAGGTTCTTCGCGTTGCATCGAATTAAACCACATGCTCCACCGCTTGTGCGGGCCCCCGTCAATTCATTTGAGTTTTAACCTTGCGGCCGTACTCCCCAGGCGGTCTACTTATTGCGTTAGCTGCGTCACTAAGTCCTCAAGGGACCCAACGACTAGTAGACATCGTTTACGGCGTGGACTACCAGGGTATCTAATCCTGTTTGCTACCCACGCTTTCGAGCCTCAGTGTCAGTATTATGCCAGAAGGCTGCCTTCGCCATCGGTATTCCTCCAGATCTCTACGCATTTCACCGCTACACCTGGAATTCTACCTTCCTCTCACATACTCTAGCTCTACAGTTTCAGATGCAGTTCCCAGGTTAAGCCCGGGGATTTCACATCTGACTTATAGAGCCACCTACGCTCCCTTTACGCCCAGTAATTCCGATTAACGCTTGCACCCTCTGTATTACCGCGGCTGCTGGCACAGAGTTAGCCGGTGCTTATTCTGCAGCTAATGTCATCGTCCATGGGTATTAACCATGGAGTCTTCTTCACTGCTTAAAGTGCTTTACAACCAAAAGGCCTTCTTCACACACGCGGCATGGCTGGATCAGGGTTTCCCCCATTGTCCAATATTCCCCACTGCTGCCTCCCGTAGGAGTCCGGGCCGTGTCTCAGTCCCGGTGTGGCTGATCATCCTCTCAGACCAGCTACAGATCGTCGCCATGGTAGGCCTTTACCCCACCATCTAGCTAATCCGACTTAGGCTCATCTAATAGCGAGAGCAGTAAACTGCCCCCTTTCTCCCGTAGGTCGTATGCGGTATTAATACGAGTTTCCCCGTGCTATCCCCCACTACTAGGTAGATTCCTAAGTATTACTCACCCGTCCGCCGCTCGTCAGCGAGAAGCAAGCTTCTCCTGTTACCGCTCGACTTGCATGTGTTAAGCCTGCCGCCAGCGTTCAATCTGAGCCATGATCAAACTCTTCAGTTTAATCTTGCTATGAAGTCCTTTAAAGAGACTTCTAAACTTGGCTCATCTAATCTGGCAAAATCGCTAAAAATTATGTTCGTAATGAATTAACTTTGAGTTTTTCTGCTGTCTTAAATGATAATTTTTATAGTTAGAATGAACTCCGAAAAGAAGTTAAAACCAACTTTATTTTTTAGCATTCTGAATCAGCAAAAATCCACACAAGTTGTTCTTTAGTTATGCTTTTAAATAGTGCTCAATCACTGTCGTCCAGTGCTAGTATTTTCAACTAAACAGTCTCAGCCAATGTGGCTTATCCTATTTAGCGAGCTGACTATCATATCATGTTTTAATAGTCTGTCAACTTCTTTTTTAATTTCGTTTCAATAAGTTAGCTGGTTAATTTACTGTGATTGCTCACTGTCTTATTAACTGCTTTGCCTTGATGAGGTGCGTATTATATACATCTCACAGCCTGTGTCAACACCTTAATCAAAGGTTTTTTTAATTAGTTTGACACCCTTTCTAATAGCCGATACTTTTCAATGGGTTAGCGAAATGTATGGCCTCGATATACTTGACCTTGAACGCTGGAAATACTTATAGATCTTATATTAAGGTGGTGTTAGATCGGTTAACTACTTGCTTGAAGCTAAATATTATTTTTAACATTCTGAAATAAGGCTTTTTTGATCGGTTGAATTGGCAATAATTGTCGAAATAAATAGTTTTGGCAAGTCTCCAGCCTATTGATTGAGAGGCTCTGAACCCAGCCCACTTCCCCAAGCTACAGGCAAAGAAAAGCCCCCAACGAATTAACGTTGGGGGCTTTTACTTTCAAAATAGAGAGCTGACGATGACCTACTCTCACATGGACGAATCCACACTACCATTGGCGCAATGATGTTTCACTTCTGAGTTCGGGAAGGGATCAGGTGGTGCCATCATGCTATTGTCGTCAGCAAAGGGGGTTAGATATGAGTCTGTTATTTTTATTGTTTGACTATAAGTGTTTAGTTTATGGTCGATCAACTTGTAACCTAACTGAATCAAGGTTAAAGGTGATATCGAAATATTCTTTCTTTTATTCTATAAGCTTTCGCTTATACAAGATAGATTAATTAGAGCTTTCATACAAACCACTTGGGTGTTGTATGGTCAAGCCAAACGAGCAATTAGTACAGGTTAGCTACATGCATCGCTGCACTTCCACACCCTGCCTATCAACGTCGTAGTCTTCAACGGCTCTTTAGGGAAATCTAATCTTGAGGTGGGCTTCCCGCTTAGATGCTTTCAGCGGTTATCCCATCCGAACGTAGCTACCGGGCAATGCCACTGGCGTGACAACCCGAACACCAGAGGTTCGTCCACTCTGGTCCTCTCGTACTAGGAGCAGATCCTCTCAAATTTCCAACGCCCACGGTAGATAGGGACCGAACTGTCTCACGACGTTCTAAACCCAGCTCGCGTACCTCTTTAAATGGCGAACAGCCATACCCTTAGGACCTGCTTCAGCCCTAGGATGAGATGAGCCGACATCGAGGTGCCAAACACCGCCGTCGATATGAACTCTTGGGCGGTATCAGCCTGTTATCCCCAGAGTACCTTTTATCCGTTGAGCGATGGCCCTTCCATACAGAACCACCGGATCACTAAGACCTACTTTCGTACCTGCTCGACTTGTGGGTCTCGCAGTTAAGCGCGCTTTTGCCTTTATACTCTACGACCGATTTCCGACCGGTCTGAGCGCACCTTCGTACTCCTCCGTTACTCTTTAGGAGGAGACCGCCCCAGTCAAACTACCCACCATACATTGTCCTCGGTATTGTTATACCTGAGTTAGAACCCCAACATGACCAGGGTGGTATTTCAAGATTGGCTCCACCGAGACTAGCGTCTCGGCTTCAAAGCCTCCCACCTATCCTGCACAAGTCAGGTCAAAGTTCAATGTAAAGCTGTAGTAAAGGTTCACGGGGTCTTTCCGTCTAGCCGCGGGTACACAGCATCTTCACTGCGATTTCGATTTCACTGAGTCTCTGCTGGAGACAGCGCTGCCATCATTATGTCATTCGTGCAGGTCGGAACTTACCCGACAAGGAATTTCGCTACCTTAGGACCGTTATAGTTACGGCCGCCGTTTACTGGGGCTTCGATCAAGAGCTTCGCTTACGCTAACCCCATCAATTAACCTTCCAGCACCGGGCAGACATCACACCCTATACGTCCACTTTCGTGTTTGCAGAGTGCTGTGTTTTTAATAAACAGTTGCAGCAGCCTGGTATCTGCGACTGCCAACAGCTCAAGGAGCGTGTCCTATCACCATCAGCAGCGTACCTTCTCCCGAAGTTACGGTACCATTTTGCCTAGTTCCTTCAGCAGAGTTCTCTCAAGCGCCTTGGTATTCTCTACCTGATCACCTGTGTCGGTTTAGGGTACGATTCGTTTATAACTATTGCTTAGAAGCTTTTCCTGGAAGCATGGTATTTGCCACTTCACTGTACAAGTACAGCTTGCTATCAGATCTCAGCCATGTTGTAGCCCGGATTTACCTAAGCCACAAGCCTACATCCTTTCACCTGGACAACCAACGCCAGGCTGACATAACCTTCTCCGTCCCTCCATCGCATTATAAACAAGTATCGGAATATTAACCGATTTCCCATCGACTACGCCTTTCGGCCTCGCCTTAGGGGTCGACTCACCCAGCCCCGATTAACGTTGGACTGGAACCCTTGATCTTCCGGCGTGCGAGCTTTTCACTCGCATTATCGTTACTCACGTCAGCATTCGCTCTTGTGATACCTCCAGCATGCCTTACGACACACCTTCACAGGCTTACACAACGCTCCCCTACCACTTGAAAACAAATTCAAATCCGCAGCTTCGGCTCCTAGTTTGAGCCCCGTTACATCTTCCGCGCGGGCCGACTCGACTAGTGAGCTATTACGCTTTCTTTAAAGGATGGCTGCTTCTAAGCCAACCTCCTAGCTGTCTATGCCTTCCCACCTCGTTTCCCACTTAACTAGGAATTTGGGGCCTTAGCTGGCGGTCTGGGTTGTTTCCCTCTCCACAATGGACGTTAGCACCCACTGTGTGTCTCCCGGATATCACTCATCGGTATTCGGAGTTTGCATCGGTTTGGTAAGTCGGTATGACCCCCTAGCCGAAACAGTGCTCTACCCCCAATGGTGTTCGTCCGAGGCGCTACCTAAATAGCTTTCGGGGAGAACCAGCTATCACCGAGTTTGATTAGCCTTTCACCCCTATCCACAAGTCATCCCCTGGCTTTTCAACGACAGTGGGTTCGGTCCTCCGGTGCCTGTTACGGCACTTTCAACCTGCTCATGGATAGATCACTCGGTTTCGGGTCTATACCCTGCAACTAAACGCCCTATTAAGACTCGGTTTCCCTACGGCTCCCCTAAACGGTTAACCTTGCTACAGAATATAAGTCGCTGACCCATTATACAAAAGGTACGCGGTCACCCCAATAAATTAAGGCTCCCACTGCTTGTACGCACACGGTTTCAGGTTCTATTTCACTCCCCTCACAGGGGTTCTTTTCGCCTTTCCCTCACGGTACTGGTTCACTATCGGTCAGTCAGGAGTATTTAGCCTTGGAGGATGGTCCCCCCATCTTCAAACAGGATTTCTCGTGCCCCGCTCTACTTAATATGTTAACGCTAATGTTTCGAATACAGGACTATCACCTACTACGGTCAGCTTTCCCACGCTGTTCTTCTACATTAGCATTAATCGGCTTCTCCCCGTTCGCTCGCCGCTACTAGGGGAATCTCATTTGATGTCTATTCCTAAGGGTACTGAGATGTTTCACTTCCCCTCGTTCGCTTCTTGTACAAGTACAAGATACCTACCTTATGGTAGGTGGGTTTCCCCATTCAGAAATCTCCGGATCACAGGATATTGCCGCCTCCCCGAAGCTTATCGCAGGCTGTCACGTCTTTCATCGCCTCTGACTGCCAAGGCATCCACCATGTGCGCTTCATTACTTGACCATACAACCCCAAGTAGTCTTTCGACTGCTAAGTGTTATAAAGTCTAATTATGATAACGATATCACCTATGTTTATACGCTTGATTCAGTTCTCTTATTACTTTTTTTAATCACTCATCCCTGGGATAACAACTGATGTCGTTAAGAGGTGAGTGATTAAGGTTAAGAGGTGCGCGTGAACACGCTCCTCCTAACCCAGACTCATATCTATGTTTTTAAATAGTCTCTATGCTCTCGTCGAGTCACAGATTCTGTATAAAACAGAAAGAAGTAATCGTGTCTTTATTCAAAGATAAATCACTTGTTTCTATTTATACTATTAGCACTTAAAGCTTATTCGTCTATAGTGGTGGAGCCAAACGGAGTCGAACCGTTGACCTCCTGCGTGCAAGGCAGGCGCTCTACCAACTGAGCTATGGCCCCATTATAAAATGGTGGGTCTAAGTGGACTTGAACCACTGACCCCCGCGTTATCAACACGGTGCTCTAACCAGCTGAGCTACAGACCCAATTACGCTTGTTAAAACGTAAGCTTAAACTAAAGAACAACTTGTTGTGAATTCTTGCTGACCGAATGCCATCTATAAGGAGGTGATCCAGCCGCAGGTTCCCCTACGGCTACCTTGTTACGACTTCACCCCAGTCATCAACCACACCGTGGTGAACGCTCCCCCGAAGGTTAAGCTATCCACTTCTGGTGCAATCAACTCCCATGGTGTGACGGGCGGTGTGTACAAGGCCCGGGAACGTATTCACCGCGGCATTCTGATCCGCGATTACTAGCGATTCCTACTTCATGGAGTCGAGTTGCAGACTCCAATCTGGACTACGATAGGCTTTTTGAGATTCGCATCACATCGCTGTGTAGCTGCCCTCTGTACCTACCATTGTAGCACGTGTGTAGCCCTGGTCGTAAGGGCCATGATGACTTGACGTCGTCCCCGCCTTCCTCCAGTTTGTCACTGGCAGTATCCTTAGAGTTCCCGGCTTAACCCGCTGGTAACTAAGGACAAGGGTTGCGCTCGTTGCGGGACTTAACCCAACATCTCACGACACGAGCTGACGACAGCCATGCAGCACCTGTATTCTAATTCCCGAAGGCACTCCCGCATCTCTGCAGGATTCTAGATATGTCAAGACCAGGTAAGGTTCTTCGCGTTGCATCGAATTAAACCACATGCTCCACCGCTTGTGCGGGCCCCCGTCAATTCATTTGAGTTTTAACCTTGCGGCCGTACTCCCCAGGCGGTCTACTTATTGCGTTAGCTGCGTCACTAAGTCCTCAAGGGACCCAACGACTAGTAGACATCGTTTACGGCGTGGACTACCAGGGTATCTAATCCTGTTTGCTACCCACGCTTTCGAGCCTCAGTGTCAGTATTATGCCAGAAGGCTGCCTTCGCCATCGGTATTCCTCCAGATCTCTACGCATTTCACCGCTACACCTGGAATTCTACCTTCCTCTCACATACTCTAGCTCTACAGTTTCAGATGCAGTTCCCAGGTTAAGCCCGGGGATTTCACATCTGACTTATAGAGCCACCTACGCTCCCTTTACGCCCAGTAATTCCGATTAACGCTTGCACCCTCTGTATTACCGCGGCTGCTGGCACAGAGTTAGCCGGTGCTTATTCTGCAGCTAATGTCATCGTCCATGGGTATTAACCATGGAGTCTTCTTCACTGCTTAAAGTGCTTTACAACCAAAAGGCCTTCTTCACACACGCGGCATGGCTGGATCAGGGTTTCCCCCATTGTCCAATATTCCCCACTGCTGCCTCCCGTAGGAGTCCGGGCCGTGTCTCAGTCCCGGTGTGGCTGATCATCCTCTCAGACCAGCTACAGATCGTCGCCATGGTAGGCCTTTACCCCACCATCTAGCTAATCCGACTTAGGCTCATCTAATAGCGAGAGCAGTAAACTGCCCCCTTTCTCCCGTAGGTCGTATGCGGTATTAATACGAGTTTCCCCGTGCTATCCCCCACTACTAGGTAGATTCCTAAGTATTACTCACCCGTCCGCCGCTCGTCAGCGAGAAGCAAGCTTCTCCTGTTACCGCTCGACTTGCATGTGTTAAGCCTGCCGCCAGCGTTCAATCTGAGCCATGATCAAACTCTTCAGTTTAATCTTGCTATGAAGTCCTTTAAAGAGACTTCTAAACTTGGCTCATCTAATCTGGCAAAATCGCTAAAAATTATGTTCGTAATGAATTAACTTTGAGTTTTTCTGCTGTCTTAAATGATAATTTTTATAGTTAGAATGAACTCCGAAAAGAAGTTAAAACCAACTTTATTTTTTAGCATTCTGAATCAGCAAAAATCCACACAAGTTGTTCTTTAGTTATGCTTTTAAATAGTGCTCAATCACTGTCGTCCAGTAACTGATATATAGGGTAATTCTCTTGCTGTTTAGTCTCAAACCCTTGCGGGTCAAGCTATCTAGCGAGCCGACTATCTTATCATAATGATTTGATTTGTCAAGCTTTTTTATGTTTTGTCTTAGCTTGGTAATCTAAGTGATAAGTTGGTTAACTTACTGCTTAGCTTCCTTTGCTGTGGGGCGTATTATATAGATTCTGACAGGGGTGTCAACCGCTTTATCAGAGGTTTTTGGGTTTATTTGATAAGACTTTTAATTGTGTATGGTTTTCAATGGGTTAAGGGTAGTGGTTGTTTAATTCGCTTAAATAATAACTCAGCTTTAAACAGTATCTATCGATATTCATTAATTGTCATCTATCGCGTTGCCATTAAGAACTTACTTTAAACTAAAACTTTGAGGCTCTATACTGACTTTTTGGCATATTTATCTGCTTTTTAATAATTGCCTTCGCTGTGTCCCTAGCTAACGATGATTTACACTTCTTGATATTCGTATAGATAGCATCTATATATAGAAGCCGACCTAATTCCTTACTATCTAGTGTTGATACACAGTTTTTGCTATAATAGCTGACTTTATAATATTGCTTAATAGCATTTCTTATTAGCCTTGATTATTCAACGGTTAATTGTTTGAAATTTTGCCTTTAAGTGATATCTATCTCTTATAACATATCATAGCAGTTGGATATAATTGACGCAGTCTTGCGGTTATATGATTGATGGTTGCAATCATCACTGCCAACGGACGCAAAAAGGTGAATAGATTATGGTAGCGATTACTTTACCCGATGGTAGCGTAAAAAACTTCGAAGGTAGTACCACCGTCATGGAAGTGGCACAAAGCATTGGTGCAGGATTGGCTAAAGCAACGGTCGCCGGACGTGTAGATGGTCATCTAGTTGATGCGCACGACCCTATCGCTCATGATGCTAAGGTTGAAATCGTGACACCAAAAGATGATGACGGTGTCGATATCATTCGCCATTCTTGTGCTCATCTATTAGGTCATGCCGTTAAGCAGTTATATCCTGATGTAAAAATGGTGATTGGTCCCGTTATCGATGATGGTTTTTATTATGACATCTATAGCGAAACGCCATTTACGCCTGAGCATATGGCAGCCATTGAAAAACGCATGATGGAACTCATCAAGCAAGATTATGACGTTATCAAAAAAATAACGCCACGCGATGAAGTCATTAAAATCTTTGAAGAACGTGGTGAAGACTATAAGCTTAAGCTGATTAACGATATGCCAGGCGAAGAAGCGTTTGGTCTCTATCATCATCAAGAATATGTCGATATGTGCCGTGGTCCACACGTGCCGAACACCAGATTTCTAAAAGTATTCAAACTGACCAAAATGTCTGGTGCATATTGGCGCGGTGATGCCAAGAACGAGCAACTGCAACGTATCTATGGTACAGCATGGGCGGATAAAAAAGATTTAAAAGCCTATATTCAGCGTATCGAAGAAGCTGAAAAACGTGACCATCGTAAAATTGGTAAAGCGTTAAACCTATTCCATATGCAAGAGCAAGCGCCAGGTATGGTGTTTTGGCATGCTAATGGTTGGACTATTTACCAAGTACTTGAGCAATATATGCGTAAAGTACAGCACGATAACGGCTATGAAGAAATTAAAACACCGCAAATCGTCGATCGTAGTTTGTGGGAGCGTTCGGGACATTGGGGCAACTATGCTACCAATATGTTTACGACTGCCAGCGAAAATCGTGATTATGCGGTAAAACCGATGAACTGCCCGTGTCACGTGCAAGTATTTAACCAAGGCTTAAAATCTTACCGTGATTTGCCATTACGTATGGCAGAGTTTGGCTCATGCCATCGAAACGAGCCATCAGGTTCGCTACATGGTTTGATGCGCGTTCGTGGCTTTACCCAAGATGATGCTCATATCTTCTGCACACAGTCGCAAATCCAGCAAGAAGTCGCTGACTTTATCAAGCTAACTCTTGCCGTTTATGAAGACTTTGGTTTTGATAATATCATTATGAAACTCTCGACCCGTCCTGAAAAACGGGTCGGTAGCGATGAATCTTGGGATTTTGCCGAAAAAGCTTTGGCCGATGCATTAGATAGCTCAGGTCTTGATTGGGCTTATCTGCCAGGTGAAGGCGCATTTTATGGTCCGAAGATTGAATTTAGTTTAAAAGATTCTTTAGGTCGCGTCTGGCAGTGCGGTACGATTCAGGTTGACCCAAACATGCCTGAGCGCCTTGATGCCGAATTCGTCAATGAGCAAAACGAGCGCGAAGTACCTATTATGTTGCACCGTGCCATCTTAGGTTCATTCGAGCGCTTCATCGGTATATTGATTGAAAACTATGCTGGTTGGATGCCCGTTTGGCTAGCGCCGCAACAAGTGGTGGTGATGAATATCACTGATAAACAGGCAGATGCTTGTGAAAATGTGGTCAGCGAACTCAAAAAGTCAGGTTTGCGAGCTATTAGTGACTTGCGTAACGAAAAGATTGGATTTAAGATACGAGAGAAAACATTAGAACGCGTTCCCTATATGCTAGTATTAGGGGATAAAGAAGTCGAATCGGGCAGTGTCAATGTCCGTACTCGTGAAGGTGAAAACCTTGGCGTGATGAGTGTTCCAGAATTTATTACATTAGTACAGACCGATGTCAGCAACAAAGGCCGACAGACCCCAAAAACAGATGAGGAGTAATACCTATTAAACAGTCAAACCGTTTGAACATCAACGAAGATATCACAGCCAAAGAAGTCCGTCTCGTTAAAGAAGACGGCGAACAGATGGGCGTGGTCGATATCGAAACCGCGATGAAAGCGGCACGTGAGGACAGTCTAGATTTGGTCGAATTGGTTCCTGAAGCCAAACCGCCAGTATGCAAAATCATGGATTATAAGCATTTCCTCTATGATCAAAAGCAAAAAGCGAAAGAAGCTAAAAAGAACCAAAAGCAAACTCAGCTAAAAGAGATGAAGCTGCGTCCTAGTACTGAAGAAGCTGATTATCAGGTTAAACTGAAAAAAATCGTCAGCTTTTTGGAAGACCAAGACAAAGTTAAAATCAGTATTCGCTTTCGTGGCCGTGAAATGGCGCACCAAGAGATTGGTCGCAAGCAGCTAGATCGTATTATCGAAGATACTGCTGAGATTGCTAACGTTGAGCAATATCCTAAGATGGAAGGTCGTCAGATGGGTATGCTGCTTGGGCCAACTAAGAAAAAGTAATCTGTTTATTAGATGGCTGTTAGTCAATATAGATATGTATAACCTTAACCATCAATATACTGCGGGATATTGATGGTTTTTTGTTGTGTGCATAGATACATATCTCTTTTAAATATGTTTAGTCAGATATAATTGGCTGACTCTATTTTACAAAACCTACCTTCTCAACCATTTGATTACGCGGTAATCTAAAGGTCTGTTTTATATTTGCTAATCAGCATTTATTAAAAATTTCTAGTAAGTGTATAAAAATAACGTATATCACGACCATCAGAGTCGTTGACAAAAACACTACTTTTATCCAATATTGAAGGAAATTTCATGCAAGAATTGACCCCACCAGAAAATGCAACGACGCCAAGTATTTCTCTAACCGCGCCTGAACCTGTGAGAGAAATACAAAAAAGCGAAGCAGATCAAATGGTCAAATTGGATGACAGCCAAATCCCCGAGCTTGATGCCAAGGTCGATGCCTTTGTTGATCATGTGATTAACAATTCTGTACACAGCGCTGAATTTCAGCAAAATGTGCAATCGATTCACAATCTCGGCACCAAAGAGATTCGTGAATCAGCCCAAGTATCTAATCGTATGCTTGATTTACCCGCCAAGAGTCTCAATGACAGCTTGTTTGATAATTCCCCTATCGCCAAGTCATTGACTGAGTTGCGCGGCATCGTCGAAGATTTAGATCCCAGTAAAAAAGAGCTGACCAGCTCGCGTAAGTTATTCGGTCTCATCCCATTTGGCAATAAAGTACAGGATTACTTCCGTCAATACGAATCTGCACAGTCGCATATTAATGCGGTTGTTACCAGTCTATATAATGGTAAGGATGAGCTGCTCAAAGACAATGCGATGATTGAGCAAGAAAAAGTCAATATGTGGGAGCTGATGCAATCCATACGCCAATACGTTTATGTCGGCAAAAAGATTGATGAGCAGTTAGAACAGAAGGTTTATGCGATAGAAGCGACCGATCCCGAAAAAGCACGCATTATTAAAGAAGAGATGTTGTTTTATGTGCGTCAAAAAAACACCGATTTTTTAACTCAGTTAGCCGTGAACGTGCAAGGCTATTTAGCGCTCGATACCATTCGCCGCAATAACTTAGAATTGATAAAAGGCGTTGATCGAGCCACCACAACCACCGTATCTGCACTACGGACAGCGGTCGTGGTTGCACAAGCAATGACCAATCAAAAACTGGTACTTGATCAAATTACTGCTTTAAATAAAACCACCAGCAGCTTGATTGAATCGACCTCAGCGATGCTAAAACGTCAGTCAGGTGAAATCCATGAGCAAGCGACCAGTAGCAGCATTGAGCTTGATAAATTGCAAAACGCTTTCAATAACGTCTATGATACGATGGATATGATTAGCAATTATAAAATTGAAGCGCTAGAGAACATGAAACAGACGGTCAATACTTTGACTACTGAAGTCGATAAGGCTCAGAAATACTTGGATAAGTCTAACCAAACAACAGTACTAGAAGTGTCGAAAGAGATAGACAGTAAAAAGATAACCAATAGATCAAGTACAGTCGATATCGACATTTGATTTGTTTTTAATAGTTGTTGCCTATTACAGGTGGCCACTTCCTGCTACCAAATACACTTAAGACAATTGACGCAAGATATTGCAACGTCGTTCGTGTTAAGATAGCCATTATTAATAATTTTAAAAATAGATACGGTAATTTATGAGTTGGAACGATCCAAACGCCTCAAGTGAGGCAAAAAGATATGACAATCCTATCCCTAGTCGCGAACTGATACTCAGTACGATTAATGAGCATGGTGAAGTCACGCATCAACAATTGGCAAAAGCCTTTAATATTGATGACCCAGACCAGTTTGACGCTTTAGGCAATCGCCTAAAAGCCATGGCACGCGATGGACAAGTAAACCGCGACGGTCGTCCTTATCGCTATCGCACGGTGACCAAGCAAGATGTCGTCAGAGGTACAGTGTCTGCACATCCTAAAGGCTTTGGCTTTGTATTATTAGGCGATATGCCAGATTTGTTTTTGCATGAAAAGCAAATGCGCTGGGTTTTCAACGGTGATACCGTAGATGCAGTCGGTACATCGACAGACAATCGTGGGCGCACAGAAGGACGTATCGTCGATGTCGTTGAACGTCGCCAAAACAACTTCATTGGTACATTAGCGCGTGATGAAGATGGCTACTGTGTCGAGCTTGGTAGTCCAAATAATCACCAGCCGATTACCGTCACTGAAGAAAATGTACAAGCGATGAATGCCAAGCAAGGCTCTCCTGTTAAGGTTGATGTGATTGATTGGCCAAATCAGCATGAATTTGCGACGGGTAAAATCACCGAAGTACTGTCTGACGACAATGATCGCGAACTGATTATTGAAACCACCTTACTTAATTATGATATCCCATCAGATTTTAGCGAAGCAGCACTGAAGCAAGCCAACGATTATCAAGAACCGACTGAAAAAGATCTAAAAGGTCGTAAAGATTTGCGTGATCTGCCACTGGTGACTATCGATGGTGAAGATGCACGTGATTTTGATGATGCCGTATTCGCCGAAAAACGCTCAGGTGGCAACTATCGTGTCTTAGTTGCGATTGCTGATGTCAGTTATTACGTCACACCAAACTCGCCACTTGATAAAGATGCCTACGAGCGCGGTACGTCCGTATACTTCCCGCATCGTGTGATTCCAATGTTGCCTGAAGTGCTCTCTAATGGTCTGTGCTCACTGAATCCTGACCGTGATCGTCTTTGTATGGTAGCTGATATCAAAATATCACGAGCAGGCAAAGTGACTGGTTATGAGTTCTATCCTGCCGTCATGCACTCACAAGCACGTTTAACATATAATCAAGTAAACGCTTATCTTGAGAACCCAGAAGATAAGAGCGTACCTCACTCACTCACGGGTAATAAAGACGTCAAAAAATCTGTCGATACCTTACATCAATTGTATGAGCTACTGCTGAAAAAGCGTGAAGAGCGCCATGCAATGGAGTTTGAAACAGTTGAGACCTACATTAAGTTCAATGAGAAAGGTGGTATCGAAGCAATCCTACCGCGTACTCGCGGTGATGCTCAAAAACTCATTGAAGAATGTATGCTGCTGGCCAATACTTGTGCAGCGAACTTTGCACTCAAGCATGACCTTCCTGTCTTATATCGTAACCATGACAAACCTGATGGCGAAAAATCAATGCGTATTCACGAATACGCAAAGAACTTTGGTTTAAGCTTCCCAGAAGAAAATCCAACGCAAGCCGATTATCAGCGCATTATTGAAGCCACCAAAGACAGACCCGATGCGATTAGTATCCACAGCATGCTGTTGCGCTCAATGATGCAAGCAAATTATGCACCTGACAATATCGGTCACTTTGGGCTAGCTTATGACGAATATAGCCACTTTACCTCGCCGATTCGTCGTTACCCTGATTTGATGCTGCATCGTGCCATCAAAGCAAAAGTGACCAATACTCAGCAGCCAGTAATGGACTTTTCTCTTGAAGCGGCTGGCACGCAAACCTCAGATACTGAGCGCCGTGCCGAAAAAGCCTCACGCTATGTAGAGTCTTGGCTCAAGTGTCACTATATGAAAGATCATGTTGGTGAAGAGTTCGAAGGTGTGGTTACTACAGTCACAAGCTTCGGTTTGTTTGTCACCTTGACTGACTTATATATCGATGGTTTGGTTCACATCTCTAATGTCGGTGATGACTTCTTTGTTTACGATGAACAGCAACAACAGCTGATCGGTAAAGACAAAGGGACATTGTTCGGACTGGGCGATCGCGTTAAAGTGAAAGTTGCTGGCGTCAATATGGATCTGCTACAAATTGACTTTGATTTAAAAGCTAAATTGCAATCTAGTGAAATGAATCAAACGAAGAGCGCGCCTTCTAAAAAAAGTACTGATAAGAAAAGTACTGATAGAAGAAGCCCCGCTAAAAAGACTGGCAGCCGTAGTAAAGGTGCAAGTAAGAAAAGCTAGTGTTAGCAAACACTTCAAATAATAAAAAGGCCAACGTCATCGTTGGCCTTTTTTGTGCGTGGTATTTTATAACGACTACTTAAATCATTATTGCGCATTACTCATCTGGTCTAGACGTTCCTTGTCTGCTTCCTGAGCCTGATCTATTTTCGCGGTAGCATTATCGAGAATGGCTTTAGGCTGTTTGCCAAGTGGCTGGCTTGCGACATCTACTGAGCCACTTTCTACATCATCCGTATTTGGTAACGCTGTATCGGGAGATTGCTCAGATCCTGCGTCACTTATGACTAGCTCTCTATTTTTATCACGTTGATTGCCATTAATGAGGTTGAAACCTAGTAACGCAACCATGCCCACTAGGGCGAATATAATCAAGTGTTTCATTTGCATAAAAAATGTCTCGTATTTGAATGATAATCAGATATACGTTTCGTTGCATTTTTTATGCCTAGTTTTTGGCAGGTTTTTGCAAATTATTCTTGCGGGCTATTATTATTCAGTAAATCAGTCTCGTCAGAGCTTTCTGCAATTTCCTGTTCAACTTTTTCCATGAGTTTGTCGTCAGGACGAGCGTTAAGCACCTCATCAGCATTGCGACCTTGTAAAATCAATTTGGCACGAGCCTTTGCTTGTTTTTTGTCCTTATCATCAACGCTATTATCTTCATTCTGGTTTTTATCAGTCACTTTGGGCGTGATTGGCGTAATTGTCATGTCTGACTTAGCACTATCAGTGTTAGCGTTAGCCTGCATATTCTCAAATGCTTTTTCTAAGTTACTATTAAAACGCAAACGATAAATCGGTTCAGGCAAGCTGAAGCCTTCATTTTCTAACGCATGCTTGGTCTCACGAATGGCAATACTGCGTGCTTTTGAGAAATCCGTGTCTGATTGATCCACCCAAATTTGAAATTCCAAAATGATATTAGAATCGCCAACATTGGTAATGACAGCCACTGCTTTTGGCTCATCTAAAACGAATGCTAATGTATATATCGCATCCAGTCCGACCTTGATAGCCGCTAATGGATCATCATTGGCATCAACGCCTAACTCAAAGGTAAATCGACGTTCTGGATTTTTGGTGTAATTTAAAATCGTTGCTTTAAATACTTCAGCATTGGGAATGCGCAACTGGTTGCCATCTAAAGTCATCAGAATAGTCGCACGTGAGGTTAGCCGTACTACAATCCCCTCTTGATTATTAATCAAAATATGATCACGTGCGCGAAATGGTTGGCGAATACTGAGCATGAGCGAGGCAATGTAATTCTCAATGGTGTCTTTGACCGCAAAACCAACGGCGATACCGATAACGCCTGCACCGCCAAGCAAAGTGCCTAAGATAGTCTCAGCACCAATCAAACTCAACGCTAAGATAAGACCGAAAACGATAAAGATGACTTTAACGGTTTGGGCAAGCAATTCGGCGACAAACGGATTGGGCGTGAGCCGTTGCCACATTTTTTTGCGATTAGACAGCCAACTACCAAACCATGTCACCAATGCAAATAGGACAATGCCGACCAATAGGAGTGGCAAGGCTTTGACCAGATTTTTGGCTTGTGCTTTAAGACCTTGATAAACGGTAGTGACATTGTCTTGAACATCAAGGGTACGATCAATTCGATCTTCGACAGTGACCACATCTGTCAGACGATTGGTCAAATTAATGGCTTGTTGCGCTTTTTTCTCGTTCGGCGTCTCTCCGGTTAAGGTGACAACACCTTGCGTAACGCTGACATTGACAGCCTGCAGACCTTCTATTTCAGAAAAAATACCCTGAATACGTTGACGAATGTCATTGTCTTTTTGTGGAGTAGGAGTGGTTTCGATTTGCGCATTATTGGTGCTCTCACCACTGATTATGGGCGGTGGTGCTGGTTCAGGTATGACCACTGGAGATGCTGAAGCTTCCTCTTCTGAGGTCGCATCAAGTAAAGGTTTGTCAGCTGCCGGATTTTCTGCTGTATCTATCCCCAATGCAGTGGTGATACCAGTCACCTCTTCACCGGCCGCATACACTGGAAAGGCAAAAAGGATGCTTAGTAACAACAGCATTTGACCGCACGCTTTTATAAAATCGCGCATCGTTGAACGGTCAAAGTGAGTGTTCATAAGCATCCTTTGCTTTTTATAGATTTTCGTACTCATCTTTCTTTACTGAATTTTCAATAATCATTAACTGTCCAAATAAACTTGTGCCTCGCCCAAGTTTAACGTGCCTTCATAGATTGCGCGACCAGTAATGATGCCTTCAATACAATCGCCATAAGGTTTCAGCAGTTCGATATCTTTCATATTGGTCACGCCGCCTGAAGCAATCACAGGCAAGCCGCCTTCACGTGCCAAATTGACAGTTTGTTCAACGTTGACGCCTTGCATCATGCCATCACGGTTGATATCGGTGTAGACAATCGACGATACGCCGACATCAGCAAATCGCTTCGCAAGCTCAGTCGCCTTAGTATCGGTCACATTTGCCCAACCATGAGTCGCGACCATGCCGTCTTTAGCATCGATACCTACAATGATATGACCCGGAAATTCGCGGCAAGCTTCTGCGACAAACTCAGGATCTTCGACCGCTTTTGTACCAATGATGATATAAGTCAAACCAGCCGTAATATATTGCTCAATGGTATTCATATTGCGCACACCGCCGCCCAACTGAATAGGCAGATTCGGATACGCTTTAGTAATGTCATTTACCACTTGTCTATGAACGGGTACGCCGTCAAATGCCCCATTCAAATCAACCAAATGCAGTCGACGTGCACCTTCCTCTACCCAGCGTGCTGCCATGGCCACTGGATCATTAGAAAAAACCGTATCATCCTCCATACGGCCTTGTTTTAAGCGGACACATTTACCATCTTTTAAATCAATCGCCGGGATAATGACAGGCACAGCACACATATAGCATTCCTTATAAAGCACAACAATAAATACATTTAGAAAAGTAAATTCAAAAATCAGGGTGTATTGAACGTTCAACACCCTCTAAACACGCATAAAAACATCAGTCAAAAGTGACTTAATATATAGACGAATCAAAAGCTATCCATGATAGACCCAAAATCCGCTTCGATAGATAGAAATGACCATAAAAAAACTGTCAATCATAACCATAAGTTTTAATACATTGAATCACTGGCAACATTAGATAAATTCAATTACTGACTGGCAATTTTAGGTCAATTTAGCGTATAATCCTAGGTAAATTTTTATTTGTTTCTATGTGATAGTAACCATGCGCTGCGCTTTTTATTGAGTCATTTATGGCTTAGTGTTGCATAGCGGCCAGGATGAGTCGAGCAGCAGCTAAGTGCATCTTTTTGATGTTGGCTGACATATTGCTAAGAAGGGTTATATTAGAAATTTCAACTGGTGGCCTCTAAACAGTCTACTCTACAGCACTAAACTCTAATGACGCCTCTTTCTTTTTTATAGTCTCTACCGTATCACTAGCTAACTATTTTAGAACAGTCATTACTAACTGTATAGCCGCTTATTGATGTGAGTGAAATCTACTTAATAATGGCTTCGCTAGTTTGTCTGTCAACCAGTTTATCATCTATTTTGATAGATCATCTTTTGGCTGCATTCTTATCTAATCGCGTATCTATTAACAAGATACCAAACCGATAAGGGTGGTCAATTGCACTGGTGTTACAAGCTTTAATTTTCAATGAAACGTATGATAGAGCTATTGTCTACACAATCATTTTCGCTAAAGGCTTGAACGATTGCGTTTGATTTGATGGTTTTAACATACACCTTGGTAGCCAGTCGCCACTTTGGTCATTCGAATAAGACATTAACGTGTTGTTAAGGAGTCTAAGGTCAGCGTTAATACTCTTACTAGTAGTTATGATCATGCGTTATCTTCAGAGATCCTTTGTCACTATCCTACTATAGGAAGAGAGACGTGGGGGCTTTATTGAATGACGCAGATGTTCATGCTACCGATATACCAAACAGGACGTCTGGTATCGTTTTAGACTATGGACTAAGTTTTCGCTTATGATTACCATCAAAAAAGGTTTGGATTTGCCCATCACCGGTGAATCATCCCGCGAGATATCTGAGCACCAACCGACACATGTCGCCGTTATTGGCTATGATTATGTGGGCATGAAGCCCACGATGAATGTCAAAGAAGGCGATATCGTAGCAAAGGGTCAGCCCGTTTTTGAAGACAAAAAACGAGTTGGCGTTATCTATACTGCCCCTGCTGCTGGTAAAGTCGTCGCGATTAAACGCGGTGAACGTCGTGTGTTTGAGAGCCTTGTGATTGCGGTCGACCCAAACGGTGAAGAAGTAGACTTCGAGCGCTATGACTCCCAGCAACTTGCTGACCTAGACGCTGAAGTTGTTGAAACCCAACTGCTTGCCTCTGGCGAATGGACCGCGTTTCGCACGCGCCCTTATAGCCGTGCGCCAGAAATCGGTGCCCGTCCTCATGCTATTTTTGTCACCGCTATGGATACCAATCCATTAGCATTTGACCCAATGCTGCTGATTAACGATCAGTTGCAAGCGTTCAATGACGGACTTGCTGTCTTATCGACACTCAGCCCCAAGACCTTTGTTTGCCATCATGGTGATGCCCAGTTGACGCCAGTTGCCAAAACGGCGGCTAATAATGTCACTGAGTATCATAGCTTTGCTGGTAAGCATCCTGCTGGTCTGGCTGGCACGCACATTCACTTTTTGCACCCAATCATGCGCGGCGTGACCGTATGGACGATTGGCTATCAAGACGTGATTGCGATTGGTAAGCTATTCACCAGCGGTCGCTTATATACGCGCCGTATCATTAGTTTGGCAGGTCCTGCGGTCACCAAGCCACGTTTGGTGGCTACTGAGCGCGGTGCTGATATCGCTGCTCTGACCAAAGGACAGCTGGCGGCTGGCGAGAACCGTATTATTTCTGGTTCGGTGTTGTCAGGTCGCAAAGTGTTTGGCAATACGGCTTATCTTGGTCGCTTTCATAATCAAATCAGTGTGCTGCCTGAAGGGCGTGAACGTCCAGCGTTCCATTTCCTAAGTGTCGGCACCAACCGTTTCTCTAAGCTGCCTATTTATATTTCTAAGTTTTTTGGTAATAAGAAATATAACTTTACGACCACGAGTAATGGTTCACCGCGAGCGATGGTACCTATCGGGGTTTATGAAGAGGTCATGCCGCAAGATTATCTGCCGACACAGTTACTACGTGCATTAATTGTCGAAGACATGATTAGCGCCGTAGATTTGGGCGTGCTCGAATTGGACGAAGAAGATTTAGCATTATGCACCTTCGTATCTCCTGGCAAATATGAATTCGGTGATATTTTGCGTGATAACTTGACGCGCATTGAGCTGGAGGGCTAACCACGATGAAATTTTTACACAATATGTTCGATCGTATGGAGCCGTCTTTCACCAAGGGTGGCAAACACGAAAAATACTATGCTATCTTTGAGATGTTTGATACGTTTTTGCGTCAACCAAGCTCAACCACATACTCAGCATCACACGTACGCGACGGTATCGATCTAAAGCGTATTATGATTACCGTATGGTTATGTACTTTCCCAGCCATGTTTTGGGGTATGTACAACATCGGTCATCAAGCACTAACGGCGATTGCAACCCTTGGTTTGCAGCCTGAAGGCTGGCGTACCGTTATCACCAGTATGGCAGGCTATAACCCAGACAGTATCTGGGCAAGCTTCGTTTACGGGGCGATGCAATTTTTACCGATTTATATCGTCACTTTTGCGGTCGGTATTCTCTGTGAGATTATTTTTGCTGTAGTGCGCGGCCATGAAGTCAACGAAGGTTTCTTTGTGACCTCAGTGCTGTTTGCGCTTTGTTTACCACCAGATATCCCTTTATGGCAAGTTGCCCTCGGTATTATCTTTGGTGTGGTAGTCGCAAAAGAAGTGTTCGGTGGTACGGGTAAAAACTTCCTGAACCCTGCCCTATCGGGTCGCGCATTCCTATACTTTGCGTATCCAGCCTATATGTCTGGTGACTCAGTATGGACAGCTGTTGATGGTTTTTCTGGTGCGACGCCACTTGGTCTTGCCGCGTTAGGCGTCGTTCCTCAAGACTTCGTCGACGTCTATGGTAATGCAATCACTTGGGGTGATGCGTTCTTAGGTAATATGCAAGGCAGTATCGGTGAAGTATCAACACTGGCTATCCTAATGGGTGCCGTTGTTCTACTTTGGACGCGTATTGCTTCATGGCGTATTATGGCAGGTTGTGTAGTAGGTCTGATTGCTACTTCTCTTGTCTTTAATATGATTGGTTCTGAAGACAATATGATGATGAACCTGCCGTTTTATTGGCACTTAGTTATCGGCGGCTTCGCCTTTGGTGCCGTGTTTATGGCAACCGATCCTGTATCAGCTGCGCATACCAATAAAGGTCGCTGGGCTTATGGTATCTTGATTGGTTTTATGACGGTATTGATTCGCGTCGTGAACCCAGCTTTCCCAGAAGGCATCATGCTGGCCATTTTATTCGCCAACTTATTTGCTCCATTGTTTGATTACTTTGTGACCCAAGCAAACATCAAACGCCAAACAGCTCGGAGGGTTCGTTATGTCCAAGCCCAAAAGTAATAATGCGAAAACCATCAGTGTGGCATTGACGCTATGCTTGGTGTGTTCCGTCTTAGTTTCAGCAGTAGCGGTTGGTCTAAAACCTGCTCAAATTGAAAACGCACGCTTAGACCGTAACAAAAACATCTTGGTCGCCGCTGGCATGTACGATGCCGAGTCTGATACAGCAGATGATGTTGCTGAACGTTTTAAAGATTTCGATGTCGAAATTATTGACTTAAGTAAAGGCAGCTACGTTGATGATGAAGCGCTAAAAGCCGCTGGCATCCCTGATCGTAATGCTTATGACGCAAGCCAAGCGACTAAGAATAAAGCACTGAGTGAAGATTTAGGCAATAATGACCCTGCTGGTATTGGTCGTAAACCCAAATATGCCAAAGTCTATGTTAAAAAAGATGACGCAGGCAAACCTGAAATGGTTGTTTTGCCGATTCAAGGCTATGGACTATGGGGCACTATATATGGTTTCTTAACCCTTGAAAGCGATATGAATACCATCAAAGGTATCAGCTTTTATGAGCATAAAGAAACCCCAGGTCTGGGTGCTCGTATCGAAGAGCCAGAGTGGCGTGCGAAGTGGAGCGGTATCCACTCATATGACGAAAATGGTAATGTTGCCACTGGTGTGACCAAAGCGGGTACACCAAAAGAAAACTGGGTCGATGGTATCAGTGGTGCAACCTTGACCGGTCGCGGTGTCAGTAACATGATTCAGTTTTGGTTGGGTGAGCAAGGTTATAAGCCTTATTTAGATACGCTACGTAAAGAGAGTGGTCAAGCGATTGATAATGCGGCAGATACAAAAGCTGCGCAATCAACGCTGAGCGCTCAACCTGAAACCGAACTGGCAGCCAAACGACCAGTAGCAAACGGCAAGGAGGCATAACATGGCTGACACTAAAAGTATTTTAACCTCGCCTATTTTTGATAATAACCCCATTGCCCTACAGATTCTTGGTATCTGTTCGGCGCTGGCTGTCACCACAAGCATGGCCAATGCCATGGTAATGTGTGTGGCGTTGACCTTGGTCACGGCGTTTTCAAGCTTCTTTATCTCGATCATTCGTAAGCAAATCCCTTCAAGCATTCGTATTATCGTACAGATGACTATTATTGCTTCCTTGGTTATCTTGGTGGATCAGGTGCTAAAAGCTGTCGCTTATGATGTGAGTAAAGGCTTGTCGGTCTTCGTTGGTTTGATTATCACCAACTGTATCGTGATGGGTCGTGCCGAAGCATTTGCCATGAGCAATCCACCAGTGCCAAGCTTTTTAGATGGTATTGGTAATGGTCTTGGCTATTCTGCGGTTTTGCTGTTTGTTGCGACTATCCGTGAGCTACTTGGCTCAGGTACGTGGTTTGGTATCACCATCCTACAGCCTGTCACTGATGGCGGTTGGTATATTCCAAACGGTCTATTACTGTTGCCACCGTCAGCATTCTTTATTATTGGTTTGTTCATTGCCATTATCCGTATCTGGAAACCTGAGCAGGTTGAAGATGCTGAATTTGTAATGAAGCCGCAGTCTAAAGGCATGGCACATGGAGGCGGTCACTAATGGGACATTATGTTAGTTTATTTATAACCTCAGTCTTTATTGAGAATATGGCGCTGGCCTATTTCTTAGGTATGTGTACTTTCTTGGCCGTATCAAAGAAGGTTTCAACCGCTATTGGTCTGGGTGTTGCCGTGGTCGTCGTGATGGCGATTACCGTACCGCTAAACAACTTACTCTTTCAGTTCATTCTAAAAGATGGTGCGCTGGCATGGGCAGGTTTCCCCGATATCGACTTAAGCTTTTTGGGCTTGCTCAGTTATATCGGCTTGATTGCTGCGACCGTACAGATTCTAGAGATGTTCCTCGATAAGTTCGTCCCGAGTCTGTATAACGCCCTTGGGGTGTTCTTGCCACTCATCACTGTAAACTGTGCCATCTTAGGTGGTGTACTGTTTATGGTGGAGCGTGACTATAATTTCGGCGAATCTGTCGTATATGGTGTGGGCGCAGGCTTCGGTTGGGCATTGGCGATTACCGCATTGGCCGGTATCCGTGAAAAGTTAAAATACTCAGACATTCCAGCACCGCTGCGTGGTCTTGGTATTACTTTTATCACAGTTGGTCTAATGTCACTTGGCTTTATGTCTTTCGGCGGTATGTCAATTTAGACCGCTAAGCTTAACAGCCTATTTAGCGATTTGACCTATTTAATTCATTTATTCGGTAGGGGTTCAGGAAACACGCAATGACGTCTTTTCGCACCCCTACTCCATAGATTAAGGATACCTACCATGGATTACGCTACGGCGATTGGTGGCGTTGCTATGTTTACCTTGATCATCATGGGCCTCGTTGCCATTATTTTGGCGGCGCGCTCAAGACTGGTCAGTTCAGGCGATGTTACCATCCATATCAATGATAATCCCGATAATGACGTCGTGACCCCAGCAGGCGGTAAATTACTACAAACCCTTGCAAGCGAAGGTATTTTCTTATCTTCAGCCTGTGGTGGCGGTGGTACTTGTGCGCAGTGTCGTTGCCGCGTTATTGAAGGGGGCGGCTCTATCTTGCCCACCGAAGAAGGCTATTTTACTCAAGGCGAAATTCGCAATCACATGCGTCTGGCTTGTCAGGTAGCCGTTAAGCAAGACATGAAAATCGAGATTGACCCTGAGTTTTTTGATGTACAAAAGTGGGAATGTGAAGTTCTCTCTAATGATAACGTTGCTACCTTTATTAAAGAGCTGGTCCTTAAAATTCCAGATGGCGAAGAAGTGAACTTCCGTGCTGGTGGTTATGTACAGTTAGAAGCGCCACCGCATGAAGTGCATTATAAAGACTTTATCATTGACGAAGAATACCGCGAAGATTGGGAAAAATTTGGTATCTTCAACTATGTCTCAAAAGTTGATGAGCCAGTTATTCGTGCTTACTCGATGGCCAACTACCCTGAAGAAAAAGGCCTTATTAAGTTTAATATTCGTATCGCTAGTCCACCGCCACGCGGTCCTGACGGTATTCCACCAGGCAAAATGTCCTCATGGGTATTTAGCCTAGTACCTGGCGATAAAGTGACGGTTTCAGGTCCTTATGGTGAATTCTTTGCCAAAGAGACTGACGCTGAAATGATTTTCGTTGGTGGTGGTGCTGGTATGGCACCGATGCGCTCGCACATCTTCGATCAGCTTAAACGCTTACATACTAAGCGTAAAATCAGCTTTTGGTATGGTGCACGCTCTATTCGTGAGATGTTCTATGTTGAAGATTATGATCAACTAGCAGAAGAGTTCGATAACTTTGAGTGGCATGTAGCATTGTCTGATCCATTACCAGAAGACAATTGGGAAGGTCCAACCGGCTTTATCCATAATGTACTACTTGAAAACTATCTGAAAAACCATCCAAACCCAGAAGACTGTGAATACTACATGTGTGGGCCACCGATGATGAATGCGGCGGTCATCGACATGCTACACAGCTTGGGCGTGGAAGATGAAAACATCATGCTTGATGACTTCGGCGGTTAAGTGAGTAACTAAGCAAGTGGCTAAGCAAATGGTTACGTAAAAAAGTATTCTAAAGTAATAAATAAAAAAGAGTCTCAATTGAGGCTCTTTTTTTGGCTCTGACTAAATGCAACCCTTGCATAATAAGCATACAAATCTAAATAGCAGACCGCCTGCCCTCTACTATATGATTAATTATTTATTGCCTTAAGAAAGGATTCTTATGAAAACCAACATTAAAGATTTGACCATTTGGATTACTGGTGCTTCTAGTGGTATCGGCGCAGCATTATCTATCTCCTTTGCCAAACGTGGTGCCACCATTATTTTAAGTGGGCGTGATGAGGCAAAATTAGTAGCAGTCAAAAACCGCTGTAAAAACAGCAAAAACCATTTCATCATCCCTTTTGATATCACCGATTCTAAACAAGCAAAAGACGTGTATAAGACAGCTAAAGCTCAAGCTGGACAAATTGATTGGCTTATTAATAATGCTGGCATCAGTCAACGCGCGCTTATCATGGAAACCACTGAAGAAGTTGAGCGCCAAATTATGGAGATAGATTATTTTGCGCAGACACGTCTGACCAGACTAGTACTGCCAGATATGATCGCGCAAGGTGGCGGCAAAATTGTCATGGTATCGAGCGTGGCTGGTTTATTAGGCACGCAATATCGCGGCGCTTATGGAGCAGCCAAAGCCGCACTTCATATGTGGGCAAACAGTCTGCGTGCAGAACTGCATGAACAAGGCATAGAGGTGGCGACGATATTCCCAGGATTTATTCAAACCAGTATTTCTATTAACGCCTTGACTGGTGACGGTAGCGCGCAAGGAACGATGGACGAGGCAACCAATAAAGGATTAACCGCAGCTACCTTTGCTAAACAGGTCATAAAAGCCCTGATTAAGGGTGAAGAATATATCATCGTGGCAGGCACTAAAGAAAAACTGGCGACCACAGTCAACCGCCTATCGCCACCAAAACTATATAAGCTCATCCGTGAATCAAAAGTAAAGTAAATCTAGTCGTTTAAGCCACTAGGTCTTAAGTCGATGATTGGCGTTATGGGTGACAAGGGGTGTAAAATGGGCGACGCTAATAGAACGTGCCACTCACCCTTTTGCCATAAAAGCCATTATGATTAATATGAGAAAACCAATAATGCAAAAATTATCCCCACTCTCATTGTCTAGAAAATCGATGAAAACTACCTTATTGCCCGTTATGGCTATCAGTGCTGTATTCAGTCTTAGCGCTTGCCAGCAAACGCCAGATTATGATTATCTCAGCGGTGAGACCATGGGAACGAGCTACCATATCAGTTATCAGCTACCTGCGAATACAGATGAAGCGGCCATCCAAGCGTCGATTGATAAGCGCTTGCAGCAAATCAATGACAGTATGTCTACCTATCAAGCAGACTCTACTATCTCTAAGTTCAACCATTTAGGTAAAGACATCCCTCTCACTATCGATGCAGATTTTGCTCACGTACTTGATGTGTCACGAATCGTCTATCAGCAATCTGGTGGCGCCTTTGATCCTACCGTCATGCCATTGGTAGATACTTGGGGCTTTGGTAGCACCATGACCGTTGAGCGCTTGCAAAGTCCACCGACAGCACTTGAGATTGCTCAAGCAAAAGCCTTGGTAGATTTTGAGAGCATTATACAAAAAGAGCAGAGCATTTATAAAACCAAAGATGGCGTCGGGCTTGATTTCTCAGCAGTTGCTAAAGGTTATGGCGTCGATGTAATCGCCGATGTGCTCAGAGATGACTATCAAATTCGCAACTACATGGTAGAGATAGGGGGTGAAATTGCAACCTCTGGGGTCAATAACCAACAGCAGCCGTGGCAAATTGCGATTGATGCACCTATTGAGGACAGTACGGTCAGCGAGCGTCAGACAATATCAGCGATTCGTCAACCCATCAATACCGATAATCAGATGTATTTGGCAACTTCTGGCAACTATCGTAATTCCGTCATATTCGACGGTCAGCGCTACAGTCATACGATTGATCCAACCACTGGCAAGCCTATCGCGGGCGGTGCACCATCGGTAACCGTTGCAGCAGACTCAGTCGCCTTGGCAGATGCGTGGGCAACTGCCCTCACTGCGATGCCTTATAAAAAAGCCCTTGCGACAGCCAAAGCACAAGATATAGCTGCCTTGTTTGTTGTCTTAGCTGATGAGGCAAAGGCGACGGGTTCTGATAAGAATACTGACCAGTGGCAAGTGGTACAAACACCAGCAATGCAAGCATTACGTGCTGACAAACAGCCTTAGAACCTAGTCGCAATAGAGCTTAGTCGCAATACTGTAAACGGCTCGATAACCATCAACGAGCCATACAAAAATTTGCTATACTGATCTTGCTATACTATTAAGGTATTACCCTAGTAAATAGCCACACTATTTTTAAAAATCGAGGTTTCCTCTATGCTTAGTCAATTGCTTCCCATGCTTGCCATTACCTTTACCGTATTCGTCCTGTTCTTTATCTTTATGGGTATCGGTTATATGGTCAAAAAGAAGCCGCTTAGAGGATCTTGTGGCGGCGTTGCTAAACTAATGGGTGATGAAAATTGCTCGTTTTGTGGAAATGATCCCAATAAGTGTGATTCAATCGTGGCAGAACAGCAAGAAAATGCCCTTAAAGCCGCTCAGCTAGGCAAACCTGTATAAACTAAATTTTATAAATACCGCGTTTGTTACCATACGCTGGTAGTATTTACCTAACATCTGTTCTTATAATAGCGTCTAGTCCTTTGCAAGGGACTGGCGCTATTTTTAGTTGTGCCAGCCGCGACGTATCTAGTTAGCATCGCTTTAAGATATCTTGGATATAAATACGGCACGTGCAAGGCCTGTTAATAATAGTAGACTAAATAAATCTAATACCGTATCCAGTTGATAGGCGATTGAAGATAAGCGCGCTTTCAAAATGGTTACTCATATATCTTGTATTCTGCAAGTAATCTCTAGTTCTAATTTACGATTCTAATTAATGATTTTAGTCACCGTCTAGGTGCGTTTTCTTTGGTGTTATTTACAAGCGACGATGCTTCGGCGCTGTTTAATGACGTGTCCTTTTTCTTATTCTAATAGTCGTGCTGCTATGTCTACCTCTACTGATTTGCCACCTGATGTGCCATTACAGTCTCATTCAGATACGCCGTCACCGTTTGAGCTGCCCTCCTCACGCTTCACTTTTTGGCTCATTTTATGTGCCATGATTTTGCTCGCCACCAATATGCGTGCGCCTATTGTTGCTCTCGGCTCTATTGCCCCTGTTGTACAAGATGCCCTCAATATCTCTGAGACGCAGATTGGTTGGCTAGGAGCAGTGCCCATGCTGACTTTTGCGGTGGGCGCACTGATCGCGCCAGCCATTGGTAAGCGTTTTGGGCTTGAGAATACGCTCATTGCGATGATTGCGTTATTAACGATTGGTATGATGATTCGTACCGTTATTCCCACTTGGTCTGGGTTTTTGATTGGTACGTTATTGTTGACGTTGGCTATCGGTTTTGCGAACACCTTAGCTGCCCCTGTTATTAAACAGCGTACGCCCAAGCATATTCCACTCATAACAGGGCTATTTAGTCTAACGATGACGGTGACGGCAGGCATCGTCGCCGGAGTTGTACTACCATTATCTGAGCAAGTGGGTTGGCAATGGGCACTAGGTGGGTGGTCGCTATTGGGTATTTTTGCGATCATTATTTGGATATTTTTGCGGTTGCGTCTTGGTTCGTCTAGTCATCAAGCCATTGTGCCATATACCTCTGGAGCGTCTGACATATCTATGTGGCGTACACCTTTTGCTTGGCAAATTGCGGTATTTATGGGGCTGCAATCACTATTATTTTATACTGTTGCCAGTTTCTTACCCTCTATTTGGGTCAGCAAAGGGCTATCCGCAGTGCAAGCAGGACAAATGGCTTCAGTGTTTCAGTTTATGGCGCCAGTCTCTATTTTGAGCCTGACGTGGCTGATCAATCGCGGCCGCCCTATTCAGGCGCTGGCGGTGTTTGCAGCGGTGCTGAATGTTATTGGTATTTTAGGAATCAATTATTTATCTACCGACCTCGCTTGGTTGTGGTCAGGTCTGATGGGCATTGGCTGCTCCGCTATTTTCACCTTGAGTATGATGCTGTTCTCCTTACGTACTTATACGACCAACCAATCTAGTGAGCTGTCTGGTATGGCGCAATTCGTCGGTTATTTGATTGCGTTTTTTGGTCCCTTAGGGACAGGTTGGCTACATGAAGCGACTGGCAGCTGGGATTTACCCCTATTCATTATGCTCATTTTGATGGTTATCAACGTCATCATTGCTTGGGTAGTGAGTCGTCCAGTGATGGTTGATGGCAAAAAGCTTTAATATCAAAAACTACAGTAACCTTAGGATAATATTGGTGTCTGTCTTATTTTGCTACACTGGTTTGATTGCTTATAGGACAGAATAATCATGATGAATTTATCCATTCGTTTCGCTCGACACTTACCAACATTGGCTATTTTAACAGCCGTAATGGCGCTCGGTGGTTGCCAAAAACCATCTGAACCTAGCACCGATAACGGCATGCAAAACAGTACTCAAACTGCCGAACCTCAAACGACAAAATCTGAGCAACCGGCAACATCCACTGCACAGCAAGCGCCATTAACGATCTTGGCATTGGGCGACTCTCTAACAGAAGGTCTTGGGGTGGATAAAGATGACAACTATCCTGCTCAGTTAGAAGATCGTCTGCAAGCAATGGGTTACGACAATGCCAAAGTTATCAATTCAGGATTGAGCGGTGAAACCAGCACAGGATTGGTCAATCGCTTAGACTGGGTATTGCAAACTAAGCCTGATGTGACGATTTTGACCATTGGTGCTAACGATGCCATACGCGGTATCGATGTGGCGACAGTTGAAGCCAATATTCGTACCGCGGTCAAACGTCTACAGGATAATGGCAGTATCGTCATTTTGGGCGGCATGCAAATCTATGACAACCTTGGCTCTGACTATGTAAAATCATTTGCCGCGATATATCCGAGAGTGGCGAAAGACATGAACGTGACGCTGATTCCTTTCTTCTTGGATGGTGTGGGCGGTGATCCTGCGCTCAATCAAGCCGATGCCATTCATCCGACCAAAGAGGGCTACGAGATTATCGTCAATGACAATATCTTGCCTATTCTAGAGCCCAAGTTAAAAGAGCTAAGAACAGCTGATGCAGACAACACAACTGAAAATGCTAAAGATGAGACGACAAAAAATACGACAAATGAGACTACTTAACGAGACACTGTAATGACATCATCACCTTCGATTGCCGCGTCAATGCCACAAGCAAACTTTAAAACAGAAGCCCTACTGACTGCTAATAAACTCAACAAAACCGTGCAAGTCGGCGAGCAAACCCTATCAATCATTAAAGATGTAGATATCTATGTCAATGCTGGCGAGTTTGTGGTCATCATGGGCAAATCAGGCTCAGGTAAATCCACCTTGTTAGGTTTACTCGCGGCGCTAGATTACCCAGACAGCGGTACGGTGTCGCTAGCAGGTCAAATGCTCAGCAGTCTTGACGAAGATGCGCTGGCGATCATTCGTCAACACGACATGGGTTTTGTCTTTCAGTCGTTTCATCTACTACCGACACTGACTGTCGCCGAGAACATCGCCTTTCCACTTGATATTGTCAGACGACCAAACCCAGCACGAGTAGACGAGCTTATTGACGCCGTTGATTTGGGTCATCGCCGTCATAGCTTACCCAATCAACTATCGGGCGGTGAGCAGCAGCGTACGGCTGTGGCACGAGCGCTGGTATCGCATCCAAAAATCGTATTCGCCGATGAGCCTACAGGCAACCTCGATGAGCAAAATGCCGATCAAGTCATGCAGCTGCTATTGGACTTGCGACAACAGGTTGGTTCAGCACTGGTGGTCGTGACTCACGATCCTGCACTTGCCGAGATGGCAGATCGTGTCATCACCATGCATGATGGTCGAATTGTACCTACATGAATAACTGGATTGTATCTTAATGAATCGTAAGCCCACAGACAATAAACCACCAGCTGATACAAAAAAGACTGATACCAGTATGCGTCAAGAGTCCAGCTATCCTAGCGGTATCCTCAATCAATTATTTACCCGTACCTTAGGTTTTCAAACACTGGGCTCTCAAGCATTAAGCCGTAGTTGGTGGCAGCGCTGGGTATATCCGGTATTGTTTCTGCTGACATTAACCTTATCGCTTGCAACTTACCTAACCCTCGATTCTGTGCAGCAGTCTGTCGATCGCTATATCAATGACAATCAGCGCGCCCTCGTTGGTGGGGATTTGATTCTAAACAGCAAGCAAGACTGGCCAAGTGAAGTATTGACGCAAGTAGAAACCATCCCCGATACGCAGACGGTGTATGACTATCAGTTTAGCGCCATGCTGGTCAATGATGAGCAAACCTTGCTTGCCAGCGTCAAAGCCGTCTCAACGTCCTATCCGTTATACGGTACAGCAGAGCTAGCTTCAGGACGGCCGCTGTGGGATCAGCTAACCTCTGACAGTGTGATCGTCGCGCCAGAAGTGCTCACTAGCCTAAAGGCCGATGTTGGCGACCGTATCGCTATTGGCGATGCGCAGTTCACGATCAGTGATGTACTGACCAAAGAACCTGATCGTCCGCTGACCACTTTTGGGTTTGGTGGACGTGTCCTAATGCATGAGGACTCACTGGCAGCGACCAATCTATTGGGTCAACGTAGCCGCATAAACTACCGTATCGAGATGGCAGGCGATCCAGAGCTGATAGCCACACAGCGTGATAAGCTCACAGACATCCTGACCAATTATTCCGATATCGAGCTGTCTGATGCTGAGTCTGCAGATACCTCTGTCTCGCGTATCTCTGACAATGTCCTGATGTTTTTAAAATTGCTGGTCATCGCGGTATTGCTACTCTCTGCGGTTGCCATGTACGGTGTTATTAGCGCATTTGTCACCAAGCAGCAGTCGAACAATGCCATTCGTCTCGCGTTAGGCGAGCCGCTTGGCTCACTCAAACGTAGCTACTATCAATTGCTCATCGTCACCACTGCCATTGCTTGTGTCGCCGCGATTATACTGAGTCTAGGTTTTCTTAAAATTGGTCAGCCGTATCTGGTGGCTATCTTGCCTGCCGATGTTGGTCTCGCCATCAATCCGATCAGTGCTATCAAAACCATTGTGATTGCTCTAGTCCTGACGTTTCTAATTGCGCAGCGTGGTCTAAGCGCACTTAACACGACCAAACCCGCTACCCTACTCAATCAAGGGGCGAGTACGCAAACACAAAACTTGCCTTGGTATCTACGCGTGCCGCTACTATGGTATGGGCTGGTGCTGGCAGGGCTGTATGCCTTCTTTGCTTATGAAGTGGGCTCACTGTCGTTAGGCGCACAGCTATTGGGCGGCTTGATCGGTTTGGTAGCGATATTTTGGCTGCTGGCGCGTGGGTGGCTCTGGCTCCTTGCCAAATTGGCGAGCAATACCAAGGTCAGTTGGATGCAGCGTATCGCTATTCATAATCTTGCGCGTAAAGGTAATCAATCAGCGTTGTTCTTTGTCACTTTATCGTTATCGGTGGCAGTACTGACGCTTATCACCACGCTCAATCACAGTATCAATGCGCAGTTTATCAATGCCTATCCTGAAGATGCGCCTAACTTATTTTTGCTTGATGTGCAGACCGATCAGCACGACAAGATAGACAGTATTCTTAAAGTACCCGTCACTTATTATCCGGTCATTCGTGCCCGTGTGGAGACGGCCAATAATGTAGCGGCAAAAGATATCGTGCCTGCTGATGGCTTTGATGATCCCACGCGGGTGTTTAATTTGAGCTACGCAGATACGGTCATGGAGACCGAATACATCACTGAATCACTCACAGATGACGCGCTATACACCCCTATCGCTGCGACAGATGAGCAAGTCAAACCCTTGTCTATTTTAGATACTGCCGCCAGTATGCTCAATGTCGGTATGGGCGATCAGGTGCGCTTTAACATTCAAGGGATCGAAATCGTCGGGCAGATTACCAGTATTCGCACGCGCTATGAGCGTGGCCCAAGCCCGTATTTTTATTTCCTGTTTGAGCCGTCGGTGCTGTCCGCTGCTCCGCAAATTCAATTTGCTACTGCCCACGTATCAGAGAATGACATTCCAGAACTACAAGGCAAACTGGTACGCGAGTTCCCTGCTGTCACCACGATTGATGGCACTGCCATTGCCAAGCAAATCCAAGAACTGGTGGTACAAATGAGCCGCTTGGTCTATGTGTTTACCTTGCTTGCCCTGCTCACTGGCGTCATGGTGCTGATCAGCTCGCTACTGTCTACCTCGCAAGATCGCATGAAGGACAGCGCGTCATTTAGGCTACTCGGTATGCAAAAGCGTGACCTATATATGCTCAATATCCTAGAGCTGGGCGTGCTGGGTATTAGCGCGGCGACCTTTGCCGTGATTATCGCCACTGGTGGTGCTTGGCTTGCCGTTACTCAATGGTTTAATTTACAGTTTAGTATGCCGTGGGCAAACTTAGGACTCGGCGGTATTGCATTAGTGGCATTGCTGTTTGCTATTGCCATTATTTATGTGAGATTGGTGATTGGACGCGGGATTATGGCAAGGGTAAGGGCTATGATTTAGATTTGAAATTGATACTACTTTTGCTGCTATCTTGGCTGACACAGGGGCAGTCGACAAGGTTAGGGACGGTCTCTCCTGACTCAACGATACCTTCTTTACTAAGCGCCTGCAGCCCTGTGTCGTGCACCAAATATATCCACAAAAATCAAGGCTAGAGTTGACACCATACAGCTATAGAAACTAACCGTAATTTAAAATCTCAATTAAAGACTAATTTCTACAAAGATACTGTTATTACAGATTTATATTTCTTTCTTCCTTTCAGCTTATCGCTTTTTTCACTTAATATTTTGAAAGTATGATTAGCGATGCTTGCTGATAGGTCTTGAGTACCAACCTTTATCCCTTCAGCCTTTATTTCTTTAGCAGTAGCAAACTTATATTTATCTGAATCTTGCTCTATAAGACGTTTGAACAAACTCTCTTGATATGGAGTTAACCTTACTTCTACAATATCTGCTAATAATATTTCGAAAGGATGGAAAACAGTTTCGACAATACTAGTCATATGCCTTCCACAGTATTTATAGCTCAGATTACCGAAGCCTTGTTCATCTAATATTCCAGATGAAAAAATCTCTTCCTTGAACTCTCTAGATAAGTCACTAATATTTTCTCTATTAGGAGTTTTATCAAACCTTCTAATAAATTCTTTCAAGTTTTTATTTTTTATAAACAACCTATAATCTTTTTTTGTAATTTCATCTACAACAATATACTCATCATACTCAAATAGTATATTTTCATTCAAATAATTGGCTTCTATTTCACTAAATTTATATGCACCGCCGACAGGCTGATATTTTCCTGTTCGAGTATTTGGCACTAGAAAATACTTATCATCAATTTTTATTCTAAATAAATAAGCGAATGAAATTCTAACTCTCGTATCTTCATTTAATAGACCTTTTCGTTCTAACTCCTTCTGTTTTTTCTTCCAGTCATCCTGACCAAAAAAAACCTTTATCTCGCTATAAAGCTCGCCTACCTTATCTTTGTAAAATACAAATATAGGAACAGAAAGCAATCCTGAGTAAAATTTTTCTCCAGTCTCTTTTATCAAAAATATAATTACTATAGCTAAAATAACACTAATAAATAATTTCAGTAACTTCTTCAAGTTTTATCTTCCTATCCTTGACCAATTGGAACATCTACACGACCAATCGCAACACAGATACCATTCTTTATCAGATAACACTCAATATAATGTGTACCTTTAAACGAAGTTGGCTCAATTATTTCATGTGTTCTTTCTTTGATTTGACCACGAATACAGTCTTTATTTTCTGCTACCTCTCCAACATTTCTTACCTTCCAAAGGACCTTATCATAGGAAGGACAATCAGTATTACCTACTTTACACTTAACTTTAAAATTAAAAGGAATAAACCGACTGAACCCTCGGAGGTGTTTTTCTAAGTATTTATAAAGAGATATCTCCCTAAATCCATCTTGTGACACCCTACAATCAATACCTACACTATATATCTCCAACACGGGGTAAAGCTCATCTATAAACTCCTCAGTGTCTTTATAGCTCCTTGACTCTAAAGATTCAGATATTTTAACTGTTGATTTACCTAATCCAGACCAGTAATCATGATTAAAAAATTCTCCCCAAGCAGATATAGCATCTTGATATGTGCAATCACTTTCAAATAATATATCTAGCTTTTCTAATTGCGTAGACAATTTATCTTTCCATCTACGCATTTTATCAAGATCAACCTGTCTAGTTGTTATCGATCTAGCATTATCGATATTATTTGGTGCATTGACTTGTAAATTCCATTCTAGCCTGCTCTGAATAGACTTTAAGGTATGGTAAAATTTTTCATCTATACGAGAATGAATGGAGTCGAAATTTTCGGAGCATAAAATAGTTTGAATCAAACCACTTGGCAGAGAACCCCAAGTATCTCTCGACTTACAAAACATCTTAGATAGTCTTACTACTTTCCTTAAATCATCAGTTTTCGCTTTTATTTCCTCAATAAACCAATCGTCTAAAGCTTTAATGTCTCTAGCAGACCATACATCTCCAGCATATTCATAATTATACTCATCCTGCCACTCAGAATATTTTGATCTTTTAAATATGGCAAAATCAATGTGATAGCCAGTTGTATAACGTACCCTAACACATCCTGTCTTTACTTCTGGTTCTTCTGAAAACTGATGCATCTCTCGCTTTAACGCATCGGCTATCATATTTCTTGTCGCCAAAGGTCCCAAACTACCTAGGTTGTCTGATTCAAAAACTATAGCTACATCTATGTCATAGTCCTTTCTATCATTTTGGACTATGGTATGCATTGCCATAGAGCCTTGCGTCCTAGATTCGGCAATCTTATAACTAGTATTATTTTCATTATTATATTTTTCTAAACCATTTTTCAATCTCTTTATATTCTTATCTCTTTTATCTCTCAATATGTTTTTTTCTTGATCGGGCAGTTTTACATGATTATTGTAAAATTTTTTAAATTCTTTAGAACAATCGAACATAGCTGTATTTCCCTAATAATAAAGTAAATTCCTGTAATTATAATTCTAAGTATTAAATTTTTCTAAGTGTTTTAAAAATAACTTCATATTTTTTGTTATGAACATGTTGGTGCTGACAAGCAAGAATATGTATATCTAATACGTCACCTGTTGTCGTACGTATTCAACTTAACCTAAACGCCTTCTACTCACCTAGAAGGCGTTTTTTTTACTTCACAACCTGTATAGACATATAAGTCGATATCCACCCTGCACTTTGCTTATTTTATACTTCTCATTTGCTATACTAGCCCCACTTTATCGGTTAAATACCCACTTATAACACCCTCCAAAACAGCATGGTAGCCTTATGAAATTCTCAAAGTTCGGTCAAAAATTTACCCAGCCCACTGGCATCTCACAATTAATGGACGATCTGGGCGACGCGCTAAAAAGCGATCAGCCAGTCAACATGCTGGGCGGTGGTAACCCTGCCAAAATTGATGCCGTCAATGAGTTGTTTTTGGAGACCTATAAGGCGCTAGGTAATGACAATGATGCAGGAGAGGCCAATAGTAGCGCGATTATCAGCATGGCGAATTACTCTAATCCGCAGGGTGATGCGGCATTTATCGATGCCTTGGTTGGTTTCTTTAACCGCCATTATGATTGGAACCTCACATCAGAAAACATCGCCCTGACCAATGGCTCACAGAATGCGTTTTTCTACCTGTTTAATCTGTTTGGCGGCGCTTTCGCTGATGAAAAAAATGGAGCTGTAGACAAATCTATTCTACTGCCATTGACCCCTGAGTATATCGGCTATAGCGACGTGCATGTCGAAGGTCAGCATTTCGCAGCGGTATTGCCACATATCGATGAAGTGACGCATGATGGCGCGGAAGGCTTCTTTAAATATCGTGTTGATTTTGACGCATTGGAGAACTTGCCAGCGCTAAAAGAAGGTCGTATTGGCGCGATTTGCTGCTCACGCCCGACCAACCCGACTGGCAACGTGCTGACCGATGACGAAATGGCGCATTTGACCGAGATTGCCAAACGTTATGACATACCGCTTATCATCGATAATGCCTACGGTATGCCCTTCCCGAATATCATCTATTCAGACGCGCATTTGACGTGGGATAACAATACGATTCTGTGCTTTAGCCTGTCTAAAATTGGTCTGCCCGGTATGCGTACGGGTATTATCGTGGCTGATGCCAAAGTGATTGAAGCGGTCAGCGCGATGAATGCGGTGGTGAATCTAGCACCGACACGCTTTGGTGCAGCGATTGCCACGCCATTGGTAAAAGATGACCGTATCAAGCAGTTAGCCGATAATGAGATTAAGCCCTTTTATCAAAAGCAGGCGACCCTTGCCGTGAAGCTGTTAAAAGAAGCATTGGGTGATTACCCGTTGATGATTCATAAGCCTGAAGGCGCGATTTTCTTATGGTTGTGGTTTAAAGACTTGCCGATTACCACGGTTGAGCTGTACGAGATTTTAAAAGAAAAAGGCACGCTCATTGTACCAAGTCAGTATTTCTTCCCTGGTGTCGATGTCAGCGATTATCAGCATGCACATGAGTGTATTCGTATGAGTATCGCCGCTGATGAGCAGACGCTGACTGATGGTATTGCAGCGATTGGTGAAGTGGTACGTGAGTTGTATGATGAAGCCAAAAAATAAGATTAGCGGAGTCAAACTCGTTTAGCCTACCATACCTAGTACTTACACGAGTTTTTCTTGCTACTCTAATTTTTATGAATAGAACCATCATAAACTCGAATAGCAAAACAAAAAACGGACTTTAATAGTCCGTTTTTTTATGGCGCTTGGTCAATGATTTAGGCTTATTGATGGATGCCTGAAAGAGTGTCGTCCACTTATTCAGCGCATAGAGCACGTAAGGCAGCAGGCACGTATTGATCAAATCGCGGAGGCTTGCGACCAGCTGTTCGTGGTTTAAGCCAGCCATGCCTGATGCTTCAATCGTATTTCGATTATCTAAATACTCGCCCAATAAAGCAATGCCCGTCACGACGACTAGAGCCATGAATGATCTGATGCTTTGCTTTTTAATGATAGGACGCAGCACAAGCAGACACAAAAGATAGATGCCGACGCCGACATAGATATGTAAGGCATCTTTGGCAAGTCCAGATACTTCAATAACATTGATTTTAAAAGCGGTAAAATCCACTGAGATATTCCAAATATAAGCAAGTAGAAAACGACGGAGAGTATCACTAAACCATGATGGCTAAACTATAATAGCTAAAGAGTGGCAGCTACAAAGTGATGGCTGAGCATAAAAAAGGCAGATTATATAATGGATAATCTACCTTCTGCTAAATTAAATATTCACTTCACGTTTATCGCCTACTTACACATTCCACTCGACGAAATTTTTCAACAACTGCAAGCCAGCAGTATGACTTTTTTCTGGGTGAAACTGGGTAGCAAATAAATTGTCTTGGATGACACTGGCACAAAACGGTTGACCATAGTCACATATCGCCGCCACTTGTGAGCTATTAGTAGGCTCGCAGTAGTAACTATGCACAAAGTAAAAATGCGCGTTGTCCTCAATACCCTGCCACAGCGGATGGTCAAAATCCATACCGCTAATGGTATTCCAGCCCATATGCGGTACTTTGATGGTAGTGCCCTGCTTGTCTTTCCACGTAGGGTCAAATGCTTCTACAGTGCCGTTTAAGATACCCAAGCAGTCTGTACCACCATTTTCAGCGGACTGCTCAAACAATGCCTGCATGCCCACACAGATAGCCATAACAGGCTTATTAAATACCGCATGGCGTATGACGTCATCAATGCCCGCCTCGTGCATGCCAGCGATACAGTCACGCATCGCACCGACACCGGGGAAGACAATCTTGTCTGCCGCAGCGACAACCTTAGGATCATTGGTGATAGAGACTTCTGCCCCAACTACCGATAGTGCTTTGCTAGCAGAGTGCAAATTACCCATACCATAATCTAGTAGCGCTACTTTGGTTACTTTAGCCATTAAAACGCCTCTTTAGTCGAAGGCAGAGTATTAAGCGCACGCTCATCATACTCACAAGCCATACGTAACGCACGAGCAAACGCTTTAAAGGTAGATTCAATTTGATGATGGCTGTTTTTACCTTTTAAATTGTCTAAATGCACCGTCATCCAAGAGTGGTTCACAAAACCATAAAAGAATTCACTAAACAGGTCAACATCGAAATTACCCACATGCGAACGGGTAAATGGAATGTCCATGTGTAAACCCGGACGTCCTGATAGATCGACGACAGCGCGGGTCAATGATTCATCAAGCGGAGCATAAAAATGCCCATAACGACGAATGCCTTTTTTGTCACCCAATGCCTTGTTAAATGCTTGTCCAAGGGTAATACCAGTGTCTTCAACGCTATGATGGTCATCGATAAAGGTATCACCGTTGCATTTAATTTCTAAGTCAAACAAACCGTGACGCTTGATTTGATCAATCATATGGTCTAAAAATGGTACGCCAGTATCCACCGTGCCTTTACCTGTGCCATCAAGGTTTACGGTACAAGTGATTTGCGTCTCAGCTGTATTACGTTCGACAGTCGCAATACGCTCAGGGCGACCATGTAGATTTAGGTTTTTTGGTGCATTTTGCTCAGGTGTATCAGCAGTCGTCATTGCATTGGCTGTCATGGCTACTCTCTATCAGTTTTTTATCAGTGAAAAGCGGTCAATAAATAAGGCAAAACATGTTTAAATATTTTACTAGTGTCTGGGTCAGCGCTAGTAAAAAATGTATTAGAAAATGATATATACAAAAGATATCAAGGTATTAGGGTTTGTACGTACTAAATATCATCTAGCCTCATCATAGCAAACCCTAACATTTACTGCCACGACCAAGCGGTAAACCACGCACAAAATTACCTCATTCTGCTAAAATAGTGTGTTCAGTATTATTAATCATGACTTGCACTGACTTTTAGATATCATATTCTACAGCCTACTTTCTATGACTTTTTGCCGTGTTATAACTTTGTGCTGTGTCATACTGCTACTTTATACGATAAAAACCCTTTGCTTATAGGAACTGCTATGCCTTTAGAAGCGATCGCCATTAATAGCTTGGATACACCACTTATCAGAAAACCTGCGCGCGACAATGAGCTAGCAGAGCGCTTGCAGGCATTATATGATAGCGATGACGCGCAGCCTGATGGTATCGAGGTATTAAATATCGTTGAGCAGGGTTTTAAGCGCGGGCAATGTCTGTATGTCGGTATGTTCAATGACAAACCTATCGCTGCTGTTGCCTGTTTTGATGATGGGCAAACCGACGCCAAGCGTCTGCAATATTTAACGGTACATCAGCAAAATCGCGGTCGCGCTATCGATGCTAAGTTTATCAAACTAGTCTATGATGCCGAGGTAAAAAAAGGCGTACGTCAATTTGTCCCTGCCGATGCGGATATCCATCGTATTATGAGCGAGTATGATTTACTGCGTGTTAAAGACTAAATCGAGAGCAAAAACAGTTAATTTTGCCAATATTTGATTATTTATCGTCTTTTATCTTCTATTATGCAAAAACTACTTGACAGCAACGCCTATATTTAGTTTAATAGCGCCTCAACGAAGACGGCTCGATAGCTCAGTCGGTAGAGCAACGGATTGAAAATCCGTGTGTCGGCAGTTCGAACCTGCCTCGAGCCACCATTCGTTTAAGAATTCTAAAAAGCCCCGAACAGCAATGTTCGGGGCTTTTTTTATGCCTGTATTCCGTTCTGAAATAAGTCTAATAGCTTATGACAAACGTCTTCTTAATAACACCTCGCAACGTTCACGCGAGTCTAAGTCATAAACCGTCGCGCGGTAATCGATACCATGGCGTCCTTCAAAAAATATCACTCTATCGCCCACTGCTAAAAAGCAGGACGTGCGCGCATCATAAATGAAATCATCAATCACGAACGCCAAATCACGATCTATCTCGCGTACCGTGTAAGTTTCTCCTTGCGGAATCAACCGCTCAAACCATGCGCTATGGGCAGCATTGGTGCTTAATACGCTGATGAGCAGCAGCGCCGATATCACAAATATACTTTTTGACGACATCGTAAAAGTCGAGCCAGCTAGACTGATGCTATTGAGGATGTTTTTATTAACTGTCATAACTTTAACCTACTCAGACCTGCTCAATGATTGATTCTATTCGCCATGCTTCTCATGCTAAACGCTTACTGTCACGGTTGCATAACATTTTTGTGCTGTTTTTTAGACAGCGGCGCTCAGTATACTCGATAGTATTGATAATGATAAATTTGACAGATGACGAATACTAATAGGGAAAAGCGATGAGAGCGTTCGATTACGATTTGGATTATAAAAACCTAGATTTGCGCGCGCAGCCAGAGCTGTATCGGGTCGGGCGCGGCGAGCAAGGCGTTTTATTGGTAGAGCCGTATAAGTCTGAAATCCTGCCACACTGGCGCTTTGCGACCCCTGATATTGCGCTTGAGAGCAGCGAGACAATTTATCAGATGTTTTTAGATTATCTGGCGGCTGATGACTTTGTCGGTGCTGATATGGCGCGTAAATTTATCCAAATGGGCTATACCCGCGCCCGTCGTTATGCCAATCACAAAGGCGGCAAAAAATATAAAGGGCCAGTGCCCGATGATAAAAAAGGTCAGAGCGGCGCACATGGTCGCGAAGAGTTGCCACGACAAATCGAAGACCCAGTCAAAGCAGAGTCAGCGCGCATATTTAAACAAAAATGGGACGAGTGTCGTGAGAACGAAGATTATTTAAGAATGAAAAAGGAACATCGCGAACGTTATAAAGAGGTTGAATAAGCATAAAATATATCAATAAAAATTATCCTCAGCCTGAAAAGATAGAAATATTGATAATGACAGACTGTTAAATAATTGAATTCATGATTTGCTGTGCTAAGGTAATGAGGGCTTGGAGCTAATACTCCAAAAAAGTATAAAATTGATAGCGTGGGTAAGTAATAATGACTGTAGGTATTAAGCAACTTTTGATTTTTGATTTTGATGGCACGCTCATTGATAGTGTGCCAGATTTGGCTGATGCGACCAATGCGATGTTGACCACTCTGGGCAAAGAGACGTACCCTATCGAGGCCATACGAAACTGGATAGGTAACGGCTCAAGATTGCTGGTAGAGCGCGCACTAGTAGGTAAGGTAGACGTGTTAGAAGGCGAGTTTACGGTCGAGGAAGCCAATCACGCAGAGCACCTGTTTTTTGAGGCTTACAAAAATCTCAGTGGTAGCAAAACCGTTGCTTACCCAGATGTCGATAGCGGACTAAAAAAGCTAAAAGCAGCAGGATTTACGCTGGCCTTAGTGACCAATAAACCGATTCGTTTTGTACCGAAAATATTGCAATCCTTTGGCTGGCAGGACTTATTCAGTGAAGTATTAGGCGGTGATAGTCTCTCAACTAAAAAGCCTGATCCAGCACCGCTACTGCATGTCTGTAAAGCGTTAAACGTCACTCCAGAACAAGCTGTGATGATTGGCGATTCTAGAAACGATATCTTAGCCGGACAAAATGCTAATATGGATACTTTCGGGCTGTCTTATGGTTATAATTATGGACAAGATATTTGTGAGCTAAACCCTACCGAAGCCTTTGATAATTTTGCGGCATTAGTAGAATATATTTTCAAAAATTATAAGATAGACAGCTAAAATTTGAACATTCGAATGATTCATTTAAGCCATTCTTTGAAATTATTATTTGCTCCGATAACTGAGCGCCTCAGACACATGAGCGCTTGTAATATCGATACTGTCAGCCAAATCAGCAATGGTACGTGCCACTCGCAATACGCGATGATAACCGCGTGCCGATAAATTCAGACGCTGCTGAGCGAGCTGTAATAGTTGCTGTTCACCCTCTCCTAGTTGGATATATTTATCAATCTCGCTAGGGCTAAGCTCATTATTGACCTTTTGTTGCCGCTGCATCTGATGTTTATGTGCAGCAATGACTCGAACGCGCACTTGTTCGGAGGTTTCGCCAGCTTGAGCGTTTTGCAAGTCGGCAATTGGCAGCGCAGGTACAGTGATATGCAAATCAATGCGATCAAGCAATGGACCTGATAGTTTATCTTGGTAACGTTTAATCTGTTCAGGTCGGCAGCGACAACGCCCTGAGGTATCGCCATCATAGCCGCATGGACATGGATTCATGGCAGCGACCAATTGGAAATTTGCAGGAAAAGTCATCTGCGAATTGGCACGGCTAATAGTGATTTGCTTGGCTTCTAATGGCTGACGCAATACCTCAAGCACACTCCGATCAAACTCTGGCAATTCGTCAAGGAATAATACGCCTTTATTGGCAAGGGTAATTTCACCCGGTTTTGGTCGTGAGCCACCACCCACCAAAGCCACGGCTGATATAGTGTGATGAACCTGCCTAAATGGTCTTGTCCCATAATCGTAATCGCTGTCTGCCACTGAATAAGTGCTGGCAACCTCTAATGCATCTTCATCACTTAAATCCGGCAATATGGTCGGCAGCCGTGACGCCATTAACGTCTTGCCTGAGCCGGGTGGCCCTGTAAATAACAGCGAATGACCACCAGCAGCGGCAATCTCTAGCGCGCGCCGTGCATGATGCTGTCCTTTGACATCAGCCAAATCCACTTGATAGCCAACATGCTGCTGTGCTGGACTCGGTTGTACAACGTCCAAAGATTCATAGGCTGCGCTTGGATTCGCTAACGACTGTAAGTGGTCACAAACTGTCTTTAAGCTTTGCGCGGCTAGTATCGTCACGCCATCCACACGGCTAGCCTCAGCACCATTATCAATCGGTACGATAAGCTGCGGTGTTTGTGGTTTTTGCCGTGGCTCGATCAGCTCTTGTTTAGTGATATTTGCCACCTGCAATACTTTGGACGCCAGCGCCTCAGCTTTGATCGCTCGTGCCACCGCTAAGCTGCCTGTCACTTGCCGTAAATTCCCATTGAGCGCTAACTCCCCGATAAACTCAAACCCTGATAATACTTCTGGATCCAATTGATCACTGGCTGCCAAGATTCCGATGGCAATCGGTAAATCAAGACGTGCACCATCTTTAGGCAAATCAGCGGGGGCTAAATTGATAGTAAGACGACGATTAGGAAATTGAAAGCCAGAGTTCAGAATCGCAGAGCGTACACGGTCTTTGCTCTCACGTACCGCCGCCTCCGGCAAACCGACGATGGTCAATGCTGGCAACCCTTGTGACAGATGCACCTCAATAATGACCTTGGGCGCATGCAGTCCGACGACTGAACGGGTATAGACTTGGGCAAACGACATCAGCATTTTCCTAATATAGGGAATAAATGATAATAGAGTATTATGTATCAGTGCGCAAATGTCGTGTTTCCTTGTCTCATTTTATTTACTAGCATAATTATCAACAGTTGTTATATGATAAACGGATGCTCTTTCGCTCAGTCTTATTCGGCTATGCTGCTCCAAAGATTATCCAAAGGTTCTCACGCCTGTTAACCATGTTATTAAAGTATTGGGTAATTTTAATCGCGCTACAAAGCATTAAAGATTAGCAAGAGTATTGGCAATAAAAGGATTTTATTGATCATATAAAGTTTGCTGGCGGCTTTTTGCTGCAGAGTTATATAACACCTACTTTATATAATACCTACTACCATGGACGGATAAACTTATGAGCATAAAGATGCATAATCGGCGTGTGCCCACACTCACGCTACTGACAGTAGCAGTATCCTTAGGACTATTCGGCTGCTCAGACAGCGACAATAGTTTCAATGACGATGATGTCATATCCCCTTCCACTAATTATGAAGCCGATATTCAGCGCACTGAGTTCGGTATACCGCACATCACCGCAAAGGATTACAAAGGTCTGGGTTATGGCGTCGGTTATGCATTCGCAGAAGATAATTTCTGCTCACTAGCGCGTGAAGTTGTAGTCGCTAGCGGTCAGAGTATGCTGTATCTAGGCGCTGACGGTAATTTGGCTAGCGATGCTTTTTATACGTGGTACAACACTGACAAGCGAAAAGCTGAATTTTTAGCAGCTCAAGACCCTGAAGTCATTGATGCTGTGAAAGGTTATGCTGCAGGCTATAGCCGTTATCTACGTGATAAAGGCGTGGCTAATATCGATCCTGCTTGTGCCAATGCTGAATGGGTACGCGAGATTACTCTCGATGATTTATTGACGGTCTACGGTAAAGCCAATCTACGTGGTGGCTTATCTAATTTCGTCGGTCCCATTGTAGCAGCGGCACCGCCCTCTATTGCTGGCGTTCAGGGTAGCTCAAGAATGCGTAGTGTTCCAGTCGCAAATCCTGTCGTAGAGTCAGCACCTGCATTCAATATGGATACGATTAATGCGATGAGTGGTGGTAGTAATGCCTATGCCTTTGGTAAGGAGGTGACTGGTACTAGTAGCGGGGTCATGTATGGTAATCCGCATGAGCCATGGGATGGCGTCCAACGCTTCTATCAATTTCACTTAACGATGCCAGGTGAGCTGGATGTGATGGGTGCGGCTCAACAAGGTCAGCCTTTCCCTAACATCGGTTTTAATAAAGACGTGGCTTGGAGCCATACCGTATCCACTGCCAAACGTTTTACGCTTTATCAGCTTAGCTTAGTTGATGGAGATCCTCTCAAATACAATTATACTAATAGCGCTGGTGTGACTGAGCAGCGTGATATCGAAACCGTTCCTGTCACTATTCAGCTACCAAATAATCAGACGCAGGTTCACAATATTTATGTCTCACAATATGGACCGATGTTAGCGGTCAATTTACTCAATGGTCAATTACCAGCATGGGGCGCTAATAATCTAGCTTATACTATCCGTGATGCCGCCTCTGAAAACCCAAGAGCACTCAATCAATGGCGTAGTATGAATAAGGCTACGAGCGTTGAGGACTTAGTCGATAGAATGCAAAGCGTCCTTGGTCTTGGGTTTGTTAATACTATTGCTACCGACCGTAATGGTAAGGCACTCTATGCTGACATCTCAACCGTACCAAATGTGACCAAAGCTAAGCTTGAAGCTTGTAGTAGTGCTGCATCTGGCCCCTTTCTTGGTGCTTTAATTGCCGCTGACTTGCCAGCACTGAATGGTAGTACCGCTGCCTGTGAATGGGGAGTTGATACAGACTCACCGCAAGCAGGTATCTTTGGGCGCTCAAACTTACCTTTCTTGGTTCGCGATGATTATGTTGCTAACTCGAATGATAGCTATTGGTTAAGCAATTTAGAGCAACCACTGACTGGATTTTCACCGCTCCTACGTCGTCGTTTAGCCCCCTTCTTAGGTGCTAGTCCAGCAGCTGGTGTTCCATTGCTTATGCGCTCACGTATGGGACTGGTTCAAATACAAGATCGATTCAGTAATAAAGATAACTTGGGCGGTACTAAGTTCAATTTAGACAATATGCAAGAGGTCGTCTATGGTAACCGCAGCTATGTCGCTGAGTTGGTACTCGACGACGTATTAGCAGATTGTCGAGCGAATGCTAGCATGCCTTTGACGGGTGGCTCTACTATTGATGCAACTAATGCTTGTAATATCTTGAGTAATTGGGATCGTCGTAATAATTTAGATAGTAAAGGCGCTCATGTCTTTAGAGAGTTTTGGCGTAATGTGAATTTTAATGAAACGACGGATACGATATTCAGTGTTAAATTTGATGCAAAAGACCCAGTCAATACGCCTCGTGGTTTAATTATTAGTGCGGATACACGTACTGCTTTAGGAGATTCCATTAAGTTCTTCCAAAATAAAAATATCGCTCTTGATGCGCCTTTATCTGACTTGCAGTATATCGTTGATGCTAGTAAAAACGATGAGCGTATTGCTATGCATGGTGGCTTTGGTCGTGAAGGTGTATTCAATGTTGCAGAAACGAGAGGCACAAGCGCTAATGATGGCGCAAACTACCTCATTAATTTTGGTCCAACATATATGCAAACCGTTACCTTTGATAGCGCTGGCCCTGTAGCAGAAGCCTTATTAGGTTACTCGCAAGCTTCTGATACTACTCGACCGTTCCATCGTGACCAGAGTCGTCGCTACTCAGCTAAAGAATGGATTCGCTTACCCTTCAATGCTAATGACGTTAGCAAGCAAGCCGTTGGCAATAAAATCCAGCTAAAAGAATAAGTTTGACGTAACTTGAATTAGTGATAACTTAAATTAATGAGTACTTAAATTAGTGATAAAAAGACCTCAGATATATGCTGAGGTCTTTTTTACTTTATGGAAGCAGTCTGTTTGAATATCGTCGATTCATTATTAAGAAAACTCACCGACCACCCCACTGTAAACAAGGATTTGTTATACTAGTGCTTATTGATGGCTATAACTTTAGCACCATATAGCGCTGTGAAAATTATTATTGATAACAAAGTTATTATGGTTATTAACCATCTATCAAACACCTACTGGCTTTTAAATATTTGGTCGTTAGAGATGTAAGAACAGTAATACTCAAGGTCAAAACGAGGAGTACCGCATGACAGAACATTCAGAATTAAATACTCAGCAGCCTTACAATCGTGCAGGAGAGCAACCGACCACGACACGCCCTGTTATGCAATCAGAAAGTCCTTATGCCAGTACGCGTGGCAGTATGATGAGTAAGCAGCTACCTGCCTTTGATGAAGCTATTATTAATAAATACAATCGTTCAGGACCACGTTATACCTCCTATCCGACCGCTTTAGAATTCTCACCCATCTCTGTTGGTCTTGAGGCAAAGATCCTTCAGAACCGTGAAGCTCGTGCGCCACTGTCTTTATATTTTCATATTCCATTCTGTCGTCACCTCTGCTATTACTGCGCTTGCAATAAAATTATCACCAAGAAAAATAGCGACTCAGGCGATTATTTGCAGTATTTAATCGCTGAGATTAAGCACAAACGCCGCCTGCTATCTGTCCCAGAAGGTAGTAACAAACCCCTCGTTAAACAGCTGCATTTGGGTGGGGGTACGCCAACATTTTTGCGTGATGAAGAAATGGTTCAACTGTGGGAGTTTTTACAAACTCAGTTTGAATTCTTACCTGAAGACAAAGGCGATTACTCTATTGAAATTGACCCACGTGAGCTGAGTGGCGAGACATTGAAAGTATTGCGTAACCTTGGCTTTAACCGTGTCAGTTTAGGCGTACAAGACCTCGATGAAACGGTACAAATCGCCGTCAACCGTGTACATTCAGCAGAGCTCATTGAAAATGTGTTAAATGAGGCGCGTGATCTAGGTTTTCACTCTATCAATATCGACCTGATTTATGGTTTGCCGCATCAAACACCCGCAACCTTGGATAAAACGGTACGCCGTATCATCGAGATGTCGCCGGATCGCTTGTCAGTATTTAATTACGCACACTTGCCAGAACGTTTTAAAGCCCAGCGCCAGATTAAAGAAGCCGATTTGCCAGACCCAGCAGCCAAGCTTACGATGCTTGGCAATACCATCAATACGCTGACCGAAGCTGGCTATCAATATATCGGTATTGATCACTTCGCCAAGCCTGATGATGAATTAGCCGTGGCGCAGCGTGAGGGCAAACTGCATCGTAACTTTCAAGGTTATACCATCATGGGCGATTGTGATTTATTGGGCTTCGGCGTCTCCTCTATCAGTCAAATTGCCAATGCCAATACCCGCTATATTTTGCAAAATGATACAGATTTATCAGTTTATCAAGCGAGCATCGATGCTGCACAAAGTAACTCGGCTGCCATGCCTGCGGTAAAAGTTATCAAAACATCCATCAAAGATCGCTTGCGTGAATATGTGATTATGAATCTACTCTGTCACGACTATATCGATTTTAAAGACGTCAATCAGAAATTTGGTATCGATGCCATCACTTACTTTATCAATGAGATTCAACAGCTTGGCGCCATGCAAGAAGACAAGCTCATCGATATGGACGCGGCTGGCATTCGCGTGCTACCAAAAGGTCGATTATTAGGTCGTAACGTCGCCATGGTATTCGATGAATATCTTGAGAAAAAACATAAGAATCGTTTCTCAAAAGTTATTTGATTGAGTTGTTCCATACATGAAAAGCAGTCATAAAAAAGACCTCACTTGAGGTCTTTTTTATGGTGTTTAATAAAGCTGATGATTGACGAAAAATACCTCTAGGGCGTGTCCTCATTTCAAAAATGGTGATAAAAATGAGATAAATTGCAGTCAAACGAGGAAAATAGCGCAGATAATATCGGGATATTAACCAGCTATTTAACGATGTTTGGCAAAATTTAGCCATTTTTAGCCCGTTTAGATATGATCAATTGAATTGAGGATATGCCCTAGCCTACTTAGTAGACATCACCACATTCAGAAGGCATCACCATATATAGCCTATTTGCATCTTCTATTGTTTTTTCACTGTCCAAATATTTTTGCTCGATTGTGCTTTTAGTGTTGGTAATTATTGAATCCGTCATCGCAAAGTCATCGTCATTCAGCAAACCCAATGAGCCGTCTTGACGCAACCACAAACCTTCTAACTTATCATGCGGATACTCTACAGTCGCGAGAACGTCGACTGCCAAGGTTTTTTTGACTGGTTTGATTGCCAATTCCTTCAGCAATTGCCAATTTTTTTCATCGGCTGCAATAAGCTGCTCAAGCGTTTGTCCATTGATCGTTAAACCCAATAAATGATCTTGCTTGATATTATCTGTATTTAAAATATTCTCAATATCAGTCGCCTGCGAGAGGTCAATTTTATAAATGAGCTTTTGCGCAGACTGGTCTTGCAGCGGAAACTTGCGATCATGTTCAATCAAATAAAACTCGTGATTATTAATCGCAACGATACCCGAAGTTACATGGTGAGCATGATCGAGACGATACAAATACTGTGCTATTTGACCAGAGTATAGATTGATAGTGACGATGCGCGTCAAACTAGAGACACGACCTGACTGATCAGCGTTGTCCATAGAAGACTCCATAATACCCACCAGTGTGCTCTGATCTGGAGTAATCGTTAATGCTTCCATACCGCGATTTGCACGACGTTTGGTAAATTCTGCTGGTAGTAAAATCGGCTGACCATTAGCCATTACATTATTGCGCTGATCGCTCGCAAAGGCATTGATACGCTCAATCTCCACCCCCTGCGCATTATAATGAACCAAATGAGGACCATACTCATCACTGATCCAAAAACTGCCATCTGTGAGCGCAGCAAGACCTTCAGGATCTAAACCATTGATATCGTTTTTGATAGGATTGGTCACTGCATCAAAAGGTAGGTTGGGATTCATAGTCATCGGCTGGCCGTCGACATCGTAAGGGACTTCATTAGTTCCGCCGAGTGCTTGTGGATTTGGTAGCCCAGAGATAGGATTGCCATTTGCATCTTTTAGTAGTATCTCTTTGATCTTAATAATTTGCCCAGTTGCTTGTAGCTCAAACAATCCGATGCGCGGTGTATAGTCAGGTACTAAAAACTGTTTACCCTTGCCTGCACTACCTTCGAAATCCGCATTGGGACCGCGATCGGTGAGCACATAAAATTGATTGGCATTGGTTGGATGAGCCGCTGCATCTGAGCCAAAACCACCCCCTCTAATCTCAAGCTTCCTCTCAGGATGCGCAGCATTGATATGCGTATCATTGAGCACGGTATAAGGTAGTGCCGCGCCTTGGATAAAGTCTTTTGTTTGAATAATTTCTGTATTAATATTTTGTATCGTCATTTTTTATCCCTGATATATATTTTATTCTTGTTAAACGAACCATATGAGTAATTTATTAGATGTAGCGTTCAGCACAATTGACAGTCGAAAGAATAGCCAGCGCCCAATAAGCTCACTGACCATTTTAAGAGTTAATGCTATAACACATGGCTACACATTACTTATTAAACCTTAAGCTTGTCACCCACCATACCTTTGATGGTACTTAAAATATCAGCAGGTAATACCACCATTTTTGCATTGTCAGACTCTGCCAGCTCACGAATCGCCTTAATATATTGTTCACCAAGTAAGTAGACAATAGGCATCTCTTCCTCGCCCATTGCATTAGTAATCAAGCGAATAGACTCTTCAGAACCTCTCGCCAATACCACTTGTGCTTCGGCATCACGACGTGAGGCCTCTAAACGTCCATCTGCCTCTAAGATAGCCGCTTGCTTTTGACCATCAGCACGAGTCACTGTCGCACGGCGCAGACGCTCTGCCGCCGCCTGCTCTTCCATTGATGCTTGCATCGTTTGCGATGGATTAATATCTTGAATTTCTACTGTCTTTAGGGTGATACCCCAGTCCGCAATATCTTCTGATATTGCATGCTTTAGCTTCATTTTGATTTCATCACGGCTAGACAATGCACTATCAAGATCCATCTCACCGATAATTGAACGTAGTGACGTCTGCACCAAATTACGAATACCATATTCATAATCTTCAATACCATAAACAGCCTTATCTGGGCGCACGATATTGATATAAGCCACAGCGTTGGCAATAATAACAACGTTGTCTCGCGTAATGACCTCTTGTGAGGGAATATCAAGAACAATGTCTTTGGTCGTCACTTTATAAGCGACATCATCAACGAAAGGAATAATAAGGTTGAGACCCGGCTCTAGTGTTTGGCTATATTTGCCCAATCGCTGCACCACCCACTTATAACCTTGTGGCACGATTCGAACGCCTTTGAAAACCGTAAAGACAACCAGTGCAACCAAAACCACCATGACAATGCTGAAGCTTTCCATAATTCATCCTTATTATTATAATTGCATCTCTTTATTAATCGCTGCCTGCGATTTCATACTGCTCACAATCAGCTCATTACCGACAATATCGGTCACCACCACTCGATCGCCGACCGCCACCGGCTCACCCGTAGTGCGACACATCCACTCCGCTGCCCCAACAATAGGAACACTGAATCTGACGGTGCCCGCTCTATCTGGCTGTGGCTGGACGATAATCATGCCAGTTTCACCAACGATAACACTACCACCCAAGCCTGCTTTGGTGCGATCTACTGATAAGGGTTTAATAAACTTGAACCATGCCAACAAGAATATGGCAGAAAGCACCAACCAAATAATAATTTGCACAGAGACAGAAATAGACAATAGCCACGAAAGCGCGGCAACGATGATGGCAGCGGCACCAAACCAAAGGCTGGCGAATGTCGGCACAAACATCTCAATGATCAGCAATATAAAACCTAAGACTAACCAATGCCAAGGTTCAATCATCCACAGCATATCCATCATCACTACATTCCCTATCTTTATCATTCTAACTTTTAATGTAGCACATTTTTGGTATTAATAATTTCTTAAAAATCATCAATATATGATGTGTATACTTCGAAAAATATGAGAAACACATACTAAAACTTAGAGCATAAAAAAACGACCGCCAAGGCGATCGTTTCTTTCTTCTTTAATCAACTTATTAAAACTTAATGTGAGCACCTAAAGTCAATAGAGTAATATCTTCAGCGACATAATCATATTCAGCTTCAACGCTCATGCTAGGATTAAAGTTATAACCCAAACCAATACCACCAGCAACACCACTATCGCTATCGCTTTCACTAACAGTGTTTCCAAGTACGTCACTTAAAGACGCATCAATCTCAGCTTTAGCAAATCCTAACTTACCTTTGGCATATAAACCAGTATTAGGGAATTGATAACGGTAAGTACCGTAAGCACCATAAGTTTTAAGGTCATATTCACCCTTAAGAAGTCTGGTACCTGTATCAACATCAGTGTCACTAGAGCCTACATATTCAATTTCAGCACCAAAGTTAGGATCAAAGTTATAACCAGCATAAATACCATAAGCAGTAGGATCATCTAGATCATCAGCATCTACCATGAACTTACCAGCTTTTACACCAACATACGGCTGACCTGCATAGTTAACTGCCGCTTGCGCGCTGACACTCAATAAAGAGCCAACTGATAGGGCGATTAAAGCTTTTTGTAAAGTATTCATATATCTTCCTGTTAAATAAAACTAAAAATACCATCTGAATGAAAATAACAGAGCATATAAGTTAGCTGAACTATTGTCGAATTCGAGATATTAACAGAACCTTATTTCAAATGCACTCTTTTTTAATGACGCTTACAGTGCTTTTTATCGTACAAAAAAACGCACCTCGAAGGGTGCGTTTTTTAGTTATCATACTGCTAATCGAAAACTTAGAATTTTAGCTGAGCACCAACAGTCATTAGATCTGCGTCGCTACCTAACATGTCATATTCAGCTTCAACACTGAAGTTTGGGTTAACCGAATAACCAAGGCCTACACCACCTGCAAGGCTGGTATCATCGTTAGAAATGGTTTTTCTATTAGAGTCTTCAACGATATAGTTACCTTCGATTTCAGTCTTAGCAACACCTAGCTTACCTTTGGCATATAGCGCAGTATTTGGGAACTGATAACGATAAGTACCATACGCGCCATAGCTCTTGGCATCGATATCACCGTTATAATAATCGGCATCGCCTGAACCTACATATTCTGCTTCGATACCAAAGTTAGGATCAAAGTTGTAACCACCATAGACACCATAAGCGGTTGGCTTGTCAGCGCCGTTTACATCTAAGTCAAATTGACCGACTTTTACACCAACGTATGGCTGACCAGTGTAACCGTTGCCATAAGATACGGCAGCTTGTGCACCCATGCTTAATAAAGAACCAGCTGCTAATGCAAGTAACGTTTTTTGTAAAGTTTTCATAGTATTCCCCTAGGGTTATATTTTTAATTATTTGTCTATAAAGTATCTGGATGAGAAAAGATTATTATTGCCATCTTCTCTCACTCGTTCAGCTGATAAATCGTTTTGGCTTTAGAACTTCAACTGAGCGCCAACAGTAAGTAGCTTGGCATCGACATCACTGTCCATCATTGAGTATTCAGCTTCGACACCAAAGTTAGGATTCACTGAGTAACCAAGACCTACACCACCAGCAAGACCTGTGTCGCTGCTAGATCTCGAAACTTTAGCTGGACCAACGGTGTAATCACCTTCTACTTCAGTTTTAGCAACCCCTAGCTTACCTTTGGCATATAAACCAGTGTTTGGGAACTGGTAGCGTGCAGTACCGTACGCGCCATAAGTTTTGGCATCAAGATCACCGTTTCTGTAATCTGCATCATCTGAACCTACATACTCTGCTTCGACACCGAAGTTTTGATCGAAGTTATAACCACCGTAGACACCATAAGCAGTTGGATCATCTGCATTGTCGATATCTAGATCAAACTGACCGACTTTGACGCCGACATACGGCTGACCAGTGTAACCGTTGCTATAAGAAGTAGCGGCCTGTGCGCCAACAGTTAACAAAGAACCAGCTGCTAGTGCAAGTAGCGTTTTTTGTAGAGTTTTCATTATTAGCTCCTTAAAATCAATTTGGACAAACAAGTTATCTATTTATATTGGCTTTTATAGCCCTATCGCCTTGTTTGCTAACGATGGGTATATAGTAACAAACTATTTCAAGTCGTCTGTCAGTGTTTGATGGTATGAGAGTTAAGATTTGCAAGTATTTATCAGTGCTTGGGTTACAAAGGCAAAGATATGAAATCTTTTGTTACAACCACTGAGTTTATGCAATAATCGCTACTCATTTCATCGCCTTTCTAGCAGAAATAAGCATAAAACAATAAGAGATACCGAATATTTTAAGGTAAAAATAATGACCAGACGTATAACTAGCCACCTGCAAGAAGCACTTACAGCACTCAAAGCCACCCAACAATACCGTCAATTACCCAATCTCCAACATCATGGGCGATACGTTATTAGCGAAGGTAAAACCTTACTAAATATCGCCAGTAACGATTATCTGGGCTTAGGCGGCGACACCGAATTACAAAACGAATTTCTCAGTCAACTAACACTGCTATCAGTCGCACAAATACCTAAAATGAGTGCGACGTCCTCACGCTTGCTCACTGGAAATGATGCACAGCTACAAGCGCTAGAGTCTGAGCTGCAGGAATGGTATCAAACCGCTGTCGGCAAACGTGATATACCTGCCTCAAAATCGGTATTGGTATTGAATAGCGGCTATCATGCCAATCTTGGTATATTGCCAGCCCTCACAGCCTTGCCAGTCAAAACACTTATTCTGGCTGACAAACTGGTACATGCCAGCATTATCGATGGGTTGCGTTTGAGCCAAAGCAAACTTGTCAGCTATCGTCGTTATCGTCACAATGATTATGAACACTTGGCGACGTTTATTGAGAAAGCAGCGCCAGACATTGAGCGCATCATTATTGTCACTGAGAGCATCTTTAGTATGGATGGTGATCGTGCGGATTTATGTCAGCTGGTACAATTAAAAGCTAGCGATGCTCGTATCGAACTGTATGTCGATGAGGCTCATGCCATCGGTGTATTAGGTGATACAGGCTTGGGACTAGCGGAAGAAACGCAGACATTGGCTGATATTGACTATTTGGTCGGTACTTTCGGTAAAGCGTTTGCCTCGGTGGGTGCTTATATCATGTGCGATGATGTCGTCAAGCAATGGCTAATTAACCGCATGCGTCCACTAATTTTTAGTACTGCATTACCCCCTATCAATCACGCATGGACGCGATTTATTTTAGCAAAAATGCCAATGTTAAATAATCAACGGGCGCATTTAGCGCGGTTGTCTACCAAGCTTAGTCAAGCCATCGAGCCAAGATACCGTGTGTCCCAGAACATCCAGCATCCACACTATGAATCACCCATTGTACCTTACATCTTGGGCGACAATGCCAGCACGCTTGCCAAAGCACAACAATTGCAAGCAGCAGGTTTTTACGCCCTGCCTATCAGGCCACCCACTGTGCCTGCAAACACCGCTCGTATCCGTTTGGTGATGAATGCCCAGCTGACAGATGAAGACTGCGAACAATTGATACAACAATTATAAATCTGTTGTTATACATCAGCGACGTCAGTCCTGCTATCGATTGATAATTGGCTCACTTGGATATAATAAACCGTATGAAAACACTCGCCACGCCTGATAACTTTAGCCCCAGAAAACAAACCATCGCTCGTCATTTTGCCAATGCCAGCGACTATGACCAGCATGCCAATGTTCAGCAGCAAGTCTGTCAATGTTTAATAGACAAACTCACTCACACTGAACACGACAATGTGCTTGAAGTCGGTGCAGGAACTGGTCAAATGACCCGTCTACTAGCAGCACACATTCAAAGTCAATATTGGCTGATCAATGAATTATGCGCTGAACAAGCGGCTACTTTACAATCCATATTGCCCAATGCTGACATAGCAATTGGCGATGCTGAAACGATGGACTTTGAGGGTGAGCATAGCTTAATAATCAGTGCCAATGCAGTGCAGTGGTTTGATGACCCCTTAAACTTTATTGCGCAATCAGCAATGCTTTTGCGAGCCGGAGGTCAACTGCTGTTTAACACTTTTACGCCAAATAACTTTTTGCAAATAAAGACTCTAACGGATCAGGGTCTTCACTATCCCGATATCATTGAGTGGCGATTGGCACTGATCAGTGCGGGTTTTGAGAAAATTGAACTGTCCACTCAGCGTTTCGAGTTACCGTTTGCCAGTCCTTACGCTATCCTAAAACATATGAAGTTGACGGGCGTATCGACCAATCAGGCGCAAGTAAAAGCCAACAGCACCCAGCCCTTTATGTGGACCAAGGCACGCTTGCAACAGTTTGAGTCTGATTATTGGCAACATTTTTCGGCGCAAGATGACGACGGTCAACCTATCGTTCATTTGACTTATGAAGTACTGATAGTGAGTGCCTTTAAATCGTGAAGACAAGATATAGACTGGTAGTATATTTCTTATAAATAACAGCCATAAAAAAACGCACCCCGAAGGATGCGTTTTTTGTTTTAACTGCGTTTAGTTACTAAATCACAATTATTTTTTGTCTTCGTCTACTTCAGTAAACTCAGCATCAACGACGTCATCATCAGCTTGGTTGCTATCTGCTGCATTGTCCGCGCCTTGTTGGAACTGGCTTGGATCCATGCCCTCGCTACCTGCGCCTGCATCAGCATAAATCTTCTGACTAACTGGCAAGAAGGCATTGTCTAATGCTTCAAGCTTGGCTTTGATGTCATCATGATCATCTTCTTTCATTACCGCTTCAAGCTCAGAGATAGCAGCTTCTACTGTTGATTTTTCTTCAGCAGTTACTTTATCTTCAGCGTCTTTCAACGCTTTTTGTACCGCATGAATACGACCATCTGCTTCGTTACGAACTTGCGCTAAGTTAGCGAATTTTTCGTCTTCAGCCGCATTGGCTTCTGCATCACGAACCATTTGCTCGATTTCTTCATCCGTCAAGCCAGAATCTGCTTTGATCTGGATGCTTTGCGCTTTACCCGTACCTTTGTCAGTTGCTGAGATATTCATGATACCGTCAGCATTGATGTCAAAAGTAACTTCAATTTGCGGTAGACCACGTGGTGCTGGTGGAATATCCGTCAAATCAAAACGACCAAGCTGTTTATTTTGGTTAGCGATTTTACGCTCACCTTGATAAACCTGGATGGTCACAGCTGGTTGGTTGTCTTCAGCCGTTGAGAATACCTGTGATTTCTTAGTAGGAATCATGGTGTTTTTCTCAATAACTGGTGTCATGACACCACCCATCGTTTCGATACCAAGCGTTAGTGGCGTCACATCAAGTAACAATACGTCTGTTTTTTCACCAGACAATACCGCGCCTTGAATCGCAGCCCCTGCCGCTACTGCTTCATCAGGGTTCACATCTTTACGTGGCTCCTGACCGAAGAACTCTTGTACTTTTTGCTGTACCAGTGGCATACGAGTCTGACCACCAACTAAGATAACATCATCGATGTCACCAATTTTTATGCCAGCATCTTCAAGCGCAATCTTACAAGGACCCATGGTACGTTGTACCAACTCTTCAGTTAAGCTCTCAAGTTTTGAGCGACTGATAGTGACCACCAAATGCTTAGGACCATTGCTGTCTGCAGTAATATAAGGCAAGTTCACTTCAGTACTTTGGGCACTTGATAACTCAATTTTCGCTTTTTCTGCCGCTTCTTTTAGACGCTGCATCGCCAATGAGTCACCTTTCAAGTTGACATCTTGGTCTTTTTTGAACTCATCAACCAAATAATCAATCAATGCTGAGTCAAAGTCTTCACCACCAAGGAATGTATCACCATTGGTTGCTAAAACTTCAAACTGCTGCTCGCCATCAACGTCAGCGATTTCGATGATTGATACGTCAAAAGTACCACCACCCAAGTCATAAACAGCAACCGTGCTATCGCCTTGCTTCTTATCCATACCATAGGCAAGAGCCGCAGCTGTTGGTTCGTTGATGATACGTTTTACATCAAGACCCGCAATTTTACCCGCGTCTTTTGTTGCTTGACGTTGTGAGTCATTAAAATAAGCTGGTACCGTTACAACCGCTTCAGTAACAGTTTCACCAAGATAGTCTTCTGCTGTTTTTTTCATTTTTTTCAAGATTTCAGCAGAAACCTGTGGTGGTGCTAATTTTTTACCGTTAATTTCTACCCATGCATCACCGTTATCCGCTTTGGCGATTTTGTAAGGTACCATGCCGATGTCTTTTTGCACGACTTTGTCATCAAAACGACGACCAATCAAACGCTTAATCGCAAACAACGTATTGTTTGGATTGGTGACCGCTTGACGTTTGGCTGACTGACCCACCAAAATTTCATCGTTTTTATAAGCAACGATAGATGGCGTTGTACGAGTACCTTCAGCATTTTCGATGACTTTGACTTTGTCACCTTCCATCACTGCGACACACGAGTTAGTCGTACCTAAATCAATACCAATTACTTTACCCATAATTATTTGCTCCTAATTTGTTTTAAGTATTTATCTATTCAGACCGTGGTTAATCTCTTGTTGCTATATATATCGGTTTACTTATGGATTTTTTCAAGTCAATCATCATGCAAAATTTGTCTTTCGTGTGACTTTTTGTGAAAACCCTTAATAACGGTAGGGTTTAGCACACTAAAAATCCAATTTTTAGTTCTACTGCCCAACACGTACCATGGCTGGGCGTAATAAACGACCGTTCAAGCTATAACCTTTTTGTAATACAGTACCGACAGTATCAGCCTCTGCTTCTTCATCGATACCCACCGCTTCATGCAAATCCGCGTTGAATTTCTCGCCTTGTGGGTCAACCATTTCGACGCCGTTCTTATTTAATACGTCCAATAACGCTTTGTGCGTCAGTCTCACCCCTTCTGTAACAGGGTCATCGGCATGGGCGCTTTCGATGGCGCGTTCTAAATTATCGACCACTTCTAATAGCTCTTTGGCAAATTTCTGCAAGGCAAAACGCTTGCTCTTATCCGCCTCTTGCTCCATGCGTTTTTGTGCATTGTAAGCTTCGGCATTGGCACGGGCGGTGACTTCTTTAGCTTGCTTTACTTCACCTTCTAGCTCAGCGATACGCGCTTTAAAGGTGTCGAGATCGATTTCATTTTCGATGGTCATCTCTTCACCTGAGTTATGCTTTGGATCAAACTCTTTCATAGTTTCTTCTAAAATACTGTCACTGTGTTCAATATTGTCATGCGCCACATTTTGCTCAGGCGATTCGTGGTTGGTATTTTGCTCGCTCATGATAGCTCCTTAGAATTTTAATGATGACAATTTATATAAGAGGCAACAAGTTCACTATTTGCTAGGGATACTATGCTCTTATTAAGTAATTAACCCGTCTTACACATTGTTTTTATGAGTACCTTCTACTAGCTGTTTGATAAAGGTGATGAAGGTAAATTTCAAGCCTAAGCCAAGGGAATTTTTCTAATTTACAACAAATATTGCCTAAATCTGGACTAAAGTGCTCAAAACATAATTTTATAGGTGGTAAATGGCTACCCATGTTCGTTAACACAAGCTACAAGAAAGCAGTACTTATTCCAAAAAACTTACCATTGGTACATAAGCCATTACCAAACAATACTCAACTTTATTTTTGATTACTCTATTATTGCTACAAATAGTATGGCTCATGTCAAAGTGAACGCTCATATATGACAACGCATACTGACAATCCTTAACGAGAAGTGTTATGTCTAAATCAACCGTGTTATCAATCAACGCGCTATTAAATAAAGCGCTGATGACGATAAAGCTCGCATCAACAGATCGTATAGATAAGGGTATAAGAGAAGAAAATGGCACTCAAGAGAGTCGTTTGACCGTCAAACAAAAAGTACTTAGCTATAACCCGTTGACGACTTGCCAGCCGCATACCTTGCACTATGCCATGAAAGGAGTCGGCTATCTGCCAACGCCACTATTAGAGAGCTTGGTTGGTTATTTGAAAGGACCTACCTCAAAACAATATCTGCACGCCGATGCTCACCTGCGTTTGATTCTCGCGGTGAATAGTAAGCTTAAAACGCCTCTTGAGCTGACACCAATGCATGAGCTGCGCGAAAGGTTCGCCGCTGACGCCGTGGCGATGCAAGCGCCGTACGTATGGCAGCAAACAAGTGACAATGTCATCGGCAACATGAAGCGATTTACGAAAAAAAATCAGAAACTTGTGCATTGGGAAGACAAAGTGATTGCCAACGCTGATGATGGCGATATGACCATTCGCTGTTATCAATCAGACGCGAGCTCTCATGGCTTAGGGTTCAAAAAAGCGGATACTCATAATTCTGATGAAACAGTGCTGTTATATTTTCATGGGGGTGGATTTTGTATTGGTGATGTCAATACCCATCATGAATTTTGCCACGCGGTTTGTGAGCAGACGGGCTGGCCGATAGTCAGTGTTGATTATCGCTTAGCACCTGAGCATCCATCACCAGCGGCATTAAAAGACTGTATCACTGCCTATGCTTGGCTGGCTGAGCATTGCCATACCTTAGGCGCTTTACCCTCGCGAATCGTGCTAGCAGGCGATAGTGCTGGCGGCGGATTGTCCACTTTGATTGCTCAACAACTCACTGCGCCCTCGCAAATCGCATGGTCAGATCTGGGCAGTGCAGGTCAAAAAATGTTCGATTTATTAGAGCGCTTACCAAAGCCGCTTGCACAAATGCCTTTATATCCTGTGACGGATATCGAAACGGATTATCCAAGTTGGGAGTTATATGGCGAGGGATTATTATTGGATCATGCCGATGTGGCTGTATTTGATTCTGCTTGTTTAGATAACAGCCCCTTGCCACGCCAGCATATCCTTAACTGTCCGATGCTTGGTGACAATAGTAAAGTATGCCCGACTTACATTGTCGCCGCAGAATTAGACGTATTACGTGATGAAGCATTTGCTTATGCAAAGCAATTAAAGGTGCATGGTGTAGCAGTCGAGACTCATACCATTCTTGGTGCGCCGCATGGTTTTATTCATTTTATGAGTATTCATCAAGGTATCGGACAAGCAACAGACGATATTATTAAAGGGTTTGCGAGCTTTGTGCGTGACGTTATCAATACCCAGTCACAATTAGCGGCATAGTTATCAACACAGTTGTATAAGAAAGTGCTGGTTCATTTATAAAATAGAATGGTGCTGCCACTATTTAAACGTTACTTTTTTAAGCATTGTTTTCTTAAATATGACTTTCTTAAACGTTATCTTCAACATGACCATTCATAGTGATCAGCCAAATCTCTGAGCGCGAGCCCAGTCGAAACGGAATGCCCCAAAAGCCGTAACCAGATGACACCACGAAGTGACTGTCATTGATGACCTCATAGCCATAGCCCAAGCGGTTAATGGCTTTGACAATGAAGTTGGCGGGGAATATTTGACCGTTATGAGTATGCCCTGAGAGCTGTAAATCAATCGGCATTTGACTGTGCTCAGCAATATCACTTGGTCTGTGATCTAGCAGTATCACTGGCTGTGTAGTATCAACTTGAGCCAGTAGATCGGTTGTGGCTACCCGCTGTCTTTTATGGTTATCAAAACGCCCAACCAGCCAGATTGGTTGACCTTCATGCTCGATACCGATTACTTCGTCATTTAACAACTGCACGCCAGCAGCACGCAACGCTTGGGCAATCGGCTGCTCATGCCCGTATAAATCATGATTGCCCAATGTCGCATAGACACCATACGGCAGGCTTTCGCATAACTCCGCCAAGTTTTTTGCCATATTATAATCAGTAAATGCTTGCGTATTATCATCCATGATATCGCCCGGCATCAGCAGTATCTCTGCTTTATGCTGCACAATAAGATGATGCAGCCTATCTATTGCACCGCTACCAAACAATCGTCCGATATGTAAGTCGCTAGCGACCGCAATACGTAATGGCTTAGCCAAAGGTTTATCAATATTAATAGATAACTCACGTACCACAGGCGCATAAGCACTATATAAGGCGTAAACAAATAACCCGATAAATATTGCCAATGCCAATATGCGCAACCCAAAATCGACGGTAGCCGTTTTAGCGAGCGCATCACCAGTTAGCGATGTGATTAACCAATAGCCACCATAAAATAGGCTGGTAACTAAAGCCGTCAATAGCATAAAGTGCATGACTAACATCCAACCACTGATCCAGCGATAGCTATTTTTAAATGCTCTATTGACACTGAGTAGCAGCAAACCGTTGGTAATAACGAATACAATAACCCATACCGAAGTTTGCAAATCTGCTGTCTGCCAAGGCTGTAACCACCATTGCACGCTTAGAGCTGCACCGACACTAAACAGCTGCAATAGCACAAAAATGGTGATAAAAAATGCGTAGCGCATGAAAAATCCTTGAGTATGATGGCGTAAATGCAGTGTATTTTCAGCTGACAAGACGAGCAAAGTAGCTATTAGCCAGCCTAACAGCAAATAAAAACCTCTACTATTTAGATATGGTAGAGGCTTTATCATAGGGATAACACTGTTTATTTAAATGGCTCATACACCAGACTGCAACGTGATTATCCAAATCTCAGAACGCGTACCCAGTCTAAATGGTACGGGACCGATACCATAACCAGAGGTCACCAAAAACTGCGTATCGGCTATTTTTTTGCTGCCATAGTTTAGTGGTGTCAACCAATCCATCAATATCGTTAACGGAAATATCTGCCCGCCATGGGTATGCCCAGACAGATGCAAATCGACTGGCAGGGCGCTAGGACGATGTTCCAAAAATATCACTGGTTTTTCTGTCTCTACTTGTGTCAATAACTCATCTGCTGACAGTCTGGTACGATCGATGTCATTAGAACGCCCCACCAGCCATACTGAATCATCTAATAGCACACTCTCATTATCAAGCGCTTTGATGCCAGCCTCTTCCACCGCCTGTGTGATCTGTTGGTCATAACCGAAATAATCGTGATTGCCTAAAGTCGCGTAGACGCCAAGCGGTGCCTTTAGCTTTGATAGCTGCTCATGCATATTGGTATTATCGTAAGCAATGGTATTGTCATTCATAATGTCACCAGCGATAACCACGACATCGGGATGTTGCGCATTGATAAGGTCAATCATTTTCTTTATCTGCCGATTACCAAACCATCTACCCAAATGCGTATCAGAGACAAGCGCGATATCCATTGGTTTAGCCAGCGGTTTGTCAATCGTAACAGTTAGACGATGTACGACGGGCGAATAAGCATTAAATACCGCTAAGCTAACAATGGCGACATAAACTGTAATGGCAAAGGTACGCAAGAGTATTGGACGAGATTTTTGTTTAAAGAGCCGATAGACAATGAGCGCAACTACAGAAGTTATCAAACCAGCATAAAACATAAAACCTTGCAAAATACTAACGACCAGATAAACATGAAAGCGCTCACCCCAAAACTCAGTCAAGCCATAAATGAGAGCACTATTATTAATAATAAAGACAGCAGCTATCAGCACAGCTTTGGCGGCAGTCGTTTTTGGCTTTATTAACCAGTAAATAAGAACGGTGGTCATAACAGCTAGCAACTGAGTAAAAACGATGAAGAACCACATAGTAAGGTCTAATCAGATAGAGATAACGCTATCTTACGTGAAAAATTTGATGCTCTGGATATAGCCTCCTTTTTTCCACGAAAACTTCATATACTTTACGCCCAAGGTGCTGTTGCCACAAAACTAAATGGTTGCCACTAAACGTACTTTAACGTTTATCTGGTGCTATTTTGCAAACGCCATTAGCGCAATCTTGCATCACTGCTTTGCCATAAACCAACTTGGTCACCCAGTTCGGAATTCTATAGCGATTGCGCGCGACATAAGGATAAGCCAAGTCGCCAAGTTGTTTGACTACTGGCAAAAACAACAACGGTGACCATTTAACGCCGCCCGTTCTGTAGAGCAGTCGTACGGCATCCATGTGCGTATACCAATTGCCGTAGCTGTCTTGCATACACATATAAGTCATCGCATCCTTACGGCTAAATCCTGCGGCGGCCAACTCATCAACCCCCTCGTCTACAGGAACTAAGTGTATCTTTTCCGGTTGACGTTTTTTCATATTATGCGCCTCGGTGCTGCATATCACGCACGCATCATCGTAGTACATGGTAATGGACAAATTCGCTTGCTCTCTATAACTGTTGATATGATTTTGGATAATCATCTTACGACTCCTTTATGAGTGATATCTCAGTATCAAGACTATTAGATTTTTGAGTCACGCTAGATTGTTGGTGCTGATTGGCTGCGGCTAAAAGAGGGATGACTGGCTGCTGCGTCCACTGCGGCGCAGCACTGTCTAAGCGCTTGGCAAGCATCGGTAAATGATTGGTTGGCACCGCTGGGAATAAGTGATGCTCGATGTGATAGAGTAAGTTAAAAGTCAGTAAATTAATCAATGGATGACGCTCGCTGCGCGCATATACTACCTCATCACAACCATGATGGACGCTCCATACTGCAAAGAATCCTACCATCGTATTGGCCAATATCATCACCAATACGTGATATATCAAAACTGGATGCGTCGTGATAAAAGCAGCGACAATCACTGCGAAAATAAGCAACAGATCAAAGCCAACGAGTATACGATTGCGGCTACTACCATGCGTCAAGCCAAACCACTGAATCATAATCGAAAAAATACCACCGCCTAATATCGCCTGATACCAAGGCAGACGAGCCCAATTACCCTCGACATCGCTGTCACCCAGTGGATCTCTATGATGATTGAGATGAGTATGCCGAATGGCATGCGTGCTACAGAGCATCGTGATACTGAGAAAAAACAGCATGGTTTCAGTGGCAAGCTTCTCTACTCCCAACGTTCGATGATAACAATCATGGGCTTGTCTCAGTGCGGCAGTAAAAAAGAAAAATGTCGCCACAAGTGCAAGCAACCACCACCCTTGCCACGCGCTCCACCATGACAATAATAAAAAAGGCAAAGATAAGAAAATATTATAAACAGTCTCGCCAAGACTAAGCTGTCGCAAATCTTGCCATTCAACACTGGCTAACGAAGGATGACGCATGATGTTCTCCTTACTTGGTGATAAGCAGTAGCTGTCTTGCTGGAGCGACTACTTAATTTAATCGGCTGTTTTAATTTACTTTATTTCTGTCAATAGTGAAATTATTAGATAAATTTTATTTATGTTTAGGTAGTGCTATTAAACCTGTGATGATAGCGCTGACACCGCCATTACAGCAAAATAAAATATCACTTGTCATAGAAGAATTTACAGAGCCATCCCCTATCATGAACCAAACTACGAATAAAAACGTGCTTATAAAACCTATTATAAATATAGGAAAAACCTTCGCTACCGAATGAAAATATATTTCGAATTTAGAGACGATATAACCTGCCAATAACGCTGGTAGTAAACCTCCAAAAAAACCTGCTAGGATAAATACTGGGGCTATCTTGACGAAGAGTAGTGAATCTCGTAGTGGAATGCCAATATCTATCAACATTCCTATCGCTATATATAAAAAGAGAATTACACCTCCTACCACCCCGCCTAATAATCCATAAGTTCCTATTACCTTAGCTTTAGGATAGCTGGATGCTGTGGCTGTAGCGCTAATCTCAATATCACTCATACACACCTCCATTTAGGTTTCACATGAAACAAAGAATCCTATGATAAAGACTACGTTTCACATGAAACAACCTTCATAAGTATCTATGACTTCTGCTCTTCTAAAGCTTGCTTCAGTGTTGGCTGTTTAAAATCATAACCTGCGTCCTGTAATGCTTGCGGCACTACTTTTTGACCATCAATTAATAGAGTCGACATCTCACCAAATATCAGCTTAAGCAGAAAATTGGGTAAAGTAAAAAAGGTAGGACGGTGTAGCCATGCTCCAAGCGTTTTGGTAAAAGTATGATTGGTCACTGGATTAGGCGCAGTGAGGTTATACACCAGCACTGGCGTATCATTGATAGTTTCTAACGAGTGATCATCGGTAGTCTGAGTGTCCGCATAATTAGCAAGATGCTTTTCAATGATGAATATCACCGCCCCAACCCAGTCTTCACGACTGATCCAGCTCATGATTTGTTTGCCATCACCTAACTGTCCACCAACGCCCATTTTAAATGGGGTTAATAACTTACCAAGCATCCCGCCATCAGGATGGATAACCACCCCAGTGCGCACGATAGCCACAGGCACGCCATGTTTAGTGGCTTTGAGCGCTAACTGCTCCCATTCATGACATAATTGATGGGCAAAATCAGTTTCAAAACCACTGCTTTCGGTAAGAGGTTTATCGCCTTGTGCGCCATACCAGCCAATCGCAGAGCCGCTGACCATTAGCTTGGGCTTAATACTGGTGCGCTTAATAAATGCCAATAAGGATTCGGTAGGCTTGATACGGCTGGCGAGCAACTGCTCTTTGCGCGCATCGCTCCAGCGCGAGTCAGCAATGCCTGCGCCTGCTAGGTTTAAGATAACATCAAAGCTTTTATCCGAACTCGCTAGCTCATCGTAGGTCATCATGCTGATCGCGTCAGGATGCGTTTGGCTGCTATCGCGTGTTAGCCATGTAATGTGTAAGTCCTTATCCTGCGTACGATAGCGTTTGATCAGCTCGCCACTAAAAGCACTGCCTAAAAAGCCTGAGCCACCACTGATTAAAATATTCATGTCCTACTCCCTATATTTTTCGCTTATCGTTTAGTAAAACTTAATCCGTTACAGCCATCGTCTACTTTTTTAGTACTAACATCAAAATGACTTTTACATACTTTTGGTAAAGCAATGCGGCTGGCAATCGCTGAATTGATTGCGCCAAACAATCCTATACCAATCATAAAGGCCAGTAGCACGCCAACCTCTATCCATGAGTTGATGCCTAAATATAGGATGATTGCACCCATATAACCTGCTGACGTTATAAACCCCACTAAAAATGTCGTGCGTAGACTCTTATGATCACCGCGCCATATCTGCTTATAAGCGACGATAACACCCGTTAATAAAGCAGGAATAAAACCAAGCAGACCAACATAGAGTAATGGCTGGTAACCAATTTGGGCAAAATCCGCATCCCTAAAAACAAACAATAAACCCAGCTCTGCAATCACTCCACCAACTAAGCTACCAAACCCTGCAAACAAAATAATCACTTGTAGATAAGGATACACACCTAACTCATTATTCGTTTTCATTCTATTTATCCCATTAACATTCGTCGTTAATTCAGTATAAATATGGTGTTGCCAAAGCCAATGAAATTCCTGTGGATAATTGGTGGATAAGTATCTTGATTTTGTTTTACCTACTAATTAAGCAAAATGCTTACGAATAGGACAGTCACTATCATTACTATTTTGAGATTTATTCTTTAATTGGTTCCAACGATGATTAATAAAATCTATGACGTTTACCATACTTGGCAATACATGTTCTTTGGTCAGATGTGGCGCTGCTGCATCTAAACGCTTGGCAAGCTCAGGTAAATGATTGGATGGTATGGCAGGAAAGAGATGATGCTCTACGTGATAAAGCAAATTAAAGGTCAGCAAGTTGACCAAAGGATTGCGCTCGGTGCGAGCGATTGTCTCATCACAATCATGATGCACACCCCACACCGCAATGATGCCAACACTGGCATTGGCCAACATCATGGTCAGTAGGTGATACATCAATACTTGCGCTAACTTGGTCAGAGCAGGAACAGTTAAAGGAAATACGGTCAGTACGAAAGCAACCAAGACGACTAAAGCAATCAAGCCAAATTCTAGCCAAGCCAATTTTTGATTGCGACGGCTGCTTAGACGCAGTCCTTGACGATAAATATCGAGTCGATAAGTTATCCCGCCGATCAGCGCTTGCCACCATGAGCCCTTTGCTAGACTGCCCTCAATATCACTATCGCCCAATGGATTGCGGTGATGTTCCATGTGGGTGGCTCGAATGCTGTGCAAACTGGTCATTAGTAGCGCGCTAAGCAACAGTAATATAGCGGTGGTCGTGCGTTTACCTGTCCCTAAGCTATGATGATAGCCATCGTGTGCTTGGCGAAATGCGGCAGCAAAGAATAAATAAGAAGCCCCGCATGCTAAGACATACCAAGAGTGGCTGGCAAACCACCATGACAACAATAAAAAAGGATAAGGCAAAATAACGTTGTAAGCAATTTGACCGCGCGTTAACCGGCGCAAGTCTTGCCACTCGACTGCAGCAACAGCCTTTTTAATAGCTTGTTCTTTATTAGCGTGTGTTTGATTGACTGTCATTTTACACATCCATTTGTTATTACTGTTTTTGGTTGCTGCTATTTTATAGAAACTTATCTCACTTAAACTCAACTGGCTTTTATATTTATTACATATATTTCTGTCAAAACAGAAATTATATTGCAAATTTTTTATTTTAAATTACACCGCTAACTATTAACGTAAGACTTTTTTAATACTAGCGCCCAGTTTTAGGACTTTTTTGAGGATGCTTGTGGGCAGTTTAAGCATCTCAGATGACCATGTGGTTAGGGTACTGACGAATTCTTGGGTATCACGAATACGTGACTTTACCTCATTATTTTCATGTTCAAATTCAGGACTGTCCATCAATTCTTGTAAGAACTGCACAGTTGGCTCAAGCTCACGCTTTTGTCGTTCAACCACGATGATGCGTGCCAGCTCCCAAACGTCAGTATTGGTCGTGAAGTGATCGCGACGATCACCCAATATCGAGACCTTTTGTACTAAGCCCCAATGCTGCAACTCTTTAATACTATTTGAGACGTTAGAGCGAGCAACACCAAGTGTTTCGGTGATTTCTTCAGCATTTAATGGCTTACCAATGATGAATAACAACGCATGAATCTGTGACATGGTGCGATTGACGCCCCACTGCGAGCCCATTTCACCCCAATGTAAGATAAATTTTTCGGTCACAGGATTTAGTTTCATGATTAATATGTACTCTACTTTATAAGTTTTGATTATTTCATTTACTTATCTTGCGCTATTCTTTTATTTCTGTCAATAGTGAAATTAATAGATAACACTCATCGCTTGGTTGACTGTCATGTGCTAACGAATGACCAAACCCGTGGTCGCATCACGAATTTGGCTCGGTAAAATATAGCCTAAAGTGTCAGCCTGCAAGTAGCTGATTTGCTCGCCAAAATATCCATAAGCATCAGTGAAAGTCATAGCAGGCGGTTGCCCTGATGGATTACAGCTTGTGGAAACCAATAGCCCAAATGGGTTTTGAACGTCGACCAGTTGTTGACACAATTGACGAATCATAGGATGCGCAATAACTCTAACCGCCACTGTTTGATGCTGCCCTGTGATCCAAGGAGGGATAGTCGTTTCAAGTGTCTGAGGGATAGGCAGTAGCCATGTATGGGCTTGCTTACCTTGTAGCTCTATACTGTCAGTATCTGCCTGCCAACTCTTGATGATTTGTTGGCGCTGGCCTTCTTCTAAAGGCTCTAGTAACGGCTTTAAACGCTCAGCGCTGTCAGTAATGACGATCATGCCTTTGGCTTGTGGACGCTGTTTAATGGATAAAATACGTTGAACGGCTGCTTCGTCATAAGCGTCACAACCGATACCCCAAACGCTTTCGGTGGGATAAGCAAGTAGCTGTCCTTCTTTAAGCCATTTGGCAGCTTGAGTGACAGAATCAGTAATAAAAGATGTGGATTTTTCCATGGCTTGAAGGCTTCAAAAAGGTAGAAATTTAAGCACTCATCATAACATAAGACTAAGAAAAATTAGGGCAGCGAAGTTTAAAGCGACCTTATTAGCAGCTACCTAGGTCGTGTCATCAATTAGCACATTAGTACGTTTAGTGGTCTTAAAGTGGCTAAATTTTGCTAAACATCGTCAGCAATTTTTTCAATATGTTCATATTAACGGCAATTGCTTCCTTGTTTATCTACAATTTTTCTCATTTTAAGCCTCACAATCTAATTGATGACACGCCCTAGATTGTACTGTCGTCAATCACTTGGCAGTAGATAAGTGAAAAGCCTAAAGCGATAGAAAGTACGATTTTAGACGCGCAAATACCGTCCGCCTTGCACACTAATGATGCCTAACAATTCAAGCTCCATTAACTGTCCAATCAGCTGCGGTGTGGTAAGTTTGGTAGCGATAATCAGCGCATCTAAATCCTGCCCGTGCCAATCAAGCTGGTCGTACACAAGCGTCAAATGCTCTGGTACGACGATAGCGCTGGGAGCAGATTTGATATTAGAGGGTATTGGATGGTTAGACATTACAGAGATGTTTTTATCTTTATTTGTATGTTTAGTAGCTTTGCTATGATTCGTTTGAGAGCCATTAGATTCGGTAATATCTATACCAATATCCACAGTATCTTCTGATTTATGAGAATAACTTTCATAACCCAACTGAGCATTGACGTCTTCTAGCACTTGCTGTGGATGATAAATTAAGGTCGCGCCTTCACGTATCAAATGATGACAGCCTTCAGCATTGCTATTATCAATATGACTTGGAATCGCAAAAACTTGCTTACCCTGTTCCGAGGTTAAACGCGCGGTAATCAACGAACCACTCTGAATGGTTGCCTCTGTCACAATCGTTGCTAAGCTCAATCCAGCGACCAAACGATTACGCCGTGGAAACGTATGCTTATGTGGCATTGTATGCGGCAATAGCTCACTAATAATACAGCCGCCTTGCTCAATTATTTGGGCAAACAATTTATCATGATGATTGGGATAATTGACCTCAATACCTGTACCCATTACCCCAATCGTTCGCCCTTGATATTCAGCGTCTGCCTGTGCTAAAGCGCCTAGATGTGCTCGCTTATCGACACCCATGGCAAGACCGCTGGTGATGATATAACCAGCTTGCGCCAAATATTGTGCGATATCAAAGGTGATTTTTTGGGCATGGGCAGTGGGTTTTCGGCTACCGACGATCGCAATTTGCGCTTGACGCAAACGCGATTTATTGCCTCGGTAAAATAATAAAGGCGGTGGGTCATAGATTTGCGAGAGCTGGGCGGGATAATCAGGCTGGTCAGCAAATAGCAGACCGTAGCGCCCTTCGATGAGCGCTTGCTGAATTTTATCGATACTGGCTTGCGTATGCTCTGGCTGTTCATGACGGGCAAGATGGCTATGATGAATACCCAATTGCCGCCAAGCATCTACTTTGGCGTACCAAGCAAGCTCTGCTGTGCCAAAAGAAGTAATGAGCTTATGATAAGCAGATAATGATGCATTCACCTCAGTCCACAGCGCCAGTACTGCGCGCTGCTCATCTGATAAAGAAGAAGTAACTGCCATCATAATCATCTAGCTCGTATAGGCTAAGTTAGTATATCCCGTCCAAAAATAAGCATGTTCTCACTTATAGTGTACTCATTTATAGATATGGCGGTGGTAACAGCTGGTCGCCGACGTTTAATGGTAGCTCTGAATCAAGCACATAAGCATAGCTAATATTATCGAAAGTATTGAATACCATGACCATACCGCTTGGCTCATTTGGTAAGCGTACTGGCGTGTCATTGTCTTTGGTATCGCGGATCAAGGCCCCTTTTTGATAGACAGTCAATACATCACCAGGCTTAGCACCATGGGTACTACCTAAGTTGATAGCAACGACACTACCCTTCGCCGCTGAGCTGATTGAGTCCATGACTCGGACAATCATGCCACCACGACTGACAATTGCAGGGGCTGGATAAAACACAGGTGGAATAGAGTTATTCAACTCAACGAATACGCGATCACCTTCACGTACTTCTTTGTCGTAACTGTCGGTGAGCTGCAAACTGCTGACGCCGTTGGTTTCTGTCGAAGTAACCAAACCCGTCGCAACTTGCGTGACTTCTAGACCAATAACTTCTTGGGTTTTTGGCTCAACATATAGCTCTCCTTCATGGTAGATACCATAACGCTGACCGACGATCAGTGGCACACCTTTGGCATACACTTTATCGCCGCTAGCGGTAATTAAGTTGCCTTTTTTAGAAGCCAATATATAAGGGGTGGTATTAAAATCTTGTGGATTAACGATGACTGTCTTATCTAACCAGTGTTGAATAGCAGACCACGGAAGCGGTGGAATACTGTTGGCTGTTGAAGTGACTGAAACTGTGCTAGATACCACGTTACCCGTTAACTGCTTTTCAACTCCAGCACAACCTTCGCCAGTATCAACACCAATTAAGGTTTTACCTTGAATCACACATAAGATAAGGATGTCGTTAGGATAAATAAGATTGGGGTTTTTGATTTGCTTATTGGTTGCCCAGATTTCTTTCCAGCGCCACGGACTGTCTAAATAACGTCCTGATATGTCCCACAACGTATCGCCTTTTTTGACGATATAGCGATTGGGCGCATCCGCTTTGATGGCTGGTGGTGGATTGTTAGCGTGGGCAGCACTCATTAGCATTGCACTACTAAATGTCGTGATTAACAGTGCTTTTGCTATCGTTTTTAAGCTCATCTTCATTGTTATATCCACAATATGTACCGCTGTTGTCGCCACAATTAGTACCATTTAGATCTATTACTTAACCTTAATCTTTGACTGTCATTAAAATAGTGACAAGCAATGAGGGTCGTAAAAGGACTTAACTGTACGATTATCATGACGCTTATAGGGTAGCTGTTCAGTGTAATTGGCTGGTATGATTACTAGGGCGTGTCCCTAATTCAGTTTGCAATGAATCATAGTACAAGCTAGATACAGCATAGACTTATAATTACGAGCCAATTTTTCGTATCTAGTCGCAATACTACGGAAGTGCTTTAGCCTTGCAAACGTGTTTTCAACTAAGTGTCGTAGCTTATATAAATAGTGATCAAACGCTACATCTGGTTGTTTAGCATTTTTTCTTTTAGGGATGACAGGGCTTATGTTATCTTGCTTTAGCCTAGTTCTAATGGTTTCAGAATCATAAGCTTTATCAGCAATAAAGTAGGTCGCATCCGTTAGCATCTCTATAATATCATCTACCGCTTGGCTGTCGTGGACGTCACCCCCAGTGATTTTAAAATCAATCGGGTTTCCATGCGAATCGACGGCGAGATGAATCTTGGTAGTGGTTCCACCTCGTGACTTTCCAGTGGCTCGAAGCTCTCCTCGTCTTGCGCCGCTTGAATGCTGATGACAGCGGATATAGCTTCCGTCTGCGAATACCCATTCTTCATCAATACTTGCTCGTAGGTCAAAAAAAATTGTTCCCACAACCCCTTTTTTGACAACCTATTAAAACGGTTGTAGGCCGTTTTCCATGGGCATAGCTCACTCGGTATATCACGCCATGGCGCGCCTGTACGAAGTTTCCACAATATGGCTTCCATGACTTGTTTGTCGTTTTTCCAAGTATGACAGCCATGAGCCTTCATGGTACTTTGGAGTTGTTCCCATGTATTATCGGTGAGCACTGTTCTTGCCATAATTTAGAGAGCCCTGTTTGAAATAGTCTCTTTATTTTAAAGCCTTTATACTTACTTTTACAGATTAGGGACACGCCCTAAAAAAGCGTCTAGCAAAATGATGAGTCGCCGACGCTGTTTCTAATATTACAATTATATCTACCATAACACAATCATAAACACTTTATTACAATGGCGTAACTTTTATATGAATATTATTTCTATAGTTCCTCATTGAAATTTATAGAGTTCCTCATGAAAATAAGCATTAAAATCCACTTTGACTTATGCTGGATTTGGTATCACATGCTGACGGATTTGTTCAGCCACCAGCTCAGCGCTGTTATCAAGCACCACCACATGTTGCGGTAAGCTCTCTAAGCCTTCGGTATGGGCTGGGCGTGCGATTTCTATTTGACCTATCGCTTCAACGATAGTATCTGCAAATTTCACTGGCAGTGCGGTCTCAGCACAGACAATCACCTCTCCCTCGCGCTGTAATTCTTTGGCAACCTTGATACCATCAGCAGTATGCGGATCGACCAACTCTCCATGCTGCTCATAAAGTGTTTTGATAGTGTCGAGACGGTCGGCATGAGTAGATTTACCCGCAGCAAAACCGTAGCGAGTGTTGACCGCCTCCATTAGGTCAGACAAATCAAAACCTTGACCAGATTTTACCCCTTCAAATAACTCATGAACGCGGGCGCTGTCTTTATCTAATAAGAGATAAACAAAACGCTCAAAGTTAGAGGCTTTTGAGATATCCATTGAAGGACTTGAAGTAATATAGGTTTTTTCAGTCGGACGCGGCTGATAAGCACCTTGATTAAAGAAGTCGTTGAGTACATCGTTTTCGTTGGTTGCGACGATTAAACGCTCAATCGGCAGACCCATCTCTCGTGCTATATGACCGGCACAAATATTACCAAAGTTGCCTGATGGCACGCTAAAACTAACCTTTTCGTCGTTATTTGACGTCACCGCAAAGTAAGCTTTAAAGTAATAAACAATCTGCGCTAGGATTCGACCCCAGTTAATAGAATTAACCGTACCTAAATTATAAGCCGCTTTAAACTCTGCATCCTGTTGTAGTGCTTTGACGATGTCTTGGCAATCATCAAACATGCCTTCGATGGCGATATTATGAATGTTTTTATCAGTCAAGCTATACATTTGCGCGCGCTGGAATTCGCTCATTTTACCGTGCGGTGACAGCATAAAGACTTCGATATTTTCTTTACCACGCAAAGCATATTCTGCCGCACTACCTGTATCGCCACTGGTGGCACCAATGATGGTAATACGCGCGTCTTTTCTTTTAAGCACATATTCAAAAGCATTACCCAAAAACTGCATGGCAACATCTTTAAATGCCAATGTCGGACCGTTCGACAAGCCTAAAATGTATAAGTTATCTTCAAGTTTGCGGACAGGAACAATCTCATCAGAGCCAAATACCTCAGCAGTGTAAGTGCGCTCAATGATATCTTGCAAATCAGTCGCAGGAATATCAGTCGCAAAACGCTGCATAATCGCCATCGCAAGCTGTGGATAGCTCAGCGCGCGCCACTCAGTAAGCGTCGCACTATCAATATTCGGATAGTGCTCAGGCAGCATCAATCCACCGTCTGGGGCAAGACCCATTAATAACACATCACTAAAATCCATCGGCGCTGTCTGACCACGGGTACTGATATATTTCATTAGATTGTCCTGTCTACAATGAGATTATTAGTTAAAACGGTTTATTCAGCAGTTTTTTGCAGCAAGGCATAATAAAAACCATCGCCGCTCTCGCTATCAATTGGCAAGCACTGACGACCAATCGCCTGTTCAATACCCCAATTACAATCGTCGCTAAATTCAACAGCTGCTACATTATTATAGTGAGTCATAAAATCCTGCATCTGCTCGACGTTTTCTTGCTTTAGGATAGAGCAAGTGACGTATAAAAGGTAACCACCAACTTTAAGTTGTGGCCATAGATTATGCAAGATATCGGCTTGTAGCAATGCCGTTTGCTCAACGTCTTCTTCAGTACGCAAAATACTGATATCAGGATGACGACGTATTACGCCTGTCGCTGTACAAGGTGAGTCTAGTAATATAGCATCAAATACGAGCTTGCTCTTTTTCTTACCCGCCCCTTGCCATGTGGTCGCATCAGCACAGACAATATTAAGCTCAATATTTCTCTCAGCTTGCTGCAAGTCGTGCTGACTTAAGTTTAAGCGCTGTAAATTGGTATGAATACGCTCGATACGCGGCGCTTCATTATCTATCGCAGTCAGCTTCACTTTCGAAATCACAGTCGACGTTTCAGTATTGTCTTGTTTCACGTGAAACAACGACGACTCATTTGAGCTGATTAATTCTAACCAATGAGCCAATTTACCACCCGGCGCGGCACAAGCATCTAAAATGCGGAGCTCATTGTTGTTATTGTTATTATTGTTACTTGTATCTATATCGCCGTCTGCATCATCGCTTTTAACACTCAGCTTATTGAGTAAAGCCTTATGGATAAGCGGCGCGGCAAGCTGAGCATGCATATCTTGTACACTAGCAGCCCCTTCAGCGAATTGCGGTAAAGCATTCACTGCGGTACTTTGATGTAATCTTAAGCCTTTGGTCAATATACTATTAGCTGTGGCTGTATCCGACGAGTTCTGAAGTTGCAAACCACTCGTTAACTCAACCAAATCCGCTTCAACTTCAAATTCCACCAATGCTTGCTGATAGTCCTCTATCGAAGTAACCGCTGTATTCACGCGTAAAAACATCGGCGCAGGTTGACGTAACCCTTGCATCAGATCGTCATACTGCTCACTCCAATCTTGCTTAAGCTGATAGGCAAGCCAATTCGGTAAGCTGTGTTTTTTATCACACTTTTTGCGGAACTTACTTGGATTTTTAGCGACTTTACGCAAGATGGCATTAATTAAACCCGTCGCATGCGCAAACTCAATCTCTTTTGCTGCTTCGACCGTCTCGTGAATCGCCGCATGGTCGGCCACTTGCAAATAGAGCAGCTGCGTCAAACCCACTTGAATAGTCGTACGTACTTCTTTTTCATCAATCGAGTTATCAGCCAGACTATCGAGTAGACGCTCAAGGGCATACCATTGACGCAACGTGGTTAGCAATAACGCATGGGCAAAACCTTTATCGCCGTCATGCAAACTGTTTAATAGCGGATCAAGGACGCTTGCAAGCGACTGACCATTTTGAATCGCCAGTAAAGTGCGAATGACGCGGACGCGGACGCTACCATTCATGATAAGGTTGCTTGACGGTTTGAGCTTATTGTTTCTTGGCGCAGTGCTTCTCATTAAATTGAATTTCCTTGACGCCTAATAGTTAGCGTCTGATAAAAGTTAGATTGTTTGGTATTAAATGACGAATATAAAAATAAATAAGGTTAAGCGGTATTAAACTGCTTTAGCAGCAATTATTTTGAGTCTGCTGTGAACTGATCGCCATCATTTAATTGGTTACCATGGCAGATTTGCTCGGCTGTCATTGGTTTACCACCAGCAAACTGTAATTCGGTAATGGCTAAAGTGCTGGCTTGCAGTTTTTCGAGACCATTATCAATATTACTATCATGACCACAAGCTACCAATATCGCTTTGCGTCCAACGCTGATGACTGTACCAGCAGGCTGATTGGTTTGCTGCGACGGATTCACAGGCAGACTTGCTAAAATCTTGACACGCTGCCCTGCCAAAAAAGTATAAGCACCTGGCCATGGCGTCAGTCCACGAATTTGTCGCTCAATTTCAGTAGCGGATTGTGTCCAGTTGATTTCGCCTTCGGTTTTGACCAGTTTTTCAGCATAATTGGCTTGACTGTCATCTTGAGGTACAGCCTGTGCTTGATAATGTGGTAAGTCCTTTAGCACGGTAATAATGGCCGTCGCACCAAGCTCAGCCATTTTATCATGGAGGCTGGCAGCTGTATCATCAGCCTTAATAGGTGCGCTGACTTTATAAAGCATGTCGCCAGTATCCAAACCTTTATCCATCTGCATAATAGTGATGCCAGTCTCGCTATCACCCGCCAATAATGCACGGTGAATAGGTGCTGCACCGCGCCAGCGTGGTAATAAGGACGCATGAATATTGAGACAACCATAAGTCGGTGTGGTCAATACACCAATCGGCAATATCAAGCCATAAGCCGCGACAATCATCACATCTGGCTGATAACTACGCAGAGTCTCACGTGCAATCAACCCTTCACTACTAGATTTTTTAAAGGTGAGAGGCTGCTCAACGGCAATATCATGCGCCAATGCGACTTGCTTTACTGCAGAGGCTGATAATTTTTGACCCCGTCCTGCCTTGCGATCAGGTTGCGTATACACAGCGACGATGTCTATATTCAACGCTTCTTGCTGGCTGATAAGCGCCTCAAGACTAACGGCGGCAAACTCAGGAGTGCCAGCAAACGCAACTCTTAAGCGCTTACTAGACGAGCAATCTTTCGTCTTAGATGGCATGGATAAATCGGAGGCAGAAGCAATTGTAGTCATAAACAGGCATTATATAGGGTTGATTGGCTCATTATAGGTGAGTTTGCGATGTTGTGCCATGGTTGTAATAACGGTAATCGAGCGTTACCAATGATACGGTTTGTCTTTATAATAGAAAGCAAGCAGGGCGCTCTTATTGATGAGTTTATTTACAAAACAATGCGTGATTGAGCGATATTCCACTGCCATTCGCCATTTTTTTCTAGATAATAGCTGTACAACCGTAAAAGACAAAACGGCTTGAATAAACCAGCTACTGTGCCAAACTGATGACTTACTCACTATGTTTCTTGTGTCGATATAGGACCACGCTTTCATGCAACAGTTTCAGTCCTTACAGCGCTTACTCATATTTTATGCACTGACCTTGCTGGTCATGTTGTCTATCTATTATTTTGCGCTGTTTCACGAGATGAAAAACCACAGTGAACAGCAAAGTATCGATAATTTCCATACATTGCAGTATGAAGTCACTGAACGTGATGATCTTTTAAACCCTGACATTAAAAGGATTTTAGAAAAACCTATATTTGAAGACATAAGCTATCAGCTGGTTTTTATGATGCCCTCTGGGCAGACTTATATCCATCGCCATACTCAGCCCAATGAGCGTGCTTTTGCTAACGTTACGTTTCCTATCATTAGCTCATCCCCTTCTAATAATGGCAGTCATAGTGCTTACACGCTCAATAATCGCAACTTAACCGGCACCATTAAACTCAAAAGTGGTCATCAGCTTTATATTATATTGCGCCATAAGCCGCTGATCATTGACTGGATATCTTATCGCTACTGGTTACCATTGATGGCAGCGATCATGCTTTTTATTATCGCTTTGCTGTATATGCTCAATCGTCGCACCAATTGGGAACAGCTGCTAGTTTATACGGACAATCTAAGTAGCCACGCAAAAGAAGCCTATAGTCCGCCGCCTTTTTTGCAAAAAAAATCTACGCCTGAGTTTTTGCGTTTAGGCCATGCGCTGAGCCGTGTCAGCTACCAGTTGCATAATGATTATCGCCGCATTAAAACCCTAACACACCGTCTTGAACGTTTGGTTGAGCAATCCCCTTTACCGATGCTGATGATCATGCGTCATGGTCAAATCAGCTTTTTCAATAAACGCTTTGAACAAATATTCTTGTCTTTACCGCAAAGCGATAGCAACTATGAACTGACGGATTTTATCGCGGGTAAAGATGAATCCACGCAACGATTGCTGCAAACGTTATCCAACCTACGCGTCACTCGTACCTTAACAGTCTACGGGTTAGAAAATGAACAGACTTACCAATTGCACGTTACGCCATGGTTTGGTGAACATGGTCAGGTTCACGGCTTTACCGTACTGCTGAATAATGTTAATGAATTTGCCAGTCAAATAGGGCAATTACAGCAACAAAATCAACGGCTACAACGCCAAATTGATGAATTTAATACGATTAAATCGACGATGGGTCATGATTTGCGCCTGCCGTTAGAAGTAATGATTGACACGCTAGAACCGATTGATCCTGAGACCTTGACTGCTGCGCAGAATGATATTTTAATATCCTTAATTAAAAGCAGTCAGAGTATGCTCACGACGCTTAATAAGGTGCTAGACATTGAGGAGATAGCGGTAAGAAAAACCCGCCTAAGCATTGAGCCTGTCGATATTTATAGACTGGGGCAACAGGTCAGTCAATCATTTATAGAAAGGATAAGGCAGCAAGGACTTGAGCTGCTGTATTTTTTTGCACCTGACAGTCCGCGTTGTATTGATACAGACCATCAGCGTCTACAGCAAATCTTGTACGACTTATTAGATAACGCAGTGAAATTTACCACTTCTGGCTATATATCACTGACCATCGAAACGGTCAGTAATGCAGAGCTATTAGCAACAAAAAACCGAAGCTTAGTAAATCTTAATAAAGACCCTACACTGATTAAAAATAATCAAATCAATAAAGACAATCCCAGTCATGCCTCACACGACTGGATTCGTTTTAGCATAAAAGACAGCGGTATGGGCATCGATATAGCGAAGCAACATCAACTGTTGGTTCAGCTTAATAAAAGCAGCAAACAAAACACCCATCGAAACGTTAATTACATTCAAAAGAACACGACTGGGCAAGGCCTAGGACTAAATAACGTCAATAGTTTTGCGCGATTATTGGGTGGTTTTATTGAAATAAAAAGCACGATGACTGAAGGCAGCAGTCTGAATCTTTATCTGCCTTGCAGACGTCCAAATTATCAGCCTATTTATCATCATAGTCAGCATTTGACTCATATCCATCTAATAGCCGTGATTAAACAACCACTACGTGCCAAACATCTGCGCGATTTTTGCGCATATTTATCGATGCCAGCTACTATCTATACTTCTATAGATAAATTAGATCTACAACAATTAAACGAAAAACTGGCGCAAGACGAGCAAAGACTCGCCCCTATCTTGCTATTAGATTACGAATATTATGAAACCCTGTCTATTGCTTCTGCTAATCAGGCGATAGGGAATGATGATAGACAACAAGCATTAAATACCCTACTCGATAATCCGTCGCTACCAAAGATACTACTTAGTATGAAACCTGAGCGCCGTATTCCCTCTATATTATTAGATAAATATGAAGGATTCTTGAGCAAACCATTAGATGCGACTTTATTGCTCTCTGAATTACTGCGCTTAACCTTACCAGCGAGACAGAAGCTAGTTCAAGCCATAGAGATAAAAGAAGAGAATAAGCAGCTAGCAAACGAAGCAGATAAAGCTGCCAACGAGAATGTATTGCCACTTATCTTGGTAGTAGAAGACAGTCCAACCAATCAGAAAATAACGTGCAAGATATTGAGTAAACTTGGTTATCGCAGTGTGGTCGCAGAAGATGGTCAGCAAGCGTTAGATATGCTACAACAACAGCGTCAAGATATCTCACTCATTTTGATGGACTGTCGCATGCCTGTCATGGATGGGCTACAAGCTACCCAAGCGATTCGTGCGCAAGGCGATAAAATTGCGATTGTGGCGCTAACTGCAAACAATACCAAAGAAGATCGCGATGCTTGTATAGAAGTAGGAATGGATGAGTTTTTAGCAAAGCCGATCAATAAAAAAGAGCTAGAGTCGGTTTTACAGAGCTTCATAAAATCATGACAATCTGTAAAACCTACTTTTTAGGTTTAAACCATTACTTCATAAATCAGCTAATTCATGAACCAATTATTTCATAAAACCATTATCTGCTAAAAATGCTTCTGTAATTTGGCTTTGCGGACTTGGCGTATTCATACCACTGGTTTGCGACTTATTTAACAAACGTTCTAAATAGCGCGCGACGATATCCACTTCGATATTGACTTTATTTCCAACCAACCAATGCTTAGCGATATTAGTCACTTGTGCGGTATGCGGAATGATGTTTAAAGAGACAATATTGTCTCGTACAAGGTTGGTCGTCAGACTAATACCATCAACCGTGATAGAGCCTTTGGTCGCTGTATAGTGCGCCAGCTCTTGTGGTATCTCGATTTCGATATAGATAGAGCGCGCATCTTGTTGCAGCTTACTGACCACGCCGACGCCATCGACGTGACCCGCGACGATATGACCACCAAAACGCGTGGTTGGTAGCATCGCTTTCTCTAAATTCACTGTGTGACCAGCTTTTAAAGTTTCTAATGCGGTACGAGCGATAGTCTCACGTGAGACATCGACCGAGTAATGATTACTCCCTAGGTCTACGACGGTTAAGCAGATACCATTGGAGGCAATAGAATCTCCTAGCTTCACATCACTAAAATCCAAATCATTAGACTCTATCGTCAAACGTATATCACCGCCCGTAGGCTGCATGGACTTAACCTTTCCAACACTCTCTATAATTCCAGTAAACATATCGACCTCATTTCATTATGATGTTGTCTTTATAGACAATATATCTTGATCTATTAATATTGTGCTAGCATTTGTCTAAGCCAATTTTTTTAGTGCAATTTGAGCTTAATTGAGTCTATGACGGGATAGATTGTGGATAAGTACTGACAAATCAACTCATAACGTATTAAAACACTCTATTCCGTTAAGTTATCCACAGAAAACTAGATGTTGGCTAATATCAAGAAAGATTAACAGTAAAACCTAAATTACTGATTATATTCGATTAATATCAAATTTTTTATAAAATTCCTAGTTTCCTGTTTCATGTGAAACAAAGTTATACACAGTTTCATGTGGAACCTTGTATAACACAGGCCGCTTATCCACATTGAGTAAAAATTTAGCACAGACTGTGGATAAGCTGTTTATAAATAACAAGTTATAGCGGGAATAAAGTCAATTTAAGGTCAGGACTTAATGTTTCATGGCCATAAATATTAAAACGCAACTGCTGAGCTAGAGACAATGGGTTAAAATCGACCATCGGTCTTGCTTGCGCGCCTAACAAACAAGGCGCCTGATAGACAATCAACTCATCTACCAATTGTTGGCTTAAGAAGCCACCAGCAACACTAGCCCCTGCCTCTACCAATACGTCATAACATTGATGATCACTGACTAATTTTTTTAGTAATTCAGTTAAGTTATCTTCGCGCCAATAAATCGTATCCGGTCGACGGCATAACTGATAGTCAGACTGTAAGCTATATTCTAAGCGCTGACGCCTATCGAGTACGACAACTTTAGGAGCAGGAACTTGTTTAGGTGGCACAGCTAATTGGTTGGAACGTACATTAAGCTGTGGATTATCCGCGATAACCGTCTCACTACCGGTAATAATCGCGCCACTTTGTGCACGTAGCTTCTGCACATCTTCGCGGGCAGCCGCTGAGGTAATCCATTTCGACTCGCCAGATGCCATCGAGGTACGACCGTCAAGGCTGGTGGCAATTTTAAGTCGTACATAAGGCATCTGGGTGCGCATTGCCTTTAAAAACCCACGATTTAAAGCTTCTGCTTGCTCGGTTAATATACCGACTGTCACTTCAATCCCAGCCTGCTCTAACAGTTTTACACCGCGTCCTGCCACTTGCGGATTGGGATCGAGCCCTGCGATTACGACACGTTTCACACCAGCATTAATAAGACCCAAAGCACAAGGTGGCGTACGCCCTGTATGACTACAAGGCTCTAAAGTCACATAGGCGGTTGCATCTAAAGCTCTTGCACCCGCTTCTTTTAGCGCAAATACTTCTGCATGAGGCTGACCAGCTTTCGGATGAAACCCTTGACCGACGATCGCTTCTGCTTGCACGATGACACAGCCTACCGCTGGATTAGGTCTGGTGGTATATAAACCCTGTTTGGCTTGTTCGATCGCAAGCATCATAAAGTAGCGGTCTTGCGCATTCTGAGTATGGTTTGAGAGCGTCATAAAGAGATACACTTAATAAAAAAGTAGAGGGTAAAAACTATTTAACGTTATCGTCAGCTTTTTCATTTGGGCGAATATTGGCAATCTCTTGATGGAAAGCATCAATATCTTGAAAGTCGCGGTAAACACTAGCAAAGCGCACATAAGCAACATCATCTAACGTTTTAAGCTCACTCATGATAATCTCACCCAACACCTTGCTACTGATTTCGCGCTCACCCATCTGTCTAACACGCTTCTCAATACGGCTTATCATCGCTTCTTGTTCATCAATGGTGATAGGGCGCTTTTGTAGAGGTAATAAGATAGAACGGCGCAGTTTTTCGTTATCATAAGGCTCAATTTTACCGCTTGACTTGATGATTCTTGGCATCACCACTTCTACCATCTCAAAAGTAGTGAAACGCTCTTGGCAGCTATTGCATGAGCGGCGACGACGGACTTGCGCACCTTCTGCCGCCAGACGCGAATCAATAACTTTAGTCTCTGACGCGTTACAATACGGGCAATGCATAGCGTTTCCTTATTTCAATATTAAGCGCAAGAATCACAGTCACTATTTATAAGACCGAATGATAAGACCAAACTATAAGACCGAAATTTCTGAGAATTAACGAGCTGCATCAGGTAATTCAAAAAAATCGGCTGATTATTTTCCAATACAGAAACTACCAAAGATTTTGCCCAACAAGTCATCCGCACTAAACGCTCCCGTAATCTCACCCAAACTGTTCTGAGCTTGGCGTAAGCTTTCAGCGACTAACTCTCCTGCTTGAAAGACCGTTAACTGCTCGTGCGCCTCTGCTAAAGAGTCGGCTGTGCGTCTAAGTGCATCTATGTGACGTGTGCGAGCAATTAGGCTGTTTTCTGGTGGATGAAAACCGACCTTAGCACACAAGGCTTCGACCAGATTATCGATACCAGCACCTGTTTCACATGAAACATTAACTTGTTCATAACCACGTTCTTTTATTGCGATTTGCGAGACAGAGGGTATTTGACTGCTACTATCATCTATTAAGTCACTTAACAAATCACTCTTATTAGCAATAATCAATAAGCGTTTAGCCTCTGGCAACTCACCAAATAATTGTTCTGCAAGCTGTAACGGTGTACTTTCTTCTTCAAGATCACGAGTCACATCGTAGACCATCAGTAGCATATCAGCCTGTGTAATGGCGGTACGCGCACGTTCAATTCCAATACGCTCTACCGTGTCTTCTGTGTCACGCAGACCTGCGGTATCGGTCAAATGCAGCGTCAAACCATTGAGCACTACGGTCTCCTGTAGCGTATCACGAGTCGTACCTGCAACATCGGTAACGATAGCACGTTCTTGCCCTGCCAGACGATTCAGCAAGCTTGATTTACCCGCATTTGGTCTACCTGCTAAGACCACATGAATACCATCACGTAAAAGCTGACCTTGCTTGGCGGTCGCCAATACTTGCTGTATCTTGTCTTGCGTTTGTTCAAGTTTACTTTGTATGACGCCGTCTGATAAAAAATCCACGTCTTCTTCGTCAGGGAAATCAATTGCCGCTTCAACATGCAAACGCAGATGAATAAGCTGCTCTAATAGCTGATTAATCTTCTTTGAAAACTCACCACTTAGCGAGCGAATGGCACTACTCGCAGCGGCAGCACTGGTCGCATCAATGGCATCAGCGATAGCCTCTGCTTGTACCAAATCCAATTTATCATTATCAAAAGCACGATAAGAGAATTCCCCAGCACCCGCTTGTTTTGCGCCCAGCTCAAATACCCTTGCTAACAGTTGGTTTTGTAGAATCATGCCGCCATGCCCTTGCAGCTCAATCACATCTTCTCCTGTGAACGAATGCGGGCCTTTAAAGTACAGCACTAACCCTTCATCAATGACTGTACCATCAGCCTGATAAAAACGACAAAAACTGGCCATACGTGGCGTAAAAGCAGACTTACCCGTTAGTGTACAGGCAATGTCATAAGCACGCGCACCCGACAGACGTACAACACCAACGCCACCTCTTCCAAGCGGTGTGGCAATAGCCGCAATCGTGGCCAAACCACATGCTTTAGGTGGTTCAGGTGCTTTAGGTACGTTTGACGCCATCTCTAGGGAATCCACAATTACTCTCAATAGCTAAAAACTCCATTATAGACGGCTGGACACAGACTGACAAAGCAAACTTTAAATAGCCATGCTTTGCGCTTATTTTATTTCAAATCAGTGAGCGATAATAGAAATGTCACGCATAAAAAAACCACCGCTGTAGCGATGGTCTTTTATCAATTGATGAGCTACTTAGTCCAATACTTTAACAGTACGACGCTTTTGCTCTTCTTCGACTTTTTTATTGACAATATATTGCTGAGTCATACTGAACAAGTTGTTGACTGTCCAGTATAGTACGAGACCCGCTGGGAAAAACAGCATGAAAGCAGTAAAAATGATTGGTAAGAACTTCATCACTTTCGCTTGCATCGGATCAGCTGGCTGCGGGTTTAGCTGCTGCTGTACAAACATCGAGGCACCCATCAGCAATGGTAAAATAAACCAAGGATCCATCGCCGATAAATCTTGAATCCATAAAATCCAAGGTGCATGACGCAGCTCAACACTCTCAACCAACACCCAATATAGCGCTAAGAAGATAGGCATTTGCATCAAAATAGGCAAACAACCTGCCATTGGATTGACTTTTTCTTCTTTATAAATAGCCATCATTTCTTGCGACATCTTCATTCGATCGTCGCCATGCTCTTCTTTAAGTGCGGCTAATCTTGGCGCAATCGCACGCATCTTCGCCATCGAATAGTAGCTCTTATTCGAGAACCACATCAGAGCAATTTTAACTAAAATCGTCAATACAATGATTGACCAACCCCAGTTACCGATGACTTTATGAATACCGTCCAAGATGGCAAATAAAATTTTCGATATTGGCCATAACAACCCATAATCGACTGTTTTATTAAGGCCTACTGCCACATCTTTTAGCTCAGATTGTACTTTAGGACCAGCGTATAACGTGGCATCTAATGTCACTTGTTTATTTGGCGCGACATTGACAGGTTGACTGTTGAAACCGATGAAGTAATCATCGCCTGTTTCACGGCTAAAGAAAGTAGCGGTAAAGTTTTCAGGTATCCATGCTGATACAAAATAATGCTGTACAACACCAACCCAACCTTTATCACTACTAACAGCTAGCTCACCATCATTAAAGTCTTTAAATTTGAGCTTATTATATGGATCATCAGGGGTACCCCAAGCGCCGCCTAAGTAAGTAGCCATACTAAGCGCACCCTTATCAGACATACCTGGATCTTTACTGTCATCACGTTTCAACTGGGCAAATAGCTGACCTTGCCACGGTTGTTTAGAAGCATTTTGTATTTGATAGCTAATATCAATCGGATATTTATTTTCAGTAAAGGTAAAGGTCTTAGTAACGGTCACGCCATCTTTTTTATAAGTCAGCGGTACTGACAGCGTCTGTTGCCCTGCTTCCATGACGTAATTATTAGCAGTATGGCTGTATTTGGCACGACCTTCTGCAGTATCAATACCATTAGGACCAATAAGACCAGACTGAGCCACATACACGCGATTACTATTATTCTCTAGCAATACGAAAGGCTTATCGCTATCGAGCGTTGCGTCATACTGCTTAAGAGCAGCATAAACAATATCGCCGCCTTCTGGGTTGATCTTTATATCATAACGATCGGTAGTGACCGTGATTAATCCCGTGTCTTTAGCAGGCGTTGCCGTCACAGCATCATTAGCGACTGTATTGTTATCAACAGGCAACGTCTGTACCGGAATATCACCTGCTGCACCAGTTGTCGAAGGGATATCAGCACCTACTGAAGTAGTGGTTTCTGACACCGCATCTACAGCTGGCGCATCGGCATAATCATCTCGCCATGCCAAAATCAGCAGATAAGCGGTGATTAACATCGCAATGATGATCATCACCCGAAATATCTTTTGCATAAACCTTTCCTAGATTAAAAAATTAGGGAATGAAAAATTAGGGCATGTGTCATGACCGTACAATTATCATCATATGTGACAACAGTATTGCCAGTCATTTACATAAAATGTGCATCATTTTACTAAAAATCCGCCTTAAATGATACCAAGAGTGTGGATAACTTGTGGGTAACTAAATAGATATCCACAACTTCGCAGTCGATGACGAACGCTATGTTAGTTTCATCATATGGTTTAAGCGAGACACATAGCCTTTATTATCTCTAAAAACATATAAACCTTGAACTTTGACACTAGTAGCTAGTGCGTTAAAAGGTACATATTGATAATGATAAGAGGATAACGGTAGCGGCACAAAATCAATGCCGTGTCCACCCAAAGGATGACAACTGCTGATACGTTTTAATAATAACCAACTGCCTGCTCGGACTCCATGCCATGCCAAAGCTTGTTTACCATAATTCGAGCACGTAGGGTAATAGCGGCAACGAGCAGGTAATAGTGGGCTTATTAACTTTTGATAAAAAACAATAAAATAATAAATAATTTTATAAAGAATATTATTTAAATTAATAAATAAAAAATCCATCTTATTTTTTTCTACTTTTTTAATAATATTGATTATTTGATTTTTTTAATTCTTTGTTATCTATATCTTTTATAGATTTTTTAACAATAAAAACAATATCTTTGTTTTCTAAAGAATGAGCCTTTACACGAAAGTGCTCACGTATTTGACGCTTGATTAAATTTCGCGCGACAGCCGTAGGAACTTTACGCTTGGTAATAGCCATGCCGACTCGTGGCTTATCATGATCATTGGTACGCACAAATGCCATTAGATGGCTCTGATGAAGCTTACGCTCAGGTGCATCAAAAACCTCACGGAAGGCCGCAGGCGTGAGCAAACGCTGCTCTTTGGTGAAGCGGGCATTAGCTGCCGCTGAAACAGTATTGGACATAGCACAACCTAGTATAAGAGCGAATAACGGTAGCGGAAATAATAGCGCAGAAATAACAACAAAGTACAGAGACAAAAAAAGCGCCGATGTGGGCGCTTTTAATATATGGCTAAGTGTCAGTTGTGGTGATTGACTATCGCAATCTATAAATAATAGAAACACAACAAGCCATGCTTATCGCAATCTACTGATTATACAGTAAGACGATGACGTCCTTTAGCGCGGCGACGAGCTAAGACCTGACGGCCTTTTTTAGTTGCCATACGAGCACGGAAACCGTGAGTACGTTTACGCTTGATCACGCTTGGTTGGAATGTACGTTTCATAACTCACCTATCAAAATAATGGACTAAATTCGTAATAACGGAGGATTATACCACCGCATAGAATCTTGGTCAATGAACTAATTTAATCTATGTCGATGCAGACAGATATTTTGACAGAGGAAATATCATTTTAAATGATTCATCGTGTGTAAATTTCATATTCATAACTAAAAAATAACGACTCAGTTAATTAATTCAGTGATGGATTCCCAAAAGTTATCCACAGTTTTTGTCGAAATCTATAATAATTAACTATTAATATATATAAGTATTGTTGTTATTGGGAGCTCGATTATCTGTGGCTAAGTAAGTTTTCCTTTTTATTATCAACATATTGTACTATGGGTAAACCTGTGGATAACCTGTGGGCTAAATATGGATAACTCAACTTTTAAAGTTATGCACAAAAGTATCCACAGCCTTATCCCCAAAAAACAAGGTTTTATCCACAGGGTATTTGTGTTAGATTAGCCCCTACTTAATATATGGCTTCGTATAGTTTATCAACGTAACTCCCAATATGGTTTCCAACGGAAATAATTGCGGAAAATATTAAGGGCTACGCAACAGATCACACTGCTAAAACACAAATATTATTTCAAATTATAGGGTTAGTATTTTTCATGATAGACACAGCAAATATTTGGGATAAATGTCTAAATGACCTACGATATAACGTCAAAGACAACGTATTTACTATGTGGTTGAGACCATTGTCAGCTCATCAAGAGGCGCAAACGCTGACTATACTTGCTCCTAATGATTATTTTGTGACTTACATCAAAAAAAACCACTTGCAAGAGATACAGCAGCTGGTTGCTAAGCACAGTCAGGGAAGTATCGAAGAGGTGGTTGTGCGTGTTGATAACGCTGGCCGCGATAACGAAGACAATCGTCAATTGCAATCAGGGTCTTTGTTTGATGAAGATAAACCCTCCCCTACCCCTGCAGACCATCAGTTTGAAACCATTCATCATAACAATGCAAAAGCAGATATTGATGCCAATATGCGTCACGCAGAATTGGTTGATTCTGCTGATGCCAAGTCGTTAAGTTATCTAAACCCTGACTTTACTTTTGAAACTTTTGTCACTGGCAAATCTAACAATCTGGCTTATAAAGCCTGTTATGAGCTTGGTAAGCGCCAATCAAAAAATCGACACAATCCTTTATTTATATACGGACCTTCTGGTTTGGGAAAAACGCATTTAATGCATTCTGTAGCACATCGATATTTAAAAAATAATCAAAGTTTTTATTATTTCACTTCTGAAAAATTTATTAATCAATTGGTTTATTCATTAAGAAATAATAAAATAGAAGATTTTAGAAAGAAAATTAAAAAAGTTGATTTATTGATTGTAGATGATATTCATGTATTGGCAGGAAAAACCAAAAGTAGTAATGAGTTTTTGACACTGTTTGCAGATTTTACCAGTGGTGATAAACAACTTATTTTGGCTTCAGATCGTCATCCTTCGCAAATGACCGAATTTGATGAACGTTTTAGATCGCGATTTTCTTGGGGGCTAACTGTAGCAGTTGATCCGCCTGAGATTGATACTCGTGTGCAAATTTTGCAAAAAAAAGCAGCTTCATATGGTATGACACTGCCTAAAGAATGCGCATTATTCATCGCTCAAAACGTGGTTTCAAATGTTAGGCGTTTAGAAGGTGCTCTAAATCAAGTTTTTGCCAATGCTAACTTGACGGGTGCACAGATTACTCTTGAAATGGTGCAATATGCGCTAAAAGACATCGTCGCGATGCGTGTGCAAGCTGTGAATATGGATAATATTCGCAAAGTGGTTGCTGAGTACTATGATGTGACCATCAAAGAGATGATGGGTCGTAAACGCACGCGCAGTATTGCTAGACCGCGTCAAATAGCGATGGCATTATCGCGTGAGTTGACTGGTGATAGTTTTCCTGAGATTGGTCAATCATTCGGTGGTCGCGATCATACAACGGTGATGCATGCTTGCGATAAAGTTAATGAGCTACGAGCAGCAGATCCTGCTTTTGATAAGGATTACAAAACACTGGCATTGATGCTGCAAGCGGGTTAGCAGGTGACGGTATCACTATGTTTTAGTGGATTGATATGGTTTATAATATTAAAAATACGAGTAGACAGACAGCGAATGGATTATAGTCAATAGACAGGGTATGATTAAGCCATTATTGTTAAGTTTTATAATAAAAATCATTTAAATAAGAGTAACCAAGCATGCAATTATCGATTAATCGAGAGTCGTTACTAAAAGCCATTAATTTGATCGCCAAGGCTGCTGATAAACGGCACAATATGGTTATTTTGGGCAATATCAAGCTACAGCTATCCGAATCAATGCTTATTTTGACGGCTTCTGATTTAGAAGTAGAGCTGACATCGACGTTGAAATTGCCTGCTGGTGCTTGTATTGAAGCTGGTACCACAACTTTACCTGCAACAAAATTAAAAGACATCTGTAAATCATTGCCTGCACAAGCTCAAATTAATTTGGCTACTCAAGAAAATGAACGCTGCTTATTAACCAGTGGCAAGAGTCGCTTCACCTTAGGGACATTACCTAGCGAAGATTATCCGAGTTTGGGTAATCCCGAAAATATCACGCCATTGACCATCAGTCGCAATCGTCTTATCGATTTGATTCATAAAACGCAGTTTGCAATGGCGATTCAAGATGTTCGCTATTATCTCACTGGTATGTTGTTTGATGTGTCGCAACAGCAACTGACGACGGTTGCAACCGATGGGCACAGATTGGCTTTGGCGCGCAGCGTTATCGATGTCAGTGCTGATTTAAGTATGCAGGCTATTTTGCCCCGTAAAGCTGTCATTGAGCTTGAGCGCTTGGCCTCTGAGCTAGGAAAAATGCTTGGTGAGCAAGACAATCAAGTCACCTTGAGCTTCGGTCGTGAGTTTTTGCAAGTGAGCTTACCCTTTGGTGACGTTGATAGTGCAGGACAGGTCAATCAAAACCTGATGGTTACTTTCACTGCGCGTCTGATTGATGGAAAATTCCCTGATTATCGCCGAGTGATGCCAAGTAATACGGATAAACTGGCTTTATTCAATCAAGAAAAAATGACGGACGTACTGCGCCGTGTCGCGATTTTAAGTAATGAAAAGTCTCGCGGTGTGGTGTTTAATTTTGCCAGCGATGGCATGGTAGAAGTTCGTGCTAATAATGCAGAGCAAGATGAAGCGGTGGAGATGATACAGGCGAAGTATCAAGGTGAGCCGATGGAGCTGTCTTTTAATGCGGCTTATTTACAAGATGTGCTTGGTGTGATTCAAGGTGACTTGCAAATGCACATGAGCCAATCGAATGCTTCAGTGTTGGTTAACCAGCTGAATGATGAGTTCCATCAGTATGTCATTATGCCAATGCGTATATAGTTTCTGTATAATTTCTATATGTTTTCAATAGGCTTGAGCATAGAGGCTAAAGACACTCAGTTTGCACTTAAAAATTAAGGTAAGGTAAGCTGAGCTGAGCTGAGTGTCTTTGATTAGAATACAGTATTTTAAATTTAATATTTATTAAACTTTTGCCTATTTTTATAGGTAGCGTCAATAGGTGGCTGTCGGCATTATGATTGAACGTCTACAAATATCGAACCTACGCAACCTGACGCACGTCAATCTACATGCAACAGCTTGCAACGTCATTATCGGTGCCAATGGCAGTGGAAAAACCTCATTACTCGAAGCCATATTTCTGCTATCAAGAGGAAAAAGCTTTCGTCATCACCAGCCGAAACGCTATATCCAGCACCATCAAAATACAGCGACTGTATACGCTAGACTCAATGATAGTAGTACCTTAGCTATCCAAAAACAAGCTGACGCGACCACAATTCTACGGCTCAATCAAACCACTGTCTATAACCAAAGTATCTTAACTGAGCAGCTACCAACGCTACTGATAGATCCCTCAACGATGGATATGTTAGAGCAGGGCAGTGCTAGTCGTCGCCAGCTGTTAGATTGGTTAGTGTTTCACATGAAACAAGGCTTTCATCCACAATGGCTCGCCTATCAGCGTCTATTAAAACAGCGCAATAGTTTACTAAAAAAGACACGTCATTTGACCCAAGTGCAGCTCGCTGAACTAAAATCGTGGGATAAAGGACTTAGCAATCATGCGGCACTTATTCATCATTATCGCGAACGGATATTCGCAGAATGGCAGCCTTATTTTGCTGAAAGTATCGCGCAGTTATTGCCCGCTTATGCGGAGCAATTGAGCCTTAGCTATAATGCTGGTTATGATACGAATGTTGCGCTGGATATACAGCTTAATGAGCGCTTAGAACAGGATTTGCAACTGGGATATACTCGTATCGGTAATCACCGTGCTGATGTTCATGTGCATTGGCGTTCTAATGACTCGACAGCGTCGAATAACAATTTCTCAGATACAATAATGCATGAAGCGGACGCTAACCTCAAAGTAGCTGTGATAAAAGAGCAGGCAGCCAATGTGTTGTCGCGTGGTGAAAAAAAGCTATTAATCACAGCACTGCGTTTATCGCAACTGCCATTACTGCTAAATACCCAAAAGACTAATGATCTATCAAATAATAGCGCTCATGCTCAGGTGACACCAGTGGTATTGCTAGATGATATTACTGCAGAGCTTGATGATAGGGCGATAGATATTCTATTGTCGACGTTAGCGCAGCTGCCATGTCAGGTATTTATGACCAGCTTAACCGATGATATTTTGCCTTTAGTGCATGAATATTGGTCGAAACCCAATACGTTTCATGTGAAACAAGGTCAAATCTTGAGTCCTTAATTATCTCCTTTATGTTATTTCCTTTCTCCATGGTCTTTCATATCGATACTTATCTACCTGTCGTTTCGTAACGATATAGGCTATCTTTGCGAGCTGGTTTTATAGGCATAAAACGCTCAGTAAACAGTGACTTAGAGGCAAAAAAATGCTAAAATGGGGCTTTATTTTTGTCCTGTTCTCAGCAAGTTGTTTGATGACGTTATATAGGTGTTTTCCAATGCCTGTAAATTTCTAAGTATTTGATAAATAGATGTTTTATTTGCTCTCTTGGTTTTTATAATGTTTAAAAAAAGAAGCCGATGTTAGAGGAAAAAAGCGCGGACTTGAAATTATTTTTAAGTCGCTATCAACACTCAAGAGTTTTTAGCTAATCGTGTTTTAGCTGGTAATGCTTATCAAAGGTTTTGACTATAAAAATTAAGTCTAAAATAACGTTATGAGGCGTCATCGTAGTGGTGCGCTAATAATAAACGGCTGATTATGGCTAGATTAAGGAATGCACATGAGTGATTCATTACCTACCGACCACGAGCAACTGACGTCAGACAGCATTGCTGAAACTACGGCACCAGCGGTGGTTCCTGAAAGTTTACCTTCTGATTATAGCTCCAAAGATATTCGTGTATTGCGCGGGTTAGAAGCGGTACGCGTACGCCCTGGTATGTACATCGGTGATACTGATGATGGTACAGGCTTACATCATATGGTCTTTGAGGTGGTGGATAACTCTATCGATGAGGCTCTGGCGGGTCATTGTGATCAAATCGATATCATTATCCACGAAGACGAATCTGTGAGCGTCATGGATAATGGTCGCGGCGTGCCTGTCGATATCCATCCAGAAGAGGGTGTATCTGCGGCGCAGGTCATTATGACTGTCTTGCATGCAGGCGGTAAGTTCGATGATAACAGCTATAAAGTATCAGGCGGCTTACATGGTGTTGGTGTCTCGGTCGTTAACGCCCTATCGAAAAAGCTTGAAATGAATATCTGGCGTGAAGGCTATCACTATCATCAAACCTATACCGATGGGGTGCCTGATGCAGACATTCAGCAAATGGAGCCAACCGACAAAACTGGTACGCAAATTCGCTTTTATCCAAGTAGCGATGTGTTTACTGGCACCATTTTTGAGTACGATATTTTAGCGAAGCGTTTGCGTGAGCTATCATTTTTGAACTCGGGCGTACGTATTGTTTTAACGGATGAGCGTATTGATAAGCGTCATGAGTTTGAACACAAAGGCGGCTTGTCAGAGTTTGTCAGCTACATTAATGCCGGTAAAGATGGCATCAATGAAGTCTTTCATTTTGTGAGTGAGCAAGATGACGGTATCAGCGTCGAAGTGGCATTACAGTGGACAGATACTTATAACGAAAAAGTGTTTTGTTTCACCAACAACATTCCACAGCGCGATGGCGGCACGCATCTATCTGGCTTTCGTTCAGCGTTGACGCGTTGTTTGAATACCTATATGGATCGCGAGAATCTCTTTAAGAAAGAGAAGGTCGTTGCTACTGGTGATGATGCGCGTGAAGGTCTAACCGCTATCGTATCCGTTAAAGTTCCAGATCCTAAGTTTTCGAGTCAAACCAAAGATAAACTGGTATCAAGTGAAGTGAAATCAGCGGTCGAATCAGCAATGCATGATAAGTTTAATGATTATCTGCAAGAGAATCCAAGCGCTGGTAAGGCTATTGCTGGCAAAATAATTGATGCCGCTCGTGCGCGTGATGCCGCTCGTAAAGCCCGTGAGATGACGCGTCGCAAGACCACGTTAGATATCGCTGGTTTGCCTGGTAAGTTAGCAGATTGCCAAGAAAAAGATCCGGCATTGTCAGAGCTTTACATTGTGGAGGGTGACTCTGCAGGTGGTTCAGCAAAGCAGGGCCGTAGCCGCAAAACTCAAGCGATCTTGCCATTGAAAGGTAAAATCCTAAACGTAGAGCGCGCACGTTTTGACAAAATGCTATCTTCTGCTGAAGTCGGTAACTTGATTACTGCGCTTGGCTGCGGCATTGGTCCAGACGAATATAATCCGGATAAAGTACGCTATCATAAAATCATCATCATGACCGATGCGGACGTTGATGGGTCACATATTCGTACCCTGTTGCTGACTTTCTTCTTCCGTCAAACACCTGAGCTGATCGAGCGTGGTTATATTTATATCGCCCAACCACCGCTTTATAAAGTGAAAAAAGGTCGTCAAGAGCTATACCTAAAAGACGACGAAGCACTTAAAGCGTATTTATTGTCTTCAACGATTGATAATACTAAGCTGCATATCAGTGCGGATGCGCCTGCGATTACTGGTCAAGCGCTAGAGACGCTACTGAATGATTATAACCAAACGCAGCTGATCAAAGCCCGTTTGCAGATTCGTTTCCCAGCGGTGATTTTGGATGCTTTAACGCATACACCAAAGCTTAGCACCGATATGACTTATGATTTGCCTGCGATGCAAGCTTGGAAAGAGGCGATGCAATCTCAGCTTGAGCACTTCGGTAGTGACTTGAGTCCGGAGATTGAACTGGTCAATATCCATGCGCCGCAACCAAAAAATATGGATGCTGCTGCTGCTGATTTATTGGGTATGAAGCCTGTCATTGAAGTTGAAGGCGGGGAAAATGTTGACTCTGAAGCTCCAGTAGCAAAAGCACAATGGTTGCCACGCGTCACGGTGTATGTGCACCAGTTAGCCCATCATTATCTGCTAGATGCTAGCTTTATCAATTCGGGCGAGTACAGTAAGTTGCTGCGTTTGTCTGCTGAATGGAATACCTTGCTTGCAGAGGATGCCTTTATCCGCCGTGAAGCAACGACTGGTACGACCAAAGATATCCCTGTACGTGACTTTGATTACCTCTGGCAGCAGATGATGCTTGATGCGCGTCGTGGTCTAGCAATTCAGCGCTATAAAGGGCTGGGTGAAATGAACGCAGATCAGCTCTGGGATACCACGATGGATCCTGAAAACCGTCGTATGCTACGCGTGACGATTGAAGATGCGATTGCGGCGGATCATATGTTTACTTGCTTGATGGGTGATCATGTTGAACCGCGTCGTATTTTCATTGAAGAGAATGCATTGACGGTGTCTAATTTAGACATCTAGGTTGGGCCTCTAAGTTGGACATAAAGAGTTGCGAAATCATTGTTAATTAATTAAAAAACCACCGCTTTGGCAATCAAGGCGGTGGTTTTTTAATGTTAGAATTGTTTCACGTGAAACTTAGTTTACGAATTGCTTTAGATAATGGATATAGAAATGATTGAAGTTTTTTTACTTGCGATAGCCTTGGCGATGGATGCATTTGCGGTATCAATTGGGTTAGGGGCTAAGTCGCAAAAGAAATCATCTGCTTATGTGCTGCGTTTAGCCGTTTATGCAGCACTATACTTTGGTATTGCGCAAGGTGTGATGCCGCTGATAGGTTATCTATTGGGTGCAGTATTATTAGGCTGGTTGGCGACTGCTGCACCGTGGATTGGTGGTGGGATTCTTATTGTGCTTGGCGCTAAGATGTTATATGAAGCGTTTAATGGTGAGGTTGAAGCGGTATTAGCAGACAGTTTCGATGAAACTATACAAGAAAAAATCAATCATCGTATGATGTTTACATTGGCTATTGCCACCAGTATTGATGCGATGGCAGCAGGCTTTACGCTTAATTTGTTGGCACTTAATGCATGGTTAGCCTGTTTAATCATCGCTATTGTCACCGCTGTATTTGGCTTTTTCGGTATCTACTTAGGTAAGTCTTCAGGAACGTGGATCGAGGATAAAGCTGAGATACTTGGTGGATTAGTATTGATAGCCATTGGTATAAAGGTGATGTTTATCCGTTAATAAGCATCATTATTTGAATTGATTCTCTACAATGAAAAGCACCCCTTTGATGATCAAAGGGGTGCTTTTTATTGTAGAGAATTTGTTTCACGTGAAACTATAACTATTTTATATTAACTACTATCTATTCTTCGTCAGTATCAAAACGCCATGCAAGTATACGCGTACTTTTTTGACCTTGGCTCATCTCAATGATGCGCATTTGGGCAACACCAAGTTGTTTTAACAGCAATTGCATTGGTTTCACGTTTTCTGATTTTGAGACTAAACTTGTGAACCAGCCAACATGCTCAGCGAAATCTTGACTCTCTTTTGCCATCTTGGTTAAAAAGGCAATCTCACCACCCTCAGACCATAGCTCTTTATGCTGACCACCAAAGTTTAGGTTTTGCGCGGCATTGCCAGATTTGGTTGAGCTGCGGCTAATTTGTGCGTTCTCATTCTTACCGCGATGTCGTTGTAAATTATGCTGCTTACGGCTATTGGCTTCCATCGCTTCTTCTAATGAGGCATGAAACGGCGGGTTGCAAACCACCACATCAAAGTAATCTTGGCGACCGATGATATTTTTAAAAATAAATTTAGGTTCGGTCTGTAGTTTGACTTTAACGGCACTCTTGAGCTTTGGATTGGTCTCACAAATCAGCGCGGCGGTATTGACCGAAATAGGATCAATGTCTGAGGCAGTAAAGCGCCAGCCATAGCTTTGGCTGCCAATAATCGGATAAATCGCGCTGGCACCAGCACCGATATCGAGGGCGTGGATTTCTTTACCAGTCGGTGGCGTATTGTCTTTATTAACATGCGTCGTCTGCGCGAGTAAATCGGCAATATAGTGAATATAATCGGCACGTCCCGGAATCGGTGGACATAAATAGCCTTCCGGAATATCCCAAAATTTCACACCATAATAATGAGCCAGTAGCGCTTGATTCAGTACGCGCACGGCGGCACTGTCTGAGAAGTTAATCGTCGACTCGCCTTTCGGGTTGGTAATGGTGTGCTTAGCAAGCTCAGGCAAAGCGCGAGTCAATACTTCAAAGTCATAACGACCTTGGTGCGGATTGCGCGGATGTAGCTGCCCTAATTTTTTGGCAGTTTCAGGCGATCTGTTTCGGTGGTTATTGGCGGTCGGGCGACGGTTCATAGGCTTACTGGTCATAGTCTCAGGCTTTGATGTTTGAATATAATGCACCATTTTAGCAGATTTCACGAGTCACTAGCGTCTTATCGGCTACGTAAAATCAGATTTAATCCCAATATTATCATCGCTGTACCCAATACGCGGTCGATCCAATGTTCAAAACGCTGAAAGCGACGATGAATGGCAGGAATAGACAGTAACATCACCACGGTACTAAACCATGCCATCTGCAAGACCATCATCCATACGCCATAAATAGCCAATTGCCACAGCGGTATATCGGGTGATAAAACGAGGGTAAATATCGCCACGAAATAGACGGGCGCTTTGGGATTAAACACATTGCAAAAAAATCCACGGCGTAGAATGGAAGCGGTTGAGTCTGTATCAGTAGGCGGTTTTTTATTAGAAATGGCTTTATCAGAAAGCTCGGTATCATTGGTAGAAGTCGTTTGCTTAATAAGCATATCTGGTGAAACGTGAACACCTGAATCTATCAGCTCTACTGGATTTGCTAATTCTGATGTTTTTTTCGGTTTGGCTTGAATACCTTGCCATCCTAGATAAATAAGATAACTACCGCCCAACCATTTAATAGCAGTGAGTAATGGCTGCGAATGGGCGATGAGCGTTGCCAGTCCTAGCACCGAATAGATAATGTGTACGGCAAGACCTAAGGTAATGCCAAGACTACAAATCAAACCCGTACGTCGCCCTTTTGCCAAGGTTTGCTGTGAGACTAATACAAAATCAGGACCCGGGGAGGCGGCAGCGAGTAGATGGACGCTGGTGATAAGCAAAAAACCGTGCCAAAATTCCATAAAATGCTCTGAGTCATGTCTTGAGTTGGATAATAGTTGCACATTAGCGTAAATGAGGTCAACTGATATTGATATCAGCTATTGATACTCATGCTAAAACGATGCTTGCGTTGCACGTAGCGTATGTCTATATTGAAAGTAAGTTACATGATTTTTAGCAGTATTAATTAGCCATAAGACAAACCATAAAATGATTGCTCTAATAAGGATAAAAACATGACTAAGGAAAATAATAATAGTAGTTCTACTAGCAATGACACTCGCATTACCTATGACGTCCAAGATTACATCTGCTTGATCGGGCTCAATCGCGCGGATAAACGCAATGCCTTTGATAGCCATATGATTAAGCAATTGTCTGAGGCACTCACTAATTATGAAAACGATGTCAATCTTCGCTGTGCGCTGATATTCGCTCACGGTGAGCACTTCACCGCAGGGCTTGATTTAATGGAGCTACAAGATAAATGGGACAAAGGCGCGTTTGAGTTCGCTGCCGACGAAATCGATCCATGGGGAATCGGTGGCAAACTGCGCACTAAACCAGTCGTCGTCGCAGTACAAGGCACTTGCTTTACCGCTGGGATTGAGTTGATGCTCAATAGTGATGTCGTTATCGCTAGTGACAACTGCAACTTTGCACAAATGGAAGTCCAGCGCGGCATCATGCCGTTTGGTGGTGCGACCGTGCGCTTCGTCGCGGCAGCAGGCTGGCAAAAAGCCATGCCGTATCTATTAACCGGTAAAGCATTCGATGCGCAAACTGCTGACAGGCTAAATCTGGTTAGTGAAGTCGTGCCAAATGGGGAAGAATACGAGCGCGCGCTAACTATCGCCCAAGAGATTTGCAACGCTGCACCGCTTGGCGTGCAAGGATTACTGTCTTCAGCACAAGATGCCAGCCGTAATGGTGCAAAAACAGCCTTAGCCAATATTCATAGTTATTTGCCGCATTTATTTCATTCAGAAGATGCGAAAGAGGGCGCGATGGCGATGGTTGAGAGAAGGGGAGCTGAGTTTAAGGGGAGGTAGTAAGGTAAAATATAGCCAGCTTTTGGTAATAAAACTAAAATTGGATAAGTTGATTATTATGGGTATAGAAACTACAGGAAGCGTCAAAGAGATTAGAGATGTTGTAGTAGAAGTCGGTCAGTTTGTTACTAATTTTTTTGGTAAAGACTATCAAAAGTTTGCTACCAAATATAACTTTGCTTTGAGTGACTACTTAAAAGCTAAGTTGGTCAATCTCTCTAAAGTGAAAATGGCATTTTTCTCTTCGCAAGTTGTTGAGCTTAATGATATTTATGTTGCACAATATATTTCATTAGGCAATAAGTTGTACTCACAGGAAAGTTTCTTTGAATCACTTTTACAACATAAGAAAATGGTAGTTAGTGCCACAGCAGGTTCAGGAAAGTCCTGTCTTTTAAAGAGTATGTTTATAAGTGTAATAAAAGACAGAAGTGATCTACTACCTCTATTTCTAGAACTTAGAAAAGTGAATGAGACTAATGATTCTATTTTCGAAACACTTAGGACTGATATAGCGATATACAACGAAAAATTTGATAAAGTCAATTTAAATTACTTACTTGATAGAGAGGGAACGATAGTTTTCTTAGATGGTTTTGATGAAGTAAACCATGATTTAAAAGACAGATTCACTAAAGAAATTAATAGTCTAGCAGATAAATATCCAAACCTTATTATCGTGGTTTCGTCAAGACCAGAATACAATTTATTCTCTGATTGGTCGCTGTATAACGTCGCTCGTATTCAACCTCTGATTTTATCTCAAGCAGTAGATGTAATAAAGAAATTAGATTACGATAGCGAGGTAAGAGCGAGGTTCATACTAGCATTAGAGACTACACTTTTTAGTAAGCATGAAAGTTTTTCTAGTAATCCTTTGCTACTCACAATTATGTTAGTGACATATGAGCAGTTTGGCGATATACCTGACAGAGTCTATATATTTTATGATCTTGCTTATCACGCACTATTTAATAAGCATGACGTCTCGAAGCAGGGCTTTCTAAGAAAAAGTTCAACCAATCTGGATATGTACGAGTTAAGAGATATATTTGCTCTGTTTAGTTTATTTACATACAGTAAACAGATGTTCGAGATGACAGAAGATGAAATCCACACATTTTTGAAAAAATGCTTAGTACATTCAAAATCTGAGGTTATAGACAAGGATCTAAAGTTAGAGCTATTAAATAATGTACCTTTATTAATGAGAGATGGCTTAAATTATTGCTTTACTCATCGTTCATTTCAAGAATATTTTACTGCATATTACATAGTAAATCATGCAGTTAAAGAACAAGTTTTTGAACGTGTATGTGGACGATATTATTCAGATAATGTTGTTGATATGGCATTTTCTATGAACAAGGAAGTAGTAGAGGACAAATGGATACTTCCAAAAATAAGTAAAATTCTAGATTTAAAACCAGTAGATAATTCAACTATAAATCGCAAAATAACGTTGATATCAGTGTTCTTTAATCGAATTGAAGAGATCAAAGAGAGAGGAGAAAGGGAAATAGGCTTCACACACAATGAAAATTCTAATTTTCTCTACTATTTAATCAAAAAATATGATTGTCATAGTCAAATTATTTATTTGAATAACAAATATCACTCTCATGATTTTACTTATGAAGAAACAGATTTTTTTGAGTTAGTTTTAAACGATAAGCAAACTATAATACTTGAAGAGTTGAACGATTTTGAGAAAAATTTAGTCTGTCGTATGGGTAGCTCACGTTATGGAGAGTGGAGTTTTGAGTTAATTGAATATATTAAGAACTTAATTCTGACTAATAGAAACAACTCTCTAGATGATATTGAAAATTTTATTTTTGATTAAATATAACCTTAGTTGTTCTGTAGAAGTTTTGCGAAGACAAGTTTTAGCCCTGACATGAGAGCCGTAAAAAAATTTCACTGCAATTTTAGGCTTGCAAGAGAAACCTTCTTAAATGAGGGTTTCTTAAGGCTATTTTACCTCAATAGGCATGTTGCAAAGGCTAGGTTTTGGGGCAGTATCGTGACCAAACAGGAATGACCCAAACCGTAGCCACAGAAAATCATAGATTTTCTCTTGCGTCAGGGCGAAGCAGTACTTCGCTTGATCCATCCTCACGCCTAGATAAGCAGATAATAACGGATGGCAGGATTGGCTCCCCTTATTACTGCAAAGATTTTGCCTTTTAATCCCCAGCTTCGAAACTATCTAAAGCCCCACACCAAACTACTAAAGCTAATACGGTAACCTCAAATAGCAAAAACCCCGCAATCGCGAGGTCTCATTATTTTATCGAGTATAACTGGTGATAACTGCACCAGCGTTAGTAGCTTGGCACTGATTGACTACTATTATTTAGCTGATTTTTTATAGTAATCAACCATCATTGTACCTAGCGTGCCATTGTCATCGATAGTGACGATTCTGACCGTACCTGATTGTGCTGCGGTACTCGACTGTACCTGTCCGGCATTACCTAAGACGACTTGGTTGTTTTTAGCCGCCATTGCTCCGTTACCGATAGCGATGCTATTCATGCCGCCAGCCATAGATTTATTGCCTAGCGCTACCGAGTTTGCACCTTGTGCGGCTGCCGCTTCACCAACTGCGGTAGAGCGTACACCACTAGCATCGGCTAGATGACCAAAGGCTTGCGCGCGTTCAGCAGTTGCTTTTGACTGCCAACCGATAGAGGTTGAGCCTAAACCTGCGGCATTGGCTTCCCCGCCAACAGCCGTTGCGGAGTTTAGACCTGCATTGGCTTTATTGCCGACAGCGACCGTATCGTTAGTACCACCAGCGATGGCCGCTTCGCCGACTGCGGTAGAGCGAACACCGCTAGCATTGGCCAGATGACCAAAGGCTTGCGCGCGTTCGGCAGTGGCTTTTGATTGCCAACCGATAGACGTCGAGCCTAGACCTGCGGCATTGGCTTGACCGCCGACAGCGGTTGCTGAGTTCAGACCTGCATTGGCCATATTACCGATAGCAACCGTGTCGTTAGTGCCGCTAGACATAGCACTATTGCCTAAAGTAATGGCAGTACTGTTCGTAGTGGTTTGGGTATTTGAAACTTGGGAGTCAGCACCTGTTGCCATAGCAGTGCATGCAGAAGTTGCGGCAATGGCGAGAGTAAGGGAACTGATTTTGAGTGCTAATTTTGATAGGGAATCCATTTTCATCATGCTAAATCCTTTTAGACAAGCCATCTTGGCTTAGTAGGGGGTGGGTGGGTAAAAGCTGATAGATTACAATCCTTGCAATATGAGCATACTCTGGCATAAATAACTTGATCATATGTAGAGTCCGCAACATTAATGTAACACTAATTTTTAACCATTATTCAAATAATGATAGCATTATATTTTCAAAGGTCATTTAAGCCGACGAATGAACAGTTATAATATAAAACTACCGTAAAGGAGAGCATCGGTGCTGTACAACTTTGATGAAATAATAGACAGACGTGATACGGGATCGTTTAAATGGCACTATAGCGATGACACGATTCCGCTATGGGTTGCGGATATGGACTTTAAGACCGCCCAGCCTATTTTAGCGGCGATTGAGCAAGTAACGCAGCATGGCATATTGGGTTACACCGTGCCGACCGAGCCGTTGTATCAAGCGATTATCGACTGGCATGGCAGTCGTTATGACTTGTGGCTGGATAAGCAGGATATTCTTTTCTCTCCGGGTGTCGTGCCAAGTTTGGTGCTGATGATGAAAGTATTTACCGAGGCAGGGGATGCGGTACTCATCAATGACCCGATTTATACGCCTTTTATAACCAAGGTTTTGGATAATGATCGTAAGCTGGTGAGTTCTGCATTACAGGAGGTTGAAGGGAAATATATTCTGGATTTAGCTGATATAGAAGCTAAAATTATCGAGCATAAAGTTAAGCTGTATTTGTTCTGCAATCCACATAATCCGGGCGGGCGGGTATGGACAGCAGATGAGCTTGAAGCGCTGCTTTCGATTTGCAAAAAGCACGATGTGGCGATTGTGAGTGATGAGATTCATCAAGATTTAACTTTGAGTGGTCACACCTTTATTCCCTTTTTAACTCTAGCAACAGGCTATGAGCACAAAGTAGTCAGCCTAACCTCGATGACCAAAACCTTTAATATTGCTGGTATCAAAGGCTCGATGATCTTTGCTAAAGACAGCAAATTACTGAGTAAGATTAACCAGCAGCAGCGTTTGAGTGACGAGCATGAGCTAAATTTATTTGCTTATACAGCGATGCGTCGTGCTTATGAAGAGGGTGGTGAGTGGTTGGCGCAGGCGCTGACTTATATCGAAGCCAATATTAAATTAACCATTAGCTTTTTAGAAGAGCATTTACCTAAAATTAAAGTGATGCGTCCAGAAGCTTCGTATTTGATTTGGCTAGATTGTTCGGTATATGGGCAAGACGATCAAATGCTCTATGACGCGCTTAGAGAGGCCAAAGTTGAGCTTAGCGCAGGTATCAAATATGGTAATGAAGGGCATCTTAAAATGCGCCTTAATGTAGCGTGCCCTAAAGCGCTGCTGATAGAAGGGCTAAACCGTATGCATACTGCATTAAATAGCAATGATTTCAAACAGTAATATCATTTAGCAGGATACCCCGTAATATCTTGAATGCTTTGATATAAAGGCTTTAAGCGCTCATACATTTTGAGATAGACCTCATTATAAAGGCGTTTGTAGAGCTGGACATTGGCGTCAATAGGCACAAATTCATCGCCCAAATGCACCATCTCCTTAGTTGCGGTTAAATGGTCAGGATAGACGCCAAGCCCCACTGCACAGTTAATGGCAGCGCCTAAGCCTGAAGCTTCATAAGTATGCGGTCGATAAGCGGGCATACCGAAGATATCAGCCGTCAGCTGCATGGCTGAGTCACTTTGAGAGCCGCCACCAGAAACACGCAAGTGTTTGATAGTTTTGCCTGTGCGTTTTTCAATAGTATCGAAGCCTAGTTTTAGCTCGTAAGCGAGTCCTTCTAATATAGCTCGATAAACATGCGCTCGCGTGTGTACATCACCAAATCCAATGAGCGCGCCTTTGCCCTCAAGTCCCGGATGACGAACACCGGGTGACCAGTATGGCTGCATCATTAATCCCATACAGCCTGCTGGAATGTCTTTTACTGCTTGATCGAGAAGTTTTTCGGTATCGATGCCTTGCGTCTTTGCCAGCTGTTCTTCATAGTGGGCAAACTGCTCCTTAAACCAGCTGACCATCCAAAAGCCGCGATAGATCATATACTCATGATTGTAGTAATTCGGCGCAGCGGCAGTGTAGGCGGGCATATGTTTAAGTATCTCGATATAATTGCTCGAGGTGGTATTAATAGTCGCGGTGGTGCCAAAGCTTAAGCAGGCGGTGTCTGCGGCGAGACCCGCAGAGCCTAATGCTTCACAAGCCTTATCACTGGCGGCAGCAATCATCGGCGTGCCCTCTAAAATACCAGTAGCGGCAGCAGCTTTAGCGCTTATAGAACCGAGTGGTTGACCGGGTGCAACTAACTTAGGCATTTGGTCGGGTCGACAGCTAAATAGTCGCCATTTGAGGTTATTTGGCTTAAACCAAGCTTGCGCCTTGTAATTGTACGGCAGATAGCCAAGGGCATGACCAGTGGAGTCAGCTAATTCACCTGTCAACTGATAGGTCAAGTACGCTGATAAATTGATATAATAGGCTGTTTTTGCCCACATTTCTGGTTCATGATGCGCAAGCCAATTACAGCGAGCTTTTTGCTGAGCTTCATTGACCAGCTCACCCATACCAACCACTTTAGTGAGTGGCGAGAGAAATCCTATGTCATTGGTTTCGCCGCGGCGCAAATCCATCCAAACAATAGCAGGACGCAGTGGCTGCTTGTCTTTATCCAAACATATCATGGTATAGCGCTGGGTGGCGAGGCTGACGCCAGCGATTTGCTCGGGCGTAATATCGCAGCTTTGCCACAATTGCTGGCAAGCCTCGCTTAATTTTTGCCAATAATAATCGGCATGTTGCTCCGCAAAATTTGGCTGCGTTGAAAAATACGGCTCGATAATGACGCGGGCTTTGGCAATCTCGCTACCGAATTGATCAAAGATCAGCGCCCTGACGCTTTGGGTGCCATTGTCGATAGCTAAGAAATAGATAGGGGCATCAAAATGATTGGTCATAGTCATCCTTAACTATGTAGTAATAAGCAGTAATAAAAATAGGCTTAAGCCGCAGGCAGATAATAGTAGCATTGCCATAATTGTGTATAGCGTTCAACTTCTTGCTGCCATTTTTGCTCATCCCAGCCGAGCTCTTGCTGACATATTTGCTTAATCCGATTACTGATAAGCGGCGACATAGCACCATCAGGTAGTATCAATCCTAAGCGCGTACGGCGTAATAATAAATCGTCTAAATGAATAACTTGCTCACAGCAGGCCGCAAAGCGAATTTCTGCCCAAATGGTATTGCTATCAGTCACATAAGTTAAATCATCGTCATGAGCTAATTCTAATAAGGTATCAAGCTTTAGACCGTAAAACCCTTGTAAACGCTGTTGTAGAGGTTTTGGTAGTGTTTTGAATTTTGGATTAGTCGGAGTTTGATTACTAAAGACTTGGTCGCTATATACGACATTATCTTCGGTAGTAGACTCGTCAAGTTTGAGCACCTTTTGACAAACCTTTAATACATCAAGGGCGATTAAGCGAAAGGTGGTTAATTTGCCGCCACTAACAGTGACTAAATTATTATCAAGCCAGACGCTATGGTCGCGTTTTTCTTTACTTGGACTGACGCGCTTACCATCCCCACCATCAGAAATCAGCGGTCGCACGCCTGCCCAAGTACTGATGACATCTTCTCGGCTTAGGTTGGCATCATCAAAGAGATTATTGGTCGCCGCCAATAGATAATCCACCTCTTCATTAGTGATACCGACTTCATTATCATCCAAGGGTGGGTGATCCAAATCGGTGGTGCCAAGGACGGTACGGTTCTCCCAAGGGAAAACAAACACCGCTCTTTTATCAACAGGATGCAAAAAAGTATAGGCTTGATTGAGCGGTAAGCGCTCTTGACTGACCACTAAATGACTACCACGTGACGGGCGAATTTGCTTGTGAAAGCTTTGTTCTGTTTGTTTGCTTGCCTGCATTCTTAGAGTATCCGCCCAAGCACCCGTAGCACTAACTACCACTTTGGCATGAATATCGTAAGTATGATTGCTATCTTCAGCAGAAGTATCTAATAGAGTAGCGCCAACTACCAAGCCTTGCTCATTAGTAATCAATAATTCGGCTTTAAGGTAGTTAATCGCCTGCGCACCATCATGGATGGCTTCATCAAGTACGCGCATCACAAGGCGTGAGTCATCGGTCACTGCATCACTAAACTGACTGGCGCCCAAAAATTTTTCTTGCTTGATGTGCGGATTAAGCTGTAAAAAAGCGTCTTTTTTAAAGTATTTAGAGTAGCGCTTGCCCGCGAGCCCATCGTAGACACGTAGCAAGGTATTGAATATCCATGGCGGTGGAAACTTGCCTTTATAATGCGGCATGACGTAATGCATCTCGTTGACGAGACCACTTGCTTCGCTTAGCATGCGCTCGCGCTCACGGACGCTCAGCAAAGTGGTTTTATAGTCACCTGAGGCAATGTAGCGCAGCCCGCCATGTACCATTTTGCTAGAGCGGCTGGACGTGCCCCACGCAAAGTCTTTTTGCTCGATTAATAAAACTGCTAAGCCGCGCCGTGCTGCTTCGCGAGCAATGCCAGCGCCAGTAATACCGCCACCGATGATGAGTATATCCCACGGTACTACTTGAGACGAGCGACGAGATAAAGGCGCTAATGCTTGCTGGCGTTGTTGGTATTGATCATGCTGATTGGCTTGGTTCATAAACGACTCATCTCAAATGATACTCAAATTAATCAGCGACTTAACCTGTTTAAGCCAACTAGTGACGCTAAGACGACTTTTTACTCTTTAATTAAAACACCTGGATTCATACGCTGCTCAGGGTCCAAACTTTTAAGCATATCACTGGTCACTTGGATACCTAGCTTCCCTTTTTCAGCCGCTAGATAAGGCGCATGATCACGGCCAACGCCATGCTGATGCGATATCGTCGCTGTGCCATTGGCCAAACTTGAACTGGCGGCATGTTTGATTTTTTGCCAGCGGCTTAACGTGCTGGCGTGATCTTTGGCTGCTCTAAAGAAGTAGGTGGTATAAAGACTGGCACCTTGCTTATAGACATGTGAGATATGAGTGAAAGCCATGACGTTTTCGTCTTCGTCTTCCAAGGAAGTCTGAACGGCTTGTTGCATTTGCGCCATTTGTTCGTCGATATAATTCCAGTTGGTCGCGGTCTCAAAGGTATCAACCATGATGCCTTTTTCCCACAGTGTGCCGCGCAAATAAGGGAATTTAAAGCGTCCATGCGCCCAGACACTGCCCATGATATCAGTTATTTTTCCCGTGACACTGCCTTGCTGTTTTAATAGCTTATTAAACTGCGTCAGTGCCAATTTATTCTGTGCTTTATCCCCTGAGACGCCATAAGTGAGCATGACTTTTTCTGAGCTGAGTCCGCGCGCTTTTAGATAAGTACTAATGGCCATAAACTGGCTGGGCGTCGTACCCAAATGTAGATGCGCGTCAGTCTCGACCGCATTACTTAGACGCAACATCGATAGGCGAACATTTTTTTGCACGGCTTGTCTAAGCACTTCTTTCCCCGCTTCCCAGTTAGGCAGAAATGCCACTTTAAATAGCTCTTCTTCTGGTTGCGACTGCACCCGCATTTTGACTTCAGTAAAAATACCAGCGCGACCTTCCGTGCCCATCATCATCTCGCGCAGATCAGGCCCCGCCGCTGACGCTGGAATATCCGCAATATTGAGCACGCCTTGTGGGGTCACCAACGTACCACCGGCAAACATCTGCTCGATGCGTCCGTAGCCTAAAGATTGCTGACCACTAGAGCGCGCTGCAATCCAGCCGCCCAGTGTCGATAGCTCCCAAGACTGAGGATAATGTCCCAAGCGGTAGCCGTGTGCGTCCAGTTGTGCTTCGACTGCTGGCCCTTGTGTACCTGCGCCAAAAGTAGCAATTTGGCTCTCACTGTCTAAGTCAGTCAGCTGATCCATCTTGCTCATGGCGATGGTCACGACGGGGCGTGAACCCTTTTGCGGATTGATATGACCCGCGACTGAAGTGCCGCCACCGAAAGGAATGACGATGAGGTCGTGCTCGCTCGCTAGCTTTAATAAAGTTTCGACATCAGCGGTCGATTCAGGAAAAGCGACCCCATCAGGAAAGACTTCAAAGTCGCCACCATGCATGACTATCCAGTCTGGAAAGCTTTGGCCACGAGCATGTCTAAGTCTCACTTCGTTATCGACAGATACGGTATCAAGCTCAGTCATAGCAACAGGCAAGCGGGATTTTGGGACAGTTTTTAACACCTCTTGTAAGCTAACAGAGGGTAGTTTTTTAGTTTTGCCAATGTGAGATTTGATCAGTTTCGCCCCATGCGCTGAGACTTTTTTATTAATATTGATATTGCCCCAGCCATTCCAGCGCGTTTGCTCGATTGGGGTATTTACCGTATGACCCTTTGAGGCAGCATCTATATTGGTATTTTGGTTATCAGAATTTACTGAAATAGCTTTAGACGGGTCAGATTTAGGGCGTTTTCGGATAAGGGCTTTGATTTTACTCATAGGGACATACCTGTCAATTTATTATGATTATCTGTGACTATAATAAGTAACTGTTTTCTGTACATTAGTCAACAACGATTGGTGTGCTGTTCCGACTTGCTAATTCTTTATTCCCCACCAAAACCATCAGTCTATGCGCTAAGTAGTGCCAAATAACGCCAATAAACCCTAATATATAAAAATACCAATGCGGTGAGACTAAGCTTGCGAAGATTTCAGATGAAGTCCATGTGTTGCCGAATAGTACAGGTTAATCATAGTCGACACTGATACAAACTTCTCTGTAGAATGCTAGGTAAAAAAGTATAATGGCTGCTTTGTAATAACACTTATTTGTAATAATGCTTGAACCAGAATTTAGGCGTTGCCTATAAAAGCATTAGGTCAATTAATCGCGTTTTTATTCTGTTGATTACTCTATAGTGCCTTATCATCGCTACCTAGATGTAGAAAAATATAGAAGAAATGCATTCATTGATGAAATAAAGTAGAGGTTTATACTGATGAGCTATAGATTTATATACCAGTTAGCAGATTAGCGTATTTTTATAACCAATAGACTGCTCAAACTTGTTAAAATAGCGCACCAATTTATTTATTGATGGACACTACGTTATGACAACTGCTGCCAACGTTCCTACTATTAAAGAAGATCGCATCTTAATTCTCGATTTTGGCTCACAGTACAGCCAGCTTATCGCCCGCCGTGTCCGTGATTCAGGCGTATTCTGTGAGATGTTTCCTTATGATATCGATACTCAGCGCATTATCGATTTTGGCGCAAAAGGCGTTATCTTATCTGGCGGTCCTGAGAGCGTGCACGCAGATGACAGCCCACGCATCAATGATGCCGTATTTGATCTAGGCGTACCCGTATTGGGTATCTGCTACGGTATGCAAGCGATGGCAGAGCGCTTCGGCGGACAAGTTCATGCCAGTGATATCCATGAATTTGGCGCATCGATTATCAATATTGACGGCAAATCTACCCTTATAGATGGCATCGAAGACGCTGCTGGTAAGCTAAATGTCTGGATGAGTCATGGCGATAAAGTGATTGATGCGCCACAAGGCTTCGATATCGTCGCTAGTACGCCAAGCTGTCCGATTGCGATTATGGCTGATGATTCGCGCCACTATTATGGTTTGCAGTTCCATCCTGAAGTCACGCATACCGCACAAGGTTCTGCATTACTAGGACGTTTCGTCCATGAAATCTGTGGCTGCGCGGGTAGCTGGACGCCTGACAACATCATCGATATGCGTATCGAACAACTAAAAAAGCAAATCGGTGATAAGCAAGTATTGCTTGGTTTATCTGGCGGTGTTGATAGTTCAGTCGTCGCAGCGTTATTGCATAAAGCGATTGGCGATCAATTAACCTGTGTGTTTGTTGATACCGGTCTTTTGCGTCTGCACGAAGGCGACCAAGTGATGCAAATCTTCGCTGAAAACATGGGCGTAAAAGTGATTCGTGTTGATGCTGAAGAGTTATTCTTGACGGCATTGGCTGGCGAGTCTGACCCTGAAGCTAAGCGTAAAATCATCGGTAAAACCTTTATCGACGTCTTCGCTAATAGTGCGCGTGAAATCAGTGAGCAAAGCGATGGTAAAGTCATTGAATTTTTAGCACAAGGCACGATTTATCCAGACGTGATTGAATCAGCCAAGTCGCATCAAGGTAAAGCGCACGTCATCAAGAGCCATCATAATGTTGGCGGTTTGCCAGATGATTTGGCGTTTGAGTTGGTTGAGCCGTTACGTGATTTGTTTAAAGATGAAGTGCGTAAATTGGGTATTACCCTTGGTCTACCTGCGAAGATGATTAACCGTCATCCGTTCCCAGGACCGGGTTTGGGCGTGCGTATCTTAGGCGAAGTCACCAAAGAATTTGCCGATATCTTGCGTGCTGCTGATGCTATCTTTATGGAAGAGCTTGAGCGTTCAGGCTGGTATGAGAAGACCGCGCAAGCGTTTGCGGTATTCCAACCGATTAAATCAGTCGGTGTGGTCGGTGATGGTCGCCGTTATGCTTGGGTAATCGCGCTACGTGCTGTTGAAACCGTAGACTTTATGACTGCGCGCTTTGCCCATCTGCCGTATGATTTGATTGAGACGGTATCGAACCGTATCATGAACGAAATCGCTGAAGTATCACGTGTGACTTATGATGTGTCGAGCAAGCCACCTGCGACGATTGAGTGGGAATAAACCGTTTAAGTATTCTAAACGGTAACAGTGTTAACCTAGCTAGATGTACAAACACGTACTATCTGCGCTCGGTTGCCTTGTTATCATTTTAGACTACGTAAACTTATCTAAATAGCTTTTCAACTCAAATTTTTTGAATTGATATACGACTAATCGATAATTAGATTAGTTCAATATAGCGATAAAAAAGCACTCAACTTGGTTGGGTGCTTTTTTTGGTTAAAACAAACAGGCAACTAAGAATCCTCTAATTTTTCATTGAACATTTGTCTTTATTATCTATAATAGTGTCAACTTTAATTGGCTATTATTTATTAAAGTCGAGATAAGCCTATCAACCGTTCAGTATTTAGTAAAATTAAGGGATAAGATGTTTTGTAATAACTGTAATCAAGAAAATTCAAGCGAGGCAGGATTTTGTTCAAAATGTGGGCATCAGCTCTCTGACGTTAAAGCACAAACACCGCCACCATTAACGCCAGTTAACATTTCTAAAGATGCGCAAATCCTGCAAAACCATTCAGCTTCCAGTTCTGAAAATGCCGATGCTTTATTGGCAGCTTTCGTTGGTAAAAAGTATGATGATTTCTACCGTAATAAATGGTTTAAGGACAGTGAGCCACGTTTAGAAGTCAATAAGGATGGTTCGAGCATTCACAGTTTTAATATTGCTGGACTGCTCTTGGGAACATCTTGGTTATGCTATCGTAAAATGTACCTAGTAGCCTTGTGTATTGTACTTGGCATAAATACGGTCGATTTAATTTTAATGCATCTGCTCGGTATGGAGGCGTATAGCTCTATAGGTCAAACCAGCTTTTTTGTCGCATGGGCAGTACTGACAGGACTTTTAGGTAATTATTTTTACTTTAGTCACAGCGTCAAAAATATAAAAAAAGTCATGAGTAATACAGCTTACCCAGCGACGGTTGAACAGGAGTTAGCGGCAAAGGGTGGTACGTCATGGGTTGGCGCCATTGTGGGTAGCATATTATCAGTATTGCTATCTATGGGTATGTCCTATTTGTTTGCGCCTGATTGGTTTTGGTTGGTGTAGTACCTCTAATAAATAAGGTTGATCTAAGGAGGCGAGGTAAGAGTGATGGAACCATTAAAACAAGCATATGATTTGGAACTAACGGATAACGATCATGGGCAAGGTTGGGCTTTTGGTCGCCCAGTCGGCATCACCACGGATCAATGGCCGCGAAGCAGGATTAACGGTCTACCGATGGCGCACTTATGGACGATATTAGTGCCTGAAGCCTATCGTGCAAAAGGAAAGGATCTGGTGGCAATATCACTCTTTCAAGCGGATGATTCCTTTGAAGATAGGGTGGATGGTATCGAGGACATGATCACTAACCTCACTGAGGTAAATAATATAGACGCTGAAGATTTTTGGGCATCATTGAGTGATTATGCTAACCATCGGCATCCTCAAGAAATCTATCTGAAAGATATTATTGGTGGCGGTTGGGCATTGATTTGGCTAACGGAAGCAGAGTTTTTAGGTAAGTCCACACCGCTGCCCAATAAAGAAAATAGTATATATCCAGATTATGAGATTGAAGAGTGGGGTAGCACTTGCTTTATCAAAGATGAGCCTGCTCAGTTTATTCAGCACGTTGTCCGAATAGATGATCCTAATATTGGCAAGATGCTCGATGAGTGGCCAGATGAAGATGATGAGAATTCTTATATTTCGATGTTTTCTGAAAAAGGTGAGATGTTAAATCTTGATAGATTTCATGCAAAAAATCATTTTGGTGGTACGGCTAATCCCATTCAGGGCATGCCAGAATTTAGCCCTTTTTATATTGAGTTTGAAGAAACGCTTGGCGATGCCAATATGGGTGGTGGTAATGGACAAATTGATTTGCTGAATAATGAGTTTGATTGGGCGTGTGGTTAACTGTTGATAACGTAAAAGTGACTTATGATGTATCGAGCAAGCCACCTGCGACGATTGAGTGGGAATAATTATCCAATAAGACACTGCTTGTCATCATTAGAAAAGTTCACGTTATCGTGGGCTTTTTTATGTCTGTCATCTTTTCACTGATAGTTCATATAGATTGGTAAGTTGGGAATACTACCTAACTCTCTTATATCTAACTCACTGAATTAGGATGTTTAACGTAAATTTCTGAGATTAAGACTTACTCGACCAAATTGGCTAATAAGAAAAGGCAATTTCGGTACTATTGTATTGAAGAAAAGCCAGTACAATTAGTTCTGGCCTGCCATTAAAAGTAAAATTATTTCATCCTCACTTGGAGGATTTACTCGGCTTTACAGATGGAGTATTTCCTGGAGTGTTTTTATTGTCACGTCGACGTTGATCTGGCTTCCCAGTCGACTTAGCAATTGGTTTCGGTCCTGGCTTCAAGCTCATGATTTAATCCTTTAATTTAGCGAGGTTATTCCTCACCTATGAAATATGGTCTTCATCAGTAAATTTCAATATACAATTAAGAAAATATTAAAAATCATAAGTAACGTTATTAGAGTTATCAATAATGTTAGTAAATAGGCAGCTACTGGCAGTTACGATGGAGTGGGAGCAAGATTCTAGATAATACTTAGTTTTAAATGATAAAAAAGCACTCAACTTAGTTGGGTGTTTTTTTGGTTTGAATGTAAAATTTCCATAGTTTTTTAGATAAGCTAGAATGATGAAATATAACCTAATAGAGAGTTGAAAATGGACTTGCGTGATGTAACTAAAAATCAGCATTTTTTACCTCAAGTAGAGCAAAGGCTTAATGCAATTAATCCTCAAGCTAGAAGTAAAAATCAAAAGATTTACTCGTTTAGCATACAAGATCGTGATTCATGCACTGTCAGCATAGACTCAGAAATAGGTGTTAGTATTTGCAAAAATCTAAGCTTGAATGATTTATTTAGCTTTGATGTATTAGGAAAAGAAGCTAGTAAGTACAATTTCGAAAAACTGTTCCATTCCTATGAAGTAATAATAAAGGCTAATACTGAAAGCTTGCTATCTAAAATATATTCACCTAAAACTGATGTCAAATTAGAAATTTTTAATATCTTCAGGTCTAAATTTCTAAACTTCATTAGAAATCCTTATTCTATAAAAAAGATTTTAAATACCTTCTCTGAGCTTAAGGGTATGATTCCAACTGATCCTATACATCTTGCAAACTTCAATCGTGTGCTAAATGGAAATAAGCCACAGCAGGATCATTTATGCGAACAATTAGGTATAACAAAGAATGATTATGAATATTGGCTTGCGACTATCTTTTTTCTATTGAATTCTATGAGAGCGGAACAACCAAACTTTTTAGATCGACTTATAAAGAGTATTTATGAGAACCCGAATCGCTTAGTTCGAGTGTGTGTGTATACCTATGATGACGAAAAGTGCCTTCTTTCTGACCGCGGATATAATACGTATGTAGGGGGAAATAGTGAGATGGTATGGGAGTTTAATTTATGTTCTTATGCATTTATAAGATATGTTTTTGAGGATGTAGATGCGTATATACCAGAGTTTATAACAAAAGAAACTATAGATTTTTTCAAATCGATGCCTAAATCTATCAGTGTTGAGAGTATGCATAACGACCTAGCTGTACTAGAAATTTATAATAAACATACAGTGTCTTTCTGTCATGAACACGTATTTGGTGCAAGCAAAGAATACGAAGGTGTGACGGTGTCTTTATAAATTATCCAGATCTGAAAAAGCAGCACCCCAAAAGGAGCGCTGCCATTATCTATAAAGTTAACTTCTAAACCAAAAACCTAACCTTTCACATTCACCACATAACGCCCAACTACCTTACTCGACATAAAGCGATCTAAATATTCTGGTGTTTGCTCAAGTGTAATCTCTTCACCATAGCTTTCAAGATTAGGAAGTTTCATATCAGTCGCGACACGCTGCCAAATGGCTTCTTTATCAGCCAGTGGAATATAGACCGAATCGATACCCAATAATGACACCGCACGGGTAATAAAAGGTATCACCGACATCGAAAACTCAGCGCCGCTGGCTAAGCCGCAACTGGTCACCGCACCACCAGATTTGGTTTGCTTTAGCAGGTTGGGTAAGTAGTCGCCGCCAATAGTATCAATGGCATTTGCCCACAGCTCACGACCGATAGGCTTATTACCGATTTCATTGATGGTATCGCGATGACGCACTTCGCTCGCGCCCAATGCTTTCAAATGCTCGCTTTGCTCTGGCTTACCTGAGAAAGCAATCACCTCATAACCCAGCTGACTCAAAATAGCGATACTGATCGTACCGACGCCGCCTGTTGCACCAGTTACCGCGACTGGACCATCACTGGGTTTTGCACCCATTTTTTCTAATTTTTGAATACTGAGTGCTGCGGTTAAGCCGCCCGTACCGTAAGTCATTGCTTCTTTTAACGTCAGTGTTTCTGGGCAGGGCAATGCCCAATCGGCAGGGATAGAGATCATCTGACCCAGACCGCCATCCGTATCCATGCCCAAATCATAGCCAAATACCAATACTTCTTGCCCTGCGGTAAACGTGCCTGATTTGTCGTTGACGACAACGCCTGCTGCATCAATACCGGGTGTATGCGGATATTGTTTGGTAATTCTTTTATTGCCCGATGCCGACATGGCATCTTTGAAATTTAACGAGGAATAATGCACTTCTATCAACAAGTCATTTTCTGGCAAGTCACTGACGTTGCGTTCTTGAATACTTTTGCTAAAGGTGCCGTCGGTATTTTCTTCGACGACTAAGGCTTTAAAGGTTTTATTATTAGACATCATATTATTCCTAATGAGGTTATTTGGTGCGTGTCTTTATTTGCACGTACATCATTTGCAACTACATCGATGTATGTAAGACAGTCATTTATGCTTTTAACAACACTTTACCATTCTTACTTGCCTGCAATTTACCATCGACGGCCTTGACGATATCCGCCAAATCAAACGTTGCTTCAACGGGCAGTTTTAAATTGCCATTGTTAGCACGTTCGATCAGCTCATCAATCAAACGCTGTTTGTTTTCCACGCTCATCTCTTGACTGATTTTACTGCCCCAAAAGCCTTTAATTATCGCTTGTTTAAAAATAATATGGGTTGGATCTAGCACCATGGGTTTGCCTGACATGATGCCAAACGAGGCCAGTGTGCCACCATGACCCAGTAACGCCAGCAGATCATTACTAGACTCACCACCGATAGAATCAACCGCGGCACTGATTTTCTCATCACCAAGGATGGCTTTTACTTGGTCTTTCCAGTCATCATCTGAGGTGTTGATATTATGCTTGATACCCAGTGCTTCTAATTCCTTGATAGCATCGCCACTTCTCACGACATTAATAGTATTAATACCACGCGCAGCGGCTAGCATGGCGAGCGACTTGCCGACCGCACCATTGGCGGCATTATGGATCACCCACTGGCCGCTTTTTAGTTCTAAAAACTCAATCAGCATCAGGGCACTAAGTGGCATCGCAATGAGCTGTGCTGCCATTTCGTCCTCTAAGCTGTCTGGCATGACAAATACCATGTCTTTTGAGGCGACAAAATACTCTGCCCATGTCGCTTGTACGCTCGCCGCCGCCACGCGCTGACCCACTTTTAAGTCTTTGACATCCTGACCGACGGCATTGATAATGCCGACCGCTTCGCTACCACCAATCGCTGGCAGCTCAGGTTTGAAGCCATATTGACCGCGAATGGTTAATAAGTCATGGTTGTGGATAGAGGCGAGTATCATTTTGACTCGGACTTCATTGGCTTTTGGTTCAGGAATAGGCGTGTCACCTAAACTGAGGACGTCAGATGGTTTACCGAAGGTATTATAAGTTGCGCTACGCATAATTATTTCCTTTATTTATTTTTAGGTTGTGAGCAACAGTAACAAGTTTGTCTCAGTACCCTCAATGTTACTTTAGTTAAGGAATGTTATGCGTTGCTCGTATCGCGTATAGTAAAGCATAAGTAGTAATGCATGATAAGTCACAGCGTGAACGTCTACTGAGAGGCTTTATCCTCTTGGCTTATGTCGCCGACGATGACTGTAAAATCACCGTCTACCATCTCTGTGAGTAATGGCTCGCCTTTGTCATTGACGCGAAACAGACCATATTCAGCCGCTTCAAACGCCTCAGCATGACCTTCTTGAAAGAAGAATGCATTGGTCGCCAATTGCACACTGCCGTTACGAATACGGTAATAAATGGGCAGCTCACTTTTAGTTAACTCTTCACGACTATTACTATCAGCTAAGCGGACAAAATGCCCCACACTATTGCCATCAAGTCTCACAATCACATAACCGTCGCTTGGCTCATAAATACGAAAATCTGTATCAAGCTCGTCTAATTCTACATCTAGTTCTGAGCCTAATTCGTCTTGTGTTGAATGAGGGTGCTTTGAGCGCATAGCATCAAAAATATCGCGCTCTAGCGCATAGCTTAACACCATATAATCGCCTTGCATAAAACCGCGTGGATCGACAGGTGCCAGCGCTAATAATACCGTTTTGCCATTACTAAGATGGTTTTCGTATTTGATGATATTCATGGTCATTACGACCAATATCAGCGCCAATCCAAGTAAGGCAACAGTGATGGTAACGGCTCGTTTTTTTAGCCAATGCGTGGATGGTGACGTGTTATCAATCAAGCGCTTGGTCAAAATTTTATTTTTCATGAGTGGCGCTCCTGATGATCGTTGGCGCTCATTGTCAAATCAGTATCGTTGATAAAGGGGTTAGCGAAATAGCGTTTAATCAATAGCCAACGCCCCATCAGCATGGTCAGTCCGACGATTAGCATTGAGAGAGATTTGATTAGCAATGAAGTATCGAGCTGATAGTAATACCAAAATACATAGCTGACCAAGGCGGTGATACCCAAACCTAATAGCAGCCGTTGGCTATTGGCGATCGCAATGACGATAATAAGGCTGGTCGCGAGCAGTCCTGAGACGTAAATCGATATTATCCCAAGCAATACAATCCCACCACCAATGAAGAGTCCCGCTGCCGATAGTAATTTAACGTCGTAACGTTTTAGAATCAGATAAGCGGCATAAAGGCTGGCAAGTGTAAGCAGTACTTGCGCCAAATAGTAATTGTAGCGAAAAGTGTCGCCATAATAAGTAGCAAGGCTATGACTATGTTCAGCGGCGATAAAGTACACAGAAACGCACAACAGCATCAGCGCGCTGGCGTAACCAAGGGCTTTAATAATATCAAAAGCATCCGCGCGCCATTTACTAGGTATACGCTGCAATAGAGAATAGCGTGATAAGTTGCTGCCAGTCGTAATCAGCGCCAATAATCCCAAGCTAACCTCAGGTAGATGATAATAGTTAAGCAGATAAACCGTCAAACCTAGCGTCATTATGCTGCCCAATAGGCGATAGATACGGTTGGGCATAATGACCGTCATAACGGCTTGCACGATTAAAAAAAGCCAAATATCTATAGGATGTGACAAATTATTATCAAATAAAGCAAAGCCAATGTAGGCTTGCCCAGCCGAGCTAATAGCCAATGCTAGGCTACTGATAAAGGTATTATCACGGCTTTGCTTGTTTCTAAATAAGACAAAACCCGCCGCGCTGAGTACTAGACCTGTAATTAACAAGGCAATCACGCTGTCAAAGCCATCGATGCCGAACAATAATAAAGACAGAAAGGCGATTAGAAACAGACTTGCTACAATACCGCTGAGACCAAAAAGTATTTGTATAAACCAAGGAATATCGTTTTGAGAGTGATTATTCGCTATTGTTGCCTTAGCACTTGTCTCACCAGTACGGGCATCAATCACATTGCCATCAATAAATCCAAGCTGTTGCAGCTGTAAAAGGACATTGTCCGAGTGTTGATTATTCATATCATTACTCATAATTACCTCCTTTGACGACAGCACTGGGGCGGTTGTTTTCGCTGTTTAAACGTGCCGCATGACGCAGCCAAACAACCGCCGCTGAACTCATGCCAATCAACAATAGGGCTAAGATGAGAAAACCACCCATATCAAAATTGTCTAAAAACAACTTACCCGCCCAAAACATCACCACGACAATGACAGAGCCACATAAATAGGTCAGCATTAATAGATTGATGCGATACCAATAAAATCGCCAAACCATAAATCCGCACCAGCTCATCCATAGCAATAAAGTGATTAGCGTCATTACAATATTGGCGTCATCAAAGACATAAAGAATGGCAAGGTAGGTAATAAAATAGCTGCTGAGTAAACCGACGACATAAGCGCTCCAATCCAGCTCGGGCTTAAATCGGCTGCGTGTGACTGATGGTAGTTGACGGTCGATAAACGCGAGCCACAAGTTTAGCGCCACAAAATTAACAGCGGCAAGCACGCCTATCTGTAAGACACCTTCATAAAAATAACTGACAAAGGCAAAGTCCATAACGCCGAAATATAAGATGAGACCAGTATTGACGAGCCCCAACCATAGCAGCCATAGCGCAGGGAAGCGGGCGATAATTACCCACGGAACAATCAATACGGCCCAACCAAAAAATAGCTGCCACGTATCAGCACCCGTTTGATAGACCTGCCCAAATAGCGCCAATAAGCTACCCGTAATCACGCTGGCAATAAGCAATAATAATTGGCGAATAAGCTGAAACCGTCGCCTAAAAGACAGTGCAACGTATAAGGCAATAGTGACAACCAACGCCCCTTCGACCAAAGCGAACTTGCCCATTTTGCCCATATTTATCCAGTTATAGGCAATAAAAAACACCAGCGATAATACCAGCGCTATCGCCCCGATAATCAGCAGGGCTTTATCAAAAAAGACCAGCCATGAGCGTTTGCTAGGATAGACTTGCAAATGAATCGCTGCATCGTTGGCATGCGTCAATGGCAGTATGCCTTGCTTGAGTAAATGCTCGATAGTACGCCGTGGTTGGCTCATAGCGTCCTCTAAATAAAAAGATGATGTTGCTTATCTTAGCTTTTTTGTGAGAGGCGGGTACACTAAAGTTTATAGTTTTTTACTCAATAAAACTCAATACGGCTAAGCACCTGCTCTTGTACAAAATAGGCGCAAATATAAGCGCTCGGCCACGCGACTATACAATCAAAATTTCATCAAGAGATCAGCGTTATTAGCTTTATAAAAAGGAATTAATAGTGATATGGATAGGTATTTATTCTAAGTTTAGTGATTTTTATCATGATCTTACTCAGCTATTACAAAAATAAGTAATTGCAAAAATCAAAAAATTGCACGATTTTGAATAGCGAATAAGTCTGGTTTTGAATGTCGAAAGTACCACACTCTTATCCATCAGCATCGGCTTAAAAAATCTATCAAATGATTAGTTATTAATAATAGTCTTATAAATAAAATTCATCATATCTACTAGGGTTTTATTGCTTGATAGCATTGAGTTCATTCACTTGACAGTGATAATTAGTGATTAAGAAACTGAGATTTGTAGTAATAATACAGGTTTCGAATGAGCGGTAGTATATTGCTGATGAAAGGTAATAAGTAGCTATAAAATTTACTCAATTAATAGTAATCACATCTAAGTTTTGGTCGTCGAAACTGCTTTGATTGCAAGCTTATTTTGCTTGTTAGTATCGGGGAGGAATTAAAACTTATTGACATTTGTATCGTTTTTAATTACTAATAGTTGTCTACAATATGACCAATAGTTAGTTAAAGTATTGTTAATAAACATAGTCAATATACGGATATATTAACTCGAATCACTACTATTTAGTTGATCCGCCCAGCCACTGACCAGCAAGGATAGCTATTATATGATGCGCACTCCTAATCACTTTTTGTCCTCTATATTTTTGCCTACCTCTCTTGCGCTCGCCATGTCTATGACTGGCTGTAGTAGCGAGAAGTCTGGCACTGACAGCCAAGCAGCTGCCGTTGATCCTAATGTACTGGCTGATACTCAAGCGCTCGTCGTCAATAATGGCACTGAACCTGAATCACTTGATCCACACAAAGTATCGGGGGTACCAGAATCTACCCTTGGCCGCCAGATGTTAGAAGGTTTAACCAATACGGATGCCGAAGGTAAGACCATTCCAGCAATGGCAACCAGTTGGGAAAGCGAAGACAATAAAGTATGGACCTTTAAGCTGCGCGATGCTAAATGGTCAAATGATGATCCAGTAACGGCAGAGGATTTTGTCTACAGTATGCGCCGCTTGGTCGATCCAAATACTGCGTCGCCGTATTCAAGCTATTTGGTCGATGCCAAAGTAGTAGGCGCTGATCAAATCGTTGATGGTAAGGCTGGCATTGAAACCCTTGGCGTAAAGGCTATCGATGATAAAACTTTGCAAATTACGTTATCAGAGCCAGTCCCTTATTTTCCAGATATGTTGATTCATAATTCAGTCAAGCCCGTTCATAAAAAGACCGTTGAAGCCTTTGGTGATAAGTGGACAGCTCCTGAGAACATCGTGGTTAACGGTCCTTACAAGCCTACCCAGTGGCAAATTAATGACAAAATCGTTTTAACGCGTAACGCTTCTTATTATGACGATGCCAATACGACTATCGATACCGTCACTTTCCTGCCGATTCCTTCTAGTACGACTGACGTCGCACGCTATCAGGCGGGTGAAATCGATGTGACCTACAATGAGATTCCAACCGAGCAGTTCGCTTCGCTTAAAGAGCAAGTGGGCGATCAGCTAACCGTATCTCCTTATCTTTGTACTTATTATTACGAGTTTAATACGGTCAAGCCACCGTTCAACGATCCCAACGTACGCCGTGCTTTAGCCTTAGCTTTGGACCGCGATACCATTGCGGATAAAGTTATCGGTCAAGGACAGACGGCCGCTTATCAGTTGACACCCCCTGCCACCAATGGCGATATTGCAAATAGTCCAGAATGGTCGACTTGGGATCAAGAAAAGCGGGTTACTGAGGCCAAAAAACTTCTCACTGAAGCAGGCTATAGCGATAGCAATCCGCTGACTTTTGAGCTGCTATACAACACTAATGATAATCATAAAAAGACTGCGGTCGCGGCTACTTCACTATGGAAGCAAGCGCTCGGTTTCGTCGATGTGACTTTGACCAATAAAGAATGGAAAACCTATTTGGATACTCGCCGTAATGGTAATTATCAAATCGCGCGTGCTGGCTGGTGTGGTGATTATAACGAAGCGTCAGCTTTCTTAAATATTGCCAAATCTGACAATAGTGGCAACTACGGTAAATACAATAACGCTAACTTTGACAGTTTAATGGCGCAAACGCTGAAAGCTGGCGTTAGTCCTGAGCAGCGTGCCAACCTATACAAGCAAGCTGAAGCTCAGCTCGATCAAGATATGGGTTTACTTAACATTTATCATTACGTCAGCCCGCGTCTAGTAAAACCTTATGTCATTGGATTTCCGACTAAGGATATATTAGACAATTGGCAGGTAAAAAATCTCTCAATTGCTAAGCACTAATCGTTTGACTGATCGCTAAATAATTCTATCGATTGAATGTCTGAGAGCGTTAAAAGCAGCTGGTTTTATTTATCGCTCTTATCAAATAACGCTGATAGCACCATTAGTTTCATTTTTCACGACCACTCTCATTAGGCGTGTTAGATGAAACTTTTGTTATTTATAAACGACGATTATCAATATTTTATTTAAAACCAAGTCATTGAATATTGCTAGTTGAGTGATAACTGGGCGTTAGGTTTGTGCTAGTTATCTCATTTTAATTTAGCTGAAAAATAAGCATCATTATAAAAGAGGCATTATGCTAAAACTGATTTTTCGGCGTATCTTAGAGGCCATTCCGACCTTATTTGTATTGATCACGGTCTCCTTTTTTATGATGCGTTTGGCGCCAGGCAGTCCATTTACGGGTGAGCGTAGCTTGCCACCTGCGGTACTGGCAAATATCGAGGCCAAATACAATCTCAACGATCCTATGTGGCTACAGTATGTTAATTATCTAAAGCAGCTGGCGGTAGGCGACTTTGGACCGTCTTTTAAGTATAAAGATTATACGGTTAACGAGCTGTTGTCGCAGTCGTTTCCCGTCTCTATGGAGTTGGGTCTATACGCTTTTATATTGGCATTGGTCTTAGGACTTATCTTCGGTGTTATCGCAGCCCTTAAGCAAAACTCATGGATAGACTACGTACTGATGGCCTTTGCTATGACAGGCGTTGTGATTCCAAGCTTCGTTAAAGCGCCATTATTAGTGCTGATTTTTGCCATTATTTTGCAATGGCTACCGGCTGGTGGCTGGAATGACGGGGCACTCAAAAACCTTGTATTACCAGTCGCCGCTTTAGCGCTCGCTTATGTTGCGAGTATTGCTCGTATCATGCGCGGCTCGATGATTGAGGTGATGAATAGCCAGTATATCCGAACGGCTAAGGCGAAAGGTTTGCCGATGCGCCAAATAGTGATGAGGCATGCGCTGAGACCCGCACTACTACCCGTTATCTCTTATTTGGGCCCAGCCTTTGTCGGTATTATCACAGGCTCCATTGTGATTGAGACGATCTTTGGTTTACCTGGTATCGGACAGTTATTCATTAACGGCGCACTCAATCGTGATTATGGGGTAGTGCTTAGTTTGACCATTTTAGTCGGGGTATTGACCATTGCCTTTAATGCTATCGTCGATATTTTATACGCGGTAATTGATCCAAAGATTCAGTATTAAGGCGACCATTTAAGCGCATTATCATTCCAATACGGTTTGATGGGTATCATTCATTATTATTATGCTAAATAGATTATTAAAAGGACGACTATGAGCCTTACCGCAGACCAGACAACTGACCTAGCAGACATAGGGGCTCAGGAAATCAAAGGCCGCAGCCTTTTGCAAGATGCTAAGCGCCGTTTTTATCGCAATAAGGCCGCCGTAGCCAGTCTTTTTATCTTGCTACTCGTGGCTGCTTTCGTCATCTTTGTGCCGATGTTAGCACCTTTTGGTTATGCCGAAACCGACTGGAACTTTATGCAGTCCGCGCCAGCCATCGATAACAAGCACTACTTCGGTACTGATTCACTCGGTCGTGATTTGTTAGTGCGAACCGCAGTAGGTGGTCGTATCTCCTTAATGGTAGGTGTCGCTGGCGCTACGGTTGCAGTGATTTTCGGTACGATATACGGTGCAACGTCAGGCTATCTTGGTGGCAAAGTCGATACCGTGATGATGCGTGTATTAGAGATTTTAAGCGCCTTCCCCTTTATGTTTTTTGTGATTTTATTAGTCACTATCTTTGGTCGTAACCTTATCTTAATCTTTGTGGCGATTGGACTGGTATCGTGGCTGGATGTTGCGCGTATCGTTCGCGGGCAAACGCTAAGCCTGAAGAGTAAAGAGTTTATCGAAGCTGCGCACGTAGGCGGCGTATCAGGCTTTAATATTATCTTACGCCACATCGTGCCCAATGTACTCGGGGTGGTGGTGGTTTATGCCTCTTTATTAGTGCCAACGATGATTTTGTTCGAGTCATTTCTAAGCTTTTTGGGACTTGGTGTTCAAGAGCCGATGACCAGTTGGGGGGCGCTGTTGCAAGAAGGCTCAAAAACCATGCAGGTAGCACCTTGGCAGATTTTGATTCCCTCAGCTTTTTTGGTCATTACTTTATTTTGCTTTAACTTTATTGGCGACGGTCTGCGTGATGCGTTTGACCCCAAAGACCGCTAAGAGGGTGACATCATGAAAAACCAAAGTATGAAGGATAAAAGCATGGAGGGTAAAAGTATGGAAGATAGAAACATAGCAACTCAAAAGATTCATAACGCCGCCAACGCGCCTAGTGCTCCTGAGAAAATAGAGTCTACTACCTTTAATATAGGTACTGATTCAGCGCTCGATAAGCCACCTAATGCAGAAAACAGCTTGTTAGCAGTCAAAGATTTATCGGTACAGTTCACGACCGAAGAGGGTCTAGTAACGGCGGTCAATGGCTTAAATTTTAACCTGCATGAAGGCGAAACCTTAGGTATCGTTGGTGAGTCCGGTTCAGGTAAGTCGCAGACAGCGTTTGCTATTATGGGGTTATTGGCAAATAACGGTGATGCCAAAGGTTCGGTACGCTTTGAGGGTAATGAGCTACTAGGATTGTCACAAAAAGCACTAAATAAAATTCGCGCCGAGCAGATCGCGATGATCTTTCAAGATCCGATGACCTCATTAAATCCTTATATGAAGATAGGCGACCAGCTCGCTGAAGTATTGATTTTACATAAAGGTATGAGTAAAAAAGACGCTTGGGCCGAATCCATACGAATGCTAGACGCAGTTAAGATTCCAGAAGCCAAAAACCGTATTGGCATGTATCCGCATGAGTTCTCAGGTGGTATGCGTCAGCGGGTCATGATTGCGATGGCATTATTATGTCGCCCTAAGCTGTTGATTGCTGATGAACCAACCACCGCGCTCGACGTTACTGTTCAGGCGCAGATTATGGTTCTATTAAACGAGCTAAAACGCGACTTTGGCACCACCATTATTATGATTACCCATGATTTGGGAGTTGTGGCGGGTATCTGTGATCGAGTACTGGTGATGTATGCTGGGCGCACCATGGCGTATGGAGAGACTGAAGAGATTTTTTATGCCCCAAGTCATCCATATACTATTGGGCTACTAAAAGCGATTCCGCGTTTGGATAACGATATGGGCAAGCTTGAAACCATTCCAGGTAGTCCACCAAATTTATTAGATTTGCCTGCAGGCTGTCCTTTTTATGAGCGCTGTTCTCATGCTATGGATATCTGCCGTGATACACCGCCACCGTTGGAATTTTTACCGAACGAGCGTCAACGCGCTTGTCACTGGCACCCTGAAACAGCCGTTGATCACTCACTAGATAGCTCAGCAGATATCGATGCCAATAATCAATCAGGGATGGAGGGCTAGCTCATGATGATACAGAATTTAGATAGCGCCAGAAGCAATAACCCAGCACCGTTATTGCAAGTAAAGGACATTCATACCACCTTTAATATCAAACAAAAAGGTACTTACTTTTGGCAGAAGCCTGTCACTCTAAAAGCAGTTAATGGGGTATCGTTTGAGCTATTCGCTGGTGAGACTTTAGGGGTGGTGGGCGAATCAGGCTGCGGTAAATCAACACTCGCTCGTACTATCATCGGATTGATACAAGCTGACTCTGGCAGTATCAAATTTTGTGACGAAGAGATGGTGGGTGCGTCCAAAAAGACCATGAGATTAAAGCGAAAAGACATTCAAATGATCTTTCAAGATCCGCTGGCATCACTTAACCCGCGCATGACTGTAGGGGATATTATCGCCGAGCCTCTTCGCACTTATTATCCTGAAATGAAGAAGCCTGAGGTGCAAAACGAGGTACGCGCCATCATGAAAAAGGTGGGGCTACTGTCCAATCAAATTAACCGATATCCGCATGAGTTTTCAGGAGGTCAGTGCCAGCGAATAGGCATTGCTCGAGCACTGATATTAAAGCCCAAAATTATTATCTGTGATGAGCCAGTCTCCGCCCTTGATGTCTCGATTCAGGCGCAGGTCATTAACTTATTGCAAGATGTGCAAGAAGAGATGGGGTTAGCGCTTATTTTCATTGCCCATGATCTTTCTGTGATTAAGCACATTGCTGATCGAGTCTTGGTCATGTATTTAGGCAACGCCGCCGAGCTGGGTTTGAACAAAGCCGTATACGGCAATCCGACTCATCCCTATACCAAAGCACTGATGTCTGCTGTACCGCTACCTGATCCTATTGCTGAGCGTAACAAGGTCATTCAGTTATTAGAGGGTGATTTACCCAGTCCGATCAATCCGCCGTCAGGTTGCGTTTTTCGTACCCGTTGTCCACTAGCTGATGAAGAATGCGCACAGATTAAGCCCGTGTTAGAAGGCAGCATAAATCACCGAGTGGCTTGTTTAAAGAACAAGGTCGAGGTGACTTAAAAGTGGTTTTTGGTTTATGAGTATTGACTGTATTAAAAGCATGCGGACTTATTCAAATGCTCTTAATACAGTCTAATGTTTTTGCTCATTGGTTTTAAACGTCAGCAGTTAGCATCAATCAATCTCACCGATATCGATAGTCATTTGATTAAGTAATATTGTTAGCTGACCACGATGGTGGGCTTGGAGATTGACTTGTTACGGGAGTAATTAGGGTCATTAAAGCCTCTTATCCAGATCTAGTCACTTATCATAATATGACTCAACATCCTTAATACCCAATCAAAAAACACCCTTTTATCTTCGCATAAAATACCTTCAGCAAGGTTGTGTATACGACCACGGATTTCTTAATTTATAGCGGCATGATGATTTACCATCAACTCACAGCAATGCGTCATCGTGGCATTCTCATACTTTAACTTCTAGCTGGTTCAATAAAACTCAATACGACTGAGCAAATGCTCTTGGATGAGATAGGCGCAAATATAAGCGCTCGGCCACGCGACTATAAAGGCATATTTCCATGAGTGAAACAGCGTGATAAAGAACCCATCGACGAATCCTACATTGATCAGCAGTAATGCAGTTGAGATAATCGTGGACATCAGCAGTGCCATTAAAAAGGTAAAAATAAGCCGATAGTACTTGCGCCGTGTGCGTATTCTAATGGTAGGGAATTTTGCCATAGTGTGGAGGTATCCTACATGGTGATGGTGGCGTTTGATGAACGATGAACGATGTTGCGTAGCGTCATGAGTCGTCATTACCAACCATGATATCGTATGTTGTTGAGTGGATAAAATCGTTATTATCAATGGTGACATTCGTTATATTTTAATGACTGTTGTCTCATGCATAAAAATAAAAATTCCTGAAAAATAACAAACTAAAGATGATTAATTTTGCTACGATAAAATCGATTACAATCCACAAATAAGGCAATAAAATGACCGTGCACAAGCAGCGAACATTGGGCATCATCGGTGGTATGAGTTGGGAGAGTAGCGAAAGCTATTATCGGCTGATAAATGAGGGTGTCAAGGATAAGCTGGGTGGCTTACATTCAGCAGATTTATTCATACATAGCGTGGACTTTGCGTTGATTAATAAGCACCAAGAGCAAGATGAATGGGCAGCGCTGGGTGTAATCATGGCGAATAGTGCTAAGCGTTTGCAAGCCGCTGGCGTACAAGGGCTCATGATCGCCTCTAATACAATGCATAAATTACTTGATGATGTGCAAGCCGCGACGCATTTACCCGTTATTCATATCGCCGATGCTACTATTGCCGCCATCAAAAAACAGAATCTGTCTAAAATTGCCTTACTGGGCACTCAGTTTACGATGACGGAAGATTTTTATAGGCAGCGTTTGGTGGATGCAGGGCTTCAAGTGTTGATACCAGAGAGTGATGCACGAGCAGAGGTACATCGAATTATCAAAAAAGAGCTGTGCGTCGGTCAATTTAAAGACAGCTCGCGCCAGTATTATCAGCAGGTGATTAAAGATTTAGCAGATCAAGGCGCAGAGGGCGTCATCTTAGGCTGTACAGAAATTGGGCTGCTCATTAAACAAGCAGATAGCTCAATTCCCGTATTTGATACCACTTTGATTCATGCAGCGGCAGCGGTGGATTTTTTATTAGAGTAGCGCAGACTGATAAAAATATTTAAGCCTATAACATTTTGACCAAGCGCTCTAACAGCTCAATCGTGCGCTCTTGTCTGACCAAAGCGACGCCTTGTCCCGCCCATAAAGACTGATATTCTGGGTCAAGATTATTGGTCGCATGACCACGCAAAAATTTGGTCATCGCATTTAATTGTGGATAGGGCGGTAGCTCATGCGCGCTTTCAAAGCGAGCAAAATCACGCAAATAATCATTTAATAAACCACGAGCTTGTTTACCTGAAAACAGTCTCGTTAAGCGTGTCTCAGCACTGCGTTTATTTTCACTAGCATCAAGTAGTGCTTGTTTATAAATATCATTAATACCGCATTTATCTGTGGTCAAAAACGCCGTTCCGATTTGCGCCAGCTCAGCGCCAGCCGTTTGCACTGCTTTGATATCTTGCCCAGTCATGATGCCACCTGCTGCAATTAACGGAATATCGGTACACGCGCGCGTTTGAGTAATCAGCGTCAATAATCCCAATGGATCGGTTTCACTTTGCGCGAGCCAGCCACCGCGATGTCCACCCGCTTCGACCCCTTGTACACATACCGCATCTGCGCCAATATCGCTCCATGCTTTCGCTTCTAATGGATGATTTGCCGTCCCGATGACACGCGTGCCTAGACCTTGCAGATGCTGAACTTGCTCGGCACTGATAATGCCAAAGGTAAAACTGGCGACAGGAACGGGATTGTCATAGAGCACTTGCAGCTGATCCGCGAAGCTTAGTGCTGGGCGTTCAGGTAGTGCAAACTCTATATTGTTTTCTTGATAGTAATGACTTAGCCAAGCAGGGATTTCGGTATCAAAGGTATTCGACTCATGCTCAGACAATACCATTAGATTGATCATAAAAGGGCGATCAGTGAGCGATTTAATGGTGTCAATATGGCTATGCAAAACCTCTGGCGGCGTCATGCCCGATCCCAATGAACCCAGTCCACCAAAGTTACTCACTGTCGCCGCAAGCTCAGGGGTGGTTGCGCCTGCCATTGGTGCTTGCACGATAGGGTGGGTTATATTAAGGGTATTCAGTAAGGTCATGACGGGCGTCCTTTTTATTTTGTTAGGTTTTTATCTCACTTACTTTAACAGAGGTAGGCGGAGCGTGTGTTGGATAGTGTTTATTTAGTTATTCGATAAAAGAAGTAGGTTTTGACTACAGGGTTATAGATAAATAAATTAAACTCCACTCAAAATCTTAGTTTGAATAGAATTTTGTTGGATTATAAAGGTAAAAGCTGTAATACTACACTTAATTATAATACCTCAATCTAATAAAAATATAAGGAATTTTGATGCCAGATTTAGTAACTCCACTTGTATTGAAAGCTACTATTCCGGTCTTAATAAAAAAAATACTGGATGAGATCAGACCTACTGTTGGAAATATAAATGACCAAACTAGACAGTTTTTTGAAATTGGTTTAAAAAAATATTTAAATAAGAAGTTTGATCAATATTCTGAGCTTAAAACTCTACTAAGAGGTAATACACCAGTATATATTTATAATATATATTATCCTTTAAAGTTAAAGAATGATGATGAAGTTATTGAAACAAATAATGTCGCTAATATATTTGAGAATTCTAATGCTGTTACTATTATAGGCGATGCAGGTAGTGGTAAAAGTACACTTATAAAACATTTATTTCTAAATACAATTAAAACAGGATATGCAATTCCTGTACTTGTAGAATTACGATATTTGAACAACGATGAAAATAGCCTACAAGAGTATATTAGGAATAAAGTCTTAGAAGATTGTATTGCTGAAAATCCTAAAATTTTAGACAAACTATTTGAAACAGGAAAATTCGTATTTTTCTTAGATGGCTATGATGAACTAAATACTGAAGTTAAATCTAATATTGTTAAAAATTTAAGTGAGTTTAGGAATAAATATCCAAGCAATAAGTTTATATTAACTACAAGACCCTACTCAGGTATCGAGCAATTACAACGATTTCATAATTATTATGTAAAAGAGCTTTCTATAGAAGACAATGAAATTTCGGAATTCGTAAATACACAATTAAGAGATGAAGTTGAGCTTAGAAATAAAATAAATGAATCTATAATCACAAATAGTAGTGGACATATTAATAGCTTTCTAACAAACCCTTTACTGCTATCACTGTATATTCTAACCTTTAAATCTAATGCAGATATACCAGCTAAAAAACATATTTTCTACCGCAGAGTTATTCAAGCGTTATTTTCAGAACACGATAGTCAAACTAAAGTTGGTTACATTAGACAAAAACAATCTGGATTAATTCAAGAGGAGTTCGAAACAGTATTACAGTTATTCTGTTATCTATCTTATTTTGAAAGCAAGTTTAGCTGGGATACAGATTTTATATTTGAAAAATTTAAAATTATTAAAAATAAAAGTGAAATTAATTTTGAAAACTATAAGATTTTAAAAGACTTAAGTTCAGCCGTTGCGTTGTGGATTGAAGATAATGGGTTGTATTCTTTTGCCCATCGCTCTTTACAAGAATATTTTGCCTCATTGTTTGTTAAACAAATGACTTTAGAAGGCAAAGAAATAGTATATAAGAAAATACTTAATAGGCTGGATAAAAACCAAATATTTTTTGAATCAGAAAACTTTTTATCCTTATTGGAAGAGATGGATGAGTTGAACTTTAATAAACTTTACTACCTTCCCTTATTAATTGAAATTAAAAGTATTTTAGATTTTTCAAGTAATAAGAGCCTTTATTTATCATTTATTAAAAAGTCATTTCCAAAAATTAAAAAAAGTCCTGTTCTTATGGGTACAGCAATAGAGTTTAGCGATGATTTTGGTAAAATATCTTCTTTTAGAGAAGACTATCTAATTGAGTTGCATGGTATTCTTATTAAAGCGATCAAAGTTATTGATAAGGAAATATTGCCTATAGTTGAAGTGGTAGACGGTGTGAAATATTGGGAAATATCATTAATAGAAGAATTCCCAGATTATTTCATTCAAGCAACATATGATGATGCACTGAATATAGCTATCTCATATAAAGATGCATTACTCGATGAGATAAAAAAGACAAAAGATTTCATCGAAAAGTCAGAGAAGAACGATATAGATTTTGCCGATCTAATTTAGTAGATAAAAAATATTCAGTGATAAGAATATCAGACTATATATATCCTTCAAAGAGATAAAAATTCTCACCTTTGCATATTTAAGGTAAGAATTTTTGCTAAGAATACATATTTATTTAGTTTTTAACTAATAGCAGCGGTTAGCTAAGCCTTCTTGACATCGCCTGAAACTACTGCTTAGCTTATGGAATGCGTTGATTTTATAATACTAAGTAAGGTCATGAAGGATCTTCTTTTTATTAAGACTACTACCTAGGTTTATAACATAAGAATTAACGGAAATAGGTCAGCCCTCAACCCATCAAAAAGACAGCCAAGAAAACCAACCCATTTATTTCAACTTGATGCTTAGATTAAACGCTTAATTCAACTGCAAAGAGCCCTTCGCATTCATCAGAAGCTCAACCACATCATCACCGCTAATCACTTCAAAGCGCTTATCGATGGCTGATTCTTCGACACCATTATGTTTCATGCAAGCGCCGCAGACCAATACTTGACCGCCTTTTTCGATAAAGGCTTCTAACAATTCGCCCGCAGGTTCAAATGGCGCGCCAATATTGACGTTATCTAACGCGTTGGGCAGTGCCAAATGTACCGCGTCCACCATCAATATCACTGAGGCAGAATGACCTTTTTTGAGTGCCACGCCAGCCATAGTAAATGCTAAGGTGATTTTGCTTGGATTTGATTCACTATTATCAAATAACGTACCGACATAATCCGTCGTGTTAGCCATAGTATTCTCCTTATAAGACTGTTTTAATTAGATAGTATTTAGTTGAGCTGAGTATGATGCTCACTACTATCCTAACATTTAATATATATATTTATATAATGTATTGTTAGGAAATAGTAGTTATAAGGTTAACTGATTGTGAATAGGTGTTTGTGACTTATGAATAAAGCTGAATAATAAATGCTAACTTTGCGGTGGCCACGGACGATCAGCATCACTGATGATCCATTCTGCCACATAGCCACTCGGTGGCAACTGCCAATCTGCTTGCCCCAATGAGGCTAGTACACGTGCTGTTTCTATCACCTTACCTTTTTCAGTCACGCCCGTACGCAGTAGCGCAGAGGAGCAAGGTTTGCTCTTTACCCACATCGATTGCTCAATATATATCCAGCGCTCATCGAAGCCGACGATATGCGTTTTCATGGTGATTTTATCAAAGGCACGAATGCGTTTGCGATATTGGATGGTGCTGCCAGCGACGACCAAACCCCAACGCTGCTTGAGCAGTTGGCTACCAAGCCCGCTACGCACCGCGAAGTCAGTACGACCCATATCAAAAAGGGTAAGTACGCGACCATTATTCATCTCTAAGAAATTATCAATATCTGTCAGACGACAGCGAAAGCTAATCTCACTCGTATCTTTAAACGTTAAGGTATTGCCTTTTTTGACTTGTAGCGCGGCGTGGGCGATGGTGCTGGCATAACGGATAAATGGATACATAGTGCAATCTCAAAAGAGTAAAAGGTAAAGTGAGTATTCTTATTTTAGGGCTTATTAGATGCTACACCGATATGATTAAAATAAGCGCTGACAGTTTCAGGTATCCAGTTGATATCAAATCTTGATTTTTTATAAAGATGCGGCAATTTGTCTTTATCAGAGCGATAACGAATAAAACCCACATGCCCGCCATGCTCAGTGTCTAAGATAGTGACACTGTTAGACACATCATTCGGCGTGGCGGTAAAACCAAGGAAGGGGTCGTCTTTGGCACTAATTAACAATAAAGGCTTCGTTACTTTTATCAAATAAGGCAGGGCTGATGAGGCTTGATAGTAGTGGTTATTAGAGCGGTAGCCGTGACGCGGCGCGGTAAAGATATCGTCAAAATCACTGATGCGATTGACTGCTTTGATTGAGTCGATCTCTTCTTTGCTGATGTCATTGGCTAAGGCTTTTTTGATAATCGGGTTGAGCAAATAAGGGGTGTAAATTCGATGACTCAAAAAGCTGTGCATACTAAGCGCCGCTGATGACATATCGACGGGAGCGGAGATGACCACAGCGCCTTGGCAGATTGCGTCGTCGCCATATTCGCCCATATATTTTGCCAAAGCATTGCCACCCAGTGACACCCCAGCCGCATAGATATTGGCGTACTGCTGACTTAGGTTTTGCAGCGCATGATGCACCTCATCGGTATCACCCGCATTATAAAAAACTCGACCATTAGCAGGAATGCCGCCACAACTGCGGAAGTGCGCCACCACAAAGTGCCAGCCCTGAGCGTGCATTTGATGCGCCAAAGCACGTGCATAATGGCTGTCGCTACTGCCTTCCATACCGTGGAATAGCACGATTAATGGCGTTTGTTCACGCTCGCTGTTTTCTACGGTGGCGATAGGATGCGCATCATAAAAGTCATAAGCAATATCACTTTCATCCAACGAGTCTTTTTCGACCACACGGCGATAAGTAGGCGTTTTGGGCGCAAAAAACTTAGGCAAGATGCTTTGCAGATGCGGATTGGCCAGCCAAAAGGGCGGCTTAAAAGGCGCTGGAGAGAAGGGTTGGCTCGGTTTTGACGTTGGCGAATTTGAGGTTGGCATAAAGGTATCTTATTTAATGGGCGTTAAAATCATCTTTAACAATCAGTGCCTTATCATACCCATGCCAGTTATCAAAACCAATAAGATTTAGTGAATGCTCAGTGAACGCATGATTACTCATTCAATTTTTCCGACGCATTTAATACCCGTCCATCCATCGCCAGACGTTCTTTTAAATGGTCGATATCTGCCTCAGCAATCGTCACGGTCAATGTCACTTGTTTACTATAGGCAACATCATCGATACTGCCATTTAAACTGTCGACCACATAGCGGCACTGTGCTTCGGTCGCAAACTCTGCCAATATCTGCACTTGTACCATTGGCACATAAGGGCTTAAATCCATCTCATCGACGACTGCTTGCGCTGCGCCTGCATAAGCACGGGTTAGACCGCCTGCGCCCAGTTTAATACCACCAAAATAACGCACCACGATAATAATGACGTTACCGATCGCTTTATGTTGCAGCACATTTAATATAGGTCGCCCTGCCGTGCCATTCGGTTCACCATCATCATCAAAGCCTGCACTGGTAGTATTATTGGGATCACCAATGATATACGCCCAGCAGTGGTGGCGCGCATCGGCATATTGCTCGCGTAGTTGTTCCACGTGAAACATTGCCTGTTCACGCGAGGTTACAGGATAAGCGTAAGCAATAAACTCGGATTTTTTAATTTCTAAGCGCGCAGTGACAGCACGTTTTAGCGTTTGATAGCTCATATTTCATCAGGTCTAGGTTGGATATGGTAAACTTGTCTAACTTTCACTGTCGTCCGTATTGGGTGCAGTGTTCATTTAATTTTTTATTATAGTACCACTTCTGACCCATGAAGATAGCGGACACGCTCAGTGCGAGTGCTGATGTCGTTAGCTGCTACGGTAAAGTAGGTATCATCAAACGAATGGTAGGCAATATATGCGTCTAGATAAATTTTTGAGTAAAGCTACTGAGCTATCGCGTAAAGAATCCAAAAAAATTCTGCACGCTGGTGAAGTGACGGTAAACGATCAAGTCATTAAAGACCCTGGCGTCCATGTCGATGTGGTCAATGACGATGTGATTTGGGCAGGCGAGCCATTATCGGTCGCGGCGGGCAGTCGTTATATTCTATTACATAAGCCTGAAGGCTTTGAATGTACGCTGAAAGTGAAAGAGCATCCAATCGTCACTGAGCTGATTGCGGTGCCAGAGCTTGGTAGCTTGCGCATTGCAGGGCGTCTTGATGTTGATACGACCGGCGCATTACTAATGAGTGATGATGGTAAATGGTTACACCGTGTCACCAGTCCTAAACATGAACATGCCAAAATCTATGAGCTGACTTTAGCAGATGCGATGGATGAAGCGGCGCAAGCCAATGCCGTCAAAGAAGTCGCTGAGGGCATCCTTTTAGAAGGCGATCACGAAGAAACAAAACCTGCGGTTCTAGAATTCATTGATGAGACGCATGCACGTTTGACGCTTGAGCAAGGTAAATATCATCAAGTAAAACGCATGATGGGTTACTTTGGTAATAGAGTGGTTGAGCTGCATCGCGCTAGTGTCGGTCATATTACTTTGGAAGGATTAGAGAAAGGCGACAGTCGCTTTTTAACACCTGAAGAAGTGGCTAAGTTCTAAGTTTTTCATCTTGAAATGAACTCGCAAGCACTTCTTTACAATCAGCAGCCACTTCACGTGTGCTGCTTTTTTTGACCGTAGTGTTTGACCATGTTTTTTAACTGTAGTTTTTAACTATCACTTTTACCCTGTTATGTCTCGCGTGTCCACTGTGTTGCCTATCTCTTAAAGCTCAGTAGCAGTTTTGCAAAATTGAGCCGTTAAACCTTTGCAAAAGTATTCCTTGTGCTAAAGTCTGCCTATCTTTTTTTTAATCTATTTTTTTACATAATATCGTTGTCTTTATTAAAGGTGGCTATTGTTAAAAACCGATATTGTTAGAAGCGAGTATTATTAGAAACAGCTATTCTTAAGATTGAGTGTTGTTAAAATTAAAGGTTATTAAAAATCGTTGTTACTGAAACGCGCTGTTATTAAAAGCTGTTTTTGTTAAAACCAGATAGGACTGTCTCTGTGAAATCATCTCTATTAAAATCTGCCAGTTTAATTGGCGCCATGTTATTGGCAACCACCGCTTGTGCCCAGTCTAGTGATACTGCCGCTACTAACCAAAAAGCGAGCCAGAGTACTCAAAATACAAAAGCCGCTGGCACTGTTAGCAAGTCTGTTGACAGTCGCTTGCGCCAATTGCTCACTCAGGCAGGGATCAAAACACAAATTAGCTCTATTGTGCCGTCCAACTTACCCAATATGTATCAAGTCAATTTGGCGGGGCAGTTGCCTTTGCATATCACTGAAGATGGCAAATATGTCATTCAAGGCGAGCTACAAAAGAATCCAAGCAAGCGTGTAGTCACCAAGACGCCAGCGCGTAGCACCAGTGCGCAGGCAGGCAAACCTGTCAGTGCGAGTGTCAAAGCTGATATATTGGCAAATATGGATGCGCTGAAAAATATGAGCACTAAGACGCCGTTCTTTTATACCGCAGTGCCAGGTGTGATTTGGGGTGCGACATTAGAAGGCGTGCCTTTTTTACTATCGGATGATGCACAATATATTACTGATGGCGAGATTTCTGTCATCGAAAATGGTCAATTCATCGGACTCGATGAGGAGTTTGAAAAGCGTAAAAATCAGTCTGTGTTTGCGACTTTAGATGAAAGCCAGCTGATTAATTATCCAGCGACCGGCTCTGAGAGAGCGGTTATTTATGTGGCCAATGATGTCAACTGTCCTTATTGCCGCCGCTTGCATCAGCAGCTACCGATGCTTAATGCCAAAGGTGTGACGGTTAAAACCATTGGTTATCCGATATACGAGCAGTCCCCTGAGCAAATGCGTGGCATTTGGTGTCAAAGTGATGAGGACAGCCGCCGTAAAGCTTTTGATAAAGCAATGTTGCAGGGTGAGATGACACGTGCACCAGCAAGTTGTACAGCCGATCATGTGACGCCCAATCGCGAAAAAGCGGCAGGGCTTGCAGTCATGGCTACGCCTGCTATCTACCGTGAAGATGGCGTGCTTTATCAAGCGAGCTTTGAGAGTCCTGAGTTTTTAGAATTTTTGGGCGTACAGTAGCTCACACAGATGTTTAATAAAGTTATGAATAAAAAATGTGTTAAGAGATGATATTCCTTAATATTGATAAAAAAGACCGCCACAAATTAATTTATGTGGCGGTTTTTTATTACCTCTAAAAGATGGAGATAGAAAGTCTATTGTGGCAACACGATATCAACGATTTTCCAACCAATTAAACCGTTACGCTGCATCTTGATGGTGAGCGGATAACCTTTTACCTGACCGCTAATGGTGAAGCAATTAATACCGCAATAGCCCAATGTTGGCTTGTCACTGTCCGACCCTTGCGCTACCTGTTGCTCCAGTTCAGCGGCTTGTTTTTTCATGATTTGCTGCATTTGGCTTTTGACCACTGCATCCACATCACCGCGCTGGATGATAAGATTTTGAATCAAATTTTTGAGATCGACCTGATTACTGGCGATTGCCCATGCAGCGGCCAGCTCTTTGGTCGCGGTATTGGCCTGACCTTGGGTATTGATGACTTTTTCGATATTTTGTGGCGTGATAGCACCATTCACCGCCTGCGTGATAAAACTATTAGCGGCTTGGGTCAATGGCTCGCCGCCCAACTCAGCGACCAATGGATAATTGGCCATAGTCGCCGTAAACTGACTGGTTAGTTGGTTTTGGATGCTAGGTCGCACTTGCTCATAGTCGATCGCTGCGGCGATGGTCGCGCCGTCTTTGGCATCGTAGGCATTTTTAAGCTGATAAGCGCTGTAATAGGGCGAGCCTGCATAGACAGCGAAGGCAATGACGATTAATAAAATAATCAGCTTCTTCATAAAGATCAAACCCTTATCGCAAAACAAAAACGTAATGATGGGCAGATTTAATACTGGTGAGTATAAATCTAAAACCCCAAAGATATAGCGATAAATATTAGCATGGCTGAGACTTTTTAAGGTATGAAAACCTTTGTTCATTCCTTAATAAAACCTTTTTGTATGGCCAAGCGCACTATAGTGGATACTTTCCCTGCCTAAGCGCTTGATAAATCGCCATAGCATCTCCATAAATAGCGCAAACTTTTAATAATTGATTTGGCTAAGCAGCATCCCGCCGTATTCGCTTGTAAGATTCATAGCAGTATCACCTCTTTTCTCTCACTATTTATGATGTTTCATGTGAAACCTTTGAGTGCCATAGTGAGTCGTATTAAGGTGGTGGTTGACTAGAACTACTGAATCGACTGTCCGGTGGACTGTAAAGACGATAGGAGAGCCCATGAGTAAGCGCGATTTTTATGAAGTATTAGGTGTGAGCAAGACCGCTGAAAGCAAAGAAATTAAGCGAGCTTACCGCAAGCTGGCTATGAAATATCACCCTGACCGTAACTCTGATGATCCAGATGCTGAGGATAAATTCAAAGAAGCATCCATGGCTTACGAAGTACTAAGCAGCGAAGAGAAGCGCTCTGCTTACGATCGCATGGGTCATTCAGCCTTCGAAAATGGTATGGGCGGCGGCGGCTTTGGCGGTGCAGGTGGTGGCAACTTCCAAGATATCTTCGGTGATATCTTCGGCAACTTCGGCGATATCTTCGGTCAGCAGCGTGGCGGCGGCGGTGGACGTTCGCGCCGTGGTTCTGATTTGCGTTATGTGATCGAGCTGACTTTAGAAGAAGCGGTACGTGGCTGTAAAAAAGAAATCAGTTTCACTGCGCCTGCGCCTTGCGACACGTGCGATGGTAAAGGGGCAAAAAATGCCTCTGATATCGTAACTTGTCAGACCTGTCATGGACAAGGTCAAGTGCGTATGCAGCAAGGATTTTTTGCCGTGCAGCAGGCCTGCCCACATTGCGGCGGCACTGGTAAGCAAATCAAAAACCCGTGCTCTGACTGTCACGGTAATGGCGTTAAAGACAAATCACGTACGCTAGAAGTGTCTATCCCAGCGGGTGTTGATGATGGTGATCGCGTCCGTTTAGCAGGCGAAGGTGAAGCAGGCGGCGCGGGCGTCCAAAACGGCGATTTATACGTTGAAGTACGCGTAAAACCGCATAATGTCTTTACCCGTCAAGGGGCTGATCTCTATATGGACGTACCTGTGAGCATCACCGATGCAGCACTGGGTAAAGAGGTCGAAATTCCAACCCTAGATGGTAAAGTGAAAATCAAGGTTGCAGAGGGCACGCAAAGTGGTAAGTTGCTGCGTGTGCGCGGCAAAGGCGTGACACCAGTACGCACCACCATGAAAGGTGACTTGATTTGCCGTGTGGTTATCGAAACCCCAGTGAACTTAACTCGCGAGCAAAAAGACCTGTTGCGCCAGTTCCAAGATACGCTCGACGGTGATAGCAAGCATCAGCAGTCGCCACATAAGAAGTCATTCTTTAAAAAGATTGGTGACTTATTTGATTAACTGAGTTGTTTTAATCACTCGTTTGGTTAAATGACTAGATACAAAACCCCCAGTGTTTCATGTGAAACACTGGGGGTTTTTATTGACGCTATAAAAAACCATTCAGGTGGTGATATTTGCTAAACTTAGCATCATAACATTTAAAACCTTTCTTATTAATATAGAGCTTTTAGGGTAAAAATATGAGCCAACAGATAACAGCGCAAGAAAATACAAATAAACAAGCCATCAAAGTCGGGGTTATTGGTGCTGGTGGTCGTATGGGGCGCATGCTAATAGAAGCGGTACAAGATAACTCGCAAACGGCATTAAATGCCGCGATAGAACGTCAAGGCTCAAGCCTTGTTGGTGCGGATGCTGGCGAAGTCGCCGCTATCGGTCGCTTAGAGGTACAGATTGTCGATGATTTAAAAGTTGTCATTAATGACATCGATGTACTCATTGACTTTAGCTTGCCTGATGCTACTGAGCAAAATATGCAGATTTGTGCGGCAAACAATGTCGCGATGGTCATTGGCACCACAGGATTCAATGAGCAGCAAGAGCAAGTGTTGGCAAAAGCCAGCGAGAAAATTGCGATTGTCTATGCTGGTAACTATTCAACAGGTGTTAATCTGTCATTGAAATTGCTCAACATGGCAGCGAAGGCATTTGGTGAGGATGCCGATGTAGAAGTTATCGAGGCCCACCATAAGCATAAAATCGATGCGCCATCAGGCACAGCATATATGATGGCAGAAGCCGTTGCAGAAGCTCGTGGACAGAACCTAAAAGATGTCGCTGTTTATGGCCGCGAAGGACAAACGGGCGAACGCAAAGCAGGTACTATTGGTATTCATGCCATTCGCGGCGGTGAAATCATTGGCGATCATACCGTGATGTTTATTGCCGATGGTGAGGTGGTTGAAATTACCCATCGTGCCCGCGCGCGTATGACGTTTGCCGCGGGTGCTGTACGTGCCGCGACTTGGGTTATCAAACAAGAAGTTGGGCAATATAATATGCAGGATGTGTTGGGTTTGAATGACTAGTTTTTGAGCAAGTAAGGTTTGAGTGATTAATGTTTCTTGCTTGCTGCTTTATGGTTGCTGAGGATAGCTTACTGATAAAGTGGAATGACGTTTAGGAGTCAAGCATGGATAAGTTTAGCAAGAATCTAATAGCGAGTTTTAGTCGCGTTGTGGCTGTTGACAGGGTTGCCAGAAGTATCAAAGCTGCCAACAGCGTCACGACACTCAAACCTAGCAAAAGCACGTTTTACGCTAGCCAAATAGCATTTGCCCTAAGTTTGACGGTAGTGCCAATAGTCGCACAAGCTGCGACTTTTCAAACCTACGTCATCGACACTTATGGCGGTGATGCATTATTACCTGCTGTTCGTCAGCAGCTAAATACCAATCGTGACGGCGGTACAGTTACTACCTATCAAGACAAGTTAATGTTGCATACGACAGCCGCTAACTATCAGGCGGTACAGCAGTTATTGACTCAGATTGACGGTCAGCCACAGGCATTGACGGTCGCTGTGCGTGTTGGCAACAATAGCAGCGTCCAAGGTAATATTCAGCAAGGGCAGGTCATTATTAGCAATCGTGGTATTCAAGGGTCAGGGATTATTCATCAGAGCAATAGCCAACAGCAAACAAATAATTTATACCAAGTACAAACCTTGTCAGGTAGTGCCGCCAGCATCAGTACAGGGACGCTTTATGCGCTGAATCAAACCTACGATGTAAATAGTTATACAAATTATAAAAGTCCCTCAGTACAGATTGTCATTCAGCAGCAGGTATTGCTACCAACGACGCAAGGCATCACGGTTACGCCAAGATTATTACCGACTGGTCAAGTCGAAGTAACATTGTCACAAGTTGAAGAAACACTCGCACGCTCCTATTCATCTTTTCAGAAAAACAGTAATCATGCCATTCAAGGTCAACGATTAGACACGACCATTATTATCCCACGTGGTCAATGGGTAACTATCGGACAAATCTCTCAAAGTAGCCAAAATCAACGCGCAAGTGATGGTAGCAATCGTGCCATTGATAGTACTAAAAACACACCAATTTGGATAATGGTGCAGTAGTCTTGCATTCACTCATATTATTTTTGGCATAAAAAAGCACAATACTGTAATGAGCAGTATCGCGCCTTTTTATCGACAATAATCTATTGCAGATTAGTCAACGTAGATCACTTCTAACGGTGGAAAACCATTGAACTCAATAGATGAATACGAGTTAGTATACGCACCCGTGGTCAACCAAAAGATTTTATCACCAATCTCCAGCTCTTCTGGCAATTGATAGCCCGCTTCTTCATACATGATATCGGTCGAATCACAAGTAGGACCGGCCAGTACCACAGTGCCTTTGCTGGTTGACGTTTCCATCTTAGGCGTATAAACCGGATACTTGATGGCTTCACCCAACGTCTCGATTAAGCCTTGGAATAAGCCCACATCGGTATAGACCCAACGCGTTAAATCGGTGTGCGACTTACGCGAGATAAGCACCACATCACTGACCAATACGCCCGATCCACCAACCAATGAACGACCTGGCTCAAGGATAATCTCAGGCATGTCTTCTTCACTATAGTCGTCTGTCAAATAACGAGTGATCTCTTCAGCGTAGACCTTTATAGGGTTCACTTCACTGATATAGTTGGCTGGAAAGCCGCCACCCAAATTGATCATTTGTAGCTTAATATTTTCTTCGTTTTTCATCCAGTCAAACATGTATTTGACCTTGGCTAGCGCATCATCCCAAGCGGCAACGTCTTTTTGTTGACTACCAACGTGGAATGAAATGCCATAAGGCACTAGACCCAAATCACGAGCTTGAATCAACAGCTCAATCGCCATATTGGGATGACAACCAAACTTACGAGACAATGGCCATTCAGCGGTCTCAGAGCCTTGTACTAAGATACGCACAAAGATTTTTGAACCAGGGGCGTGCTTGGCAATATTTTTTAAATCCGCTTCTGAGTCGGTCGCATACAAGTCAATACCTTTTTCAAAGGCATATTTGACATGCTCCGCTTTTTTGATGGTATTGCCATAAGAGATACGCGATGGCTCAACGCCGCAGTCTAATACGCGATCAAGCTCATAGATGGAGGCACAATCAAAGTTCGAACCAAGATCAGCAAGCAAGTTAATCACTTCAACAGCAGGACTGGCTTTCATTGCATAATGGATTTTAGCATTGGGAAAAAACCCAACCATTTCATGATATTTGGTTTTGATACGGCTAAGGTCCACGACCAAAAATGGCGTCTCGCGACCTTCAGCAGCTTGAGTGAATTTCTGCCAGCCGGCAGGGTCAAAATATTGGTCAATTTTGATCATGGTCATGGTAGGGAACCTTTAATAAAGACAGTAGGTGTTAAAGAGTAAATGCTCGAATCACGTCATTGTCATCTCACATTAGTGTCATCACGCATCTCACAGGTAATGAAACCTTGCATCCATGCTGATTAAATGACGTAAAAATAGCTTAGATGATGAATGGACTAAGAATGGCTGGGCTGCGGCTGTTTATCCGCCATTTGTTCGCCTTGTTTTTCGCGTATTTTAACGATTTTACGCACTTTATCGCGAGCACGAGTTTGCTTGAGACGTGATAAATAATCGACGAATATGACCCCATTTAAATGATCCATTTCATGTTGGATGCATACCGCGAGTAAGCCTTCTACTTCTTCATCGATTTTTTGACCATTCTCATCTAAGGCTTCAATACGCACTTTGTTCGGGCGCTCAACACTGTCATAGACTTCAGGTACGGACAAACAACCTTCTTCATAGGGCTGTTTCTCTTCCACCAATGGTGTCACCTTTGGGTTGATAAAAACTCTAGGGCTATTTTTATCTTCAGACAGATCCATGACGATGAGCTGAATATGGCGATCCACTTGGCTTGCCGCTAAACCGATACCTTGTGCCTCATACATCGTCTCAATCATATCAGCGATTAAGGTTTTGATTTCAGCAGTCACTTCCTTAACAGGCGTAGCAATAGTACGCAGGCGCGGGTCTGGGTAATTTAAAATAGGGAGTAAAGCCATAACGCTCACCTCAATGATAGGGATAAAATAGGGTTGATATTATAGGATAAATGGGGACAAAAGTAATGCTTATCAATACTTTCGCACAATTATTGCTTTTTATCATCGTAAAAAATCAAGGAGGTCGCTTTTATTATAGGTATAAAAAAGCCCTGCAATTCGCAAGGCTTTTGGATTTATATAAGCTAGACTAGATGTAATATGACTTGCATAAGTAGAGTTGCTTTTTAGTAAATTGAGTTTAGTAAATCAAGTCACTTCTAAGTCATTAAAGTCACTTGATGCAGCTAAAACATCTGAGCAAAAGTGTAAAGTTATACGCCACGTTTGCTCATAATCATCTCATAGATAAATAACAGGATGATCGCACCGATTACTGAGAATATCAAACCAGTAAATCCACCATCAGCATTGATACCGATAAGACCGGCCAAGAAGCCACCTAATAAAGCACCGACGATACCCAATACAATGGTCATTATCCAGCCCATCGGGTCGCTACCTGGCTTGATGGCTCGTGCCAATAAACCTGCAACCAGACCTACAATAATCATCCAAATAAAGCTCATATTATTCTCCTAATTTATTATCATTTATAATAGTTAATCAATTTTGATAAGCTCATTGTAAGCACTGTATAGACGTAAAGGTAAGCGCGAAATGTTACCAGTGTATGAGCTATGTGAGGAAAATCGTAGATTTGCTAATATGCAGGTAGAATAGGTAAATGAAAGGTTACAAAGGTAGTGAAGTCGAAAACGCCGTTTATATATTAAGGCATTTTTGGATATCGACGCTCCCTAATACTGATACTCTCTATAGTAATCGCAAGTAATCAGAAAAAGTTGATCATAAAAAAACGTTGCTCATTTATAATAAGCAACGCTCTTATTTGACACCAGAACTAAACCAGCTAGATTATTTGTTGCGTAGCTTTATTAAGTGGCTTTATTACGTAGCGCAGTTAATAAGCGTTGATGAATACCTTCAAAACCGCCATTCGACATAATCACAATGGCGTCACCCGCTTCTGCATGCGTGTCGATATGCTTGATGATGGCATCGATACTAGAGAGCACCTGTTGGTTGCCCATGTTAGGATTTACGCTATTGGCATTTTCAATGACTTCTTTTAGACCCCACTCCAGTCCTGTCGGCTCATACCATAAGGTATGATCGGCGAGAGCAGCAGACTCAGCCAAGCTGTCTTGATGAATGCCCATTTTCATGGTGTTACTACGTGGTTCAATAATCGCCCAAATTCGTCTGTTCGCCAGTTTTTTCTTGGCACCATCTAAAGTCGTAGTAATGGCTGTAGGGTGATGAGCAAAATCATCAAAGACTAAGATATCATTGACATCGCCAATCAGCTCCATCCGACGTTTAATGCCAGCGAATGCTGATAACGCCGCGCAAGCAGTTTTAACACTGACGCCGATGTTATAAGCCGCTGCGATAGCAACCAAGGCGTTATTCACATTATGCATGCCGCTCATCGACCAATCGACGACTCCCATGGCTTCTTCATCAGCAATATCAGCCGCAAAACTAACCGCAAATTGACCACCATCTTCGCTGATAAGCTCAGCCTGCCATTCGCTGTTATTGTCTAAATTCTCATCTTCTACATTAGTAGCGTTTGCTGCTGAATCCAGTACGGCTGTCCGCCAAACGGGTGTCCAAACCCCTTTCGCTAACGTCTCCTCTAAGCTGGCAGTCGCTGTGGGCATAATGATTTTGCCCGTGCTTGGAATCATGCGCACCATATGATGGAATTGGGTCTGAATAGCTTCAAGATCCGCAAAAATATCCGCATGATCAAATTCTAGATTATTTAAAATAGCCGTACGCGGACGGTAATGAACGAACTTTGAACGCTTATCAAAAAATGCAGAATCATATTCATCCGCTTCGATAACGAAATAGCCAGTATTTGCCGAATCGTCATTATCAATTTTATCCGCACCCAAATAACTGCTGTGAGCGAAGACGTGCTGTAAATGCTCGTCAGTGGTATCAACCAGTGGCACACCGCCGATTAAAAACCCAGTATCGATACCCGCATAGTGCAATATCCAAGCGAGCATAGTCGTCGTCGTGGTTTTACCGTGAGTACCGGCAACGGCTATCACATGACGCGATTGTAATACCTGCTCAGATAAAAACTGTGGTCCTGAGGTATAACGTAGACCTGTGTCCAGCATGTATTCGATGACATCCATACCGCGCTTCATGGCATTACCAACGACGACTAAATCTGGTGCTGGTTGTAAATGCTCTACCAGATAGCCTTGCTCAATGGTCACGCCCGCGTTTTCCAGTTGGGTGGACATCGGCGGATAAACGTTGGCATCTGAGCCCGTGACCGTATGCCCAAGCTCGCGCGCTAGCAATGCCAGTGAGCCCATAAAAGTACCACAAATACCAAGAATATGAATATGCATAGACGTTCCGTACGAGCTTAAATTAAAAGAATAAAAATGGAGCATTATCCCAAAAGTTACCGATATTAACTGTGGTGTATTCTAGGATACGCTCAACCTAATGAGCATCAGTCTTGGCTATAATTAAAATATCATAAATGGTGACAGCGTTAACCGTGCTTCATGTACCAAACGTACTATTGACGCCCGCTTGCCTTATCTCTACTTTATATTGCTTCGACCCTATATTCTGTCACAAAAACAGTATAGGTTCGCCAAATAGCAGCGTCGAAAACAAGCCCTTATTGTAAAGTAAACACCGCATGATGACCAATAAAAAACGCCCAACAAGTAGGCGTTATTAAAAGGATGGTTTTGCTCATTGAGCATCACTATATTCAGAGCACCTAAAATTTAGAGCCTCTAAATGTTTATGCCGCTATTTTATTATTTACGCGACAGGGTATAATCATTGTTAGGTTTTTTATGTTCATCCATTAAGACAAGATGATTGTCTTGAATATGATACGCTTCAATGTTTTTGTCTTCATAGACAATCGTAATCATATCATTGTCTTGACGATAAACACCAGGCTCAAACAGGGGTACATTCGGCATTTCGGGATTGTTATCTATACTGGTTTTTAGCACTGAACCATCAGCGAACAAATTCAATGTAATATCAGTGCTATCACAAGATTTACAGGGTACCATGCCACCATAATCGCCCATTAACGTGGCTTGTAACGTGCCATTACGCGGCTCTGAGCGTGTCAGCGATTGATGTGGATATGCACCGTTACTCGATTGGGCAGCCGCAATCAGCGATTGTCCTTCTGACACTTTATCTAGCTCACTACCTGCATTTAATAGATTGGTCTCTGACAAGTTCTCTGCGCTAGCTTGTGCGCTGTTCTCTTCTACATGATCGATAGGGGCGACCTTAGTCGTCATACCTTTATCGCCGCTAGACGAGGTACTATCACAGCCGATGAGCAGCACACAGAGGGGCAGCGCTAGCAAACAACGACCACCGCGTTTGAGGATAGTTAGCGTGTTAGAACAAGTAGGCAAAAAATATATCATGGTCACACCAAAAAACAGTTTTTTAATAGTCATTCCAAATGATTATCGACACTATCGACAACTCAATACGTTGTCAAAAAGGAAAGATAATAGGAAGGATAAATGTTTAAATTAGAGTAGAAGACTACGAGACTACAAGTGCCATCTGAGGCTAGGCGGCGAGAAGAAGCTATCGGTAGCCTATCGCCAATCAGTCAACAGTGATGGATATTTAAAACGCTATTTTACCCATCAAAAGCAAATAAACTGTGTCAAGATATCAAAGGTTAAAGATATCTCTGTGGCCTTTTTGTTATGATAGGTTTAGCCATGAGCTAAGAATAATGGTTTAACATTGATAGATATGACGAACCAAAATTATCGGAGATATTTCATAGTGGCTCATGAACGAACAGACGTTTAGTAATACATACGCCTGTTCGTTTGGAAAAATGGATCTAGCAAAAACAAAGGATATAGCAAAAAGCAACGTAGGGGCTAATTCGCTATCAAGCAAGGCGGCTAGGGGCAACAGGTCGTAAAATGCGCCATAATATCAACCCGTGTACCACCAATAGTAGACTAAATAGAATCAAAGATTGTTCAGGAATACTCAGACCCATAAATGTCCACTCAACAGAGGCACATTCGCCAGAGCCCGCAAAAACTTCTTTAAATACTTGCAAAATCGGTAGCGTATCTAACCAATAATCCAGCCCCGGACCACAAGAAGGTACTTGGTCGGCAGGCAGATGCTGTAGCCAAACATGTCGTCCAGCCACGGCAGTCGCCCAGCCGATACCTGCTAAGCTACCAAGCCATAATACCAATCTAACTGCCTTAGATTTAGGGTTGAATAATGCGGCTATCAAAGCAAAACTGCCCATGATTATGAGGCCAATACGCTGAAAAATACACAGTGGGCAAGGCGAAGACCCCATATAGCGCTGTAAAAAAAACAGTGCAAAACTCATACCTATTACGGCTATTATCACCAAAAATATTTGCAAATTGCGGTAAGTGGTCAGCTTTAGCATCGGGCAGTTACTCTTATAAAATAGTCATCTATACACGTTAAGTGGCGGTCAGAATTTAGTACTCAAAACTCAGAAATCAAAACTTAGCGATATTGCTGTAAAAATTCCATAAAATCTTCAGTTTCGGCTTTTTCAATCTCAGCTTGCTGTAATATTGATTTTTCTGCCAACACTTCATATTTGGCTTGAGTGTTTGGACTAAGCGTTTGCTGTAATAAAGACTCACGATGCTGCTGCGCCAAGGTAAAGCCAAGCTGCCATAAGCTGCCTAAACGCTGACTATCAGAGTTCACTTGTGCTGAAATGGTTGATTCAGAGTGCCCTGCTTTACCTTGCATTAACGCGACTGCTGCACGGTAATCGTTGCCGCCATAATGCGCATCAAGTAGCGCGGCAAGTGGTTGCATACGTTCTAAGTGCACCAGCATCCAGCTCTCAAGCAGTTGCTCTTCGCCGTTGTTTATAATGTGTAAGCCTTCGCGGCGACCTTCGTTTACCACGCGCTCAAGATTGATGGCTAGGGTCTCTTCTTCCTCAGGTAACAGATCAGGTGAGTCGCTCAGCAGACAGTACAGCGCCATGACCTCTAAGAAACAAGCGCTAGACAGACGAATACCGACATCGCTATAAGGGTCTAGATCGATTGCACGGAACTCAACATAGGCGATACCGCGGCGCTCTAATGCTTCGGTCGGTGTCTCGCCGCTCATCGCAATTTGTTTGGGACGAATAGGGCTATAGTATTCGTTTTCTATTTGTAAAATATGATTGTTGATTTGGATAGGGTTGCCATCGGCATCATCTAAGCCAAGCTTGGCAAAGCTTTCGTGCGGAGTCTGAATCGCACGGCGCAGTCCATCGACATACTCTGGCAGATAGTTATAACGAATATCGAGCTGTTCTTGCACACTATTGGTATAACCAAGCTTGCCCATACGTAGGCTGGTGGCAGCAGGCTTATAGTAGGTTGAGTCGTTTAGTAGCTCTAAATCATGCTCACGACCAGCTAAGAAACAAGGACAAACGCTAGGGCTAGCACCCAGTAAATACAACACCAAACTGGTCAGTCGCTTAAAGTTACGGATAAGCCCTAAGTACTTTTCGTTTTTAAATTCTGTCAGCGTTTGCGCTTGTGCAGCAGGCATTTCAGCTTGCCAGACTTCAAATAATCCGTCACCAAAAGACAAGTTATAATGTAAACCTGCAATCGTTTGCATGCGGCGACCATAGCGGATGCCAAGCCCGCTACGGTATAGCGTCTTGAGCTTACCTGTATTAGAGCTGCCATAATCAGCCAGTGGGATGTCTTCGTCATTCGATGACAGCATACAAGGCATAGACAGCGGCCACATCAGCTCACCTTCAGGCATGGCTTGATAGACCAATACATGCAACTGACGCAGCATGTTTAGCGTCTCTTTTGGTGAGGTTTTGGGGTCAGTAATTAGCTCAAGTAGGCTTTCTGAATAATCAGTTGTGATAAACGGATGGGTGAGCTTTGAGCCAAGTTTGGCTGGATGCGGCGTCTGAGCCAAGTATCCATCGGGTCTTACGCGCAGACCTTCTTTTTCGATACCGCGGAGCATGCCCGTTAGATGCTTGCTATCAAACCAATTAGGAATGTCAAAATTCACAAAGCTACTCGCAAAATTACTCATAATAGTCATCTATTGTTATTTATTATGGCGGATCAAAACACGACTGGCGTTTGACCATAATGAAGGTAAATATTGGATTAAGAATGCCGTCAGTTTAGCTCAAAGCTGCCCTGAAAACCACGGACAATTACAAATACGATAAGCTTTACAGGCGCTCATTCATCTTGATTTTAATAGGTATTTCAATAAAAAATTTTATGAACAGCGCGTTACTGTTTTCTAAAAAACGCATAAAACAAGAAGCATCTACCTACGAGATAGATGCTTCAAAAGTACGACGTTAAGCGGTTTATGATAGCGTTGACTAACGAGGAAGGTATCTTGATCAAAAGTCATGCGTCTTGCCAACTTAAATAGAGAAGGATGAGCCACAGCCACACGTGGTGGTGGCATTTGGATTGGTGACGATAAAGCGTGCGCCCTCTAACCCTTCAGTATAGTCAACGGTAGAGCCTTGTAAATACTGATAGCTTAGTGAATCGACGACCAAGGTTACATCGTCATTATCAAAATTGGCATCATCTTCATTGAGCTCATTGGCGAAGTTAAAGCCGTAAGAAAAACCTGAGCAGCCGCCGCCCGTCACATAGACACGTAACATCAGATCGCTGTCGCCTTCTTCTTCACGTAGACGTCGCACCTTTTGTGCAGCGCTATCGGTTAAGCTTAAAACAGTTGGGTCTACTGGCTGGCTGGCGCTTGGATTAAATTGGTTGGCTGATTCGTTCATATCTACCTCAGTTGCTAGGATCAAATGCGGTCGTCCAGTTAGGGTTTGCAATGAAATAGTTGCAAATAAAGATACGCACGGCGTTTGATTCAATTGGGTGCTGTTATTATGGCGCTGCTATTGGTATGACTAATGGCGCATTATAAATATGATATCTGTGTCATTACAACGATTTGGTTGATAACGGGCACTTATCTCATCGCAGTATATCATAATGGGGGTATTGATTCGTTTGTCAAGAGTGACGCTACTGGCTGAAGGTGGCTGATTGATACTAGCGGTTATTATCCCCATAAACTCATGCTAAGAGAAAGACTTTTTGTGCGAATAAACACTTGGTTTTGAAATAGTTATTTAATCGTTTGCCTATGGGGCAAGCGTTTGAAATAATAGCCGCCAGTTAACATGCCAGATGTGTGTTTTTTATTGCCTTATATTTTATATTACTGTTGAGTTGAAGAGATTATATGATCGAATTTAAAGACGTTGGTGTTCGCCGTGATGGTCGTGAGTTGTTTGCAGGGGCAAGCTTCCAGCTACATCCGGGCCACAAAGTTGGCTTGACGGGCAACAACGGCACCGGCAAATCTACCTTATTTGCCTTATTGTTGACGCGAATGGACAGAGGAGATACCGAGGTCACGCTTGATAGAGGTGAAGTTAGTATTCCTGATAGCTGGCATGTGGCGCATATGGCGCAGGAAGTTGGTGCTACGACGCAGTCTGCAATCGATTATGTATTGAGCGGTGATGAGCAGTGGTATGAGATTAATGCTTCTTTGAATGATTTGAGTAGCGTCAGTGATGAGCAGATTGGGGTATTGCATCAGCAGTTTGATGAAATTGATGGCTATCGTACGCCGACTAAAGCGGCACAAATCATGGCAGGTCTTGGTTTTAATACCAGCCAGCATGAATTACCCGTAGAAGGGTTTTCGGGTGGTTGGCGCATGCGTTTGAATCTCGCCAAAACTTTGATGAGCCGTGCGGACTTAATGTTACTCGATGAGCCGACCAACCATTTGGATTTGGATGCGATTTTGTGGCTTGAGACTTGGATCAATGCCTATACTGGTCTGGTCATCGTCATCTCGCATGACCAAGCCTTTTTGGATGCCACGGTCGGTCATATCTTGCATGTCGAACAACAAAAAATCACCCTTTATACCGGTAACTATCAGCAGTTTATTCGCACGCGTCACGAGCGTATGGCGCAGCAGCAGCAAGCCTTTGAAAAACAAGAAGCGACTAAGGCACATTTGGATGACTTTATTCGTCGTTTCCGTGCCAAAGCCAGTAAGGCTAAGCAAGCACAAAGCCGTATCAAGCAGCTTGAGCGCATGGCTGAGCTGTCACCGATGATGGCGGACAACCCGTTCTCTTTCCGCTTCTATGAGCCAGCAAATATGAGCTCACCACTGATTGAGCTGACCAAAGCGGATATTGGCTATAGCGATACGCCACTTCTATATAATGCCAATGTGCAAGTGACGCCTGATACGCGTCTTGGCTTGCTAGGTATGAATGGCGCAGGTAAATCAACATTGATTAAGGCATTGGTCGGCGAGCTTGGCGTATTAACAGGGACGTATCGTGTTTCGGATACCCTGAAATTAGGCTACTTTAACCAGCATCAAATGGATATCTTGGATGCCAAGGCAACACCGATAGAGATGTTGCGTCGTCTAGCCGGTAAAACCTCTGATGCGATGTTACGTTCGTTTTTGGGTAGTTTTGACTTCCGCGGTGAGCGTATCGATACGCCGAGTGAGCTATTCTCTGGGGGCGAGCGTGCGCGTTTGACGCTGGCATTGATTGTTTGGCAACGTCCGAACGTTCTGGTACTCGATGAGCCGACCAACCACTTAGATTTACAAATGCGCCAAGCGCTGACCATCGCCTTGCAAGGATTTGAAGGGGCAGTGGTACTGGTTTCGCATGATCGTGAGTTGATTGCCAACGTCTGTGATGAGCTGTTTTTGGTACATGATGGTCAAATCGAGGAGTTCGATGGTGACATCAGCGACTACGGTAAGTGGTTGGCAGAAAAGCGTAAGCAAGAGAACTCATCAGATAAAAGTACCAGTAAGAAAAAAAGCAAAAAAGAGAGTAAGAAATTCGTTTCACGTGAAACGGATAAGGGTCAAGTGAGTAATCAAGCACCTGATAATTCATCAAAAAGTAAAGCGACGACGCCCACGCTTAGTAAAGATGCGCAGCGCAAATTGGCGGCTGAACAACGCAAACTCACCGCGCCTATTCGCCGTGAGATAGAAGAGATAGAAAAGACATTGGCTAAAATTGATGGACAGCTCGTGACCCTTGAAGAAAAACTGGCTGATACGGATTTGTATGAAGAAGGTCGCAAGTCTGATTTGCTGTTATTACTTAATGAGCAAACGGCATTGCAGCAGCAGCACAGTGACAATGAAGAAAAACTATTGCTTTTGATGACGACATTAGAAGAAATGGAAGCGGGTTTTGAGTAGAGAGCTGTTCACTATAGTAAATAACAGGTTTTGATTGTTTTTTAAGCTATTTTTACTTGATAAAAACAGTCACAAAAAAGGGAGAGCGCTGGCTCTCCCTTTTTTATTACGTTATTCCTTACGGTATTTACCATCACCATAAGACAGTATTTCCATTGTGGTCGTACATAACTGACAGTTTATTTGACCAGCAGCGGCTTTCGATAAATCCAAAATACGACCCCGAATGAAAGGGCCTCTATCGGTGATTTTTACGATTACACTCTGCTTTGTCTTCTTGTTGGTCACTTGTACCTTCGTACCAAACGGCAACGTGCGATGCGCAGCGGTCAAAGAGTTCATGTTGAAGATACTACCACTAGCAGTGCGTTTACCATGGAACTGACTACCGTAATAACTGGTGTTTCCAGCAAAAACGGTGGTACTCAGCAATAGTGATAATGTGATAACCAAAGACTTGATTAAATAAGACATTTAATACCTTTAAGCAATTTATAAAATAGACAGATACACTTGCCTATGTTATTCATACTCCCTATGAGTACAAATATTATATTCATTTTACAACACATACTTTGTCATATTCTTACGGTTCTGTAAAAGAACTACCAAGGTCAAAACGCTCATTTAGGCACGCTAGCTATTAAATACCAGTGATCTGTATGTAATTGTTTTAAATAATGATTTACATTGTTAATGGTATTTTTGGCTTGACTCTCTATTTTTTCATTAGGGCGAGTGTTAAATTGATATGACGTCTGTGGTTATCAAAGAATAATAATGCCAGAATCATAGAGAAGTATGCCAATGCAGTGACAAAGGCGAATCATAATGTATTAAGTGCTTCAAACAACCTAAACACTGCTGTTGTTCGGCACTATTACTGGTAATATTTGTATAACGGTATTGAATTTTTATATTACTATCATTATTAGATAGACTATCGTTACCACCTGTTATGTCGCAGTTGAATAAATTTCCGTACCATATCGTTTAAAATGGGCATACCAGTATCATTAACATGCTTTTATGTTGAGGACAAAAACATGGCAGAGAAAAATTACTATGACATTTTAGGGGTCAAAAAAGACGCGTCAGCTGCAGATATTAAAAAAAGATACCGTAAGCTTGTCCGTCAATATCACCCTGATGTGAGCGATGATCCAGATGCAGACAATAAGATTGCTGAGATTAATAATGCTTACGAAACCATTAGAGATAAAGAAAAGCGTGCCGAATATGACGCCATGCTAGACAATCCCTTTGCTGGTCAAAGTGGTGGTTTTGGTGGTCAATCTGCAAGTGGCGGGCAAGGCGGCTACCGCTGGGAAGATATCAAAGATCAGTTTGGTGAAGGCGAAGCTTATGGCGATGGTGGCTTCCGCTTCGATGACATCTTTTCGGCATTTGGTCGCGGTGCACGTGGTTCAGCGGGTGGACAATCGCAGCGTGGTGGTTTTGGCTCGCAAGATAGTAAAGGTCAAGATCAACATGCAGAGATTACGGTTGATTTGGCGTCCGTTTATAATGGCGACGACTACAGCATTAAGTTGAATGTCCCTATTCGTCAACCGAATGGCAGTGTCGAGTATGACAACAAAACGCTGAAAATTAAAATCCCTAAAGGCATCACGGATGGCAAGCAAATTCGCTTAGCAGGGCAAGGTGCCGCTGGTATTGGTGGCGGTAAAAATGGCGATTTATTTTTAAAAGTAAAAATCCGTCACGCAGACAATATCCGTATCGAAGGCGCTGATGTTTACCAAACCGTCAATATAGCGCCATGGGAAGCGGCGTTGGGTGAAAAAATCAACGTCAGTACGCCAGCTGGTACGCTCGCTGTGACTGTGCCTAAGAACAGCAAGTCTGGTAGCAATTTACGCCTAAAAGGTAAAGGTATCCCTGCTAAGCAAGCGGGTGATTTGTATCTAACCTTAAACATCGTGAACCCTGATATCAGCACTGAGGCTGCGACCCAAGCTTATGAGCAACTAAAACAAGCCTTTGCCGACATCAATATTAGTCGTTAATGGCCGCCAAAAATTACTCACATTGAAACACTGTAATAGAGATGAAGACCATACGATAACGATGAAATAAAGAGCAAACGAGGATAATAGCTATGAAACACTCGCCTGAATTTACCGATATTATCATGAGCTTGGATGAGCTGGTATCTGCCTGTGGCCAAGAGCGCCAATGGGTCATCGAATTGATTGAAGAGGACATCATCGAATATGATGTGCCGGAACGTGAGCAGTTCACTGGTTATCAGCTGACGACAGTGCGCCGTGCCTCGCGCCTTAGCCGCGACTTTGAAGCCAGTGTTCCTGCGATTGGCTTGATACTTGAGCTGTTGGATGAGCTCGAACAATTACGCCAATTTAAACGCCAATTAGACATGCAGACACCAGTGATTGAAATTGAAATCGATCATTTAAAATAATTTTTTCCCCTTTAGTCAGTACATAAAAAATCAGCACAAAAAAAGGGTCTCTAAAATGAGACCCTTTTTTTGCAAATAATATATTTAGCGTTTAACGCGCATATTTTGGATCAGCTGCTGCGGTAAACAGTACATCCGTTGAAGAGTTCAACGCCGTTTCTGCCGAATCCTGTATCACACCAATAATAAAGCCAATCGCAACCACTTGCATGGCGATATCGTTTGGAATGCTAAATAAGCTTGCTGCTAATGGTATAAGCAATAATGAACCACCAGCGACACCAGAGGCACCGCAGGCGCTAATGGTTGCAACCAAACTGAGTAGCAGTGCTGAGGCAAAGGTCACTTCAATACCGAGTGTATGCGCGGCTGCAAGCGTTAAGACGTTAATTGTAATCGCCGCGCCTGCCATATTAATGGTCGCACCCAGTGGAATTGTTACCGAATAAGTATCTTCGTGTAGACCCAGTTTGCGGGCAAGGTTCATATTGACGGGAATGTTAGCAGCCGAGCTACGCGTAAAGAATGCGGTAATCCCTGACTCACGCAAGCACTTGAATACTAGCGGATAAGGGTTTTTGCCCGTTTTGATCAGTACAATAATAGGATTGGCAATCAAAGCGATGAATAGCATACAACCAACCAGTACCATCAAGATACGCGCATAACCTGCCAAAGCCGCAAAGCCTGTCTCAGCGACGGTGTTGGCGACCAAACCCAATATACCAAAAGGTGCTAGGGCAATGACCCACTTCACCACTTGGGAGATGGCGTCAGAAAAATCACCGACCACAGTGCGTGTGGTATCACTGGCTTGGCGCAGTGCGAAACCGATGATAATTGCCCACGCTAAAATACCAATATAGTTGGCTTCAGCGATGGCATTAACAGGATTGGCAACCAGGTTTAGTAGTAGATTGGTCAGTACTTCTTTGAGGTTGGCTGGTGGGACTTGCTCAATTGTGGCGTTGACCAATACCAGTTCTGTCGGGAATAAAAAGCTCGCGCCGACAGCTGTCAGTGCGGCTAAAAAAGTGCCAAACATATACATGATAAGCACAGGCTTGACGTAAACCTCATTACCGCTGCGATGTTGGCTAATGGCCGCCATGACCAACACAAATACCAGTATCGGTGCGACGGCTTTTAGTGCTCCTACAAATAAGGTACCCAATAATCCTAAGGCAATACCGATATCTGGTGCCAACCAACCTATCAATACGCCCGCTATCAAACCGATAATAATAAGTGGTACTAGACCAATGCGCTTATACATTGCAAAAAATGAATACATCCTTACCCCGACAATCTAATGAATAATGAAAGAGAACAAGCCATTTTATGTTTTTTGCTTTACTAGTCTCATACTCATATACAGGTAAGATTCGTAAAACAGAATAAAAATGGGTAAATTATAACCAAAAAAAGGGCAGTTAAGCCCTTTTTTTATTTTTATACCTATCAATTAAGGTGATTGGTTTGTTATGGTCGTTTTAAAGAGACCCAACATTAGCGTGCATATTTTGGATCAGCAGCGGCAGTAAACAAGACGTCTGTTGATGAGTTCAATGCGGTCTCTGCGGAGTCTTGCAGCACACTAATAATAAAGCCAATAGCCACCACTTGTAGAGCAATATCATCAGGAATATTGAATAAACTGGCCGCCAAAGGAATGAGTAGTAATGAGCCACCAGCGACGCCAGAGGTACCGCCAGCACTAATTGTAGCGACTATACTTAGCAGTAATGCTGAGCCAAAGGTCACTTCAATACCGAGTGTATTCGCGGCTGCAAGCGTTAAGACATTAATCGTAATCGCGGCACCTGCCATATTAATAGTAGCGCCTAATGGCAGGGTGACTGAATAAGTATTTTCATGTAACCCTAATTTGCTGGCAAGGTTCATATTGATAGGAATGTTAGCAGCAGAGCTACGGGTAAAAAACGCAGTAATACCAGATTCACGTAAGCAGGTGAATACCAGTGGATAAGGGTTTTTACCTGTTTTGAAATATACGAGGAGAGGGTTCGTCACCAAAGCAATAAACAACATACAGCCTATCAGTACTAGCAAAATTCGTGCATAGCCCAATAACGCAGCAAAGCCAGTATCAGCGACGGTATTGGCGACTAACCCCAAGATACCAAAAGGTGCTAGCGCGATGACCCATTTGACTACTTTTGAGATGGCATCTGCAATGTCATTGACAGTGCTGCGAGTCGTCTCGCCAGCTTGTCGTAACGCAATGCCAATAATAACGGCCCAAGCTAATATACCGATATAGTTAGCATTGGCTAGGGCAGCAACTGGATTGGCGACGAGACTGAGTAATAAATTGTTCAATACTTCTTTTAAGTTTGCTGGCGGTACTTGCTCGATGGTCGCATTCACTAACGTCAATTCGGTTGGGAATAAAAAGCTGGCACCAACAGCGACTAAAGCGGCTATAAAAGTGCCTATCAGATATAAAAACAGCACCGGTTTTACATAAACCTTATTACCGCTACGATGTTGACAGATAGCAGCCATCACTAAAAAAAATACCAGTATAGGGGCAACAGCTTTTAGGGCACCTACGAACAGAGTCCCCAAAATACCTAAGGCAATACCCACACTTGGCGCCAGCCATCCTATCAAAGTACCTAGTACTAAGCCGATAACAATCAGCGTTACCAATCCGATTCGTTGGTACATCGCTATTAATGAATGCATTTTTACCCCTTTAGTCCATTTGGAAATAAATATTAGCTTAACAATCGTTAGCTTAACGACCGAAGGATGTTAGCATTTTTTGTGATAAGCGCCTACTGACAGATTTTATAAGGCAGTAGGCAATAACGTACTTATAAGCCTCTAAGAATTTTAAAAGTCAAAATTTAAGCACAAAAAAACGCCATGACTGGCGTTTGATTTTGTAATAGAAGACTAAACTTTGAAATGGGTAAGCTCATAGCCGAGTTGCTGGTAATGCTTATATTTAGCGCGGCCTGCCTCAGTGCTGACCGTATCAGGTTTGATAAGCTCTAGAATACGAGTTGGCAATGTATTGCTGGTAGCATTTATAAAGTCATTAACGGGACGTATCGTAGTATTGAGTACGATCCCTTTAAAGTCGGCTGGCATATAGCTGGCAAGCAACACTGGTGCTAATAATTGATTATTAATATCAATATGAACACCGTCAATATCGGCGCCTTCAGGATTAGAATCTAAAAGGCGTTGATGCGGTATAAAGCTCGTATCGTCTTGTGCCCAAAGGGCTTGATCAAGCGTCGACAGCAATGCATCGTCTTTTTCGATAAGAATCAATAACGACTGGCTGCTTTTATTGAGCGCCGTCTGGGTCAGCTGACAAATAAAGCCCAAGAAATCTTGGGCTTTATTCTCAGTTAATACATAAAAGCTAACTTTCATAGAGTGGTTTTCATTGAATGGTGATTCATCAATAGATTATGCCATATTTGCGCTATTTTTTAGGTATTGCATGAATAATGGCACTGGACGACCAGTCGCGGCTTTGTCTTGACCTGAAATCCATGCCGTACCAGCGATGTCTAAATGCGCCCATGCTTGACCTTCTTCGATGAAGCGCGATAAGAAACAGGCAGCAGTCACAGCGCCAGCACCTTTACCACCGATATTTTGAATATCAGCGATAGGGGAGTCAATCTGCGTTTGATACTCGTCATCCATTGGCATGTGCCAGATTAGATCGCCTGATAAGTTACTGGCGTTTTCTAAGTCAAACAACACATCTTCGTCATTACTAAAGACTGCCGAGCGTACATGACCCAACGCAACCACACAAGCACCAGTCAAGGTTGCGACATCAATGATGGCTTTTGGCTGATAATACTTCTGCACGTAGCATAAGGTATCGCACAATACTAAACGACCTTCAGCATCGGTATTTAGGATTTCAACGGACTTACCGTTCATTGCTATGATGATATCGCCTGGACGCGTTGCCTCTCCTGATGGCATATTTTCAGCACAAGCTAGTGCACCGACGACATTGATCGGTAGACGCGCTTCACATAATGCTTTTAGGGTACCGAGTACCGCAGCAGAACCGCCCATATCAAATTTCATCTCATCCATCGCCGCACCCGGTTTGATTGAGATACCACCTGAATCAAAGGTAACACCCTTACCAACAAGCACGATAGGGGCATCATCGTGTGCACTTTGGGCATTGTCTTCGCTATTTTGGTCAGCTTTTTTAGCGGCTTTTTTGCTAGCAGCTTTGGTTGGTAGTTTATCAGCCAAGGCTTTGAGACCGCCAGCTACTTTTGCGCTGTTGGTGGTGGCTTTGCTAGTATGGCCATCAGCATTGACGCTAAAATTAGACTTGCCACGATACTCCATCAGTACCAGCTTGCCTTCTTTAGTAGAGCCTTGCGCGACCGATAAGAAGCAGTTCATACTCAGTGCTGACATCTCGTTTTCACCAAGTACCGTGACTTTTAAGAGGTCAGGATAAGTGGCTGCCAATTCTTGTGCTTGTTCTGCCATATACGCTGGGAAACAGATATTACCCGGCTCATTGGCGACATCACGGGTCAAGCTTTGACCAGTAAAGACCGCTTGTGCAAAGTTTAATGAGTCTTCTAAAGACGACTCTGCCAATAAGTAGATGTCTGTTAAAACAGGTGTTTGCTGCTCAGATTTGTACTTGTCAAAACGATAGCTTGCTGCCAATAGGCTCAGCGCAAATTGGCTAAACTGGTTTTCTTCTAAGCTATCACCTAACGCCACAGTGATAGAATCGACGCGTTTTTGGGTGCTCTTATAAATGGTCTTGGCAATTTTTTCTAGAACGCTATGACGCAATTTATCAACATTACCCACACCGACTAATAATAGCTGTACTGGATTTTCTTTGGTGGTTTTCTTATCACCCGCTAGCGCATAGTCAGCGACGGTTTCACAAGCTTTGCCGTTAAAGTGTGATACTTCAATCAATTGCTCAATGCGGGTTTGATAATCGCTCAATACTGACTCAGCTAAGATATTTTTTTGATCATCAATTAAGACGACAAGGCAGGCCGCGTCTTTACTTTTCGCTTCTTTTTTGAGGATTTTTTGCGTATGAGTTTTTGGCAGTGTTTGGGTTAATTTAATATTCATATATTTATCCTTATTGGGGTTATGACATTATAGTTATGACGTTAACGCTATGAAAATGGCAGATTTTTTTAATTGCTGATACCTGTTAAATTATCAGATTGTTTGGCCAATCAAGCAATCGCAATAGTGTAGCATATTGCGAGGTGAGTGCGCAGTGAGCAAGGTTTAGGTCATGGGTTCGAACCGCTTATTAGCTATTAACTAACTCATCGGTTGCTACTAAAGCGGCAAATCTATCTTGCAGTGCTGCCATGGCGGTAGCATGCATGGTATCAGCGCTGATTTTCTCTTTTTTATAGTCAGGCAGGTCGCGAGTGGCACAAGCATCATGGCAAACAAAACTGTCAAAGCCTAAATCAAAGGCGGCTCTCACGCTTGAGCTAACACACATATGACTCATAAAACCTGCAAAAATAATTTGCTGTTTTTGCGCAGCTGAAATAAGTGCTTGCAGCTGGGTATCATGGAACGCATTGGGATTTTTTTTGACGATGACGGTTTCGCCATCCTTTGGTTGTAATTCAGCGATAATCTCGACGTTAGATGATAAAGGATCAAAAACGTTGCCATTATCTGCGCCGTGATGGGCGATATGGAATATCGGAGCGTTCTGTATACGAGCTTTATCTAGCAATAGTCGCGCATTTGCAATGGCATTCGTACCAGCTTGCCCCAATGGCATCGCACCATCGACATATTCGTTTTGATAGTCAATAAAAACTACGGCGCAATTTGACCAATTGAGCGTATCAAATTGACCACCAGCGATTTCAAGTAAAGTAGAAGGGGTAGAACCGAGTTTATTTGTCATTAATATTCTCCATTGGGCGAGCTAATTAGGAATTTTTAGTTTTCTCAGTTTAACAAGTAATCCTAATGGTGCGAGGGCAGTGATACGAATGACACACAAAGGTTTCCAAATGACATCAAGTAAAAATGTTATATAAAGACTTAATAAAAAGGCTTCTTAGATAAGACAAACTAATGAGTTAAGTTCTCATTATTTTTTTCATATCATATCTATTATTAGTGAACCATACAGCGTTATAGGAAGATGGACGCAATGTTTGCAAACACATTTCACAGCCATTTTTGAGCAAAATATGCTAGGATTAGCGGTTATCTTTATCGCTAATTTTTACAGCATGTCGCTAACCCGTCTCGCAGATATTTTCATATCTTTTGCCGTTGCTTTTAGGGCTGTTTAAGTATCTGATTGAGCAGCACGGTCTTGTATTTCTATTGTCCAGTTATCGGTATCAGCTATTTTATTTAGAGCTATCCATAATTGTCAGTGTTTGCCAATAAAGCTGCGATAAATCGTGCGACTATCAACCTTTTTAAAAGAGTGCCCATTGTGATATTACGCCGCTATATGACTCAACAAGTTGCCTCAACGACCGCATTGGTCTTGGGGTTTTTAGTGGTGATGATGCTGGGCGGTCGTTTGATCCGTTACTTTGGTATTGCCGCAGAAGGCAATCTAGATATCAGCTTGTTATTTACCATCATTGGTTATAATTTGCCGTACTTTTTAGAGCTTATCCTGCCATTAGCATTTTTTATCGCTCTAATGCTGGTATTCGGGCGGCTGTATGTCGATCAAGAAATGGCGGTGATTAATGCCAGTGGGGTGTCGCGTGGTAAACTTGCCCGTTTGATGACGCCTTTAATCCTGGCGTTGTTTGTTGGTGAAGCGGCTTTATCTATCGTTGGTAAACCGTGGGGCGTACGCTCATCAGAAAGTGTCTGGCAACAGCAAGCATTGACCAGCGCTTTTGATTTAATTCGTCCCAATGAATTTATTAGTAGTGGCAATTATCATTTGTATGTGGGCAGCTTGAGCGATGATAAAAAGCAATTGCAAGATGTCATATTGATTCAATCTGAGCCTGAAAAAAAGGGCAGTGCCGCTAAAAATAACACTGCTAAAGAGGCTGCTGTCGATGTTAAAAACACCATCGATCCAGAAACGGCTGAGCAATTAAATATTTCAGACATGCCAAATATGCCAACGGCGATTACTAATAATACCAACATCAGCAAAGATACTATCACGTTGGCTAAGCGTGCCGAGCAAGTAGACACGGGTAATAGCGGTGTGACCCAATTGGACTTGTTCCAAGGGCGTCGTTATGAAGTCGGTGCTGGCAGTCTGAAATACAATCAAGTGGGCTTTGATCGTTACCGCATTACTTTGACAGAATCCTCAAAAGAAGTCATCACTGAAGATAATATCGAAACGCAAGCGATTGGACCATTATGGCAAGCCGCGACGGGTGGTACGGCAAGTAGTGGCAACTCGCTGCGTGTGGCACAAAGTGAGCTTGGCTATCGTTTGGCATTGCCGTGGTTGATGATCATTGCACCAATGCTCGCTGTACCACTGGCACAAGTACGCCCGCGTCAAGGTCGCTGGTTGCGCCTATTTCCTTCGATTTTATTGTTTGTCAGCTGTGCGCTGGGTATTATTTCACTTAAAAATGCTGTTAGCAAAGGCAGCGTGAGCGTCTGGGCATATGCGTGGCTCATTTTAGGATTTATGGCATTGGCGCTTTATATGAATTGGGGTAGCCGTGTGCAGCATCGATTACGCTTTCGCAAACCGAAGAACACGCCTTTAACAGTTGCCGATCATCAGAGCAGTGGCTCACAAGGAGGGCAGTCCTAATGAGTGTCTTATCTTCTAAACCATCTAATCCTGACTCGCAAAACGCTCATGCTAAGTACGCTCGCAAACCTGCCAAACTAAAAGTGCTGAGCCGTTACGTCAAGCTGAACGCTTTGCTCGCAATCGTCGGAGCTGTCATAGGCTTGTGGGCATTACAGCTGGTATTCTCTTATTTGTCTGAGCTGGATTCGTTAGATGATAGCTATACGATGGGCGAGGCGATTAAGTATATTTTTTATCGCTCGCCTTATTTTTTAGAGCAATTTATTCCCACTGGCGCATTGCTAGGTGCAGTGGTCGGCTTGGGCTTGCTTGCCAATAAAAGTGAGCTGGTCGTGATGCGTGCCGCTGGCGTCAGCGTTTATCGTATCGTCGGTTGGGTATTGCAGCCTGCTTTGATTTTTGTGTTGCTCGCATTGATTATCAATCAGTTCGTGCTGCCGCACTCTAATCAATTGGCAAAAGAAATCAACGACGAAGATAGCAGTTCATTGGTCACATCGGTACGCGGTTATTGGACGTTGCAGCCACGCTTTGAGAGTACAAAAGACGGCAGTGCCAAGCCAGATGGTAGCGATATTTTGTATATCGATTATGCTGATGTGCAAGGCAATATCGGTGAAGTTAAACGCTGGCATTTAGACAATAATGGCAATCTGCAAACGGCCATTCACGCTGAGGGTGGTAAATATATTGGTCGTGAACCTGTTAATCCTGCCAGCAGCAAACCGAGCGAGCAATATCGCTATGAGTGGCAGCTGAACAACATGACCAAGCTGATGATTAATCAGGGCTTTGAGAGTAGCCAAGCCATCTCACCGTCAGATATTTTAAGCCTGCCCTTTGCCCCAGAATCGGTATATCTGCTTACCCGTAAGGCAGAGGATTTGTCATTGACTCAGCTGTATGAGCATCGTCAATTTATGCGCCAACAAGGCACACGCTCGTTAAGTCATGAGCTGGCTTTTTGGCAAAAGCTACTGTCACCATTATCGATTTTATCGCTGGTGATTGTTGCCTGCTCATTCGTCTTTGGCTCACTGCGGACGCATAGCTTGGGTTTACGTATTGTCGTTGCATTACTATTTGGCTTGCTGTTTAGTTATGTGCAAGACTTGGTTGGCTTTGTCTCATTGGCGACTGGATTTTCGCCATTATTAATGGTGATATTACCGATTATCGCCAGTGCGATATTGGGTGGATATTTGCTCAAACGGCAGATGTAGCCAGATATCATGTGCCATCAAGAAGCCCACTAAGACACTATGTTTTAGCGGGCTTCTTTGATTATACAGCTTTTAAGACATAAGCTTTTAAAGCTTAGTCTTTCGTCGCCATGGTAATCGTATAGGTCTTACCTTGTTTGATCTTTTCGCTGTTGCCAAACACTTCGGTAAACGAGCGCTTCATAAACTGACGCAAGCCATTGATGGTGACCACGTAAAAACGCCCACCTTTACGCATACGGGCATAGGCATCGAGGAAATATAAATAATGCTGCTCTTTACCTACTTTGGCTGGCAAGTTTGACATCACAAGGCTAAAGTCTTTGTCTTTTGCTACGTGATTGAAGCCATTTGATAAATGCACATCGACGTTTTTTAGACCGTTTTTCTCACAATTTAGGCGTGCATATTCTACCGCCATAAAATCTTTATCAATCAACGTATGCAGACCGTTTGGACATTCACGCGCTGCCGTCATACCGAGTACGCCATAACCACAGCCCAAATCAATCGAGTCGTCATCCGCTTCAAAGTCAATATAATCAAGCAGCATCAAGCTACCGTCATCGAGCTTTTGCGGTGAAAAAATGCCCCACGTGGTCGAAAAATCAAATGGCTTACCCAGTACGTCTTGGCGAAAATTAATGTCTTCACGCCAATGTTGGGCGTTTTTCAATAGGTCAGCAGGTGGTCTATGGCTCATGAGATTCTCGGATAATGGATAAGTAAAAGGTGGTGCATTGCTCAGTTATGCAGCGTGCACATCATACGCGTATTGTAACGAGAAAAGGGTAGGTTTGCAGCTATGGTTCTTTAGATTTTATACTTTTATAATTTGTATGTTACATTATGGCTGCATATACTCTACTCACTGATAGATTCTTTTCGAACATTATAATCACATGGAATGTCGCATGAAAAATCTTTTACTTAGTTTGGCGCTCAGTTTAAGTGTTCTATCAGCGACCCCTGTCATTGCTGCCGTACCAGCTTTCTCTGCCGGTAAAATAGCTCAGGTTAAAATCAAAGACTTAAGCTTTAAAGAAGTAATGCGTCAGTTTTATAATGGTCAGATGTTCGATATTCATGTGGATTATATGGAAGATATACCGTATATCGGATTAGGGAAATATGATGATTCTGGCAGGGCGACTATCGCCTTAATGCGCCCTATTATTCAATATAAAAATACAGCTCGTGAAGATCGTTATCTGATTATTATTGAAAAAGCTCAGGTTTCTCATGGAGAAATTGATACTTGTCATATGTGTAAGGCAACAGCAGACTTATACAGTTTTAAAAAATTGAATAATGGATTGTTTCAGTTAGTGAGTCAAACACCGAAGGACGTAGAGTATTCGAGTAGTAATGGAAGTGTGGGGCTATATGCCGAAGATATTCAGGATGGTTTGCAGCCGTTAGGTAAGAATCTAGTAGGTAGTGTATTTACGAATTTTTATATGGGCCAAGGTGCAAGAGATGACTGGTGGGAAGCCTTACACCTACCTGAAAATGATTTCATCAATGTTTATTATATTGGTGATGCTGGCTCAAGCAATGAGCGTTACGATGAAGACTCACCTTTGTATTATGGTTATGAAGGGACTTTAAAAGTATTGTCGGACAATACCACTTATTATCCTATTATGTTGACTTACAAAGGCGAAAAGCCTACTGAAGATGATGAGCGTATTGAGACTATTAACTACAGTAAAATTGTGAAATTCAATCCGATAAAAAAAGCTTATGAATAGATTTAGTAAATGAGCTGAATATTTCCTTAAGAAAAGAATAGTACACAACCTATATCAGATTTAATTTCACTTAACCCCTTGGATGATGCTCTGCATGCAATTTCTGCAATCTTGCCGTCGCCACATGGGTATAGATTTGCGTAGTTGATAAATCACTGTGCCCAAGTAGTAACTGCACGCTACGTAAGTCTGCACCATGATTCAGCAGATGCGTAGCAAAAGCGTGACGTAGGGTATGCGGTGATAGTTCTTTATCGATACTGGCCACTTTGGCGTATTTCTTAAGCAAGTACCAAAAATTCTGCCGCGTCATATAGCCGCCTTGTGCGGTCAAAAATACCGCTTGGCAATTTCCTGATTTCAAATGTGCAATCAAATCACCACGAGCATGCGTTAGATAGTCTTCTAGCGCATCGCTTGCGTATTCGCCGAGTGGCACTAGTCGCGTTTTATTTCCTTTCCCTGTGATTTGAAGCCAGCCAGCATTTAGATTCACTTGCTCTAATGAGAGATTAATCAATTCACTCACACGCAGCCCGCAGGCGTATAGCACCTCTAACATGGCTTTATCACGGAGTCCTAGCGCAGTGCTGGTATCAGGCGAGGCAAGTAGATTATCGACATCTGCCTCTGCTAAGTCTTTGGGAAGTGGACGTCCGAGCTTGGGGCTTTTGATACGCTCGCAAGGATTGTCTTCACGCAGATTACTAGCAATCATCCATAGATAAAACTGACGCAAGCTTGAGAGCATGCGTGCCTGAGTACGTGGGGTTTTGCCTTCTTGAGTAAGGGTTGATAAGCAGTGCAGCACGTCATCAGGCTGCCAGCGTGTCAGGGCAATAGGATTGGTCAGCTCGCAGGAACGCAGGTCGCGGACATACGCATTACGAGTACGAGTCGCTAGACCACGTGCCAGCATGGCTTGACGAAACTCAGTCACATAACTGGGTTCATCATCTACTGCCAGCGCCTTAGGTTGGCGCTGTTGCACGGCACGATCACGGCTCATAACTCAGTACTCGATGGTTGAATGTTAGATAAGCGTTAGACACCATAATGAAGTGACTTCAGCACTGCGCGCGACATGTAGAGGGTCCGTATCATCTTGACTGCGACCATGCTTAGGTTGGGTGTCCAGACGATATTTTACGGCCAATCCAGCATCGGCAAACAAGCTTAGTAACTCATCACGGGTGCGTAGTTGCAGGTGCTCTGCCAAGTCCGACATTATTAACCAAAGCTCTCCGTGCTCAGCTAAGTGCTGTTTGGCACCTTGCAATACTCCACGCAGCATCGCGCTCTTGGCATCATAGACGGCGTACTCAAGAGACGAGCTTGGCTTAGCAGGTAACCAAGGTGGATTACAGACAATCAGATTGGCGAGTGGTGCATCAGTCGGATACAAATCGGCTTGCTGCAATTGTACGGCAGGTAACTCTAATCGTGTAAAATTCTCGTTGGCACAGGCCAAAGCACGTGGATTCAAATCCGTTGCGATCACTTGTGGAACACCGCGCTGCGCTAAGATAATAGCCAGCAATCCCGTGCCGGTACCGATGTCATAGGCGACATCATGGCTCGCTGGTAGCGGTGCATCGAGCAATAGCTGTACATACTCATGACGGGTTGGTGCAAACACACCATAATGCGGGAAAACTGATAACCCTAAGCTGTCTATTGGGACGCCTTTTTCGCGCCATCCTGCTGCACCAAGTGCACCTTGCAAGTCACGAAATGACAGCACACAAGACTCATCCATTGCCTTATCTAGTGGGCCAAAAGCGGCTGTACAAGCTGCACTGACATCGGGGGCGCGGCGTAGTTGGCTGACATAATTGGCATCAAGCTCTAGTAGCAAACGGCTTAATATGCGCGAACGCTGCGCTTGGAGTTGGCGCTGCTGATGAAATAGATTGGGTATTTCTTTAGAGTTGCTTGAACCAGATTCTGTTGTAGATTTAGCCGCTTTTTTTGCTTTACGCAGCTCGGAGCGCTCATTGGTACGATCTATGCGACGACCGAGCGCTTGTAGCAACTGGCGTGCATTATGAAAATCACCGCGCCACAGCAGTGAGCTGCCTTCGCAAGCTAAGCGGTAAGCGTCATCTGCGGTCGTTGTATCATCGACCAATACAATACGCGCAGGTGGCATATGATTGCTTTCAGACAACCAAAGAGCATTATGTAGAGTCTCGTTTTCTTGCCATTGTACATACTGCTTTTCTGTTTGTAACACGTAATAGCCTACCTTTTGTGAAAGATACTTCGCTTAAAATGCAAAGATACCTTTATATTGTTTATTGCGCTGTCAATGTTGTGCTGTGATCAATGCTTTGCTGCGGTAACTTGAGTGCATTTAAGCGCTTTTTTTCTTAACCAGATAACGATAAAGCGTGGCGCTGATTGGTGCATCCTCATCGCCAGCGACCATTATTTCATCGGGATCGACGTTTAGATTTACATTTTCAGCAAGCGTTTCTTGCTGCACAAGCTCATGTCCCAAATGACGACAAAAATTAGGAATGTCACGAGTGGTGGCTGGGTCGGTGGCGAGTATTTCAATCACCTCGCCAGCATCAGCGTTACGGATGGTTCGATGCAGCATCATGACTGGCTCAGGGCAAATCAGCCCTTGAGTATCTAAATAATGATTGATCGTCGTCTGCGTGGTAAAAGTGCTCATAGTAGTCATTTAAATCGATAATATAAGGTGAAAGTTTTTTGCGTCATTTATAAGTATGCTTTACGCTTCTTCAGCGATGTCTGTGTCTGTGTCTTTTTCTGCTTCTAGAAAATTAAAAAAGCGCTTAAAGCTCACTTTAAATAAAAACGCCACACCTAGCCAACAAGATAAGCCTAACCAGGCGGTATCAGCGAATAATAAGCCACCAACCAATATGATGGTCGATACGCCAATGCTCATGGCAATCATCGACGCTTGGTTTAAGCGATAACGATAAATCACCAGCGCATCATAAATAGTAATAGGAATCGTAAGCGCAACCAAGGCATAGGGCAAGTTATAGAAAAGTTGATAAAGCAGTTGATTGTCATGAAAGGCTTTGATACTGGCAATGGTGCCAAAGACCATAAAGGCGAGAATAGCGGCATAAATGAGATAAATCGCTATTTGATTCGCTCGCTGTGCGCCTTTGATACGGGCGATGGCAAGCGGCGCAAAACCATGTTGCGATTTGTTTTGCAGGGAGTGGTCTGAGACAGTGGTCATAATAATCAGGTATTTATCCGTGTAGAGTGACGATATGTCAGAATTGGCAGTGTTTTAATTAAGAGTGCTTTAACAGCAGGTTTATCGCTGATTTAATCGGCTTTGATAGCGTCGATGGCGATACTGCTACTGGGGTCAGCGAAATAAGTCGACATCAGAATGCAGGCAGAGATGTCGTCAATTGGGTCGCGTTCATGCTTAATCCAACCATTATCCCATGCAATCTCACGCGCTGCCACTGAAGTCAGGCGCTCATCACAAAGGCTCACGACCACTGGTAGATGCTGTTCCATGACTCGATGCGCTAGACGACGGGCAAATTTATGCGCACGTTTGGAGAGCATGGAGCTGCTACCATCCATATTAAGTGGCAACCCAACCACCACTTTTGCCACGCCCCAGACTTTGATAATACCGAGCAGATTATCCCAATCAGGCTGACCATTATTCATCGCCAAAATATCAAAAGCACGCGCAGTCTCGGTAATGGTGTTACCCAGCGCCATGCCCATCTTTTTTACCCCGTAATCGAGCGCCAAAATAAGATGAGGCTTAATAGCAGGTTCCGCCACAGTAGTGTCAGCAGTTTCGATTTCAATGCTCGTATCAGACTCTACCATCATTATGCATACTTCCTATTTCTATTGGGCGTGATTCATTTAGCTTAACGGCTTTAATTTAAATGCAGCTTTAATTTAAAAGGATACTTTAGCAACCGTAGCCAATCATTAAGCATGACCAATATCGCTACTAAGGTAATCAAAGTTCACCCCAATCTTATCCGCGGCAATTTGCCAGCGTTCTTCGAATGGTGTATCAAACAATAAATTCAGATCAGCAGGGCAGACAAGCCAATCGCCATTATTTAGTTCTTGATCGAGCTGTTTTTTACCCCAGCTGGCATGACCCAAGCACAGCTGATAATGCCCAACGCCTTGACCTGCGGCGATACGCTTAAGGATATCTTGACTGGTGGTAATACAGACGTTTTCTGAAATTGCAAAAGACGATGCCCATTCTGGTTGACCCGTATGCAGCACAAAGCCAACCTCTGGATACATCGGGCCACCCTCTAATGCCACATCTTCCATCACTTGCGCATCCGTCACTTCAATGTCTAAATCTTCTAGCAGTTTGCCCACGCGTGCCTGCTCTAATGGACGATTGACCATCAGACCGAGTGCACCGTGTTTATCATGGCGGCAAATATAGATCAGCGCCTGCTCAAACCGTGGGTCTGACAGTTCTGGTGCCGCGATTAAAAAATGATGGGTCAAATTGGCTTTAGACATAGAGACAAACGCACCCTAATATTGAAGGTAAAATAACAGAAATGACACACCACTATATGGCGATACTGAGGTGAAAATCAACCAAAGCAAATATTTAGCAGTGATGAGACACAGCGCTGCACAACTGGTTGATGAATGACCAAGCCTTTATTTCACATCGGTCAATAAGCTACGCGCATGGTCGCGAGTGACGTCAGTGATGATCACACCGCCAGACATGCGTGCCAACTCGTCGACTTGCGCGCTATCAGTCAGTATTAATAGCTCGCTTTCGGTCTGCTCGTCATGATGTTTTTGTACCAAGATATGCTGATGTGCTTGCGCCGCGACTTGTGCTTGGTGAGTAATGGCCAGTAGCTGCTGCGTCTGCCCAAGTGCGCGCAGTAGCTCACCGACCACTTGCGCCGTACCGCCACTGATACCGACATCGACTTCATCAAATACCAGCATAGGTTTTGCGGCATTATTATCGGCATTGGTTGCTTGCAGTACTTGCATCACCAGTGCCATTCGTGACAGCTCACCGCCTGAGGCAATCTTATGTAATGGCTGCATAGGCATACCGACGTTGGCGCTAAATAATAAATCAATATCATAGCAACCTTGTGCATTATAGTGGCTCGGCTCGGCCTTCTTGGTAAAGACAAACTCGCAGCGGGCGTTGGGTAGCGCGAGCGGTTGTAGTTGCTGCATTAATTGTTTGCTGACGATCGGCGCGGCTTTCGAGCGCTCTTTATTTAACTGAGTGGCGAATGCAAGATAGTCTTGCCAAGCCTGCTCAATTTGTGCCGCCATCGCATCACTGCTTGGCTCGTTTTCTAGCTGCTCTAATTGCGCTTCCCAGCCCTTTGCTTCATCGATTAAGTCGCTCGTTGGCAAGCTATGTTTACGTGATAAGCGATGTCCTAAGCTGATAAGACTGTCTAATGTCTGCAAACGCTCAGGATCAGGCAATTGTTGCTCAGCATAATCTGACAGTAAGCCTGTTACCTCAGTAATTTGTTGCTGTGCTAAATGCAGCTGTTCGGAGGCTTGCTCAAAAGTTTGGCTGACACTCATTTGGTTATCACAAAGCTTGATCGCTTGCCCAAGCAAGGTCATGACGTCTGGCTCATCCGTGTCATTATCAAGAAGATGTAAGCCATGACTGGCCTCGATCATCAAAGCTTCGATATTAGACAGCTCTTCGTGCTCCGCTTCGACTTCTGCATAATCAACTGCCAATAATGGCGCAATATCAGCAAGTTGGCTTTGCAATAGTTGAATACGGTCTTGGCGATGAGCCTCACGGCTCGCAATGTCTTCAGCACGGCGTTTGAGCTGCTGATAGGTTTGATAGCTACTGGCAGTTTGTAAAGCTAGAGACGTAATTTGCGCCATCTCGTCGAGCCATTGCACTACAAACTGAGGCTTGAGGAGCGCTTGCTGAGCATGTTGACTATGGATATTAACTAACAATGCACCTAAGCTCTTAAGCTCCGCCAAGCTGACAGGCGTGCCATTTAACCAAGCTTTTGAGCGTCCAGTATTACTGAGCTGACGACGAATGAGGACTTCGGGTTCTTCTAGTGCTCTATCATTTTTAGCGAACCACTCAGCGATGACATTGTTATGCTCCACATCAAACTGCGCATAAATATCAGCTTGCGCCGCCCCGTGTCTGACCATTGCACTGTCTGCGCGCTCGCCAACACACAAAGACAGCGCATCCAATAATAATGACTTGCCAGCACCGGTCTCACCAGTGATGACATTGAAGCCTTCAGCTACACTCAGCTCATGCTGAGCAATCAACGCAAACTGATGTAAAGTTAATGATACTAGCATCAATGCCTCTCATGACAGACAATAGACTTCATATACATCTCAAGAAGCCATATATAAAATAGGGTAGATAAGGGAACCAAATTATTCATTCAACCGTGTTAATGAGATAACTATTATAGGCAAATAGTATGGTGTTAAACGCGCTTAAATACAAACTTTCAAGCGATGTATAATAGATTTTATTGTTGGAAGATTACCATAAAACTGTCAAAAACTGGCTATGAGTCATCATCATAATATTCACAATATCAATCATTAAGATGATTAAGCCTATCAAAATGATGGCTGTGTACTAAGTATGGTTGCGGATTAGACTTATAAAAATAGTCCAATTGTAGCGATCAGGTGCTGACTCAAAAAAGGTGAGTAAATAAGTTTAAGATTCGCATCAAACAGCATTTTCCTAGTCGCTTTAACAAACTTTATAGATATAATGTGGTAGCATAATCTCACATAATGATAAACTCTTCTGATTAGATTAGTGCAGTGTAATATACGATAACGAGTCATAATTTTGTAAAATGATAGGCGTATAGTTGGAAGAGTATGCCACTCGGTCATTATTCTAAAGTATTTTCATAGAACCTGTGGCTAGCTTTAGCACACAGATATCTAGTATAGAAGGATACAGTACGTAGTACAGAGGTGTCGGTTAACGATGCAACTCTGGCGGTACTCTAACCAATTACTTATTTTTTAGTTTCGTAATGATTATTTGATAAGGAAGCCACTATGACAGCGGCGCAATTTACTAATGTAACAGTTAATGCTCAAGCGACGGTATCTTATGATGGTCGTTGTTCAAGCCACACTATTATGTTCGAAGATGGTCGACATAAAACATTGGGCGTTATCTTGCCTTGTGATAATTTGGTTGAGCATTATCATTTTAGCACCAATACCTCCGAGCGTATCGAGATCACAGGCGGTGAGTGTGAGGTCAAAATTAATGGTGACGAAGAATTCAGCTATTACCGCGCTGGTCAATCATTCGTGGTTGAAGGCAATAGTGGTTTTAATCTGCGAACAGAAGAAATTGTTCAATATATCTGTCACTTAGAAGGGTAAGTTTGCTAAAGCTGTTATTAAGTAATTGATGACAGCAAAAAGCCTTTTACTCAAAAAAAGAAAAACCTTATCGAATTGGTAAGGTTTTTCTTTTTCTGCTGATATTATTTATATGCAGATATCCATTTATTGATACAATTACTGTCATCTCTTTTTATCGCCTAGTTTTTATCATATAGCGCGATACCCACTTTATACTCAATAGGCCTATTATGGCAAAACCTACCTATTTTTATGGCATTCATGCGATTGATGCCTTACTCGAATATCGTCCTTTAGATGGGCTAAGCTTGTTTGTGCAGCAAGGTCGTGAGACTGATAGCCATGTACAAGCGATCATGGCGCAAGCACGTGACAATGGTATCAGTATCCAACCCACGCAAAAAGACAAGCTCACGCAATTATGTGGCAGCCCGCAGCACCAAGGTGTGGTGCTAAATGCGCGTCCTTTAGGATTTGCTGATGAAGGCTTGCTTACTACCCTTGCTGGGCGTGACCAATGCTTATTATTGGTCTTGGATCAAATTACGGATGCGCATAACTTTGGTGCTTGCTTGCGTACCGCAGTGGCGATGGGTGTGGATGCCGTGGTTTGTCCGAAACATCATGCGGCAAGTCTGACACCAACAGTGGCTAAAGTATCGGTCGGTGCAGCAGAGATGATGCCGATTATCAGTGTTACCAATCTGGCACGTACGCTCACGCAAATCAAAAATGCTGGGGTGTTTGTGTTTGGTACAGCGCTTAATGCAGATGCCAAACCGATTCATGCCGCTGATCTGACTGGCAAAACAGCCATTATCATGGGTTCAGAAGGTGAGGGGATGCGTCGCCTGACTATGGAGAGCTGTGATGAGCTGGTGTATATTCCGATGTCAGGAAATGAGCATGGCAACCTTCAAAGTCTAAATGTGAGTGTTGCCACTGGTATGGCGCTGTATGAAGTCAATCGACAGCGTACTTTAGCTGCTGGGCAAGCTTAAGATATTCTTGGTGTAATGGCGCTAGTTGCACATACAGAGCCGCAAGATCACTTTCGTTGAGCACCACATCATCTGCATGACGATTGCGCTCTTCGCGGCTCAGCTGATTCACCATGATGGCTTTGATTTTTTGTATACTTTGTTCGTCGCGCTGACTGGCACGCGCAATCTGCGTATCCTCGGTGGCATCCATTACTAAGATACGTTGGCATAAATTGGCAAGCCCTGCTTCTGCTGCTTCAATAAGTAGAGGCGCTGACAGTATCACGTAAGGCGAAGTACTGGTTGCTAACTGTGCTTTTGCTGCTTCGCGTATCGCTGGGTGAGTGATTGCTTCTAACTCAATCAATGCCTCAGGATGTGAAAAGACGTGCGTTCTTACTGCCACTCGATCCATTGATCCATCACTATTCAACACCCAATCACCAAATTTTTTCTGGATTTTGTGCAGAGTGTTGCTACCTTTAGCGACGACTTCATGGGCAATCACATCCGCATCGATAATATCAATGCCTTGCTCAGCGAACCAAGCACTCGCAGCGGACTTGCCACTACCGATACCACCCGTTAAGCCAACTACTAAGGTTTTACTTTTCTTTTGCGGGGTCTGGGGCTTATGAGAATAAGGTGAAGATGCTTGTTTTGACATAATAATGACTTATCTGCTCGATATAATGACAGTGATGGTTATAAGCTAAGAAAGTATTTTGGTGCCTATTTTAAGATTTGGTGTCTGTTTAAAAAGGAGCGACCGAAATACTTTCTAGAACAATTTAGTAAGTATACATGCCGAGATACCAGTTGACGATATCTGAGCCATATAATAAAGCAACAATACCAGCGATAGCGATATAAGGACCAAAGGCAAACGGCTTGCTTTCACCCTGTTTCTTCATCAAAATAATCCCAACAATTGAGCCTAATAGAGAAGACAATAAAATAATCAATGGCAACATCATGGGCCCAAGCCAAGCACCTAATACTGCCAATAATTTGAAATCTCCCTGCCCCATACCATGCTTTTTAGTGATTAGATAAAATATCTTAACCACTATCCACAATGACAAAAATCCTAGCAATAAGCCCCAAATTGACTGGGTAGGTGAGACAAACCAGCCTTGTGAATTCACTGCTAATCCTAAACCCGCTAATGGAAAGGTCAAGCGATCAGGCAGTAATTGGGTATCAAAATCAATACCAGTTAATGCAACCAGCGTCCATACCAAAATCAGGGCTGACAAGCCAGCTGCAGTTACGCCAAACTGATAAATTACTAACATTGATAGTAGGGCTGTTGCTAGCTCAACCAGTGGATAACGCAGTCCAATCGCTGCTTTACATTCTGAGCAACGGCCACGTAGTATTAACCAGCTAATTAACGGTATATTTTCGTACCACTTTATTTTGTGGGCGCAATGAGGACAGCGTGAGGCTGGTCGACTCAAAGTAATCGGCTGGTCAGCTGCTACGATATTTGATAGGGGCAAAGTGTGTTCGCGAGGCATGTCTGCTTGTTCTGACATAAACTGGCTGCACTCTTGTCGCCAGCTATAAACCATCATCAGTGGAATACGGTGAATCACCACATTTAAAAAACTGCCAACACAAAGACCTAATAGGCCGAATATGCCTAAAGCGATAGGCATATTATCTTGTAATAACTCTATAAATTGCATGAACAAGCTGTCCTTTAGTTAGCTTTTAGCCTACTACTGCGCCCATCTGGAAAATCGGTAAATACATGGCAATCACCAAGCCACCGATTAATACGCCTAAGACTGCCATAATCAAAGGTTCCATCAAGCTGGTCAATCCATCAACAGCGTTATCTACTTCATTTTCATAGTAGACGGCAACTTTGTCTAACATCTCTTCCAAACTACCGGATTCTTCACCAATGCCAACCATTTGAATGGCTAAGCTTGGGAAAAGGTTGGTCGAGCGTATTGAAAACTGTAATTGTTGACCAGTAGAAACATCATTTTTGATTTGCTGAGTGGCATTATAAAATACAACATTATTAGTGGCACCAGCTGTAGAGTCGAGGGCATCAATAAGTGGCACGCCCGCAGCAAAGGTCGTCGATAGTGTACGAGCAAAACGAGCAATAATAGCTTGATAGGCAATATTGCCAAATATTGGTGCTTTTAAAACCGCACGGTCTAAGAAGTCACGGAATTTCTTAGAACGTTTTTTCGTCTCTGAAAAGCCAATGATAGTACCGCCGATAATGATAATTAAAATAAACCACCACGCCTGCATCCACTCAGACATATTGACAACCATTTGGGTAAAAGCAGGCAGCTCTGCACCAAAAGACTCAAATAAACCAGAAAATACAGGTACTACTTTAATTAGCAGGATGATAGTCACAATAATAGCAACGACGATAACGGCGATAGGGTACTTCATTGCTTTCTTAATTTTGGCTTTAAGTAATTCACTTTTTTCTTTATAGGTAGCAACGCGTTCAAGCATGGTTTCCAGTGCACCTGACTGCTCACCAGAATCGATGAGTGAACAAAACAGATCGTCAAAATAACGCGGGTGCTTGCGTAGCGCTGAAGCAAAGGTTCCACCCGCTTCAATGTCCGATTTTATTTGTAATACCAGATCTTTCATACTGGGATTGTCAAGTGAGTCAGCAACAATCTCAAAGGATTGGGTCAATGGCACGCCCGCTTTCATCATAGTCGCCATTTGCCGAGAAAAAATAGCAATATCAATAGGTTTGATGGATTTCTTGAAAGTGTAAAGCGGCTTCGGTTTTTTCTTGATACCTTTGACGCTGATACCTTGTTTGCGTAAAGTCGCTTTTGCCAACTCTAAACTACGGCTTGTAGTCTCCCCTTTTACTTTTTGTCCGCGTCGATTCACCCCATCATAGACAAAGTCTAACAGCATGTCGGTCTTCGCTTTTGCCATGTTACTACCCTCAAAATATTGTCTAATATAGATATTGCAAAGATGTACAACGATGCCTGACTCATTATATAAAAAGGCATACTTTATTTTAACGTAAAAAACCAGTATAACTCTGTTTTATATTTAAGTATATCTGGTAGGGATTATTGCTAATTTATAAAAGTATGTACGATTACCACCCATCATATAATTCCTCATATAAATAATGGCATTACTCATATAAGAGTGGTTCTGAACTTTCGACTATACTTTTCACCATCGCACTGACAAAGACTGCTTTTTAGATAGCTGAAGATTAAAAAGTAGTTGGTTTAGTCACTTCAAACGTTTCTCTTTAGTGATCAGCAGTGTCTTTTTTTTGTGCGTATGCAACATGCGCATAGCCAGTATGCTTACTCAGAAGTAACGCGCATCATTTCTTGAATACTGGTTACGCCTTGTAAGACTTTTAAAATCCCAGAGCGACGCAGGTCTCGGAAGCCATTTTTGAGTGCAGCGTCTTTGATATCTATCGCGTTACCATCTTCCATAATGATGCGTGAGATATCAGGGCTGACTTTCATGACTTCGTAGATACCGACTCGTCCTTTATAACCTTCACGGCATTCATTACAGCCTACTGGCTCGTGAATGATATTGTCTGGATTGTCCAAATCGGCGTCTGTAAAGCCGAGCTCAAGCAGACTTTGCTTAGGGATATTAATAGGTTTTTTGCAGTTTTTACACAAACGTCGTGCTAGGCGCTGGGCAATGACCAAGTTCACTGAAGTCGCGATATTAAAGGAGGCCACACCCATGTTCCGCAGCCGCGTCAGTGTTTCAGGTGCTGAGTTGGTATGTAGGGTTGAGAGCACCATATGCCCTGTTTGCGCTGCTTTAATTGCAATTTCAGCAGTCTCAAGGTCACGAATCTCACCAACCATGACAATATCAGGATCTTGGCGTAAAAAAGATTTGAGGGCATTTGCGAAAGTTAGACCCACTTTTGGATTGACGTTGACTTGATTGATCCCCTCCAAGTTAATCTCCACTGGATCTTCAGCAGTGGATATGTTGGTCGCGCCAGTATTTAAAATATTAATACCAGTATAAAGCGACACGGTCTTACCAGAACCAGTTGGTCCCGTGATAAGCAGCATACCTTGTGGTTTATGCAGTGCCTCTAAAAACATATCTTTCTGATCAGGTTCATAACCGAGCGCTTCAATACCCAACATTGCTGAAGAAGGATCCAAAATACGAAGTACAAGTTTTTCGCCAAATAGGGTAGGCAGACAGCTTACTCGAAAGTCGATGGCTTTATCTTTAGATATCTTGAGCTTGATACGTCCATCTTGTGGCACACGGCGCTCTGAAATATCCATCTGCGACATGACTTTTAAACGGGCCGCAATTTTCCCAGCCAGTTGTACGGGTGGATTGGCCATTTTTTGCATCACCCCATCGACACGAAAGCGAACGCGATAGGTTTTTTCATAGGGTTCAAAGTGCAAGTCAGAGGCGCCCATACGAATGGCATCAACCAGCATTTTATTGACAAATTTTACAACGGGTGCTTCCTCGACGCTATCACTAAGCTTGGTCTCGCCTTCCTCTTCTTCACCTTCATCAAAGCCAATATTTAAATCGCTATCAGAGAAGCTATCAAAATTTTGCATGGTATCAGCGTAAAGACTTTCAATACGCTTTTTTAACTTATCTTCTTCGACGACAATAGTTTCAATAGACAGCCGTGAATTAAAAGCAATAGCGTCGATTGCATCCACACGAGTTGGATCACTCAACGCGACGAATAAACGCTGTCCTCGCTTGAATAGTGGCAACGCATTAAATTTACGAACGATTTTTTCATCCACTAAGTCTTTTGGAATGACATCAATATGTAAGGCATCAAGATCGAAAAGAGGATCACCAAAAGCTTGTGACAACATCTGTGCAAGATGATAAGCATCTGCCAATTTATTATCGACTAGGTAGGGCACTAGTCCTACTTGTTGCTGTTGCGATTCGGTCTGCGCGATTTTCATATTCGCTTCGCTGACGATACCTTCGCTGATTAGCTGGTGCGCTAAACCACCATACTTGCTCGTGGTGATAGACATTACGACTTCTCCTTAATACCCAATATGCTATATATTTGTCTGAAATCCATATACTTCTGAGAGCCACTTACTATTATAATTTTTAACAGAGACCTGCTATAAGTCATTGTTAGCCTTTAGGCTATCATTAATAACAGTCAATGCAGAGATGCTCTTACAAGAGATCTAGCAGAGAAAGCGTTTTAATAGTGTAGGTCATCAGTAGCTTGGTCGTTAGATTGGTGATAATGTTCTGTTATATATAGACACAATACTATAAAACATTACTTTAGTTTAAAGATTTTATATGGACGATTGAGTGCTTGACCCAAAAAATCATAGCTTGAGACAATGTCTAGAGCGTATCCTCAATTTAATAGACTATCCTCTAAATAAGTTGAAAATGGTTGAATTTTGCCAAACATCGTCAAATAGCTTATCAATATCTCGATAATATTTGCGCTACTTTCCTTGTTTAACAGTAATTTATCTGATTTTTATCATAATTTTTTAGAGTGAGGACACGCCCTAGTAAATATTCGCACTGACTGTCTGTTTTTCTGCTGGTGGCAGCATACTATAGCACTTGAGAATTATTTGTTATACTGGCGCGCATATTAGCCAAATTGGCAAGAATAGATGAAACAAGGTAGATGAGTATGCAAGCTTGGGTAATTGGTAATTGGAAACAAAATCCAGCAACGAGTCACGACGTCGATTTATTGTTGAATAATTTGTTGACTACGATTGATGCTAAAGAGCAAGCCGACACAGAACGGTCAAGTAGTCGCTGTCAGTTGATGGTGGCACCAAGCTGTATTCATCTGGCAGCTGTCAGTGCGCGTTTAGCCGGTAGTTCGATATTGAGTGCAGCGCAAGACGTCAGTGCGCATAGTGCCAGTGTTGGCGCTTATACGGGTGAATGCTCAGCACAGCAAATAGCAGACGCTGGGGCAACTTGGACGATACTGGGTCATTCTGAGCGTCGCCAGTATCATAGCGAGTCTCACGATACGTTATTGCAAAAAGTGACTCACGCACTCACCCAAGGTTTGGGCGTGGTATTTTGTATTGGTGAAACTCAGGCTCAATATGATGATAAGCAAACCCTTGACGTAATTGACACTCAGTTATCAGTCATAAAAGAAGTAATTACTACCCAACCAGATCTCATATCATCACTATCTAATCGACTGATCATTGCTTATGAGCCAGTGTGGGCGATTGGTACTGGCAAAGTCCCAACCGTGAGCGAAGTCAGTCAAACGCATCAGCATATTAAGCAAACCATCACAGGCTTTGCAGAATCACTAAAGGTAATGAGTGTGCTATATGGTGGTAGTGTCAATGCGGACAATGCTGATAGCTTTGCTGCAGATCCTATGATTGATGGGGCATTAGTTGGCGGCGCATCATTAAAGGTAGAGAGTTTTTTGGCAATTGCCAATGCCTTTAGTCGAGCTAAAGACTAGTTAATAGAGATAAAACGTGCATTTCATGGCAGTCTCGATTATAAAATGTCTTTATCAGTTGGCAAAAGTAGGTTTAACAGTGCCCTTGCAATCGTGTACAATGCGCCTTATTTATATAATCGATTTGGCAGCATTACCCGTCAATTGCTATTCCTATTAACCGTAAGATTTATTTTCCGTTATCAGTCGTCATTACGCGGCAAAAGAGGCCACCATGTTTACGTTTATATTAGCCCTGCATATTATCGTGGCGATTGCCATGATCGGCTTGATTTTGATACAGCATGGTAAAGGGGCAGACGCTGGAGCTTCTTTTGGCGCTGGCTCGTCAGGTACGGTCTTTGGTGCGGCAGGAACAGCGAACTTTTTAACGCGTGCGACAGCAGTCTTAACAGTGATATTTTTTATCACCAGTATGACGCTAGCCGTTCACGCGCGCAAACAGGCTGAAGATCAGTTCCGTTTAGATGCACCTGTGTCAGCACCACAAACGCCGCGTCCATTGACACAGAATCCTCAATAACTGTATTTTAAAGACACTTGCCTTTAATAGCTGTCTTTAGTCATTGCCTTTTAATTGAGGCAGCTCTTGCTATTTTGAGGCGTTAGATTTACAATGCTTTTCTGTTTTAGCAGTCTGATCCTATCGATGCCTACCTTAAGCATCTATTATGATAGAGTAGATAGTAATAGTAGAGCAGTGAAAAATGCGATTGTGGTGGAATGGTAGACACGCCATCTTGAGGGGGTGGTGGCGCAAGCTGTGGGGGTTCAAGTCCCCCCAATCGCACCAAGTTTTTAAAGTTGTAACGTATTAAGTGCGGCGTTAGTAATATAGGTAAGAAATTTAGTTTAATTTATTTAAAATAAAGATTGACACTTATATAAAACCCCCCTATAATACGCACCATAGATTGATGCGGGGTGGAGCAGTCTGGTAGCTCGTCGGGCTCATAACCCGAAGGTCGTTGGTTCAAATCCAGCCCCCGCTACCACTTTTTATACTGATGTTTTGTACACTAAATTTGTCAGTAACGATTAGCCCACCATTATGTTTGTGGGTTTTTTTGTATCTGACGGTCAGTGGTATCGCGGTATCTATCCTACTTATGCTAAGCTCTAGTTCTATAGAGTGCGATATTATTCGTTATTGGTTGTCACCTGCCGCTATCGGCGCGCTGCTTCTTAAGCACACTATCCTTTATTACTCACTCCTTTATCGATAGTACTGCTTTGTGAATAATAAAAGCATTGTCTGGCTGAGCTTGATGTTTTTTGTGCTCATCCCTATATAAGCGCATGTCATATAAAATAATATGTTTGTGATTTAAGATAATATAATGACTGTGTCTCTTACTAATAAATAAACTCCATGAGTGAGCGACAATTACGCGGTTTACTAAGTACGATAGATACGTGAATAGGAAAAGATAAATAGATTATGAAGCTTTCAACCAAAGTTACAGAACTGACCAATATTATTGCTCCTGCCGTCGCGGCTTGCGATGTGGCATTATGGGGTATCGAGTTTGCACCGCAAGGCAATCGCTCTTTATTACGCATTTATATTGAGGCGTTGCCAGAAGAGCAGGCCCAAAATAAACAAGTAACCATTGAAAACTGTGCAGCAGTGAACCATCAAGTGAGCGGTATTCTTGAGGTTCATGATCCGATTGCTGGTGAGTTTATCTTAGAAGTTTCTTCACCAGGTTTTGACCGTGCATTCTTTTCCGATGAGCAGATGCATGCCTATGTTGGTCAAACCGTCAGCTTGCGTTTAATACAAGCGATTGGTGAAGGTGATCAAAAACGCCGCAAAGCGACAGGTACTTTAGATAGTATCGATGCAAATGTCTTAAATCTGACATCAAGCGATGGTCAGCAGTTTGAGATTGCGCTGAGTAATATTGATAAAGCCAATTTGATTTATGAAGATGCCTAAGCTTTTGTACAGCTTGGTTTGATTTGACAACTTGAAGTAATAAATCATCCATCAGCATTTTAATATCCAAACAGCTTATATAGCTTACGGTGAAAATATAATAGCAATACATAAATCATAAAATTTAAGTCAATTAAAAATGATAGGACAGGTATAGCATGAGTCGTGAAATCTTAACGGTAGTAGAAACTGTCAGTAATGAAAAGGGCTTAAATCCTGAAGATATCTTTGAAGCGATAGAAGACGCTTTGGTGGTATCGACCAAGAAAAAAGTATACACCGAACAGCCAGAAGTGGCAGTACGGGTTGCTATCGACCGTACAACGGGCGATTATGATACTTATCGTTACTGGACAGTGGTTGCAGATGAAGACCATGAAATGCCTGCTTGTCAGCTAGCCATCAGCGATCTTGATCCAGAAGAATGGTCAATCGGCGATGTCAAAGAAGAACAGATTGAATCGATTGAGTTTGGTCGTATTGCTGCGACTCAAGCCAAACAAGTCATCATCCAAAAGATTCGTGAAGCTGAGCGTAATTTAGTAGCAGATGCTTTTGAGCCACGTGTTGGCGAGATGATGTATGGCGAAGTCAAGAAGCAGACTCGTGATGGCTATATCATTGATCTAGGTGACAATGCCGAAGGCTATTTGTCACGTGATCAGATGCTGCCGCGTGAGCAATTACGTGCAAAATCACGTATCAATGCCATTTTGTATCATGTCAACCGTGAAAACCGCGGTGCTCAGTTGCTACTGTCTCGTACTCATCCTGAAATGCTTTCAGCATTGATGCAAAAAGAAGTACCTGAGATTGCCGAACAAATTATTGAAATCCGCAACGTCGCGCGCTTGCCGGGTACTCGTGCTAAAATAGCTGTGAAAACCAACGATCATCGTATCGATCCAGTTGGTGCTTGTATTGGTATGCGTGGTACACGTATCCAAGCCGTACAGCAGGAGCTTGATGGCGAACGCATTGATGTTGTGGTGTGGTCAGATGATCCAGCACAGTTCATTATCAGTGCTTTAGAGCCAGCTGACGTCAGTAGCATCATCTTGGATGAAGATACGCAAACGGCTGATATTATCTTTAGCACCAACGATCAGTTGGCGCGTGCGATCGGTTCACAAGGTCAAAACGTACGTCTAGCGTCTGAGCTAACGGGTTATAAGCTTAATATGATGCTAGAAGAAGAATATCAGCAGCGTCAACAAAACGAATCGAAAGCCTTTATCGAATTATTCTATGAACGTTTAGAAGTGGATAAAGACTTAGCGCAAGCACTTGTCGATATTGGTTTTACCAGTATTGAAGAAGTGGCTTACGTACCAGTTGAAACCTTTTATGATATCGAAGGTCTAGACGATGAAGCGATTGAGATGATTCAAGAGCGTGCAAAAGAAGTCGTCATCGCTGATGAGCTGGTCAAACAACAGAACATGAAAGAGCCAAGTCAAGAGCTACAAGAGCTTGAAGGTATGACAGTCAATTGGGCTTATAAAATGGCACAAAAAGACATTATTACCGTTGATGATTTGGCAGAACAAGCAGTCTTCGATCTCGAAGATATCGAAGGTTTAGACTCTGAAACCGCAGGAAAACTCATCATGAAAGCTCGGGAATCTTGGTTCAATGAATAAGCGGTAACTGCATATCGCTGTCTTTTAGTGATATGCTATCGATAATAAAGTGCTGGTATGAACGCAGTACCAATACCAGCCTTACCCCAATCATTTGTAGCCAACAACTGAATTGAACATATAGCAAATAATAGACAGTAGGTGATAATAAATGGCAGATAAGACCGTCAAAGAACTGGCAGATATGGTAGGCAAAACCGCAAGTGCTGTACAACAGCAATTGGTAGATGCTGGACTGCCTGCTCGTGCAGAGGGTGACCTAGTCACTGAGCTTGAGCAAGAGAAGTTGGTGACGTATTTAAAGCAAAGTCATGGTCAGCAAGAAAAGCGTCGTATTAGTCTTAAATCTAAGACAACTAGCACTGCGCGCGTGACCGGCTCTTCAGGTAAATCTAAGAGCGTCAATGTGGAAGTGCGTAAAAAGAAAGTATTTGAAAAGCCTGATCCAGAAAAAATGGCTGAAGAGTTGGCTGCGCGTGAGCAAGCGATGATTGAGTCGCAAGAACGTGCTGCTAAAGATGCTGAAGAGCGTGCTGCTACCAAGAAGAAATCTGAAGAACGTCAAGCTGCAACCTTGGCTGCAATGCGTGCAAGCTTAGGCTCTAGCAAAAAGTCAGATGATAAAAACGACGATATCTCAACCTCAGTGGTCGTGAAAAAAGGTGGCAAAACCACTGTCGAAGTAAAACCTAAAGACCAACCGAAGAAAAAAGTTGCAGCGACGAAACCGAAAGTTGAAACGGCAGTTGAGCGTAAAGCGCGCGAAATGCGTGAGAAAGAAGAAGCTCGTTTACGTGAAATCGAAACAGAAACACGCCGCGCTCAAGCTGAAGAAGCACAGAAACGTACGCTTGAACAAATGCGTAAAATGGCTGGAAAATATACAGATCAGCCTGCTTCTGAAGTTCGTAAAGATGAGCCACTAGCAGAAGGTTTGGTTGGTGATGCCTTAGAAGAATCATTTGAAAAAGAACGTCGTGAAATTAAGCGTGGCACCAGTAGTACTAGTGCTCGTGGCCGTGGTCGTCGTAAGAATCAAGATGAGCGTGAAATCAAAAACCGTAAAAACGGTTTGCGTTCAACGCAAGCATCACAGCATAAGTTCGAAAAACCTGTTGAAAAAATTGTTTACGATGTTGAGATTAGTGAACAAATTACAGTCGCAGATCTTGCTCAACGTATGGCAGTTAAAGCGCGCGAAGTCACCAAATTGCTTATGAAAATGGGTGAGATGGCTCGTGAGTCAGATACGATTGATCAAGCGACAGCAAGTTTGCTCGTTGAAGAGATGGGTCACAATCCAGTACTGGTTAGTGATACTAAGGTTGAAGACGATCTACAAGACGCCGTTGATGAGCGTAGCAGTAACGTTCAAACTCGTCCGCCAGTAGTCACGATCATGGGTCACGTCGATCACGGTAAGACATCATTACTTGATAAAATTCGTGAAACAAAAGTGGCAACTGGTGAAGCAGGTGGTATTACTCAGCATATCGGTGCTTATCATGTTAAAACCGATCGTGGTGTGATTACCTTCCTTGATACTCCAGGTCACGCGGCGTTTAGTGCTATGCGTTCACGCGGTGCACAGGCGACTGATATTGTTGTGTTAGTTGTTGCCGCTGACGATGGTATGATGCCGCAAACAGCAGAAGCTATTGATCATGCCCGTGCTGCTGGTACGCCAATTATCGTTGCAATCAATAAAATGGATAAGCCAAGCGCTGATCCAGATCGCGTCCTTAATGAATTGACTGCTAAAGAAGTCGTTTCAGAAGAGTGGGGCGGCGATACCCCAATGGCTCGCATCTCAGCCAAAACCGGCGATGGTATTGATGAGCTGTTAGAACTTATCAGCCTACAAGCTGAACTAATGGAGCTAGAAGCACCGTTAGATGGCGCTGCTCAAGGTGTGGTTATTGAATCAAGACTTGAAAAAGGGCGCGGTCCGGTTGTTAGTGTCTTAGTTAAAAAAGGCACATTAAAGCAAGGCGACTTGGTCTTGGCAGGCGAGCATTACGGTAAAGTTCGTGCGATGACTGATGAACATGGTAAGCGTATTCAATCAGCAGGTCCTTCTATCCCTGTAGAAATTTTAGGCCTACCTGAAACGCCAGCAGCTGGAAGCGAGTTCTTAGTCTTAACCGACGAGAAAAAAGCTCGCGAAGTGGCAGAGTTTAGAAGCAACCGTGAGCGTGAGCGTCAACTTGAACGTCAGAATGCCATGCGTTTAGAAAGCATGTTTGATCAGATGGAACAAGGTGATGTGTCATTCTTGAATATCGTATTGAAAACGGATGTTCGTGGTTCGCTTGAAGCGTTACTTTCTGCATTGAATGAGCTATCAACTGATGAAGTTAAAGTCAGAGTAATTAGCTCAGGCGTCGGTCCTATCTCTGAATCTGATGTGACACTTGCAGAATCTAGCGAAGCGGTATTGTTAGGTTTCAACGTTCGTGCTGATGCGACCGCACGTCGCAAAGCAGATGCCGCCAACATGGATATCCGTTATTACAGCGTTATCTATGGTTTGATTGATGATGTAAAAGCAGCTATGAGTGGTATGCTTGCGCCAGAACATCGTGAGAAAATCCTTGGTGTTGCAGACGTTCGTGAAGTATTCCGTTCTAGTAAGTTCGGTGCTGCTGCTGGTTGTATGGTGGTTGAAGGTACAATTTATCGCAACAAACCTATCCGCGTATTGCGTGATGACCAAGTTATCTTTACTGGTCAATTGCAATCATTGCGTCGCTATAAAGAAGACGTTAATGAAGTACGTACTGGTATGGAATGTGGTATGGCTGTTCGTGGCTATGATGTCGAAGCTGGCGATAAGATCGAAGTCTTTGAAATCCAAGAGTTTGCACGTACTATCTAACGTTACAGTTCGATAGCAGGATATCTAATCATGCAATATGCTTAATCAGCTGAGCAGGTTAGTATCTTCTTAATATCTAGCTGTACTTAGGCCTAACAGGTACATCCTGCTAGGCCTTTTTTACCAACTATTAGTCCTAAAATTTGTTAATAAGCCAATATATCAATCAGTGAAAATAAGCCATATTAAAGTAAGGTAACAATATGAACCAACGTCTACAACGCTTAGCCGACCAAATTCAACGTGAGCTTGCTGTTCTCATTCGTGATGCAGTCAATGACCCTCGTTTGACTGGTTTTGTCACTATTTCCAGCGTCAAGGTTAGTCCTGACTTAGGATATGCTGATGTCTATGTCACCATCATGGAGCCTGAGCTTAACGATTCCATGAATAAGACCAATCATGAAGAGAGTATCAAAGTACTTAATAAAGCGGCGGGTTTTTTGCGCACCGAATTAAGCCACAGCCTAAAAACACGTACCACACCACGCTTGCGTTTTCATTATGACGAAGTGACTGCTCGTGGTAATTACATGATGGATTTAATCAGTAAAGCAGTTATTAAGACTGAAGAAAATGAGTCTGACGAGCAAGAAAACGAAGAGTAGAAGGGTAAAAGTCGTTATGTCTATCGCATCTACGCAAGCGGATAAAAAGTTTAGTAATCACCCTGACAAGACTAAAGTCTCGGGTGTTATTTTAGTTGATAAACCCAAAGGCATGACTTCACAGCAAGTGGTTTCAAAGGTGAAGTATCTTTTTAAGTCGCCAAATCATGACAGTAAAAAAGCGGGGCATACAGGGACACTTGATCCAATGGCAACCGGTCTATTGCCGATCTGTATGGGTGAAGCGACGAAATTTAGTCATTATCAGCTAGATGCAGATAAATCTTATCAAGCAACTATTCTACTTGGTGGTCAAACTGATACGGGTGATGCCGATGGACAAATAACTGCTAAGGCACCCATTCCAAAATTTGATGATGTACTTTTAGACAAAGTCGCCCAGCAGTTTTTAGGTGCTCAGCAGCAGATACCACCGATGTATTCTGCACTAAAAAAAGATGGCAAAAAACTCTATGAGTATGCTCGTGCTGGTATTGAAGTAGAACGAGCGCCTAGAGATATTGTAATCAAGGCCATTGATCTAAAAGCACTTGATCATAAGCAAATTCAATTGACAGTGACCTGTACTAAAGGGACTTATGTGCGTGTACTTGGTGAAGACATCGCCAAAGCGATGGGTACATTAGGGCATTTGACTGCATTACGCCGTACGCAGGTTGGTGATTTTAAAATCAATGATGCGATTACTTTGCCAGACTTAGAAGCATTAGTGTTCGATAACAGGCAAGAGCAATTGATGCCGGTAGATGCTTGCATTAATATTGAAGCTGAGATGGTATTGACGGTTGAGCAGTGTGAGCGTATACACATGGGTCAACGTTTGAATGTATTTGAGCAACTGACAGACAGTCTGCGCGACTATATTTCAACTAGTATCAGTCATCAGTCGTCTGTGTCAGAAAACAACGATATTCAACTAGATAGTGATATGGTTAGTAGTGACGATGACCAACAACCCTTGATCCATGAGATTCCAGTTGATATTCGTTTGATAAATCAGCAAGGTCAGTTTCTTGGATTGGGTGCCGTAAGTCTCAACGGTAGATTGCAGCCTAAAAAATTAATCCAGCGTTAATGTTACGGTTCTTATATATCCCTCGTTTAAACACGATTTAGCTTACTAATAGTTTACACTAATCACATATCCTCACATTTTATTGCAGGTTTCACCTATGGTGGAACCTGTTTTTTTTGTACTTTAGATCTACCGGATAGGAAGTCTGGATAGAAAAATAAATCGAACTAAGACTCTAAGAATAAGAACATAAAAAAATAATAAGATAAAAAGTCATATATCAAAAACAAAAACTAGGTTCGAAAGAGAATATTTAATAGGAACAAGGTGGGTCAGAGGAAGACTATACAGCCAATAATAACAACGACTCATAAAAATAAAGTATGAATAATAAAACAACTAAAAGAAAATCACTCATAACGAAAAAAGGAATATCATGAAAACCATCGCTTTTTTACTACACAATAACTTCGAGCAAGCAGAATACGAAGAGGTTAATAATCAACTCAAAGATAAAGGTTACAAGACACTTCTTATAACCACAAATAAAGAAAAAGAAGTGCAAGCCATGCAGCAAGATGTAGACAAAGGCGACACCTTTATTGCTGATATTTTTGCAAAAGACGCAAGCATTTCTGATTATGATGCGTTGGTACTACCAGGTGGTACTGTCAATGCGGATACGATTCGTGGCAATGAAGAGGCTCATAGTATTATCAATGCTATCAATGATGCAGGCAAGCCATTAGCTGTCATTTGCCATGCTCCTTGGGCACTTATCAATACAGGTATTGCCAAAGGTAAAACGCTCACTGCTTATTATACGCTGCAGATAGATTTAGAAAACGCTGGTGCAAAATTTGTAGATCAAACAGTACAGGTAGACGGTAATTTGATTACCTCACGTAATCCAGATGATATCAGCAATTTCGTTGATGCTATTGATAAGGCATTATCTTAATTTTTCTACCCACTTACTGAGTAATTAATTACTTATATTTCTTAAATATTCACAACCGTAACTGAGGATAGTATTATGTCAAACTCTAATCCAAACGATACCAAGCTTGAGCAACAACGTTCTGAGTCAGCAACTGCAGCGCTTAAAGGCCAAACTGAGAACAATCATACTGAAGATAATGAAGCCGCAGCAGATCGTATTGCGGACAACCTAGGAAATGCTAAAGAAGACAAGTAGAGTATGTAACGTGTCATCCATAATAAGGTGATACTGATATATTTGCTGATCATCTCTACATCTCAATGCCACTGACGATATTTGTATCTCAATGTAAGAAGTATAAAACAGCTACTTTAAAAAATAATAATTCAGGAGCTAATATGAGTAATTCATTGAATAACATGGATGAGCAAGAAAAAGAGATTGAAAGGCTTGCAGAAGACATCAATCCTAGCGAGCATGCTACTCCTGATAGTTTAGCAGAAGTTACCACAGCTGCACCGCTTGAAGATGATGAACTAGGCGGTAACGCGACGGAAGATTAGGTCAAGAAATAAGCAAATTCTATTGCCTATTGACGGGTGATTTAACTATAAAAAATAAATCTGACTTTACAAGTATTGTGAAAAACTGCTGCTAGTTCAGCAGTTTTTTGTTATAATCACCGTCACATTTACATTAGGTTGAGATCAGACATCGTGCTTCATAGACTGTCCAAAACGGATAGTTATATTAAGTGCTCTCTCATAGCAACTTATCCTAAATGGTCGTTATGACTCATTAGCTTGTCGTACACTAGGTCAACTCTAGTAATGCAGGGTTGTCCTGAATGACGTGCAAGCTATTTTATTTACTATTCTACTGCTTTAGATCTTACTCAAATTCGAGAATGTCTTAAAGCTTTTAGCATTGCCGGAGATATTTATGCTAACTAATACCGATCGCGAACAAATCATTGCTCAATACCAACGTGGCGAAAATGACACTGGTTCTCCAGAAGTTCAAGTAGCACTATTGAGTGCTCGTATCAACGATTTGCAGAACCATTTTAAAGCACATAAAGCTGATCATCATAGCCGTCGCGGTCTTATCCGTATGGTTAATACGCGTCGTAAATTGCTTGATTACCTAAAAGGTAAAGATCTTGGTCGTTACACCACGCTTATCAGCCAGTTAGGTCTACGTCGTTAATCTAACGACAATAGTACGAGTGGATGCTAAAATAAAAGAAGCCATCATATGGTGCTATTTTAGAATTTTTGCTGAATCGCTTGGAACTTGCTTGTTGCTATCGATAAAATAGATTTTTCTAAAAACGGTGTGGAATAGTTTCACGCCGTTTTTTTATGCTTATTCATTTTCAAGATTGATTTTGGATAGCATTGGTTATAAAGACCAATTCAAGTAGGTAATAGAATTTTTCGTAAAAACAGTAATACTAGAGCCTAGAGCTAAGTGTTTTCTATCGATAATTGCTGTGTTCCGCAATTCATTGGTCAATGGCTATAAATCACTGTAAAATAATGCCTTGTGAGTTTGATAGTATATCTACTACATATATGGTGACTATTTATAAAATACCCGTTTCTTAGCTTATAGAATACCTAGCTGCGCTAATACCTGACTCTCAAAAGCGCAGAAAAATAGCCTATAGGGTTTTTAGCACCGAAGTCTTTTGACTTAAGGTCTTTTTGATAGTATTTATAGTAAAGCCAAAATTGAATGACCAAATATACACAATAGTACGATGTCTAGCACCGATAGGCATATGGAATAACTAGGTAATGTTATTGGCACTGGTTGAGATGATTTCTGAGAGAAAGACTGTCAATTATTAGTCATATACACTAGTAGTCACATACACAGAATTTTAATGAAAAATATCAGCTTTTTATAATGCTGATATTACTTTCGTCAGTCAACATTAGGAAGATTATATGACAATGTTTAACACCATTAAGCGTGAATTTCAGTATGGCAACCAACAGGTTGTGATTGAGACAGGTCGTATTGCTCGTCAAGCAAACTCTATTTTGGTTCACATGGGTGGCGTTACCGTACTTGTCGCAGCAGTGGTAAAGTCAGAGGCTAAAGAAGGTCAAAACTTCTTTCCGCTAACGGTTAATTATCAAGAAAAAATGTATGCAGCGGGCAAAATCCCAGGTGCCTATGGCAAACGTGAAGGTCGTGCAAGCGAGTTCGAAACCCTAACCTCACGCTTGATTGACCGTCCGATTCGTCCGCTATTCCCTGAAGGTTATGTTAACGAAATTCAAATTACCGCAACGGTTGTTTCATCAGATAAGACTCAGTCTGCAGATATCGCAGCCTTAATCGGCGCATCAGCGGCACTGGCTATCTCTGATGCACCATTCAATGGCCCAGTCGCAGCTGCCCGTGTTGGCTTTATCAACGGCGAGTACATCCTGAACCCAACCATTGAGCAGCTTAAAGAGAGTGATCTTGATTTGGTTGTGGCTGGTACGAAGTCTGCGGTACTAATGGTTGAATCTGAAGCCGCAGAGCTGTCAGAAGATCAAATGCTAGGCGCGGTATTATATGGTCATCAACAACAGCAAATCGTTATTGATAACATTGCTTCAATGGCAGAAGAAATCGGTACTGCTAAGCAGCAGTATATTGCCCCTGAGCGTGATCAAGCGCTTACCAGCAGCATGAAAGAGCAGTTTGGTGAGCAAGTTGCTGACGCTTATACGATTACTGATAAGCAAGAGCGTTACACTAAGCTTGACGAAATCAAGCAGTCAATTATTGATGCACTTGCTGGTGATGCTGAGTCAGAAACTTATGCTGATACCGTATCTGAGCTTAAAGAAATCTATAACGATCTTAAATATCGTACGGTTCGTGACAATATCTTGTCAGGTAAGCCGCGTATTGATGGTCGCGATCTTGAGACTGTTCGTGCCCTTGACGTACAAGTTGGTGTATTGCCATACACGCATGGTTCAGCATTGTTCACACGCGGTGAAACGCAAGCATTGGTTACGACCACGCTTGGTAACAGCCGTGATGTCAACATGATTGACTCACTAGGTGGCACGATTCGTGACCATTTCATGCTGCATTACAACTTCCCACATTTCTCAGTTGGTGAAACAGGTCGTGAAGGTATTCCAAAACGTCGTGAAATCGGTCATGGCCGTTTAGCACGTCGCGGTGTACAAGCAATGCTTCCAGATAGCGAGCGCTTCCCGTACGTCATCCGTGTGGTATCAGAGATTACTGAATCAAACGGTTCATCATCTATGGCGTCTGTTTGCGGCGCAAGCTTGGCATTGATGGATGCTGGTGTTCCACTAAAAGCACCAGTTGCTGGTATCGCGATGGGTCTGGTTAAAGAAGGTGAGCGTTTCGCTGTACTATCAGACATCTTAGGTGATGAAGATCATCTTGGCGATATGGATTTTAAAGTTGCTGGTTCTAAAGATGGTATCACTGCGCTGCAGATGGACATCAAAATCGAAGGTATTACGCCTGACATCATGGAGCAAGCGCTTAAGCAAGCCCATGCTGGTCGTATCCACATCTTAGATGCGATGAATAAAGTATTGCCTGAGAGTCGTACTGAAATCAACGCTCATGCACCAAACTATGCGGTTATCGAAATCAATCCGGATAAAATCCGTGACGTAATCGGTAAAGGCGGCGCGATGATTCGTCAGCTAACCGAAGAGACTGGCGCAGTTATCGATATCGATGATGGCGGCACGATTCGTATCTTTGGTGAAAACAAAGCGGCAACTAAAGCAGCTATCGGTAGAATCGAAGCGTTGACTGCAGAAGTTGAAGTGGGCAAAACTTATGAAGGTACGGTTGCTCGTATCGTTGATTTTGGCGCGTTTATTAACGTCTTGCCAAACACTGATGGCTTGGTACACATCTCACAAATCGCTGAAGAGCGCGTTGAGAACGTTTCTGACTACCTAAAAGAAGGTCAGATCGTTAAAGTCTTCGTCCAAGACGTCGATAACCGTGGTCGTATTAAATTGACTATGAAAGGTATCGAGCAAAGCTAATCGATATCTATTATAGTCAACATATAAAAACCGCTTTAAGTCTCTCGTCATGATTGCTTAAGGCGGTTTTTTTATGGGTGTAAAATCTTGTTTGCAGTAGAATATCCTATTAAAGTAACTGGTCTATATCAAAGTGATTGGTCTATATTAAAGTCTTTAGGAAGATGAATATCGATTCGAACTTTAGGCAAATCTTGTAGGTGCTGTATGAGTAACGGCAAGATATCAGCGTGCCAGTCTAACGCAAGTGAGCCTGTGTTTGCTAAATTGGCTGCGTTGGACACGTTATCTGTATCATTTCGTGAGTGGTTATGAATAAGAGGACGTACCATTAGGGCAATTCTGCGAATACCTTGATAACGGATGAGCGGGATAAGCTGCTCAGATAAATCATTCAACGCGGCAATTAACCATTGTGACCGTGTGGGGTGGTAAGGATGATTTGATACCACAAGATTAGCGATATAACTGGGCTGATTACCATTACTGCTGATACTTAAACCAGCTTGCTCAAGCGCGCGTTTATGCAGTAAGCAGCTGCCAACACGTAAACTGCCATCACGGCATGCACGATAGTAACGTTGATAATTATCAGCAAATAAAGTCTTAGCTTTTGTGAGAACAGGATCTAAAAGAATCCCTGCAGTATTGACTGGTAGAATAAGCAGCTGCGCGCTACTATTTAAGATAGGGGCATGGGTTAGTTGTATATTTGCCATTGTCAGCCCCTTGATAAAAGTCTAAATAATGAGCTACTGTTTGTCGCCGTTTGTCTCGGCTTCTAATTGCGCTATTTGTTGTTCAAGTAGGGCGATTTGCTCTGCTTTCATATCAGTTAATTGCTTGTTCATCGTCAGTTGTTCAGCAGCCAATTTTTCTTGTTCAGCTAAGCGCTTACGCTCGTCTTCTAAGCGATCTATTTCTTCTTTGGCAAGACTATCTGTTTCTGGCAAAGCCGCATTTAAGATAGCATCAGCATTAGGTATTTGATTAACTGTGGTTGTCTCATTAGTATTTGACGTTAAGTCACTATTGTTTGAACTATTGTCATTATTACCTAAGGACGTAGCATCTAATTGAGTAGCGCTATCTGGTTCGGTCGTCGGTGGTGTACTTTCGATAGGCGCAGTATTAGTGTCTATTGAATTGTTTTTCCAGACCAAGTAGCCAATCAGTAATGCCGCTAATATAATAATTGACAACCATTTCTGGCGTGACTTACTGGGCTTTTTTTTCAGTGACCTGGTTGACAGACGACGCATTTTTTGGCTTTTCATACTATAGTCGATTTATGTTAGAAATATAAGTAGCCATACTATAGCAAACTCAAAATAAAAAGCCTATCTATTGCTAGATAGGCTGGTAGCTATTAAGACTTGACGCTTAATATTTAAGGTTTGAATTTTACTGTGCCGCTGGTACCAGTAGCCATAATATCACGTGCAATTTGGTCTTCAGCATGGTTTTTGGCACTGATTGCATCAGGATCAGGGCGATGTTCGCTATGTCCACATAATGTGCATTCAATATACTCATCAGGTTCTGGGGTGACGACGTTTATTTGTACCACCGCATCCATCGCTTGACACTTAGGGCAGCGAACACCGGATAAAAACTGTCGCTTTGGTCGCGTTGATTGATAGCGCATTTAAATCATCCCATGTGTTGTTGAGGCATTAGCAGCAGCACTGCCTTTTTTAGTATCAGCAAAACCGCTATGACGTAACAACGCATCGATACTAGCACTGCGACCACGGAAGTTTTCAAAGTTGGTTTTGGCAGGAAAACTACCACCGACTGCTAGGATAGTCTCACGGAAGGCTTTACCAGTGACAGGGTTAAAAATACCTTCTTCTTCAAACTTGCTAAAGGCATCTGCCGATAGCAACTCTGCCCATTTATACGAGTAATAACCTGCCGCATAGCCGCCTGCAAAGATATGACTAAAGCCGTTAGCAAAACGGTTGTAGTCAGGTGTCTGCATGATAGCAATGTCGTCTCGAACGGTATTTAGCGTGGCTAATATACCGTCATAATCTAGCGCTGGCGTATGCGCATGAATCAATAAGTCAAACAGTGCGAATTCGATTTGACGTAGGGTTTGCATGCCGCTTTGGAAATTCTTCACCGCCAATAACGCTGCAAGTTTGTCTTTAGGCAAGGGCGCACCGGTTTCGACGTGGCTACTAATCAGCGCAATACCTTCGGCATCCCATGCCCAGTTTTCCATAAATTGACTGGGCAACTCGACCGCATCCCACTCAACGCCATTGACACCAGCGACATCACCGACTGTCACTTGGGTTAATAAATGATGCAAGCCGTGACCAAACTCATGGAATAGAGTCAATACTTCATCATGCGTCAATAAGCTTGGTTTGCCATCGAGGGCAGGGGTAAAGTTGCCGACCATAAAGCAAACGGGCAGCTGCTGATGATTTTTTTCACTGTAAGTATAACGTGACTGAAAACCACTCATCCAAGCGCCGCCGCGTTTACCACTGCGTGCAAATAAGTCAAAGTAAAAGCCACCAAGCAAGTTATCATCAGCATCAAACAACTGATAAAAGCTGACATCGTCGTGCCAGCGTGATACGGATTCACTTTGCTCTTGGACTTTGATACCGTACAGACGCTCAACGATGGCAAATAATCCGCTAATCACTTTTGGTAAGGGAAAGTACGGGCGGATTTCTTCTTGCGATAAGCTGAACTCGCTTTGTTTGACTTTTTCGGCGACATACGCACTGTCCCACGCCTGTAACTCCTCAATACCATAATCCTGCGCATACTTTTGCAACTGAGCTAAGTCTTGCTTAGCCGCTGGAGTTGCTTGCGTGTCCAAACTCCGTAAAAAGGTTTCTACTTCTGCTACGTTATCTGCCATTTTAGTCGATAGTGAGACTTCTGCATAATTGTCAAAACCTAATAGCTTGGCTTTTTGCTCACGTAATTGCAGGATTTGACCCATGATATCGGCATTGTTTAGCGACTCACCTTTGGCATTGGTATGTGCATCGAACTCAGAAGCACGAGTGACATAAGCGCGGTATAGGGTCTCGCGCAGTTCACGGTCATCCGCATGGGTCATGATGGCAAGATAAACAGGGATATTTAAGCTTGCCACGTAATAAGGACTTGGCAACGCATCGACTTCTACTTGCGTGAGCGTACCGTTGGCAAGCGCGCGCGCTTTATACTGTTCGCCAACATCTGCGAGTAGCGCCAGTCCACTTTCGGTTAGACCTACCAATTGCTCTTGCTGCAGCGGTAAGGCATAAGCTTGGGTGGCATCCAGTACATTGTCTGAAAAGGTCGCTGATAAGGTAGAAAGCTGACTTTGAATAGCCGCAAACTTTTCCTGTTTATCTTTTGGTAATGCGACACCTGACAGCTCAAAACTGCGTAGCGCAAGCTCAATAGCCCGCGCTCGTGCAGGCTCAAGCGCCGCAAAAAATGCTGTGTCATTGACGATAGTTTGATAACGATTAAATAGCGGCTGACACTGTCCCACTCGTGTGCCATAAGCTGATAGTGTGGGTAGCAGTTCATGATGGACATGACGAATGTCGTCATTGCTCATGACGCTATTCAGGTGCGATAAAATGCCCCAACTGCGATCCAATGCCAGATTAATATGATCAAAAGTCATCACATCGGCCAGCGCTTGCTCAGCACTGATATTAGCAGCGCTATCATGGTTGTCAGTATCTGCACTCATCTCATCTAAAAATGTATTGGCTGCATCGATGGCACTGATGACATGGCTTTGTAATGTACTTGGCGAAACGTTGTCAAAATCGACAAGGCGTAAATCTGCAGGAAGGGTTTTCATAAAAGTATCCGATATCTGATCGTAGTGAATGAATTATTATTGAGTAAACGTCGCTTTATATAAGAGATTGGCTTGCCGTGACATTTAGAACGTTATTAGCTTTGTGTTATTTTTCTTTTTTTGCTGTCTTATCGATAAGCTATATAAAAGATGGGTTCGTTTGACGAAAATGCAACCTAATCATTGACTATATAAAAAGTGAAGCGAGAAGATAGTGAATATTAAACGGGTTTAAAGCCGATCAGCTAGACTTTTAGAACAATACAGAGTGTTCTACTTACAAAGCGCTATCATTTGCTTGCAAATTAACCCTACAGCGAGTGAGGTTTGACTGCTAGCATCAAGGCAACGGAATAAAAAGATTAAGTACTACTGATAGCAAAAACTATTAATCAGTTGACTCATAGCAAAAATCACAATGTTAAAAGTAAATGATAATAAAACAAGGAGCAATAAATGAAAGCGACTCTCAAAAGTTTACGTGAAACCAAAGCCAACCCTGCGGTTAGTATCTTTGTTAAGACTCATCGTGAGCATCCTGCTAATGATCAAGATCCCATTGCCCTGAAGAACCAATTAAAAGTGGCTGAAGAACGCTTAACCAACGAATACGATAAGCGCACAGCGACTACTATACTCGATAAGATTCATGATAAAACCAAAGAGCTAAATCACAACTTAAATCTTGATACCTTAGCTATTTTTGCCAGTACCGACGATGTGCAAGTTATCCGTATGCCGATTGACACCACGGAGCGTGTGGTGATTTCACATCGTTTTGCGACTCGAGATTTGGTGCGTGATATGGCAAGCGCGGTGCATTATTACACCTTGGTGCTCACTCGTGATAATGCCCGCTTGATTGAAGCGTCTAATGATCGCGTGGTGAGAGAGTTCGATAAGGACGATGACTTACAAAAAAACATGGATAATATCCCATTTCCTATTGAAAACAACGGTCTATATACGACAGGCGATGGTGGATCGGATCGCTCGTCTAATAATGAAAGCAGCTATCTAAAAGAGTTTTTTAATCAGGTGGATAAAAGTGTCCAAGAGCTGTGGGGTGAGCATAAAATGCCTCTCGTCGTTGTTGGCGATGCTAAAAATATCGGCTACTATAAAGAAGTTTGTGATCGTCCAGACAACATCATTGCCACAGTGTCAAATGCGACCAATTTAGAAGATGGTAGTGCTCAGCATATTATCAATAGTGTGCAAGAGGCGGTGGAAGGCTATCGTACATCACTGCATCAAGCTGCCATGGGCGAGATTGATAAAGCACGCGGTGCCAATATGTTGCAAACAGATCTACAAGAAGTCTACCGCAGTGCCTTCCAAGGTGCAGGCGAGACGCTTTATGTCCGTCGTGGTTATATACAATCAGCCAAAATTGATGAAAAGGCACAGACTTTGAGTCTCGCAGATGATGCGGCTTCAGAAGGCGTTACTGATGATGCAATTGGCGAAATCATTGAGCATGTCATTCATAATGGTGGCGAAGCAGTATTTATGCCACAAGATATTATGGGTGAAGATCAACCAATTGCTTTGGTGACACGCTATTAGTTGATAGATAGTGCCTATTGATGACAATCCTTTGCGAATTCGCCATTGATAGAAGATAGGTATAATATGGGAGCATTGGTTCGATAAGAATCAATGCTCTTTTTACATTGATGATATATTAAGCCTTTATCTAAAACTTATACTTGATTGCCTTAGGTTGTTAAATGATGCTAAATAACATACCAAATACTCTTATGCAATTTAGCGTCACAGCAATGATAGCCTTTAGCTCCAGTCTCAGTATGGCAGAGACAGATGTGAATAATATATCTGTGAGCCATCTATCATGGGGTCAATTGCCGCCTTCTATTCAAAACTATTATCAAATAGACTCTAAAAAAAATAAAATGAGGCTAAAGACCAAAGATATTGTTGCTATTCGTTCTTGGATCGGCACAGTAGGAGAACAGTATTTGGTTCAATTACAGCGTTTCAATTCAACCAATAGCCCTGACGAGCCAGCAGGAGAGGTCTTCACGCATTTATATGTTATAGATGAACAAGAAGCTTTACGAGTATGGCAAATATATGATTATGTACCCTGCGATGGGTTAGATGTAATCGCAGAATTCGCTAAAAACACCGCCGTAGTGACTGATATTAATAATAACGGTGTTATCGAAGTGAGTGTGCCTTATTATCTCGGTTGTCGTGGTGACGTAAGTTATGATGAGATGAAAGTAATCATGTACGAAGGGCAGCAAAAACTTGCTGTACGTGGTAACTCTGCAATTTGTAACGCCAAGACAGACCAGCCAGTTGATGCTACTGGTTATTACGGTGGTGACTACAAGATTGATGAAAAATTACTACAGCAATCAGCGCTATCAGCTCCTCAAAAATCAGTATTTAGGCGTCACTTGCAATCAGTGTGGCGAGATAACCAATGTTCCATTTATTTTAAGTATGATGACTAATTCTATGACTACCACAACCTCTTTTGTGCTAACCAGCTATAACATTCATAAAGGCATGTCGCCGATGAATCGCCAAGTTAAAATACAAGGTATCGCCCAAGCGCTCGATATTATTGGCTCCGATGTACTGTGTCTCCAAGAAGTGCAAGGTCAGAATCTTAAGCGCAATATGCAATACAACGAATATCCTGACCAATCGCAACATGAATGGTTTGGTGAGTATTTACAGCTGCAAAATAGCTATGGTAAAAACTCAGAGTATGAAAACGGTCATCATGGCAATGCGGTATTGAGCCGTTTTCCATTGGATCCTAAGCATAACGTCAATATCACCGTCAATAAGCTTGAGCAGCGCGGCGTCTTGCACTGCGAAGTACAACCAGTTGGATGGGATGTACCAGTGGTTGTACTGTGTGCACACCTAAATTTGTTTGAGCGTGATCGCATCAAGCAATATGAAGCCATTGCCAACTATGTTCGTAATGAGATTGCACCTGATCAACCACTGATTTTGGCAGGAGATTTTAATGATTGGAAAAAAATGTCTTGTGATAAGCTTGCTACTAGCTTGGGTATGACCGAAGCTTTCAAGCATTGTCATGGCAAACTGCTGCCAACTTTCCCAGCCAAGCTTCCTGTGCTTAGCTTAGATCGTATTTATGTGCGTAATCTAAGAGTGAAAAATGCCTGGGTGCATACGGGCAAACCATGGTCGACACTGTCTGATCATCTGCCGCTCAGTGCGGAATTGGCACATTTATAAATGATTATTAGATAAGCTTAAGTTATTCACTAAAAATAAAATTGAATGCAAAAATAAAGCAATAGATACCTATAAGGATATATAACGATGTCTACTCTTTCTCATAACCCGCTACCAACGACCCAACATGCCGTACTCATACGTGAGTTTGGCGAACCTAAAGTGATGAGCTATCAAGAGGATGTGGCCATTCCTGTGTTAACAGATAATCAGGTATTGGTCAAAGTTGCTTACGTGGGTATCAATCCTGTCGATTACAAAACGCGTCAAGGCAAAGGCTGGGGCGCTGATGCCATTCAAAAAGACAAGTTTGATAAAAATGAGCCTGCAATTTTGGGGTTTGATATGTCAGGCACTGTGGTCGATAGTCGTAGTGAGCAGTTTACTATCGGTACACAGGTCGCTGCCCTGACTTTTCATGGTGGCTGTTATGCAGAGTATGTAGCAGTCGATGCTGACATGCTGGCAAAAGTACCGGATTCTGTCACGTTACAGCAAGCAGGTGCGCTGCCTTGTATTGGACAGACGGCGATACAGTTTGTAGAGTTTGCAGATATTCAAAATGGTGAGCATGTGGTGATAAACGCGCCAGCAGGCGGCGTGGGTCACTTGTTGATTCAGCTGCTCATGGATAAAGTGGCTAAAAACAATATCAAGGTGACCGTCATTTGCTCACCAGAGAAATATGCCAAGCTTGATGAAATAATAGATACCAATCAGCTTACAGGTTGGATTGACTATACCAAAAACGATGAATTTCCTGAATTACAGGCAGATGTGCTACTGGATTTGGTCGGTAATGAAGCAGGCGTGCGAGCGCTTAGCGTGCTCAAATCTGGTGGTCGCGTCAATGTGTTACCAACGATTTGGGTGGATAAACTCAAAGAGGCAGGTAGCCAGAAGCAGTTAAAGGTAGCGGGTTATAAGGCGCAGCGTAGTGGTAAAGATATGGCGCGAGTTTTACAGCTCGTTGCAGATGGCAAGCTAACGCTACGTATTCAGCAAACCTATCCATTGTCTGAAGTGGTCGCGGCTCATCATGAGCTGCAAAAAGGTGCTGCTTTTGGCAAGATCGTTTTGAAAGTGAGCTAGAGTATGTGCTTAATCTGAAGGCATGCGACTAAATGGGCTAAAAATGGTTAAATCTTTCTAGACTGCATCAAATAACGGGTTAATATCGATATTAATCAGCTATTTTCCTTGTTTGGCTACCGTTTATCTCATTTTTATCCCCATTTTCAAAACGAGGACGCGCTCTAGCTTATATTAAGTTACATTAATTTAATGCGGTAGCACTTTTCGAAACGTGAGGCTGATGCGCCCTGATGAGACAGTTTTAGTTTTTGTAATGGTATGCATCCAAAAATCCTGCGTATCGCCATGCATAACGATAAGCTGACCGGACTCAAGATATAGCTCAACCTTGACGGGCTTGTTCTTTTGTCTAATAGTTTTATGCTTAAAAACAAATTTTCGCCTAGCACCGAGCGATAAAGAAGCAATAATCGGCTGCGCGCCCAGCTCTTTTTCATCGTCGGCATGATAACCCATGCCATCCTCACCAGAGGGATAGTGGTTAAGTAAGCAAGAATTGAAATCAACGTTGATACCACTGCTTGATAATTGCTGCTCAATATGTCGTTTTACGTGCAACATCTGCTTTGACCATGGAATGGCTCGACGCGTCTGTCCAGAGTAATGATAACTGACATCGTGGTCACCCATCCAGACGATTTGGCGAGTGGTAACATGTGTTTTACCAAACAACGTCACGATGTCAGACTGCCAAGGTAGCTCGGTTAGTAGATTCTCATACAGAGCGTTAGCATCATTGATAACTACCCCTAAGTCATTGACCTGACCATCGTAAGGCAATAGGTTATCAGTCGGTGTAGGCGCAAAAAGGTCAGTCATCACTTAGACGGCTCAGCTCATTTATGACTATGATAATGCTCATTGATAACTTGAGCACATAATTCAGGTGCTTCCATCGGCAGTAGATGACCGTAATCTAACAAAGATATGATGCTGTCATCAGGGACGAATTTTTGCCATTGTTGTCGCACTTTATGGTTAATAAACAACGTCGGCTTGCCAGTGATAAGCGTATAAGGACAGCTTAATTGCTTGAGGGCGGTATCGATATGCGGCGCGCCGAAATAGTTGGCGAGCTCTTGTTCAGGCGCAAATATCAGCGTGTAACTGCCATTGGTATCTTTGGACAAACTTTGCTCTGCAAATACTCGCAAATGCGCATCACTCATGCGCCTATAAGCACGTTGAGCACGTAAGTTCTCATAATAATCATCGATGCTTGCCCAAGTAGACTGTTTGGTTAGAGTGCTTTTAAATGGTTCGCGACTAAGCAGAAGCTTACGCGGCAATAGGTTGTAAAGTCTGGCTTGTGGTTTGGTAAACGTCACAGGCTCTATTAAATATAGCTGTGAAAACAGATCTGGGCGCTGGGCTGCAGCGATGGCAGTGGCAGTGGCTCCTTGCGAATGACCAATACCAACGATGGGTTTGTCTTGCGTTTTTTCTAAAAATTCAATAAGTATCTCAGCATCCTGCTCGCGCGTAAGACGACGGCGCTGCGGCTTGTCATACCAATAGCCACGAAGCGCAAGCGAGCTGATTTTGAAGTCAGTTGCCAGCGCACTTAATAAGGGACTATAAGTACCAACGGTAAAACTATTGCCACCATAAAAGTGTGCTGGCACGCGAGAGGCAGTACTTGACTGTATTGATGGCGTAAGCTGGCTAAGGTTATAGTAGCGCGCTTGTTTTCCACTAATATTAATATTTTTTGCAAATGCTTTCATAATGTACACACCTCCTTGTGTCTGATTTTTAATGAAAATTAAGGGTTGTACTTAGCTGTCTTCACCTAAAAATCCGCCACTTTGACGGTGCCACAAGCGAGCATAAACACCGTGTAGATTTAATAATTCATCATGGCTGCCTTGTTCGATAATTTGACCTTTATCCATGACCACCAATCGATCAAGTGCGGCAATGGTGGAGAGACGATGGGCAATCGCAATGACCGTTTTACCTGTCATGATGTCATTCAGGCTTTCGGTAATGGCAAATTCAATCTCAGAGTCAAGGGCGCTGGTCGCTTCGTCCAATAGTAAAATGGGCGCATTTTTCAGCATAACACGTGAGATGGCGATACGTTGACGTTGACCGCCAGAGAGTTTGACGCCGCGCTCACCGACTTGTGTATCAAGTCCTGTATTGCCCTTATCATCATATAAGTCTTTAATAAAGTCCCATGCTTGCGCTTGTTTGGCAGCCGTAATAATTTCTTCGTCGGTTGCATCAGGACGACCGTAAGCGATATTTTCACGTACTGTCCGATGTAGCAAAGACGTATCTTGCGTCACCATACCTATCTGCTGGCGCAAAGACTCTTGGGTGACTTCATCAATTGCTTGTCCATCGATAAGGATTTTACCGCTATCAACATCAAAGAAGCGTAACAATAAATTAACCAAGGTAGATTTACCGGCACCTGAGCGTCCAACCAAGCCTATCTTTTCGCCAGGTTTAATGTCCAAATAAAAGTTATCGAGCAATTTAGTCTTCGTAGTAGGCGTTGCTGATGTTTTCACTGTATCTAAGCTATCGCCTTCGACCGCATCGCTATCATTCTCATAACTGAAATCAACATGATCAAAAACGATACGACCTTCGGTGACTTTCAAAGCGGGTGCGTTGGGCTTATCAATGATTTTTTGCGGCGCTGATAAGGTACGCATGCCATCTTGTACGGTTCCGATACTTTCAAATAGACTGGCAGTTTGCCACATGATCCAACGAGTCAAACCGTTCAAACGTAGTGCCATGGCTGTCGCGGCAGCAATCGCACCGACACCGACCGCGCCTTGTTGCCATAAATATAAGCCAATAGCCGCAGTGCCACTAACCAAAATCACACTGATCATATGGGTTGATACTTCTAAATAACTGACCCAGCGCATCTGTGCATGGACGGTACCTAAAAATTGCCCCATGGCATTTTTGGCATAACTCAGCTCACGGCGTGAGTGGCTAAATAGCTTGACCGTCATGATATTGGCGTAAGCATCGGTAATGCGGCCAGTCATTAAAGCACGGGCATCGGCTTGCACAATGGCAGTTTGTTTGAGCTTAGGGATAAAGTACCAAATGGTCAGCGCAACCAAGACTAGCCAAACGATAAACGGGATTAATAATAGGCTGTCCAGATTAAATAAAATGACACCTGACGTAATAAAATAAACGGTGACATACATAAACATGTCGGTGACGGTCATGACTGTATCACGTACGGCCAGTGCGGTTTGCATTACTTTGGCTGAGACACGTCCAGAGAATTCATCTTGATAAAACTGCATCGATTGCCCAAGCATCCGCTGGTGAAAGCGCCAGCGCATTTGCATAGGAAAGACGCCTTGCAAGGTCTGAAAATGGATGAATGATGACAATGCAATCCATAGCGGACTCATGATCATGACGGCTAGCATGAGCAGTAGCATATCGCCTTTTTCTAACCACAGATTCTGCGGTGTATAGACGCCTAGCCAGTCAACAATATTCCCAATCCAAGCAAATAGCATCGCTTCATAGATGCCAATGCCCGCAGACAAAATCATAAATATCAATAGCCAGCCACGTAAACCGTTGGTACACGCCCACAAGAACTTTAGCATGCCATCACGGGGTGAAGGTAGCGGCATAGGGGTTTCAGGAAAGGCAGGGAGGCGAGTTTCAAAAAATCGAAATAGAGCATTCATAGGCAGTCATAAAACATCAATAGCAGTACGCCAAAATCAACGACATTACTCGTTATTTTGAATCTTTACTTTTGTTATTAGGATTGAGTACTATTTTAGCAAACTTCCCAATCAGACCTGCATGCTAATTGTAAATTGAAGGCTAACGAACTACTTGTCAGCAGTCGAATAAAAGCCAATAAATAGATTGCTGTGTAAGAAATACTTTGTTACATTCTATGGCTTTATCCCAATTGGCAGTTCGCGCTTTGTCTTCAGTATATGAATGATGAGCGAATAGTACCCCCGTAAAGTGGCAGTTTAACAAGGTAGTAGCTCATGATATATTTGACGATTGCGGTGCTTTGTAGTGTCGCCGTTTCAGTATTGCTAAAAGTGTTACGACAGAAGAATATAGACATACGCCAGACCATCGTCGCAGGCTATCCGGTGGCTTTTCTACTGACGTGGTTTTTATTGAAGCCAGACGTCAGTGGCATGAATGCGCTTGGCGGTGCTTGGGCGATTATTATTGCGCTTGGCATATTGCTACCTGCGGTATTTATTATCCTTGGAAGGGCGATTGAATCTGTGGGAATGGTAGCAACCGATGCGGCTCAGCGGCTATCGTTAATTATTCCTATCGTCGCGGCTTTTTTATTGTTTGGTGAAGTACTGACCGGCACGCGAATATTTGGACTGTTATTAGGCTTTCTAGCACTCGGAGCGTTGATTTATCGTCCACAGCAGGGTCAGATTAGCAGACAAGCGAAGCATACACCGCTTTGGCTATTTGGCGTCTGGGCAGGCTATGGCATTATTGATATCTTGTTCAAGCAAGTTGCCAAGCAGGGCACTGCTTTTCCTCTGACATTATTTGTCAGTTTTGGTTTAGCAGGATTATTGCTGTTTATTTATTTGCTGATTACGCGGGTGCGCTGGCAGGGGAATGCGCTCGCAGTAGGATTGTTATTAGGTGCGCTCAATATGGGCAATATTTATGCTTATGTACGTGCGCATCAATTATTATCCGAGTCGCCTAGCATCGTCTTTACCGGCATGAATGTCGGTGTCATTGCAGTGGCAACCTTGATAGGAGTTGGTGTGTTTAGGGAGTCGCTTAACCGTATTAATGTCTTGGGTTTATTATTAGCCATTTGCTGTGTGGCAGTGCTGTTTTTAGCATAAACGTTCAGCCTAGTGAGTTAGCTCATAAGATAGGTGATAATTATTTTATCAACGCATTAACTTATCAGATATAGGCACAAAGAGCGTCCTATGATAAGGTTGTCTACAAACAGTAAGGCTAATATTAGCCAATAAAAAGCGATTTACTTTGTGACACTTGACCTCAACCAATAATAATAGGACGCACTCTCAATGGAATATCAAAACCAATATAACAAACAGCTACAACGCATTAAAAATGGTTCAGGGTTCATCGCGGCACTGGATCAAAGTGGTGGCAGTACACCAAAAGCGTTAGAGAATTATGGTGTCACAGGCGATGATTATGACAACGATGAAGCCATGTTCGACCAAGTGCATGAGATGCGTGCGCGTATCATGACTTGCGAGGCTTTTGATAATGAGCGTGTGCTTGGGGCGATTTTGTTCGAAGATACTATGGAACGTGAGGTCAATGGCAAACCGACGGCCAATTATCTATGGGAAGATAAAAATATTGTCCCATTTTTAAAAGTGGATAAGGGTTTGGCTGAGCAAATGAATGGCGTCCAAGTGATGCGTCCGATGCCAAATTTAGATTTGCTACTCGATAAAGCCAAAAACTATCCAGTATTTGGTACCAAAATGCGCTCAGTAATTTATGAGCCGAATGTCGATGGCATTGAGCTGGTCGTGCAACAGCAATTTGATGTGGCAAAACAGATACTCTCAAAAGGTCTGATGCCAATCGTAGAGCCTGAAGTCGATATCAACAGTAGCAAAAAGCATGAATGTGAAGTCATACTAAAGACCAGCATTTTGCACAATCTGGATCGTTTGGCTGATGATCAGCAAGTGATGCTAAAACTGACCCTGCCTGAAGAAGCTGGTTTTTACCAAGAGCTGATTGATCATCCAAAAGTGCTAAAAGTTGTAGCGTTATCGGGCGGCTACAGCCGTGGCGATGCTTGTGCTAAGCTCAAGCAAAACCCGGGTATGATTGCTAGCTTTTCACGGGCCTTTACTGAGGGGCTGAGTAAGCAGCAAAGTGATGATGAGTTTGCTAATACTATCAACACATCTATCGAAGAGATTTATGAGGCGTCGAAGGTTTAAAGCCTTCAACCTTTATAATTGATTTTGAATCCCAGCTGACTTCAGGTTTGCTGGGATTTTTTTAATGGCATTCACAGTAGATATTTATTAAACTTGTGTTTGCTTTCATAGTCTCTGGAGAGGTTGTGTTTCGCTTTATTACTTTAGGATTATTTTTATTAAGTTGGAGTGTTTCTAGTCAGTCTATGGAGCCTGTACATTTTTCAGGTACTTGGGCAAGCGCTGCTTATTTTAATAATGCCATCGATGTTATATCAGAGACAGTTAATATCGATATTACAGATGATGCTAATAATGCTGGTTATACAGTGAGCTATAAGCTGTATAACAATCGTGAAGGGCTTCAATTCCCATTGGTTTTTGAAGTATTCGATGAATTTGGACAAAGTAATGAGTTCGAAATTACTGTCGATGGTCAATCGGTGCCTGTTGTAACGGTTACTGAAGATAATAACGGGCTTGAGACTTCTGACTTCTATATACCAGCCAATACTGGTTTAGAGCAATTCAGAGCAGATTCAAAGTATATCAATCTGGATTTGTCGTCAGGGTTGCATACTATTACAGCTACTTATGACGTCCAGCCGCATTATTATGGCAGTGATTGGACTGGGATAAGCACTTACTCTTATTCGTTAGTGCCGATGAAGGAGAGCGTCAGTGATGATAAGCAGTTTAAAGGGTCATTTATTAAGCTAAATTTCAATGGTAGTTTAGACTATATCAGTATTGGTATCGATGGCACGAAGAATACTTTACCTTCTAATAACCAATGGCATTTCAAAGATAATCTAACAAAAGAGATTGATTTTACTATTCAAGCACCTCTGAATCCTGTGGCAAAAGTTTTGACGGCTGTTTCGCCATTCATAACTATAAGTTTCGCGCTATTTGTATTGGGTGGACTGCATTTACGTATGATGAAACGTAGACAGCAAGCCCAGCCCGAAACCCTTTGGACAGTCATGCTCGTGGGTGGTTTTCTAGTGCCTCTGCTTAGCCTGATAATTTATTACCTCTATCTACTGGTGACAGATATGATCATTGGTCAAGGCGCAACAGGAGAGAGTCGCGATTTGTTCTTTATATGGGTTTTGCCGTTAGGCTATATAGTAATAACACCTATTTATTTGATAATTAGTTTTGTGGTTTTTATGATGGTTAAACAGACGGTTACTGAAACAGTAAAGTAATTATAGTTGAAGGCTGTAAATAGCTTTGTGATTCGCGAACAGCTAGCTGACGAGCCATTTGAGAGAATATTAATGCGTAGGATTATTTTAGGATTGCTTTTATTAAGTACTAGCATGTTTAGCTATGCCAATATGGCGTCTCCCATTATCGACGGTACTAATGCCAGTACGGCATATTCAAGCAAAGATATCGATATATTGTCTGAAAACATAGATATCAATATTGCTGAAGGTTTTAATAAAGCTGACTATGATGTCACTTACGAAATTTATAGCGCTAAAGAAGGCGATCGAATACCTTTGGTTTTTGAGGTGTTCGGTAGCATAGGGAATGATGCAGACAAAAGCTTTATGGTCGAAGTCGATGGGCAAGCGGTACCAGTACTTATCAATTATGATTATGAAAGTCATTCAAAATCATTGCCCGCTTATCATGATCCAGAAACGGATACGGCTGTACAGTTCCATAATGACGCTAAATACTTTGAGATAAACTTAAGCGAAGGCAATCATGTCATTAATGTTAAATATTCTGCCTATCCTACAGTAAACCGTAGTGATTGGACCAATCAATATATCTATAGCTATTCATTAAAACCTGCCAAAACTTGGAAAAGCTTTGGTGACCTGACCGTTACTCTAAAGATTGCTGATGAGTCGCAATATTTGAAGACTAATCTTGGCGAACCTTTAAGTGGGATGATAAAAGCAGATTCTAAGTGGTTTTTTGATCATCTGCCTAACGATGTTCTAGAAATATCCTACCGACAGCCACCAAGTTCTTTGGCTCAATGGCTGATTGATTTAGATGGAAGAGTAGTGTTTTTAGTATCGATAGTATTACTTGGTTTTATGCATTATAGATCGTTGCGTTCGAGTCACAAAAAGCATTCTAAACAAGCAAAAGCAATCCTTTGGTCGGGAGTGTTCATTGTGCCTCTCATAGCATTGATGATAGTTTTCTATAAAATTTACTTTATAGACTGGTTACTGGGCGAGCATGCTAGCAGGTATCATGGCTATACACTTTTGATTGTTATCTTTGGCTATCCACTAGTTTTGCCTTTTTATCTAATCATTATGAAGTTATGCGATTCTTATTTGAAACGAGTTTTTTTACAACCCTCACAAGTAGGTACAAAAAGAGCTTGAACCCAGTGAATGGATTCAAGCTCTTTAAGTTAGCCAGTTTTCAGTAAGTAAAGCACTACACCTCTTTAATAACATGACCTACATTGATTGAATCATCCGATTTCGGAGTTGATTTTTTATTAGCGGCATCTTTATCCAGTCCTGCCGCATAATCCCGCACATTCTGAGTGATTTTCATTGAGCAAAACTTAGGTCCACACATAGAGCAAAAGTGCGCCGTCTTATGCGCGTCTTTAGGTAAGGTTTCATCATGGAACTCACGTGCCGTATCTGGATCAAGTGCTAGATTGAACTGATCATCCCAGCGGAATTCAAAACGTGCTTTTGATAAGGCATTGTCACGCGCCTGTGCGCCTGGATGACCTTTTGCCAGATCTGCTGCGTGAGCGGCGATTTTATAGGTGATGATACCGTCTTTAACATCTTTTTTATTAGGCAGACCGAGATGCTCTTTTGGGGTGACATAGCACAGCATAGCAGTACCAAACCAGCCAATCATCGCCGCACCAATCGCACTGGTAATATGGTCGTAACCAGGTGCGATATCAGTGGTTAGTGGCCCTAACGTATAAAATGGTGCGTCGGCACAAACTTCTAATTGCAAGTCCATATTCTCTTTAATACGGTTCATTGCTACGTGACCGGGACCTTCAATCATGACCTGTACGTCATGCTTCCACGCCACTTGGGTCAACTCGCCAAGGGTACGCAGCTCACCAAATTGCGCCTCGTCATTGGCATCTTGCAAACAGCCTGGACGTAAGCCATCGCCTAGACTAAACGCCACATCGTACTGCTTCATGATTTCACATATATCTTCAAAATGAGTATATAAAAAGCTCTCTTTATTATGAAACATGCACCACTGCGCCATGATAGATCCGCCACGCGAGACGATGCCCGTTAAGCGTCCAGCAGTTAGCGGCACGTACTCTAATAAAACACCCGCATGGATAGTAAAGTAATCGACACCTTGTTCGGCTTGCTCAATCAGCGTATCGCGGAATATCTCCCACGTTAAATCTTCAGCCACGCCATCGACTTTTTCTAGCGCTTGGTAAATCGGTACAGTACCAATCGGCACTGGCGAGTTACGAATCAGCCATTCGCGCGTTTCGTGAATATGATTGCCAGTCGACAAATCCATGATGTTATCCGCACCCCAACGCGTGGCCCACGTCATTTTAGACACCTCTTCATCGATAGAAGAACCTAACGCTGAGTTACCGATATTTGCGTTGATTTTCACCAAGAAATTGCGTCCGATAATCATCGGTTCAGATTCTGGGTGGTTGATGTTGTTTGGGATAATTGCGCGACCTGTAGCTACTTCACTCCGCACAAACTCAGGAGTGATAACCGTCGGCGTATTAGCACCAAAGTTTTCACCGTCATGTTGACGCATATCGGTCAGCTCATGCTGTTTTTGCGTTTCGCGAATGGCGATGTATTCCATCTCAGGGGTAATGATGCCGCGACGAGCATAATGCATTTGCGTGACGTTGCCAGCTTTGCCATCGACATCTTTGGCGCGGCGTGGTTTGTCGATATGAGCAAATCGTAGATTGGCAGTGCTGATATCGCGGGCGCGTGCCATTCCGTAAGAGCTAGACAGTCCGCTTAATTGCTCGGTATCACCGCGCTCAGCAATCCAGCCTTCACGCAGCTTTGGTAAGCCTTTGGTCAAATCAATCTCGACGTTGGGATCGGTATAAACGCCAGAGGTGTCATAGACATAAAATGGTGGGTTCTGTTTCCATTCGTTTTCAGAAACGCCTTGCACAGGGGTAGGATCAAGCGTGATTTCACGCATGGGTACTTGAATATCGGATCTAGAGCCTTCGATATAAACTTTACGGGAGGCGGGGAGAATGCGGTGTAAGTCGCGAGCGTCTTCTTCAAAGCGCGCATCACTGGCACTGCGGTGAGCAGGGGTTTTTAACGCATCTGTCTTAGAAGGTTTTTGAGAAGGAGAAGTGGCTAATAAAGTTGTCATATGCTGTCCTAGCGTGTTGGTTTTTGAATAAAAGCAACACCGCCAGTAGCTGCGGGGGTAGCATCTGTGATCCAGACAAATTCAGCTCATGAGCATCATTCGCGACTAAAACTGAAGGATATAGTCGTGAATAATACTCATCAAATGTTGGACGCAGCTTTATATCAGTCTTCACTACTTAATAGTACATCACGCACATTAAGATAGTAATGAGGATAAAAAAGGCATTTCTGCACGTCCTTTGCCATAAATAACAAAGTGCTTAAGACTTCCCTGCGTCGGTACTAACCGCATCAGGTTCGGCGGGTGATCTCTCAGCGAATGTATAAAGGCGACTACTTTAATAAAGCAAGTTTAGTAAAGCGAGCCAATAATACACCGCACCCCGAGTCTGTCAGTGTTGTAAATCAACTCAATACTAACAAAGTTCTGCAATGAGGGCTAATGATATTTGAATGAAAACATCAGACTTTGAGTTTGCTGTTCGGTCTGGTTATGAGCACAGATTCTTAGTAATAGTTATCAAAATTACTCGATATTACTGGTATTTAGAATACTTATCTAAATATTATGTAAAGCGAATGAAAGATTCCAGAGGTTGTCATTAAACTGTCATAAAGATTTGGCAAGATAGCACGCATATCACAAACAAATACTTTTTGTATCGTTGTTAAACTTTAGGAGTCCTACATGCGTTATTCGTTATTAGCAGTGGCCGTTAGTTGTACATTAATGCTTACGGCATGTAATAAATCGACTGAAACGACAGAGCCAGCTGCTGATACTAGCAGTAGTGCCGCTACCACGGCTGAAACAACCACTCAGAATCAGGCAACGCCTTCTGCTGATACAGGTTTTAAATCTGCTGAAAATATCGCAATGAATATCACGGGTGCAGGTGCATCGTTCCCGCAGCCTATCTATGCCAAATGGTCTTATGACTACAATGCTGCTACTGGTGGCCAAGTCAACTATCAATCTATTGGCTCATCTGGCGGTATCAAACAAATTCAGTCAAAAACCGTCGATTTTGGTGCTTCTGATGCGCCGATGACGCCTGAAGAGCTAGACGAAGCGGGCTTGATTCAGTTTCCGACGGTCATCGGCGGCGTTGTTCCAATCGTCAACATTGACGGTGTCGAGCCGGGTGCGTTGAAATTAGACGGTGCAATGTTAGCAGACATCTATTTGGGTAAGATTAGTAACTGGAATGATCCTGCGATCAAAGCCATGAACCCAGATTTAACACTACCTGATGCTGCTATTACTACCGTATTCCGCTCAGATGGTTCAGGTACGACGTTTAACTTCACAGATTATCTAGCTAAAGTTTCACCAGATTGGAAAGACACAGTTGGTGTTGATAAAACCGTTAAGTGGCCAACGTCTGCGACTGGTGCAGGTGGTAAAGGTAACGAAGGCGTTTCAAGCTACGTCAACCGTATGAAAAACTCTATCGGCTACGTTGAGTATGCTTACGCTAAGCAAAACAATATGTCACATACGGCACTGAAAAACGCAGCTGGCAACATTGTTCAGCCCTCTGCTGAGACATTTGCAGCAGCTGGTGATATCGACTGGTCACAACAAGAAGGCTTTTATAAAGTCATCACTAACTCTGAGACGGATCAAGCATGGCCTATCGCTGCTGCTACTTTCATCTTAGTGCATAAGCAACCAGAGAATCCTCAGCAAGTCGCTGGTGTATTGAACTTCTTTGATTGGGCTTATACCCAAGGTGATGACGATGCCATGGCACTCGATTACGTACCATTCTCTGATGCAGCGGTTGCCTTATTCAAGGAAAAATGGAACGAGGTAAAAGGCAGTGATGGACAGCCTGTTTATAAGCCTGCTCAGTAACCTGTTTCTGCTAAATATTCTTTAATACCTTGTCAGTGCCTTACTAGTCCCTTTCGAGTTATCCTCTCGAATAACTATTCTCCGGTAGTTATTTGAGAGGTTTTATCACAGCAAATTTGATGACAAGTTTGTTGTGATAAAACCGAATGAATGCTTCTACTATTTTGACTTGATTCTATTTAATGCTGAGACACTTATGAATGATTTAAGGTCCCAACTGGCTAAACAAAAGCGCTATGACTTATTGTTTGTGAATGCTACTAAGGCTTTTGCCATACTGGTACTCTTATCGTTGGGCGGCATTTTAGTCTCCTTGATTATCGGAGCATGGCCGAGCATTCAGGCATTTGGTCTTGGATTTTATACCAGTAATAATTGGGATACGGTCGCCAATGAATACGGGGCTCTTGCCCCTATTTATGGCACGCTAGTAACGTCATTTATAGCTATTCTCATTGCAGTACCAATCAGTTTTGGCATTGCCATATTTTTGACCGAGATGTGCCCAACCTTCCTCAAAAAACCACTTGGTATCGCCATTGAGCTATTGGCTGGTATTCCTTCTATCATTTACGGTATGTGGGGATTGTTTGTATTTGCGCCTTTCTTCGGTGATCACATTCAGCCTTGGTTCATTGAACACGTCGGTCCACTACCCATCATTGGTAAGCTATTTACGGGCGCGCCAATGGGACTGGGGATGTTTACGGCATCCCTTGTACTTGCCATCATGATCATTCCATTTATCGCCGCCACCATGCGCGATGTTTTTTCGGTCGTGCCAGACCTGCTTAAAGAATCAGCATATGGTATGGGCGCAACGACGTGGGAAGTTATGTTCAAGATTATTTTGCCGTATACCAAAGCTGGCGTGGTTGGTGGCGTGATCTTAGGACTGGGTCGGGCATTGGGTGAGACGATGGCAGTGACTTTCTTGATTGGTAATGCGTTCAATATCAGTCCAAGTCTCTTTACCTCTGGTGTCACCATTACCTCAGCTTTAGCCAACGAGTTTGCCGAAGCGTCGAGTGAGCTACATTTGGCTTCTTTATTACATTTAGGCTTAATCTTATTTGTCATCACCTTCATTGTGCTATCTCTAGCAAAACTCATGCTCATGCGCATGGATCACAAGGCAGGCAATCGGTAGTCGTTTGATAATCTCGATAGGTCTTTTACGGATTTATTGGACATCAATAAACATTGATAGATATTGATAAAAGATATGGGAAATAAATAGTATGGCTGCTAACAATGCGATCAATGCACCACTACCGACTCAGCCAAACAGTGCTAGCCGCTACAATCGAAGCCTTTATAACAAGCGCCGTTTGACCAACAAGTTAGGTCTAGGCTTTGCCATGTCGGCGATGGTTTTTGGACTATTTTGGTTGTTTTGGATTTTGTTGACGCTCTTTGTGGAAGGCTTTCAAGGTATTGTACAGCTGCCTATTTTTACTGCTGATACACCGCCACCGATGAGTGCGGGCGGGCTGCGTAACGCCATTGTCGGTTCAGTAATGCTCGCGTTTTCAGGATTGTTTATCGGTGCACCTATTGGCCTCATGACAGGTATTTATTTATCCGAGTTCGCTCAAGGCAGTATGCTTGGCAAGGTAACGCGTTTCTTAAATGATATTTTGTTATCCGCACCCTCGATTGTGATTGGTCTTTTTATTTATGCATTGATGGTAAAAGGTCAAAGTTTCTCTGGTTGGGCAGGCGCGTTAGCATTGGCATTAATCGTTATTCCTGTGGTCGTGCGTACCACTGAGAATATGCTCAATCTAGTGCCTAATAGCATTCGTGAAGCGGCTTACGCACTTGGCACACCCAAGTGGAAAATGGTGACTCAAGTAACAATTAAGGCAGCTAGAGCAGGACTGACCACTGGGGTGTTATTGGCATTTGCTCGAATCACTGGTGAGACAGCACCGTTGCTATTTACGGCGCTTAACAACCAGTATTTCAGTACTGATATGGGTCAGCCTATTGCCAACTTACCCAATACCATCTATCAGTTTGCGATGAGTCCTTATGAAAACTGGCATACCTTAGCGTGGGCGGCGGCGTTGCTGATCACGACCTCTGTCTTGGTATTAAATATTTTGGCGAGATTCATCGGTAGTAGAGGTCAGGCTAAATAAAGGCTGATGGTAAATTAAGGCTTGTCCTAGATTACCTCGAGCCTTTACTTCCATTTATATTCATTGAGCTGGGTTGGAACATATTATGAATGATGTCATGAGCAAAATCCGTATAAAAAAGCCTGTCGATAAATTCAATGCGGCAGATAAATTTAATCCAACAACAGACAGTTTATTAAACAGACCGATGTCGACGGCAGCACAAATGGAGCAGCCAGATATTGCCAGCCTAACCAAACAAACGCTTCATGATATTCCCAAAAACATGCCTGCAGCAAAAATGCAAATTCGGGATCTGAATTTCTATTATGGTGACTTTCAGGCGCTAAAAAATATCAATATCGATATTCCTGATAAAAAAGTCACTGCTTTCATTGGTCCTTCAGGTTGCGGCAAATCGACGCTATTACGTACCTTTAATCGGATGTATGACTTATATCCGGGTATGCGGGCAGAAGGCAATATTAATCTTGATGGCAACAATATCTTGGGCAAAGACGTCGATGTCAATTTGCTGCGCGCCCAAGTCGGTATGGTCTTTCAGAAACCAACCCCATTCCCGATGTCAATCTATGACAATGTCGCCTTTGGGGTACGCCTTTATGAAAAGTTGAGCAAGGCTGAGCTGGACAATCGAGTAGAGTGGGCACTCAAAAAATCCGCATTATGGCCAGAAGTGAAAGACAAGCTAAAAGCGTCAGGGCTTTCGTTATCAGGTGGTCAGCAGCAACGCTTGTGTATCGCACGTAGCGTCGCGACCAAGCCTGAAGTGTTATTGCTTGATGAGCCAACGTCAGCGTTAGATCCTATCTCGACAGGTGCGATCGAAGATTTGATTGAAGACTTAAAACAGGATTACACCATTGCCATCGTTACGCATAACATGCAACAGGCCGCACGGGTGTCAGATTACACCGTCTATATGTACTTAGGCGATATGATTGAGATGGGCGAGACCGACCAGATATTTACCAAGCCTGCCCAAACCGCGACGGAAGATTATATTACGGGTCGTTATGGCTAACATCGCGGTCTGAGCAAGGACGACGTGCTCGATACGTTCAATAAGATATCGTGAGCCAATCTGTTCGACTCAACAGCCACACCGCGCTACCAAAATATGGATTTTAGGGAATACCTCTTATGCAAAGCGATAAGCATATCTCCAAAAGTTTTGACCAAGATCTTGATGAAGCTATCCGTCTATTTCTATACATGGGTGATAGCGCGGCCAACCAAGTGGCGAAAGCGATCCATGCGCTTATCGATAAAAATGAGACACTGGCGCAAGAGGTGATTGATATGGACTTTGATATCAATCGAATGGAAGTCGAGTTGGATGAGCATATCTTGCTATTGGTCGCCAAACGTCAGCCCGCCGCCAGTGATTTACGCTTGGTCATGTCCATCAGTAAAGGCGTGGTTGATCTAGAACGCATCGGTGATGAAGCCGTCAAAATTGCTCAGATGGCCAAAAAAATTGCGGCACAAGGTAAACTGTCATACGGTTATGCGGAAGTGCAACATCTTAGCAATCAGGTTCGTTTGATGCTGCACAATGCGCTAGAGGCATTTAGCCAATCGAATGCTGAGCAAGCGTTTGAGGTCATGCGTAACGATAGCATGGTCAATGATGAGTATCAGTCAGCCATCCGTGCTTTGATGACCTATATTATGGAAGATTCACGGCACGTTTCAAAAGTCATTAATATTATGTGGGTATTGCGCGCGCTTGAGCGGGTAGGCGATCATGCACAAAATATTGCAGAACTGGTGATTAACTATATTAGTGGGCAAGATGTGCGTCATTCCGACTATGCGCTGGTCGAAAAAGCCGTGCAAGAAGCCAATGACCGTATGGCGGCGCGCCAAGTCAGTACCCTGTCTGCTACTAAATCTGCCACCGATTTCGTAGACTCAAACGGTGATGATGGCTGAAAAAAACAGTTCATCGTTAATTTTACATCCAAAAAAACGCGCTATATTAAATAGCGCGTTTTTTATATTGTGGCAATAATAAAAACAATTAGCTCTCTGGCGTCCAACCTTGTGCACGCTCATAATCTTCATTATCTAAAAATTTATCTCGTTGTTCGGTGAGGAATTTTTTGGCAGCAGGATCTAACATGCTTAGATGGTTTTCGTTAATCAGCATCGTTTGCTGTTCAAGCCATTCTTTCCATGCTTTGTCAGATACCGTTTCTTGTAGCTCCTGACCTTTTTTATTAGGAAAAGGCGGGTGCGGCATTTTTGGCAATTCTTGCTGATATTTACGGCAAAATACCGTATTGGCTTGCGGATTAAAAGTCTCAGTCATAAGGCGTTCCTTATTATGGTTTGGTTATTATAAAAATATGTTATTGAATCACTCATAAGAATAGTTATACCAAACCCAAAAAGTAAGATTAGCTGTGTCAAACTCGCTTAGCCTACAAGGCGTAGTACTTTGACTCGTTTTCCTTGCTACTCTAATTTCTGTGAATGGTATTAGTTAGCATTTATTCAGCATAAGTGACTTAAATATTATTAGCTGAATTTACTTTACCTCATCATGGTATCAAAAACACCCGCAGCAGGGGCGGGTGTTTTTTATGGTAAAAGCTGTCTGGTCAACAATGCGATTTTACGCAAATACCTCTAAACGGCTACGACCGCGAGCAACGGCTTGCTTAACTTGATTTGGCGCTGTACCACCTAAGTGGTCACGGGCTGCTAATGAGCCTTCTAACGTTAAATATTCAAAGACATCATCACCGATTGCATCGCTAAATTGCTGTAGCTGCGCCAATGACAAATCGCTCAAATCAACACCCTCGGCAATACCTAAAGCAACGGCATTACCCACCACTTCATGAGCATCACGGAACGCCACACCATTACGTACCAAATAATCTGCAAGGTCAGTAGCGGTAGCATAGCCTTTCATTGTGGCAGCGCGCATGTTTTCTTTATTTGGGGTGATATTCGGTAGCATATCAGCAAAAGCCAATAAACAGCCGGTAAGCGTATCGACGCAATCAAACAACGGCTCTTTGTCTTCTTGGTTGTCTTTGTTATAAGCCAGTGGCTGGCTTTTCATCAGGCTAAGGAGTGTCATTAGCTGCCCAAAGACACGTGCTGCTTTACCGCGAACCAACTCTGGTACATCAGGATTTTTCTTTTGCGGCATGATAGATGAGCCAGTACAGAAGCGATCAGGGATTTGCACAAAGTTAAACTGCGCTGACATCCATAGGATAATCTCTTCACTCATGCGAGACATGTGCATCATAAGGATAGACGCGGCAGAAGTGAATTCAATCGCGAAGTCACGATCTGAGACGGCATCAAGCGAGTTTTGGCAAATACCTTCGAAACCTAACAGCTCAGCAGTAATGGTACGATCAATGGGGAATGTCGTGCCAGCAAGGGCAGCACTACCAAGTGGCATCTGATTGATACGGCGGCGCGCATCGACCAGACGTTCGGTATCGCGATATAACATCTCAAACCACGCCATGACGTGATGACCAAAGCTCACTGGCTGCGCCGTTTGTAAATGCGTAAAGCCGGGCATAATAGTGTCAGTATGCTGCTCAGCCAAATCAAGCAAACCACTTTGCAAGCGTACTAATAAGGCAATGATATTATCAGTCTCTTCGCGTAGCCAAAGACGAATATCGGTGGCAACCTGATCGTTACGGCTACGACCCGTATGCAGCTTTTTACCAACAGCGCCGATGATGTCAGTCAAGCGCGACTCAACATTCATGTGCACGTCTTCTAGCGCGATTGACCAGTTAAACTCGCCAGCCTCAATCTCGCGCAGTACTTGATGTAGACCATCAATAATGGTGGCTACTTCGTCAGCGGTCAAAATGTCACATTCTTTAAGCATGGTCGCGTGGGCGATTGAGCCTTGAATATCGTGACGAGCAAAGCGTTGGTCAAAGCCAACAGAGGCGGTGAAGGCAGCGACAAAGCTGTCCGTCGCTTCACTGAAGCGTCCGCCCCACATCTGCTGGCCTTGGCTGTTTGAAGGACTGCTTACAGGGTTGTTTTGTGCAGCGTTATTTGTTATCGGAGCATCTGTGCTAGAATCAGAGACAGATGGGTTTACATTTGATTCGGGACTACTAGGTTTTGAAGAATTGGCGTTCATATCGGTACAAGACAAGTCAGCAGAATAAGAGCTCAAGTATAGCAAAGGATGAGGTTGCCTTACTAGCGGAGCGCTTAGAGTTTTTTATTCCCAAGCTCATGGAAGTCATGAAGCCTTGGCAGTGGTTCATTTATATCTTTTTTTGGTCACTATTCGTCACGGTAATAAATCGCTATGATATTGCCACGTGGTCAGATTTTTTGATTCAGCTGTTTAGCAGAGTCCTGCAAAACACCTTGAGTATTATTCCTTCCTTATACATCATTGATTATTTGCGCCCCATTTTTAAGGGCATGAGCATACCTAAAGCCAGCATGTATGTGCTTGCCTTACTCATGGTGGCATCTACCATATCCATGATTTTAGTCATGCTGGTGATGATTAACATTGGTTGGTTTGAATATGATCGTCAAACTTTTATTCTAAATATATTATTTGATGCGGTGATTAGTGGTGGCTTTACCTTAGTGTTCTTACTGTATTTTTTACGCCGTTATCGCGAGACGAATGCGCTCAAACAATCGTTTGAGCAGAAATTGAGTGCACAAAATGATGTGATCAAAGCACGAATCGCTCCGCATTTTTTCTTTAATACCATTAATACCCTTGTGTCACTGATAGAGTCCAATCCAGCAAGAGCTTCTGCTTTATTACAGCACGTTTCTGCCTTATTCCGTGCCAGTTTCAATGGGGCACGAGAGATTAGTTTTGAAGAAGAAATTGCTCTTTGTGAGCACTATCTAGCGATTGAGTCTAGCCGCTTAGCGGATAAGCTTGAAGTGAGTTGGCAATTGCCTGACGAAGATGTCATGTATGACATGGTGATTACTGCCTTGACCTTACAGAGCGTGCTAGAAAAAATGCTGCTGAATGTGGTGGAGATGACCACTGAAACCATTTATATCAATATTAGAGTCACTTGGCAGCAGCATCGGGTTGTGATTACGATTGGTGTCGCGCTGCCGAAAAAAACCATGATTATTAACCATGATTTACGTCAGCACATGAACTTTTATATTCAAGCGGAACGTTTACGGGCTTATTTCGGTCAAAGTGCGGATATTAAAAGTAGCGTTACCAGTAGTCGAATTATTACCGTCATCGACTATCCGCTGCAAGATGTTAGTTTATGACCGTTTTTTTGGGCTTAATTTTGTATTTTATTTCTCAAGAAATAGGTATGGCATACTTATTGCACCATGTTTATAGCTAATGGGTTGTTTTACTTTGTATTTAGCCATGATTCCCCATAAAAATTATTATCGATAAATGCATTGAAATAAAACTCAATGCACAAGGCTATCAACGTCAATATAGCCAGTTATTGTTTTATGAAATAATTAAAGGTTTTTATGCTAAGTGATTGGTAATGAGTGCTAATATGTTGGTAAGACCATTGAAAAAAATACTAAGTTTATCCTGGGATTGGAGTTTGCATGCGTATCGTAGTTTGTGATGATGAGCCACTAGCACGTGAGCGTTTGGTTAGAATTGTACAGGAGTCAGGTCATCAAGTCGTTGCTCAAGCAACCACGGGTGCAGAAGCCATTATCGCTGTCAAAACTCAGCAGCCAGACATCATATTATTAGATATTCGTATGCCTGAGATGGATGGGGTGCGCTGTGCGCAAGAGCTTGCCAAGCTTGAGCATCCGCCAGCTATTATATTTGTCACCGCTTATGATCATTATGCCATTGCCGCGCTAAAAGCCAATGCGATTGGTTATTTATTAAAGCCTGCCAATAAAGATGAGTTACTAGAAGCACTAGATAAAGCGAAAAATTTGAACGCGGCGCAGTTAAATGAGATTCGTAAACTCGAAGACCCAACAGCGCGTCCAGTACGTGAGCATATCGCTGCTCGTACCCACCGAGGCGTTGAGCTCATCAAGCTCAAAGATATCTATTATTTTACCGCCGATCAAAAGTACGTCAAAGTCCGTCACAAAGATGGCATTGTCCTGATTGATGAGACGCTAAAAGAGCTTGAACAAGAATTTGAGGATCGGCTGTTTCGGGTGCACCGTAATGCCATCATCAACCTTAGCTTTTTGGACTTTTTAGAAACGTTGGATGCAGGACAATATCAAATACGCTTTAAAGGCATTGATGAGACACTCGCGGTTAGCCGCCGTCACTTACCTGCATTACGTGACAAGATTCAAAGCATGTAAGCTGCGGTTTGCATAGTGAAATAACAGCAAAATAACAGCAAAATAACCGTGAAATAATCATCCCATATCATCAAACCCTTATTTATGCTTAAATAGGGGTATTTTTTTGCGTCAGCATTGACTATATATGGTTTATATCGCCCATTTTTTGTGGAAAATTTGCAGTATTGTCTAATACTGACATGCATAGTACTGATGTGAACAGTATCGAATTTATTGAGGCCCTTTATGAGCAATCCGCAGCAAACTGCTTTGACTACCTTGAATATCGCCACGCGTCAGAGCCCTTTAGCACTATGGCAAGCTGAGCATATCCGTGCTCGTCTACTAGATTTGTATCCTGAATTGACGATTAACTTGCTAAAAATTGTCACTAAGGGTGACAAGATTTTGGACACACCTTTGGCTAAAATTGGTGGTAAAGGTTTGTTTGTCAAAGAGCTTGAGCAAGCACTATATGACAAACAAGCGGACATCGCGGTACATTCATTAAAGGACGTACCGATGCAGCTTCCTGAAGGCTTGATGCTGGGCGTCTATTGCAAACGCGCTTCACCGACTGATGCTTTTGTGTCTAACACCTATAATAGTCTTGATGAGTTGCCGCAAGCCGCAGTCGTTGGCACGTCAAGTTTGCGTCGTCAGTGTCAGCTTAAAGCCTATCGCCCAGACCTACAAATCAAAACCCTACGCGGTAACGTTGGTACACGTTTGGGCAAGCTGGATGCTGGCGAGTATGATGCGATTATTTTAGCGACCAGTGGTTTGCAGCGTATCGAGCTGGATGAGCGCATACGCGGCGAGCTTGATATCAATGCCTGCCTGCCTGCGGTTGGTCAAGGCGCTTTAGCGATCGAATGCCGTGAAGGTGATGATGAGGTGCTAAAATTACTGGCACCACTGAATGATGATAAAGCTCGTATCCGTCTCATTGCTGAGCGCGCGCTAAACCGTCATTTAGAGGGTGGCTGCCAAGTGCCCATTGCTGCTTATGCTGTGTTACAAATAGCGGATGAAACAAGCAGCAACAATGATGATAACGGTGATAATGGCAATAACGACAACGGCAATGTGTTATGGCTACGTGGCCGCGTCGGTCAAGCGGATGGCAGCGAGCTGCTAAAAGCAGAAAAACGCGTCACATTGATCGGCACACAAGCCGAGCAAGAAGTACAGGCTAATCAGCTTGGTATTGATGTTGCCAATATACTGCTTGCCGATGGCGCGGGTGATATCTTATCCGCGATTTATCATCCTGAATAACATACCAGTATTTTGATTATCTTAGTCATAGCCCCAGTATTATTGATGCTAGGGCTATCGTTAAGCCAATTCTATCAGTCTTTTGTCATGGTACGTCTATGTCATCAACATTAAATCACGCCCAGCTTATTGCTAACAGTCAATCAAATAATGAGTCATCACTCACGCAAGTAGTCATCAATACTCGCCCAGTAGAGCGTGCCGCTGCATTGACGGATCATCTACAAGTAGCAGGGCTGACGGTGGTAGAGATACCGATGTTGACGTTACAATCACGCCCAACGACTGAGCAAGACATGACGCTGATGCGGCAGTGGCTAGCAGGCGATTATAAGGCGCTTGTGATTGTTAGCCCAACGGCGGCCGCTTCAGGACTGGCTGTTTGGCAAGCGCTTGAAGATGAGCGTCAAGCTCAAAATCATGACGATGATAATAATAATGAGCGAAAAGATATAGCAATTAATGCTCTGCAAGCTCCGAGCTACTTGATTGCCGTGGGTGAAGCGACTGCGTCAGTATTAAATCATGCCAAAATGGAGGCATCGAATTACCAAGTGCTTCAGCCTCACATTGCCAATAACGAAGGTATGCTAGCGATGCCTGAAATTGAGCGTTTGCAAGCAGGTGACAAGTTGCTCGTGTGGCGCGGATTGGGAGGTAGGCGACTATTGGTCGATACGTTGCTGGCACGCGGTGTGCATATCGATAGCATTGCTTGGTATGAGCGCATAATGCCAGTCGATGCGATGGCTCAATATGAGCAGTGGCTAAAAGAGTTTTTAACCGATAATTTAACGCATAATATAATGCAAGATGCGTCGGCAGTGCAGCAACCAAAGCCAATCGTTGTGGTCAGTAGCGGTACAGCCTTTGAGCATTGGGAAAGCATCGTTCGGGCTGTAGCAGAAAAGGCATTAAAGCAAGAAACAGCCAGAGAAACCCCCGCTATTTTGCCCTATGAATTGTCAGACTTTTCTTATGTGGTGTTGGGTGAGCGTTTAGCCAATATGGTCGCTGATCAGCAGTTAAGCTATTGGCGTGTGGAAGATTTGGCGCCAGAAACCATTCTTGCTGCTATCCATGCTAAAGCCTGTTAAATGTATAAATGTACCAACCGATGATCTGTCCTTATCTATTATGTTTCACTTTTTATTTATTTGCTTTAAACCTGTTTTAGCCAAAATAACGGTGCTGCCTTATGTCAATCAATTCTGAATCGTTATCTCAGGAACCTTCTGCTACTCAGCAGCGCCGACAAGCAAATGTGTTTTTGTTGCGCCTGCAGTGGCTGGTTATCTTGTTGCTTATCGCCGCCCTATTGTGGCTCTACATCAGCCAACAGCGTTTCCAACATAGTGTTAATGAGCGTTTGCAAAGCAACGAGCAAGTCGTCAGCCGTCTGAATGAGATGGATGACCGTCTATTTGCGATGAGTCAGCAGACGCTGCCAGAGCCTCGATCTGCCGCCAGTAGCCAAGCGCAAAACCAGTTAGATCTACTGCGTATTCAGATACAAGCTGCTGATAGATTGTTGGCAGACAATAACGACAGTGCGGCGATTGATTTGTTGCGTGGTCTACACTGGCAGCTTTCGCAAAGCAGCAATGAGATTGCTCCAGCGCTAACGGTTGTGATCAAACAAAGCTTGATGAAAGACATCGAACGTTTGCAGGCGAGCAGCTCTCAGCCCAGTCCTTGGCAGCTACAAAACCTCGCCATCCAAAATATTCAAGAGTTTTTGCACAGCTATGAGCGTGTGAGTAGCGAGGCGACACCGCACAATAGCGCTGATAGTAATATGAGCCTCTCGCGCAAACAACTGACCATTCACGAAGTGATTATGACCTTAAATCTGGCCAGTCAAGCCAGCAATATGCGCGAACAAGAGCAGCTTATTGGTTATCTGCGTCAAGCAAGAAATCAACTACAAACATTGGTGCCGAAGTCTGCTATTCCTCAAGAGTCAGCGCCAAAGGCAGCCATGACTAATACTGAAAACACCTCTAATGATGCGTCCGCAGGCAAAAAACAAACCTCTACCGACAAGAATCTACCAACCAGATCCTCTCCGACAAATATCGCAGAAGTTATAGATTGGTTAGATAAATTGATTGCCAATGCACCGAAACCAACGCCATTGTTGACCACTCAGATTTTGGATAAATCTCAGCGTTAGTGGTTCAGTGGATGTTGATTGATAGATTTATGAATATAAAAATAAGAGAAATGACGTTATGGACAGTTTGAATCAAGCAGCACATGTAGCCTCTAATATCGCAGATAATCATCCTGACGAATTGTCTCATTATCCCATTATTCATCACCAGCCCATTCACTGGGGCGAGATGGATGCGTTTAACCATTTAAATAATGTGATTTATTACCGTTACGCTGAATCAGCACGAATTGGCTATTTGCAGGCGCTAGGTATGTTTGATGGCAGTATGGTGACGGTATTGGCACAATCTAGCTGCCAGTATTTACGCCCAGTGACTTATCCTGATACTTTGCTATTGGGAGTGCGCTGTCAGCGCTTGGGCAATACGAGTATCGTGATGGAATATAGCTACTATAGCACCGTGCAAGCGGCCATCGTCGCGACGGCTGAGGCAGTCGTGGTACGGCTCGATAGTGAGGGAAAGCGTAAGTTAGCTTGGACAGAGGAAGAGCGCGCTCGGCTATTGGCATTAGAAGCGAAAGTTGGTCATACACCAAAGCTTTAGTACTGAATGTTAAATAAATGAAAAAAAGGCACGCTAATGTTATGTTAGCGTGCCTTTTGCTATGTGGCTGATATCGAATCAGCCAATTAATCAGTCAATCAACTATTAATCTTGCTTTGGCGCATGTACGAAATCGATGACGTTCAAGTCAAAGCCTGATAATGCGTAAAACTTCATGGGTGATGATAATAAACGCATATCACGAACACCTAAATGCCGCAAAATCTGTGCGCCAACACCAATGCTGCGATACGGCTGCTGAGTAATGGTCGATTGCGATTCATTGTCTGCCGCTTTGTCTAACGCCTCTCCTAAATCTATTGGCTGGTTGCTACCAATCCAAACTAATACGCCGCGATCTGAATTACTGATTTCCTCCAGTGCTGAGCGTACGCTCCAGCCACTACGACCCGTCATATCATTTTTGGCAGCAAACAAGTCGCGTAGTGGGTGAAAACCATGGACACGGACGGTGCTGACGCCTTCGCTCACATCGCCTTTTACCAAAGCCAAATGCGTTTCATCAGCGCCAAATTCGCGGAAGCGATGTAGCGTAAAGGTGCCGTATTCCGTTTCAAAAGGACGCGACTCAATTTCTTCTACCGTTTGCTCGTTCGCGATGCGGTAGTTGATGAGGTCAGCAATTGTACCCATCTTGATGCCATGCTCTTCGGCAAATATCTCAAGGTCATCACGGCGCGCCATCGTACCATCAGCATTGATGATTTCGACAATCACTGCTGCGGGCTCAAGCCCTGCTAGGCGTGCTAAATCACAACCAGCTTCGGTATGCCCAGCGCGGTGCAAGACGCCACCATTTTGAGCCATGATTGGGAAGATATGTCCAGGCTGGACGATGTCTTCAGGTTTTGCCGAAGAAGAAACCGCTGCTTGAATAGTACGTGCACGGTCAGCAGCAGAGATACCCGTGGTAACGCCTTCAGCGGCTTCGATAGAAACCGTAAAGTTGGTGCTAAATTTTGCCTCGTTATGATCAGACATCAGCGGCAAAGCCAACTGTTGGCAGCGTGCTTGTGACAAGGTCAAGCAGACCAAACCACGTGCATGAGTAATCATAAAGTTAATATCTTCAGGGCGCACATGGGTCGCTGCCATAATGATATCACCTTCATTTTCACGGTCTTCATCATCCATTAAGATGACCATCTTGCCAGCACGAATGTCTTCGATAATCTCAGGAATCGTATTTAAACTCATAGTAAGTCTCAATATTTTATTATTTATAGATAGGTGTGATGTGGAATATAAAGCATACTCTGTCTATTGTAGCAGTAGATGCTACAGAGCGCTGTTGCGGTTAGGCAAAGTGCATTGGATCAAATTGATCCACCGTAGACAGACATTATGGAATCATTGCTCATATATCAATATGAGGACATTTTAACGCTTTTCAGCCCACTGTGCTGCTTCATCTCGAAACTATATGGGCCAGTCTGTCAAATATAGTGATAAGTATTACTAATGGTCACGACGATTCATGTATTCAATGAAGTATTAAGCAAAGGGCTAATCGACCATGTGAGCCATCAGTCGTTACTGGCTGCTTGGCTTTTTAGCCAATCCATAAACTGTTTGCTGTGTTGCTCGCGTTGGTTGTCGGCAAATTCATAAAAGCTGGTACCAACTAAGTTGTCTGGCAAATAGCTTTGCGGATAATAGTGATTGGGGTAATCGTGTGGATAGGCGTAACCTTGACCATAGCCTTGATTGCGCATCAGTTTGGTCACGCCATTGCGAAGGTGTAGCGGTACTGGAGAAGCATCTTTTTCTGCCAACGCCATCGCAGCATTGATGGCTTTATAAGTGCTGTTACTTTTGGCACTGGTCGCCAGATAAACCACTACTTGTCCCAAGATTATACGCGCTTCTGGCATACCAATTGATTGCACACTACGTAATGCTGCATCGGCAAGGAGTAAAGCATTAGGGTTGGCATTACCTATATCTTCACTGGCCAAGATGACCAAACGCCGCGCGATAAAATCGGCAGGCTCACCGCCAACTAACATCCGCGCCATCCAATAAAGCGCAGCATCAGGGTCTGAGCCACGTACGGACTTTATCATCGCCGAGATAATATCGTAATGCTGCTCGCCATCTTTGTCATAGCGTACCAACGCGGTCTGAGCGACACGAGCGACCAATTCATCGTTAATGACGAGCGGTGATTGCTTAGTGTCCGCCGTTTGAATAGCAAGCTCTAATAAATTCAGCGCCTTCCTCGCATCGCCGTGCGCCAGTTGGCTGATAGTGTCCTGTGCTTGTAAATCAACCGTCAAATTTTTCAGCACTGAATCTTCTGAAATTGCCCTGTGCAATACCGCACTGATTTGCTTAGGCGTCAGTGGCTCTAAACGATACACTTGGCAACGTGATAGCAGGGCATTATTGACACTAAAGGACGGGTTTTCAGTTGTCGCACCAATCAAGGTAATATCACCAGATTCAACCGCGCCCAGTAAGGCATCCTGCTGAGCCTTGTTAAAGCGGTGTATCTCATCGATAAAAACCACTGGCGATTCAAATGCCAATGAGTCCTTATTGTCTAACACTTCTCGCAGCTGTTTGACCCCAGTATTCAAGGCAGACAAGGCATGAAAAGGTCTGCCAACAGCATCAGCCAACAGCATGGCAATAGTCGTTTTGCCGATGCCAGCTTCACCATGCAAAATAATCGATAGCAGATGCCCTTGTTCGACCAAACGCCGCAAGGGCGCACCTGCTGCCAGTAGATGTTCTTGACCAATGATTGCATCAAGTGTCGTTGGGCGCATACGCTGGGCAAGGGGTGTATCGGCATGAAAATTAGGCGGCATAGAAATCTCTATTATCAATTTAAACAGCTATCAATTAGTTCATAACGACAGTGATTAATGGGTTTTTATTGCTGCATCTAAATGACTACATCCTAGATTACATTCATCATTTGTATGGAAAAATATTATATCTGTCTGTTTGGCATGATTTTCGCACTAATGAATATTAGACATGAGTAGTAAAAGTAGGCTAATTTATAAAGATGCTATTTAGTATGTGTCTTGGTATGTGTCATACACGATAGGCTAACGCAGATTTACGTTAATAAAAGTCAATCAAGTGTACAGCTTATGTCCCAAATACTTTGATTTTTATGCTTTTATCCCTATTAACGGTTCAACAGCATTGATAGATCGCAGATATCACGCGCGATTTACGACCTATCATTTGTGATCATCCATTCATTAGGCATAAGGTATTACCGTCATGATGTCTCCGCCGATATTGCAGCGTTTGTTTGCTCGCTATTTATATCGCAGTGCCAAGCAGCAATCACGTTTGCTTACTACAGGTGAGATAGCGCTGGCGCGGTCAGTATTTGGCGACAGTATCAATCTCGATGAGGTTCAGCTCAAGACTGCTTGGTGGGTGTTGAAACATTATGCCGTTAGTCCTAATGGCAATATTTATTTTAACCCAGCAGATTGGATAATAGATTTTAGCGATGCTTCATTGAGTAAAAAAAGCTGGCTGATACATGAATTGACCCATGTATGGCAACTACAGCAAGGCTTAAAAGTGGTGCGCGGTGCACTTATTGATCGCCGTTATGATTATGTGCTCAAGACAGGCAAATCCTTCTTTAACTACGGTATCGAACAGCAGGCGCGTATGGTTCAGGATTATTTTATTCGTCGTCAGCGTGGACAAGACTGTCAAGCATTAGAAACTTGTATTCCATTTTTAATCGTGAAGTCTGACGACAATATGAAGTGATATCCATTGGCAATGGATTGCCATGATAATTTTGGTTTTTATTATTTTGCCTTAACAAGGACACGTACCCTTATGTTTAAATTTTTGCCAAAAAAGCCCAATTATAAAATGAATAAAGGTGTGGTTGATGATTCTATCAATCAAAACAACACCCTTTTACAGCACTCGTCAACCTTGCTTGCGGCAACACTCAGCGGCGTATTACTGTTAAGTGGTTGTCAGCAGCAAGCAGAGACTCAACCGGCGCCAGAAGACAGTCAGAGCGTTGAAAAAACGAGCACTGAAGACAGTCAACCTATGCGCCCAAGTGATTCTGCTGCTACCCGCATAAAGCAGTTCCAGCCTATCTATGTCGCGCAAGCACAAAGGCTACAGCGTCGTTTACAAGCAGAGTATGAATCCCTACAAGCCGCTGATAGCTCAGATAGTGAGGATTCATTGCTGCTAAATGATGATACTGCTGCTAGCGATACTAATACTAATACTAATACTGATAACGTGATGGAGAATAACAGCGATGCAGCTGATAGCAGCTCACTATCTGCTGACACCACAGATGATGAAGTGGATATCTCCGCTGAGGCTGATATCAATACCAGTACGGAAGTTGGCGAGCGTGATTTAACGGTGTTAAAGCGCATTAGCCTTGAGCCGCGCAAGCCTGTCATGCTAACAGAAGATCAAATCATCGAAAGCTACCAGCAAGCGATGGAAGCGCTTTATCAGCCTGTGACGACACCTCTTAGCGCAGAAGATGTTGATACGTTAATTAATATCGCGACATTGGCTCCGCAATTATTTGAGCATGCAGAAATTGCTGGCAGGCTCAGTGCCAAGAGCCCAGCATTAGCGCGTTTGATTATTCAGCATCAGGTTTGGGAGCAGATAGAAGCTCAGCAAGTGATTGATATGCAGCAGATGAAACTGAATCAACAAAAAGAATTTGAGACGCTTATGACTAAGTTTAATGACACCATTAAAGGTTATGATGAGCAAATTGCCAAATATGAGCAGACACTAAAAGAATTCCAGTAGCCGCAATTCTGTCACTCAACCAGTTATTCATTCAGTAACGGATAGGGTTTCTATAAAATGTAATGTGGCTAATCGTATCAAATGAGACAGTAAGAACCATAAAACCAGAACCATAAAAAATCCCGCACGATGGCGGGATTTTTTATGGTTCTAAAAACTAAAATATAAGTGACTATTTACGGTCTTCAACTTTAACGAAGTCGCGATGCGTTTCACCCGTGTATAACTGACGTGGACGACCAATTTTGAACGGTGTGCTGTGCATCTCTAACCAATGGCTGATCCAACCAGAAGTACGAGCCAATGAGAAGATTACGGTAAACATTGACGTTGGAATACCGATGGCTTTAAGGATAATGCCTGAGTAAAAATCAACGTTTGGATACAAGTTACGCTCAACGAAGAACGGGTCTTCTAAAGCGATTTTCTCAAGTGCCATGGCAAGCTCAAGCTTAGGATCATTGATGCCCAATGCGCCCAATACTTCGTCACAAGTTTCTTTCATCACTTGTGCACGTGGATCAAAGTTTTTATAAACGCGATGACCAAAGCCCATGAGCTTCACTTCACGGCTCTTCACTTTTTCCATGAATTCAGGCACATTTTCAACTGAACCGATCTCATCTAACATCTCAAGCACGGCTTCGTTCGCGCCGCCATGTGATGGTCCCCAAAGGGCGGCGATACCAGCAGCGATACACGCATAAGGGTTGGCGCCAGTAGAACCAGCTAGACGTACCGTAGACGTTGACGCGTTTTGCTCGTGGTCAGCATGCAAAGTAAAGATTTTGTCCATGGCACGAGTGATGACGTCATTGGTTTGGTAATCAACATCAGCAGGCGTGGCAAACATCATGTATAAGAAGTTTTCAGCATAGCTAAAGTCATTGCGTGGGTACATGAACGGTTCGCCTTGCGAGTATTTATAACTCATCGCAGCAAGCGTTGGCATTTTAGCGATTAGACGGATAGCCGTGATTTCACGATGCTCTTCGTTACTGACATCTAATGCTTCATGATAAAACGCAGATAAAGCACCAACGACACCAACCATAATAGCCATCGGATGCGCGTCACGGCGGAAGCCTTCAAAGAACTTGCGCAATTGATCATGAACACCCGTATGCTTACGGATTTTTTCAAAGAAATCTGCTTTTTGCTCAGCGTTCGGCAAATCGCCATGAATCAAGGCATAAGCCACTTCTAAATATTCAGCATTGTTTGCCAATTGATCGATAGGGTAGCCGCGGTGTAGTAGCTCACCCTTACCACCATCAATATAAGTAATCTTTGATTCAACAGGGGCGGTTACTTTAAAACCAGGGTCATAAGACCAAAATCCTGATTCTTGTAGAGCAGCAATATCTAGAACTGGACGCCCTAAAGTACCTTCGATAATAGGAAACTCGTATTCTTTACCATTGACGGTTAGTTTGGCATTAGTGTCAGCCATAAATTGCTCTCCATTGGTTTTAGCTTGTTAGAATAAAATTACGACAGACGCACACCCTCGGTCTATCGTTAGTCAAATCATAAAAATGCATTTAACTCATTTAATACGCAGGGTATATTAGCAGTAATTACTTATGATTTGAAAAGACTTTTACCATCAATAGCACCAATTGGCACGGTTTAGTCGTGTTTATTCACTGTAATTTTTGTATCAAAATATGTCTGATTGGTTATTTTGCTTAGAAAGCTTGTTTTTATGACAGTAAGTACAGCTACATTATCCGCATAATTTTTAAAGAATTTTACGATAATAATGTAGCAGGTTTGATTAATATTCGGGTTAAAAACAGACAGAGTATGCGTAGTAGACGAATTGAGTTTGGCGTAAATTCCCTCAATATTGAGCAATTTTGGCAAATACGTATGACTGCTGTCTATTTATTTGTTAACCCAGCGTTTGCCTTTTACTACTTAGGGGATAAATTTGTAATTATCGCCCAGTCATTTTATAATTGTAGGAACTTAACTGGCACTCGCTTTGTGCGAATTGATAAGTGGTCATGATGTAGTGTCGTTTTTCTATTCATACTCGGTTATGGCTGAGTAGCACCAGAGCAACGACGCACTAGCGTTTTGATAGACAATATCTGTAATCCAGGGTTTGAATGCTTTTGTTAACTGTTCTATTTTTAAGTCATTAGTAAAAGGGCTGTATTGATATCGATGACGGAGTAGCGCTGTCTTTATTGATATGACCAGTAAAAATAGACTAGTTAATCGATCTTACTCATGTTTATTTTCTTTGTTGTATAATAGACGGGTTGTTTTATAGACCTGTCGATTTGACGAGCGATATTAAACAGTTTATCAATACCTTGTACCCCACGATCCTTTCTTCATATTTAGCGCAAACTAAACGAAGTCAGCTAGCTCTTCCTTACTTTATTCGTCTCGTGTGTTGCTCAATGCTTAATCGACATCAGTGATATCAAGCGTTGATAGCAGATACAGGAGTATAACCGCAAAAAGGATGCCCGCTGTGAAAAGCAACCGACCTATTGATCTGCCTTTAAGCCAAGTGATTAGCGTTAATCGCTCACCGATTGCGATCGCCTCTATCTTGCATCGTATCTCTGGCATTATTTTATTTTTATTGATTCCTGTCATGCTGTGGTTACTACAGAACTCATTGGCTTCGGCTGAGAGCTTTGAAACCGTATTTGACAATGTACTTGTGCGCTTTTTAGCATGGATATTTGTTGCAGCGATTGCTTATCACTTTGTGATGGGCATCAAGCACTTATTTGCTGATATGGGCATGAACGAAGAGCTAAAATCTGGCCGCACTGCGTCTATGGTTAGTTTTGTGATTGCAGCGATTCTAATTGTCGCGTCATTTGTATGGGTGATGTTCTAATGATAAAAAATGATTCAGGAATCAAAAGTGCGACTGGTCTGACAGGTTCAGGCTCACGCGATTGGATTATCCAGCGTATTAGCGCTGTCGTTTTAGCCGTTTATAGTGTGGTATTGCTGGGCTTCTTTTTGACGCACGGCGAGGTTACTTATCTTGAATGGTCATCATTCATGACCAGTTTGCCTATGCGCCTATTTAGCTTGGTGGCGGTACTTGCCCTAGCTGGTCATGCTTGGGTTGGTATGTGGACCGTGTTCACCGACTATATCACTACTGGCAAATTGGGCTCAAGCGCAGCAGGTCTACGCTTAGTGCTACAGTCATTGATGATTATCGCTATTTTAGTGTTTCTATTTTGGGGCATTATGATTTTTTGGGGTACTGGTTTCGGTGTGGTTGCTGTTTAACGATAGCCAATCCCCTATAATCTGGATACGGTGTCAGGCTCGCTTAGTCTACTATTTGTAGTTCTGGTGACTCGCCCTCCTTGTATCCATATTATATTGAACAGACTATGTATTGATAATATTTATTTATCTGTAACTTGATTTATCTATAAACAATAACGGACGCGACTAGCAAATGTCAAAGTCATCCGTTAGTAGCCAAAAATAGTCATAGCCAATCATAGCGTTGGACATCATTGACTTAGCCAGTCACTTATATAATAGGTGCGCTATGGTTTAGTCAGTGAGCGAACCCAATATAACGATAGATATGCAAATTAGGTGGTTAAAGGTTGTGAGCGTCATCCACTTTGATAATTGCAAATAGTGGCAAGACAATAAAGTGTTTTGTCCAGCAATAGGATGATTTTGAGACAGCCTTTTTATTTACTTCTAAGCATTAATAGGCATTAGGAAAACCGTAATGGCAACTAGACAAGATAATACCATTAGTAATATTAAGACGCTAAACTACGATGCAGTCATCGTTGGTGGCGGCGGCTCAGGTATGCGTGCTTCACTACATTTGGCAGAAGCGGGCATGAAAGTTGCCGTTTTGACCAAAGTATTCCCAACCCGTTCGCACACGGTTGCGGCTCAGGGCGGTATCGGCGCAAGTTTGGGCAACATGAGCAACGATAACTGGCATTTCCACTTTTATGACACCGTTAAAGGGTCAGATTGGTTGGGTGACCAAGACGCGATTGAATACATGTGCCGTGAAGCGCCTAAAGTCGTCTATGAGCTTGAGCACATGGGCATGCCGTTTGACCGTAACGAAGACGGCACAATTTATCAGCGCCCATTCGGTGGTCATACCTCGAACTATGGCGAAAAAGCCGTACAACGTGCGTGTGCTGCAGCTGACCGTACGGGTCACGCGCTATTACATACGTTATATCAGAAGAATTTGCAGCAAGGTACTGAGTTCTTTATTGAGTGGATTGCGCTTGATTTGATCAAAGACGAAGCGGGTAATATCAACGGTGTTATCGCGCTTGAACAAGAAACCGGTACGGTTGCCGTATTCCAGTCACCGATTACTGTCCTAGCGACAGGTGGTGCTGGTCGTATCTTCGCCGCTTCTACTAACGCTTATATCAATACTGGTGACGGTATTGGCATGGCAGTTCGTGCTGGTATTCCATTACAAGACATGGAGTTTTGGCAGTTCCACCCAACGGGCGTTCATGGTGCAGGCGTACTGTTAACTGAAGGTTGCCGCGGTGAAGGCGCTATCTTACGTAACAAAGATGGCGAAGCGTTCATGGAGCGCTATGCGCCAACCGTGAAAGATTTGGCACCACGTGATTTGGTTTCTCGTTCTATGGATCAAGAGATCAAAGAAGGTCGCGGCTGTGGTCCAAACGCTGACCATATCGTAATGGATATGACCCATTTGGGTGTAGAAACCATCATGAAGCGTTTGCCATCGGTATTTGAGATTGGTAAAAACTTCGCTAACGTTGATATCACCAAAGAGCCAATTCCCGTTATTCCAACCATTCACTATATGATGGGCGGTATTCCAACCACTATCCATGGTCAAGTAATCACGCCTGATCTAGAAGCAGGTACGGACGAAGACGGTCTATATGCAAAAGGCAACGTGGTTAAAGGTCTTTATGCTATCGGTGAATGTGCTTGTGTTAGTGTTCACGGTGCCAACCGCTTAGGTACCAACTCTTTGCTTGATCTATTGGTATTTGGTCGTGCTGCTGGTAAGCATATCGTTGATGAATTCCATCATGCCGATCATAACTATAAGCCTCTAGATCCACGCGTGCTAGATTATACGGTCGGTCGTTTAGACAAGCTGCAACAGTCGACTGAAGGCTACAATGCCCAAGACGTGGCTGACGAGATTCGTGCGACCATGCAAGCGCATGCGAGTGTGTTCCGTACGCAAGCGATGATGGACGAAGGCGTTGAGAAGATTTTAGCGCTTGGTGACAAGATTGAAAAAATCCATTTGGCCGATAAATCACAAGTATTTAACACAGCGCGCATTGAAGCATTCGAAGTGGCTAACTTGTATGAAGTGGCCAAAGCGACGATGGTATCAGCGGCAATGCGTCACGAAAGCCGCGGTGCTCATAGCGTGTCTGACTATGACCGTCCAGAAGATGATGATTACGCACCAAATGGCCGTAATGACCACGAGTGGATGAAGCATACCTTATGGTATTCTGAAGGCAATCGCATCATTTATAAGCCAGTTCGTAAAGTACCACTAACGGTTGATTATATCGAACCGAAAGTTCGCGTCTATTAATTTTAGACTGCGCAATTTAGCGATACGAACAGCGTAAACGTTTTATTTTTTATTCATTTATTAAAAGGTGACCGCCAGCTACATGCTCATGCCAGCGTGACAATATGATTAGTTGATATTTGATAATTACTGTCAATATGGGCTAATCAATAGCGCTGATATGCTGCAACCTTTGTATGCCCGCCATCACCTACGTGTGGAGTTTAGCATTATGAGCCGAGGTACTCGCACCATCGAAATCTATCGCTACGATCCTGATCTGGACGCAGCGCCGCGCATGCAAACGTATACGATTGAGTTGCTAGACTCAGATCGTATGTTGCTTGACGTGTTATTACGCCTAAAAAAGGAAGACGAAACACTGACCTTCCGTCGCTCTTGCCGTGAAGGTATTTGTGGCTCTGATGGCATGAACATCAATGGCAAAAATGGTCTAGCGTGTCTCATTAACATGAACACTCTGCCAGAAAAAGTCACGGTTCGTCCATTACCAGGTCTACCTGTTGTTCGCGATTTGGTTGTTGATATGAACCAATTCTATGAGCAATATGAGAAAGTACATCCGTACTTGATCAATGACCAGCCAGCGCCGCCAACTGAGCGTTTGCAGTCACCTGAGCAACGCGAAAAGCTAAACGGTTTGTACGAATGTATTCTATGCGCATGCTGTTCAACCAGCTGCCCATCGTTCTGGTGGAACCCTGATAAATTCTTAGGTCCATCAGCACTACTGCATGCTTATCGCTTCGTGGCTGATAGCCGTGATGGTGATACGCAAGCACGTTTGGCGCGCTTAGATGATCCATTTAGCCTATTCCGTTGCCGCGGTATCATGAACTGTGTATCAGTTTGTCCAAAAGGTTTAAACCCAACCAGAGCAATTGGTCATTTACGTAATATGCTCATTGACCAAGCAGGTTAATCGTTTATAATTGTCTGGTTTTTTGCAGATAGCGTACGAAAAACACCACCTAATCATTAGGTGGTGTTTTTTATGAGCAGTATATCTGAGATTCTTTGATCGTCTTTCAGTGTTAGATAGAACTTATAGAGACGATTATTCGACATGGTTAAAGGTAAGGCTGGGCTATCAGTACGTTGGTTGTATGTAAGAAGGCATGATATATACGTCAGCAATCTATATAATTGGTGTTAGAAAAAAGTATTCAGCCAGAGATATTCACCACGTTAAATGTTAGAATAGCGCATTATTTTAATAATTAGTTGTTTTGATAAACCACTATCAGTCGTTAATGTTTAACTTACTGATAAATAAGTATTCAAAACAAGTAGTAGAATGAATAATGCACTCAATATGATAGTAGATATTCATTACCTAAATAGTTAGTATTGAACAAACAAACTATGGCGCGAAACGCTGTCATGCTACTCTATACAGCAACGTATGTTTGCCATAAAAAAAGTAATGATAGCTTGGAAATAACCAGACGTTCCAGTGAGGATAGCCAAATAATAGGCCAGCTTAAGGCGTCAATAATTCATCGATCGTTTATCTTTGATGAATTGGTTATGACTAACTTCAGTATATATAAATTAATGTTGTGAGACGAGTCAGATAACAAAACTGGACGTTCACAAATAATTATATTTTTAATATAGGTACTGTAATGGCACTTATTATCACTATTTAGCATCACTGTCCGTCATAAGCAAAAGCACAGATAAGCGTACTTTTCTTTTATAGTAATAAGTGTGGTTCATAAATCAGTACTGAACAGAATACGATTGAGTTTTTATAGCATTAAGTATTTAGATGTCTCACATACAACAGATTACACAATAATAAGCACGATTCCATTCATTTATCTATCAAATAGACGATTATTATGAATAGTATAACTAAAGAAGCCGCAAGCCTAGGACATACAGAACTGGCTGCTGACAACGCCAGCTATATAGAAGCTCTTTATGAGCAGTACCTAAACGACCCTGATAGCGTTGATACCGATTGGCAGACGTATTTTGAACAATACAAATCGCCAAACGATGCACAGCATAACGCTATTAAAGAACAGTTTTTGTTGCTTGCTCGCAACCAAACTGCTAACAAAGCCAGCACTCAAGCGCCTGATGCAAATGCAGGCTTAGCCGACTGTGCTAACCCTAAACAAATGGGTGTACAGCAGCTGATTTCAGCTTACCGTCGCCGTGGTCATCGCCGCGCCAAGCTTGATCCGTTAAATCTACATCCACGTGCAGAAGTGGAAGATTTGACCCTTGCTTATCATAATCTTTCAGAAGCTGATCTTGATACCGTATTTCCTACCAATGATTTAAATATCGGTAAAGACGAAGCGCCTTTACGTGAAATCATCGAAATTATGGAACGTGTTTACTGCCGTTACATTGGTACTGAATACATGCACGTTACCACCAGTACTGAAAAACGCTGGATGGAAAAGTATCTAGAAACCAACTTAGGTTACATCAAGTTTGATAAAGAAAAGCGCTTATCTATTCTTGAGCGCCTAACAGCAGCTGAAGGTCTAGAAAAATATTTAGCACGTAAATATACGGGCGTTAAGCGTTTCGGACTAGAGGGCGGCGAAAGCTTTATCCCTGCTATCAATGAAATCATCCAACGTGCAGGCGGTTATGGCACTAAAGAAATGGTCATTGGTATGGCTCACCGTGGACGCCTAAACCTACTGGTCAATATCTTAGGTAAAAACCCTGCGGACTTGTTTGACGAGTTTGATGGTAAAGTACAGCCAGAAAAAGGCTCAGGTGACGTTAAATACCATAATGGTTTTTCATCGAATGTGATGACGCCAGGCGGTGAAGCGCATTTGGCTTTGGCATTTAACCCATCACATCTTGAGATTGTCGCACCGGTATTGCAAGGCTCTGTACGTGCCCGTCAGGTGCGTCGCAACGATCAGCCACTTTTAGACAATAAAGGCGGTAATTCAGTATTGCCAATCGTTATTCATGGTGATGCTGCGTTTGCTGGTCAAGGCGTGGTTCAAGAAACATTCCAAATGTCACAAACCCGTGCTTATACCACTGGTGGTACTGTACATATTGTGATCAATAACCAAGTCGGTTTCACGACCAGCCGTCAAGAAGACGTGCGTTCGACTGAGTACTGTACTGACGTTGCAAAAATGGTACATGCACCTATCCTACATGTGAACGGTGACGATCCTGAGTCGGTCGTATTTGCCGCGCAGTTAGCATTAGATTACCGTCATGAGTTTGATAAAGACATCATTATCGATCTGTTCTGCTATCGCCGTAATGGTCATAATGAAGCCGATGAGCCGTCAGCGACTCAGCCACTCATGTATGCAGTTATCAAGAAGCTACCAACGACTCGTACGATTTATGCACAAAAACTTATCGAAGACGGTATTTTGAATGCTGAAGAAGAAAAGCAGTATGAAGATGACTATCGTGAGTCTTTAGACCGTGGTGACTATGTTGCAAACTCATTGGTTAATGAGCCTAACGAAGAGTTGTTCGTCGATTGGAAACCTTATTTAGGTCACGATTTGGTGGATGATTGGGATACCAGTGTCGATATCGAGATTCTAAAAGGGTATGGACGTCGTATGGCGGAAATGCCAGAAGGCTATAAGTTACAACGCCAAGTCCAAAAAGTGGTTGAGCAGCGCTTAGCCATGCAGACAGGCGAAGAGCCATTAAACTGGGGTGCAGCTGAAACGTTGGCATACGCATCACTAGTCGATAACGATAAAGTATTGGTACGTATTACTGGTGAAGATGTGGGTCGCGGTACTTTCTCACATCGTCATAGCGAAATCTATAATATCAATGATGGCAGTATGTATGTGCCATTGGCTCATATGAGTGACACTCAAGCCCGCTTTGCCACTTATAACTCATTGTTATCAGAAGAAGCGGTATTAGCCTTTGAATATGGTTATGCAACGACAGTACCAAATGCCTTGATCGTTTGGGAAGCGCAGTTTGGTGATTTCGTCAACGGCGCGCAGGTGGTGATTGACCAGTTTATCTCAAGTGGTGAGACCAAGTGGCAGCGCGTTTGTGGTCTAACTATGTTATTACCACACGGTTTTGAAGGTCAGGGTCCTGAGCATTCATCTGCTCGTCTTGAGCGTTTCTTACAGCTATGTGCTGAAGACAATATGCAAGTAATAACGCCAACGACACCTGCGCAGATCTATCATGCGCTACGTCGTCAAGCAGTTCGCCCAATTCGTAAGCCATTGATTGTCATGTCACCGAAGAGTTTACTACGTCATAAGCTAGCCACTTCAAATCTTGAAGAGCTGGCGAATGGTAAGTTTGAAACGGTACTGCCAGAGATGGACAACCAAAATGCAGACAAAGTCACTCGTATGGTGCTTTGTGGTGGTAAAGTTTATTACGACTTACTTGAGCAGCGCCGCGCATTAGGTCTAGATCATGTCGCTATTGTTCGTATTGAGCAGCTCTACCCATTACCAGAGCAGCGTTTGATGGCTGAGATTGAAAAATACAGCAACTTGGCTGAGATCGTTTGGACACAAGAAGAGCCGCTGAACCAAGGCGCTTGGTATTATTTAGCACCGCATATGTTCCGTATCGTCGTACCACACCCAACCAAGGCGAAAGTCATGGAGCCAGTGGCGCGTCCTGCGAGTGCAGCACCTGCTACAGGGTCACCAAAACTGCATGCTCAACAGCAGCAAGCGTTGATCGCTGGTGGTCTTGGTATCAGTGTCGATGAGTTGGCTAAGTAACAGATTATTGAAGATAAATGAATCAGGCGATAACAGTCAGTATGTTGTAATAAAATCTAGATAGTATTATCTAAGATCGCTATGCAAGATGGCACTGACTGCCTATCACGACTTAATAACAAATATGAATATCCCAATCTAAGGAGTATATCGATGGCTGATATCAAAGCCCCCGTTTTTCCAGAATCAGTTGCCGACGGTACTATCGTTGAGTGGCATGTCACTGAAGGTCAGCAAGTCAATCGTGATGACCTATTGGCTGAAATCGAAACTGATAAAGTCGTATTAGAAGTTGTGGCGCCTGATAACGGCGTTGTGACCAAAATCGTTAAGCAGGTTGATGATACCGTGTTGTCTGACGAGATCATTGGTCAATTCGAAGCTGGTGCAAGCGCCAGTGCAGATAATGCTCCTGCGGTAGATCCAGATCAACCAGCAGCGCCAGTACAAGCCAAGCAAGCAGCAGATGGTGGCGAGCCTGTCCAAGCAACAGATAAAAAAGACGAAGCGGATCATAAAGATCAAAGCCCAGCGGTACGTAAAGCAGCGAAAGAGTCTGGCGTAGATCCTAAAGAAGTGGAAGGTAGTGGTCGCGGCGGCCGTGTGACCAAAACAGATATGGCTAACCCAACATTGAAAGCAGACAGCAGCATCAAATCTGATAGCGGCCGTCCAGTAGCTGAATCAATGGGTGAGCGTACTGAGAAACGTGTTCCAATGACGCGTCTACGTAAGACAGTCGCCAATCGTCTGCTAGCAGCTTCACAAGAAACGGCGATGCTAACGACGTTTAACGAAGTGAACATGAAGCCATTAATGGACATGCGCGCTAAATATAAAGATCAGTTCGAAAAACGTCATGGCGTACGTTTAGGCTTTATGTCATTGTTCGTGAAAGCGGCAACCGAAGCACTTAAACGCTTCCCAGCAGTCAACGCTTCACTAGACGGTGATGACATTGTTTATCATGGTTTCTACGATATCGGTGTTGCTGTATCATCTGATCGTGGTTTGGTTGTTCCCGTACTACGTGATACTGATCGCATGAGCATGGCGGACGTCGAAAGCCGTATCCGTGAGCTTGGTGGCTTGGCTCAAAAAGGTAAACTTGGTCTAGATGACATGACTGGTGGTACTTTCACTATTTCAAACGGTGGTGTATTTGGCTCATTGATGTCAACGCCTATTTTGAACCCACCACAAACAGCTATCCTAGGTATGCATGCGATCAATGACCGTCCTATGGCTGTTGATGGTAAAGTTGAAATTCTACCGATGATGTATCTTGCATTGTCTTATGACCATCGTATGATTGATGGTAAAGAAGCGGTACAGTTCTTAGTAACCATCAAAGAATTGGTTGAAGATCCAGCCATGTTGCTACTAGACCTGTAAGCTTTTAAGCTTGTATTGGCAACCGCCGATACAAGCTTTTTAACTTTAGTCTAAACAGTGGTGCTCGTTGTTTATTAATAAATAAGAATGCTTCGCTGATATGGTGTATTTACCGTAAAGTGAGAAAATTTGAACCAAAACATGGCTTATTTATTAACGAGACAATCCTCAGTTTAAACGATATTTACAATTAGAACGATAATTAGAAATAGGAACGTACTATGAAAGACAATTATGATTTAGTCGTCATCGGCGGCGGTCCTGGTGGTTATGAAGCCGCTATCCGTGCAGGTCAGTTAGGTATGAGCGTTGCTTGTATCGAAAAGCGTGTTTATAAAGGTGAGCCAGCACTTGGCGGCACTTGCTTGAACGTTGGTTGCATCCCATCAAAAGCCCTACTTGATAGCTCGCATCGTTACGAAGCGACTAAGCATGACCTTGCTGAACATGGTATCAGCACTGGTGACGTTGCTATTGATATTGAGCAAATGATTGCACGTAAAGAAGGTATCGTTAAGCAATTAACGGGCGGCGTTGCAGCATTATTAAAAGGTAATGGCGTTGACTGGCTACAAGGCTGGGGTACGCTGGTTGATGGTAAAGGCGTTGATAAAAAAGTTAAATTTACTGCCCTTGCAGATGAAGCAGAAACGACCATCACTGCTAAAAACGTGATTCTTGCGGCAGGTTCTGTGCCGATCGATATCCCAGTTGCTAAAACTGATGGCGATCGTATCGTTGACTCTACTGGCGCCCTTGACTTCACTGCTGTACCTAAGCGTTTAGGCGTGATTGGTGCTGGTGTCATCGGTCTTGAGCTTGGTTCAGTATGGCGTCGTCTAGGCGCTGAAGTGGTTGTTTATGAAGCGTTGCCAAGTTTCTTAGCAGCCGCTGATAAAGACATCGCTAAAGAAGCGGGCAAAATGCTGAAGAAGCAAGGTCTTGATATCCGCGTTGATACCAAAGTAACCAATGCTGAAGTCAAAGGCGATCAAGTTGTTGTCACGAGCGAAACCAAAGGCGAGTCATCTGAAGAAAGCTTCGACAAACTGATCGTTTGTGTTGGTCGCCGTGCATACTCTGAGAAACTGCTTGGTGATGACAGCGGCATTCAATTGACTGAACGTGGTCTTATCGACGTGAACGATCAATGTAAAACCAATCTTGATGGTGTTTATGCCATCGGTGATTTAGTTCGCGGTCCAATGCTTGCACATAAAGCGATGGAAGAAGGCATGATGGCCGTTGAGCGCATTCATGGCGAAAAAGCCCAAGTTAATTATGACACGATCATTAACGTCATCTATACCCATCCAGAAATCGCATGGGTTGGTTTGACGGAGCAAGAAGCTGAAGCCGCTGGCTACGAAGTTAAAACAGGTTCATTCAACCTAGCAGCGAACGGCCGTGCATTGGCTCAAAGCGAAGCAGAAGGCTCTATCAAAGTCGTGGCTGATGCTAAAACAGATCGCCTATTAGGTATGCATGCTATCTCTGCTGGTGCTGGTGATATCGTCCATCAGGGTATGATTGCGATGGAGTTTGTCTCTAGTATCGAAGATTTACAGTTGATGACTTTTGCTCATCCAACCATTTCAGAAGCCGTGCATGAAGCTGCTCTGTCTGCTGATGGCCGTGCTATCCACGCCATTCAGCGTAAAAAACGTAAGAAATAAGTCGTTATTTTGATCAGTACCAACTTATAACCTGATCGCGGTGGGGTCGTTATGGCTTCCACCACGGTCATGAGTGCGCCATATGCCTGTCTAATATGTATATACGCGCACTTGTTTTCACTTTTTATTAATTGTAAAAAATAAAGGATACAATCAATGAATTTACATGAGTATCAAGCAAAAGAGCTATTAAAAAGCTATGGTCTGCCGATTCAAGAAGGCATAATTGCCTATAACGGCGACGAAGCTGCTGCTGCTTTTGATAAAACGCCAACAGACATTGCGGTTATTAAAGCGCAAGTACATGCTGGTGGTCGCGGTAAAGCGGGTGGCGTAAAGCTGGTTAAAACTCGTGAAGAAGCCAAGCAAGTTGCTGAAGAGCTAATCGGTACCAATTTGGTTACTTTCCAAACTGACGCTGATGGCCAACCAGTTAACTTCGTATTGGTTGCAGAAGATATGTATCCAGTACAAACTGAGCTATATCTTGGTGCAGTCGTTGATCGTTCTACGCGTCGCGTAACGTTCATGGCATCAACCGAAGGCGGCGTTGATATCGAAGAAGTCGCTAACGAAACCCCAGAAAAAATCTTCAAAGTACACGTTGATCCTTTAGTTGGTCTAATGCCTTTCCAAGCGCGCGATGTTGCGTTCAAACTTGGTTTAGAAGGCAAGCAAATCAACCAGTTCGTTAAATTGATGACGGGTGCTTATAAAGCATTTGTTGAAAATGACTTTGCACTAATGGAAATCAACCCATTAGCCGTTCGTGAAAATGGCGAAATCGTTTGTGTTGATGGCAAAATTGGTATCGATTCAAACGCACTGTATCGTTTGCCTAAAATCGCAGCACTACAAGACAAAACACAAGAGAACGAGCGTGAGCTTAAAGCGGCTGAGTTTGACCTAAACTATGTTGCTCTAGAAGGCAATATCGGTTGTATGGTTAACGGTGCTGGTCTTGCTATGGCAACGATGGATATCATCAAATTGTACGGCGGCAAGCCTGCTAACTTCTTGGACGTTGGCGGCGGCGCAACTAAAGATCGCGTTGTTGAAGCATTCAAGATTATTCTTGAAGACAGCAGCGTTGAAGGTGTTCTAATCAACATCTTCGGTGGTATCGTACGTTGTGACATGATTGCAGAAGCGATTATCGCTGCTATCAAAGAAGTTGACGTAAAAGTACCTGTTGTTGTCCGTCTAGAGGGTAACAACGCTGAAAAAGGCGCGCAAATCCTAGAAGAGTCTGGTCTGAAATTGATTTCTGCCCAAGGTCTATCAGATGCGGCTCAAAAAATTGTCGATGCTGTTAAAGCTTAATATATTTGAGGCATAGTCCTCTAAATATATGTGCTTAAGCATAGTAGTCAACGCGTAATAGCAGCTTGTTGATATGAATTTATCATTAACATTTAATGGATAACACATCATCAAGTGGCTATTGCAAGACAACCGAATACAAGGAATAAATAATGAGTGTATTAATCGATAAAGATACCAAAGTATTGGTACAAGGTTTCACTGGTAAAAATGGTACGTTCCACTCTGAGCAAGCGATTGAGTACGGTACTAAAGTCGTTGGCGGCGTAACTCCAGGTAAAGGCGGTCAAACGCATTTAGGCCTACCAGTATTCAACACGATGGCAGAAGCTATGGAAGCGACCCAAGCTGACGCTTCTGTTATCTATGTACCAGCACCATTCGTACTAGATTCTATCGTTGAAGCGGTAGATGCTGGTGTTAAATTGATTATCGTTATTACTGAAGGCGTGCCTACTTTAGACATGCTAAAAGCAAAACGTTATATCGAAGAAGCTGAAGGCGTACGCATGGTTGGTCCTAACTGCCCAGGTGTTATCACGCCAGGTCAGTGCAAAATTGGTATCATGCCAGGTCATATCCATTTGCCAGGTAAAGTGGGTATCATCTCACGCTCTGGTACATTGACTTATGAAGCCGTTGCTCAGACCACTAAGCTTGGTTTTGGTCAGTCAACTTGTATCGGTATCGGTGGTGATCCTATCCCTGGTATGAACCAAATTGATGCGTTGAAACTGTTCCAAGAAGATCCACAAACTGAAGCGATCATTCTAATCGGTGAGATCGGTGGTACTGCTGAAGAAGAAGCAGCCGCTTATATCAAAGACCATGTAACCAAGCCAGTCGTTGGTTATATCGCTGGTGTTACCGCTCCAGAAGGCAAGCGTATGGGTCATGCTGGCGCTATTATCTCTGGTGGTCAAGGTACTGCTGAAGAGAAATTCAAAGCGTTTGAAGATGCTGGTATCGCGTATACGCGTGACCCATCTAAGCTTGGCGAGAAGCTAAAAGAAGTTACTGGTTGGTAAGATAGGCATAAGTCTACAGTTTAACTACCAAAACTGCATTGCAAAGAAACAAAGACACCCCTACAATGGGGTGTCTTTTTTTGTCTCAAAAATAAATTTATGAAAAACAAGATACTAGTCACGGGTGGTGCAGGTTATATTGGCACACACACCTGTATCGCACTGCATGAAGCTGGGTATGAGATTGTAGTTTACGACAACTTGTCTAATAGTAGTCGTGAAGCAATCAATCGTGTCTCAAATCTCATTGGTCAACCTATTGAGTTTATCGAAGGCGACATACGAGATGCTGAATTACTTAAAAAAGTATTTGCTGCACATGATTTTTTTAGTGTCATTCATTTTGCTGGCTTAAAAGCGGTTGGTGAATCTGTTGCCAAACCACTCCTGTATTATAATAATAACGTCAGTGGCACCATTACCTTACTACAAGTGATGGCTGAGTATGATGTCAAAAACCTCGTTTTTTCTTCCTCTGCGACTGTTTATGGTGATCCCGAAACGCTACCTATCGATGAGAACTCAAAGCGCTCTTGTACCAATCCCTATGGTCAGAGCAAGCTGGCTGTTGAGCACATATTAGAAGACCTAGCCGTATCTGATGACAGCTGGAACCTGATACCTCTTAGATACTTTAATCCAGTAGGGGCACATCTGTCAGGGCAGATTGGCGAAGACCCTAATGACATACCTAATAATTTGATGCCTTATATCTCGCAAGTAGCAGTTGGCAAGCTTAATAAACTCAATATTTTTGGCAATGATTATCCTACCGTAGACGGTACAGGTGTACGTGACTTTATCCATGTTACGGATTTGGCGCAAGGTCACGTTGCTGCGCTGAACTATTTAGAGCAGAAAATTAGTCTAAACGAATATAAGAATGACCAAGAATACTCAGTAGGATTTTTACCTATTAATCTAGGAACTGGCAAAGGAACTTCTGTATTGGAGTTGATATCTACATTTTCTAAGGTATCTGGACAGGCTGTTCCTTATCAGTTCGCTTCCCGCCGTGCTGGTGATATTGCCAGTTGCTATGCAAGTGCTGATAAGGCAAAGGAGCTATTAGGCTGGGAGGCAAAACTATCTATCATCGACATGTGCCAAGATAGCTGGCGCTGGCAAAGACAAAGTCCGAATGGCTATAAGTAAATAAACTTATTAGATCTATCAATTCTGTTACTTACAAAGGAAACCTATATGAGTATTATCGTGCAAACTGGACATGAAACTTCTAAATCCAAGCAATTGATGGAAAAACTATATGAGAGAGGCTTGAGTAGACCTGCCAATAGCTATACTCACGAAATGACTCCTGAGCAAGTTTCAGAGACTCTTTATAAGGTATTATCACGAGAAGATATCTCACTTGGTAATGAAAAGATGGCTGATAATGTCATGACTGATTTTTTACTGGCTAATTTGGATTTTAAGCATTGGGGTTGGGCGTCCGAAAAGAATATAACTACCTTAGAATATTGGCAGCATATTAATCCTGATATTCGATCTATTCTTGTATTTGATCATCCTAAGAAAGTTTTTGAATTCATTAACTTTGAAGAGCTTACTATTACAGAGATAGATAGATTAATTAATGATTGGGTAAATTATCATGAAGATATGTTGAAAGTATTTGAATCTGAAAATGTTGGATTAATATTGGTAGAGGGTGACAGTGCAATACAGTATTTTTCAGAATTTAGCTCCCATCTGAGTAATATCACTAATAATTTAGAGTTGAAAAAAAATTGGCAAGTTCAAAGGAAAGAGTCGAAAACTACTGAGTTCAGTAACAAGAAGTACTCAAATATAGCTTCTGATATGATCATAGATCAAATACTGAAGAATTATCCAGAAGCAATAAGAGTTTTTAATACTTTGCTTAGTAAAGCTACTATGAAGAAAAGTGATGTTATTTACAAATCTAAAGCCCCAGACCTAGGTGTTTTAGTAGACTCACTAAACTATATAATGCAATGTCTACATTCTAAAAATTTAGAAAGTACTATAAGTAAACTTGAACAAGAAAAATCATCTTTAGTTAAAAATAAGGATAGTATAATTTCAACTAAGGATAATAAAATTAAGCAACTACAAGCTGAGATAAATCAATTGCAAGCAAAGATTGAGTTGATTGAGAGCGAGTTGAGTAACAATGATTCGAAGGAAATATCAGAAGTAAATAGATGTATTGATAACGAAAGTAAATTACTTATTGAGCAGCTTAATCAAGTTCAAGAAGAGTTAGAGATGTTATATTTTAAAAATGAAAATTTAAGGCCGGTATATTTGAAAGGTCGATCTAATAGCAATAATAATTTTAAATATTATGGAGCAGTGGATAGAGTTAAAGAGGATTTACCATATAGATTAGGTAATACAGTGATTAATAATAGTAAAAATATTACTAGTATCATAAAGATGCCTACCAAATTAATTCAAGAGTATAAAGATTTCAAAAATAGTGACGCGCCTAGTCTTCCTGATCTTGAAGATTATGAGGACTCATACAAAGCTGAAAAGGTTAAAAGTCATTTATCCTATAAGATAGGTAAGGTAATTGTTGAAAGCAAAAAATCACCAATTAAAACTTTAGGATTGCCTATTCGTATAGTTAAAGAAGTAATACTATTTAAAAAAACATTAAGATAAGAGTGATATTATGATTAACGAATATAAAATCCCTAGAGACAAGTTTAGTAGCTTGTTATTCGCATTATCAAATTACGAACAAGAAGACTTTGGTGAGGCAATCAAGAATTTGAATGATTATAACAAATCAATAAGGAAAATCTACTCTGATATATATTCGGTTACTAATATATCAGATGTACATACATCTATTATCATAGTTTATTCCGAATACAATGATATAGAGGAGTTTTATAAGTGCGTTAGATCTGTTTGTAAATCCAACAATGATAAATTAGAGCTTATAATAGTTAACAATTCTGTAAAACTAATTGATATTAAGAGTTTGGTTAGTGGCTTCAAAACATCCATAATTAATTTATCGTGCAATATACTACCTTCGGCGGCAAGAAATATTGGTTCGATTGTAGCCAGTGGGGATTGGCTATATTTTATTGACGATGATGCTGAAGTTGAAACGGAATGTCTTGAGACATTAAAATTAAATTATAAGCGTAGACATGCAGCAAGAGGATTGATTTATCCTAAAGACCCTAAGTTAACTACACCTAAGCATTATAATTTAGGCTCTAATATCGTGTCTTCAGAATTAAATATTGAGGGTAACTTATTAATTAGGAAGACGCTATTTGAGGCTGCGGGAGGATTTGACCCGCTTATGTTTGCTCATGAAGGAAAGGACTTAACGAGGAAGTGCAAATCATTAGTTAAAAATAATGAGATTATTTATGATCCTAAATTGATTATATATCACAATCCTAGTAATTATGAAGAACATAGTGCTAAGAAAGTTAGAAATGAGCGTTCAGAAAGGTATATGGCTTATAAAAAAAGTAATAATATTGATATTATTAAATGTTTAGCTATTGTTTCTGTTTCAGAGAAAGACTCATTCAATAATATATTGAAGCTAATTGAGCAAGAGAATGAAGTATCCATTCATTTTTTATTACTATCAGAAGATACTGCATCAATTTTAAAAAAGGTCAAAGAGTATCATCTATTACATCGAGTAACTGTATTGCCTGAAGCGTTTTCTGACTTTCATATCTTCGATAGGCTTGGATACTCACTGTTACTATTCATGAACGTTAATGCATCTTTTAATGAATCTGATATAAAGCGTGCATCATCAGATTCTCTTAGATATGCAATTATTAAAAGTATATCAGATCAAGATGCATGGATAACATATTTAAATCTTCTTAATAGTTCTTCTCCAAACGAATTAGCGAATAAAGCTATGGATATGGTAGAAGTTTCTCATAATAAAGATAAAATACTTTATAAATTAGATAGGCCTGAAAGTCCTAAATATCGTGAAAGAGACGATATAATAGTTATTAGTTTTTATACTACGGATGAATATTATTCTGAAAAAGCTAATGAGCTTAAAAAAGAGCTTAATTGGCTAGGTATACAGCACGATATTCAACCCATTAATATACCAGATAATTTGGCATGGCCAGACATATGTAGAAAAAAAGTAAATTATTATTACACGCTTTTTAGCAAACATAGAAAAGAGTTTAAGAAAGTAGTTTGGATAGATGTCGATTGTAACCTTAATTATCTTCCATCTTTTATACACGATTTTGATGTTGACTTTATGGCGTTTAGAAGAGGTTTTCCTCATAGTAAACACTTAGAGAAAAATAGAACTAGACACTGGGAGCCTTGCTTTTTTGTTTTTAAATCATCATCTCAAGTTTGTTATGATATGCTCAAATACGCTTCAGACTTAGAAACTGAAATGCCAACATTGAAGGCAACTGACGATTATTTTTTTGAAGAGGCGTGGAGGAAGTTTGGGTCGGCTTTAAGTGTTTTTGAGATTCCCGGAGAAATGTCTTCTAGAGGAAACAAATCACAATTCAATCCAGTTGAATCTAGAAGTCATAGTGTTTTCTTTAAATTTGGAGATAGCGGTAACGTTGCAGACTATAAAGGTAAGGTTATACAGCATTCAGTAGCTGCTAATACAGTTTCAACAAAACTAATAGTCCAGAAAGATAAAAAAGCGTCTCTACCGACTTTAATTAATATTGCCAGAACTGATAAAAAAGATATTTTTGATCCTGTATGTACGTTTGGAAAAGGATTTACTGAAAATGAGAGAGAATTGGTCAAATCTCTAACGAACTATGAATTTTCAGAAAACCCTATACTTTTAAATTGGTGGATAAGACCAGCACCAGGGAATATGGGAGATTGGTTATCGCCTTATATTCTTAGTAAGGTAGCGAAAAGATCCGTGAAGTATGCTCCTCCTCCGAAGGCGAAAGTAATTAGTCTAGGATCGGTTGGTAAATTTATTTCTGATCATCACACGGCTTGGGGCACTGGAATAAGTGCACGACATACTGATATGAATAAGAACGCGCGGTATTTGGCGGTAAGAGGGCCATATACTGCAGAAGCAATCAGTTTATCAGGTGGCACTAGCCCAAGAGTTTTTGGGGATCCAGCTATATTAATGCCAGATTTATATCAACCAAGAAAGATTAAAGGAAATGATAAAAAACAGTACGGCTTAGTTAGGCATTTTATACATCAAAATAGTGATTTAACTATAGATAGTGATATTCGTGATATTAACATTCTACTTTCATCACAAAATGATATTGAAAACTTTATTGATCAACTATTTGCTTGCAAAGCAGTTGTGACTACCTCATTACATGTGATGATACTATGTTTATCTTATAAGATACCGTGTCGATTAATTGATATTACTGAACAAGAAAAATCTGTTCATGGTGACGGTATAAAGTATAAAGATTTTTATGAAGGCGTAGGTATTAAGCCAAAATTGCATGTTGATTTTGGTTCAATAATTACAAAGTCATCAATAGAAAGTGCAGTTGTTGACGATGATTTTATTGATAGGAGTCTAATTGACGAACTTCGAAAAGTATTACTTGATGATATATCAAATAATCCATTGTCATATATATAACTTTATAAAATAAAATCGACTAATAGTATTGACTCATAGGAGTAAAATTAAACTTTATATAAGGGGTAACCTTAGATAAATAAAATTATCTAAGGTTACCCTTATATTATGATGATAATAAGTAAGATTGACATCATGCTGATTTTTTTGTGACAGTATATATTAGAATAGATTAATAATTTTTTTTCAGCGGTAGACTGTTATTTCCATAAAACCAGTTTTGTATGAGTGCTAGCTTTAGAAAGTTTAGATTAAGATATGGAGTATAATAGAATTTTAAAGTGACAAAAGGATTTGGGTACTCTAGCATCAGAGATTCTACTAATCGACCTATGTATTGTGATAATTAATCGGGGAACCACAACAGATAAAAGGTAAATATTACACCATCTTTTCATAGCTTTAAGTTGCTTAGATTATGGTCCATAATTAAACTTACTTTATAATAAACAGCATTAAGCTGAATGTTGAGTAACTCGTCAGCTGTCTGAGCTGTTGCTTCAGCTATAAAAAATTCTAGTAGCCATAGCTGTGATTTTTTACTTAACTTACAACGGGTTACCCTCATAAAAGAAGTTTGTCATAGTTCTTATCTACTAAAGCTCCGATCCAATCTGCTGTTATAGAGTTCTCAACACCTTTTAATAAAATCTTGGAGGCATAATGGATACGATTAATAAAGATGTAGTTATATATGGCGCAACATTTTCGGCTTGTGTTTGTGCACTAAGAATTGCTAGAACAGGTAAACAGGTTGCTATTGTGGCTCCCGAAAAGCAATTAGGCGGCATGATTACAGGTGGTCTTGGTATCACTGATGCAGCCAATGTTCGTATTTGGTGGGGTGAGGCTCAGGAGTTTGCAGATGCTATGTCCGCAAAAACAGGATATACAACGCCTCGATTGAAGTGGAATTTTCCTGCAAGATACGCTAAAGAATGGGTTGATGCGACAATAATGGCCGAAGATAACATTGAGTTGTTTCTAGGTGAGTCTATCTATTCAGTTGCTAGGGATGGTTATTTATCTAAAGGAGGTTATCTTGCAGATAGTAATAACTTTGGAAAAATTAGAGAGATAGTTACTGCTCAAAACAAATTTAAAGCCTCTGTTTTTATTGATGGTTCATATTCTGGTATGTTGATTGCTAAGGCTAACGTAAAACATGGAATTGGTAGGCAGCCAAAAAGTTTATTTCATGAAATAGCAGCTGGACGACTTATTAATGATGAGCCGCAGTTTAAACAAGATTTAACTGATGAGGATGGTGATCTTATGAACTGGGCACAGTTTGTAGAGACCTCAACAGAGGGTAGTGCAATGGCCATGGGTTTCAGACTCATGGTAACTAATGACCCTGCTCGGTCCGTTGGATGGCCAGCACCCCCGAATTATAATGAAAATGATTTTCAAGATGAAATTTTAGACGCTAATCGTAATGGATCATTATATAATAAACTACTAGGTTTCAGGGTTTTCAAAAGAGTAGTCTATAATGATATGTATTGTAGAGAAGTGATGCCTGATTATGAAGCAGCAACAACAAAACAACGTGAAGAGTTTTGGCTAAGTTATAGTAAATCAAAAATTGAACGCTTGGCATACTTAGATGAATTTGCGACCAATGGTGCTGACTTTGGTGGACCTTTAACATGGGAATATGCAAGCACAACAGATGAAGCTAGGCGAAAAGAAATACGTGAACAGATAATGTATAAGATGCTCGGTCGTTTCCATACATTTGCACATTCGGAAAAAGTACCTAAAAAAATTCGTGATGGAATGGCAGAGATTGGCTTGACTAATAATAACTTTGAAAATGATTACATTGGGGTTCCAGGTTGGTCGCATGAATTATATCAAAGAAACGGACGGTATTTGCAAGGTGCATCAGTCATTAACGAAAAACACGTATTGAATGAAAGTAGATGGGCTGACCAAGTGGCAGTTTGCGGCTATTTTATGGATAGTAAATACATACAACAAATAGCAACGTCAAACGGTAAATCCATTCGTGACGGTGACTATCAGGCAACATATTTCGAAACTGATGATGGCTCACATAAGGGTCGTCTAGAGCGTTATCGTTATTTTGGAATACCAATGTCAGCAATGGTTACAGAGCCGGGTGTATGCGATAACTTAATATCCATATGGTGTATTTCTGCTACTAATGGAGCTTTTAATGCTATACGTCTTGAGCCATCTTTAAGCAATGTAGCATTAGCGGGCGCTGAAATGGCGATTGAATCAGTAGAGTCAAATGTGCCTGCAAGTATGCTAAGTTATAGCAGGGTAAGAAAAAGGCTCGAGGATGCAAATGCTGTATTGTATAGATACTTTGATGGAAAGGGTGTGTGATTATGAAATGGATAAGCAAAAATGGAAGCGTCAAATCAAATACAAGTTGTGATACATCAATTTTATCAAATTACATCAATTTACATGGTGCAGGCGTTGCAATTTCATCGCCTGATGGTACTCATGGTCCTACCGAAATCGTAGTAAGTCAAGATGGGTGGGCATTTTTAGAATTGGATTTATCCCAACTTGGTGAGCAAGTAATGCAAGTTAACGCAAATGGCTGGTACGTTTTAGATGATTTATATATTTTTGCACCGAGCGGCGAATATCCGATAGACAATATTATTAGCGTTACAACTAAACCAAACGGCGCAGGCCGTGAGATTGTTTCAAACATATCATTATCTAACATTAATAATCATAAAGAGTCTATTAAAGCAGTATCTATGTATGATAAGCCCATTAGAGCACCATTTTTGTATTTTAACTTAACTGGTTCTGCTAAAGTAGGCAAGGTGTTAGCAGTTTTTACAGGTAAAGTATTGACTAGCCAAACGCCTATTTCTACCAATTATGATAAAAGAAATATTTAATTCCACTGAATATAGTCAGTTCACAATAAAATTAGTACAGCCCATATCATGAAACAGTTTAGGTAAATCATTCTCCATCCAACTTTGGCGTAGAAATTTTGCCTGTGCCCACTTTTTCTCGATGGGATTTAGATCAGGATTGTAAGGTGGCAACCAAAAAATACGATGTCCATGCCTATTCAGTAGCTTTTGAATGTATTTGCTCTTATGAAATCTAGAATTATCTATAACAATCATGCATTTAGTCTTAAGGCTTGAGATCAACGTGTGTTTGCACCAATGATAAAATATGCTGCTATTAATGTTTTTCTCAAAGTAATCAAGCGCAAACAGCATTTTTTCATAGAGCGTACCAATGACATTAGTACGCTTTTTTGCTTGCCAGTTTGTAGCGATCAATACCAGGTTTACCGATAGGTGCATATCCGTAAGGTCTTATGGTTACAGCCTCAAAGCCACTTTTATCCATAAAAATAATGGGAAAGCCTTGCTGCGTAAAGCTAACAGGCTTATTCTGTTATATTGCCCTTTTTATTGCCCTTTTTATTGGACAGGTTTTTGGATGCTATAAGGTCTTTTTTTTGACTGAGTCCAAGACGCTTTAAAGCAGTGTGTATGCCTGTCTTACTACAGTTAAAGCGCCTAGCTCGTTCTGAACCGTCCCGACTTTATCGGAGGTTGATTTACTTGAGTCAGGCAGCTATGCCTAACAGGGTTAAACTATCATAATACCGCTTTTCAAATTCAAAAGGCGATACATAACCAATCGTGCTATGCAGTCGTGTTTTGTTAAACCAGTCTGCCCATTCAAGGATTGCCAGTTCAATCTCATTTACGCCAGTCCAGTTCTGCTTTAAATAATGAATCACCTCAGGCTTATAAAGGCCATTAACCGTTTCAGCTAATGCATTGTCATACGAATCACTAGTTGTGCCGACAGAAGCGATAATGTCAGAGTCAGTCATACTAGTAGTGTAGTGGATAGACAAATACTGCACTCCTCTATCGCTATGATGAATTACATCCTTGGCCTTGCTTTTACCGCGCCAAATGCCTTGCAATTGATACTGTCTCACTATCGTTCAATGGTACAACGAGCAACACATATTCCATCAGCTTTCATCTGTTGCCAGCCTTTACGCACACCATAACGGAATTTACTGTCCTGCCAGATACCTTTAATCTTACTGATATAGAAATCGTCATGCTAACTACGCAATGAGCGCTTTTCAGGGCAATCTTCTAAGTCCTTAATACGCTGATAGATAGATGGGTCAATCGGTAGTACCTTACAGATTGGCTCGATCCCATAAAAATGCTTGTTGTCGTCAATAAACTGAACCATTATCTCATTTAGCGGTCTAGCTCTTTAATACGTTGCTCTTGGCTTTGAGATTGTACTTAGGAAGGAATGGTTTGGTCTATGTGCTTCTTGTGCCATGATCGTAAGGTTTCAGGCGTGCAGCCAATTTTAGATGAGATAGCTTGAATGTCTAACCATGTGGAGGGGTAGTCGCTTGATGCTTCAATCAGCATGCGAACGGCGCGTTCTTTAATCTCAGGAGTGTAGGTTTGTCTTTTCATTGTCGTACTCTCTCAGAATATTAAGTCTCCGACAATACCGGGGCGGTTAATAAGTTAAAAAGCAGCATTTATTTATGATAATCAGAGAGTATTATGAATTAGATGCTGAACTATCAAGTTATTAAGACGGGAGAAATCGAGGTGTTAATGACTGGAAAAAATGCTGTAAGAGAAGTGATCTTACAGCTCAATTCTCTTACAATGAAATCAAGAAACGCTGTAGTATTGCTCATCTAGGGTATTAATTGAATAATACTAGCCAGCAAGAATATGGCCAGACTTATTAGAGAAACTTGTGGTATCGTCTGTCGTTAGGTTCAGATTACTATGTTGTTATTAACGACAGTGTTATAATCTTATAAGGGAGTTATTTACAGTATTGTTTAATCTCTATCTTATACTGTGAATTTTGTAATAAGTCTAATAAATATGAAAAAAATAACTATCGTAGGTACAGGGTACGTTGGTCTATCGAATGCTTTGTTACTTGCACAACAGCATACAGTGATAGCTTTAGATATTAACGAAAATAAAATCAATAGAACTAATCAGCGACAGTCGCTTATCGATGACAAAGAAATAGAAAACTTTCTAGTTCGTAAAGAGTTGGATTTATTTGCGGCGACAGATAAGGTACAAGCTTATACAGATGCTGATTATGTATTAATAGCAACTTCTACGAACTATGATACAGATACCAACTCTTTTGATATCGTAGCGTCGAGGCAGTAATCAACGACGTATTGGCAGTTAATGCTGGTACTCTTATTATCATAAAATCTACTATTCCAGTTGGCTTTACGCAAAAAATGAAGAGGAAGCTCGGCATAGATAACCTTATCTTAGCTCCTGAGTTTCTGCGAGAAGGTAAAGCACTGTATGATAAGCTGTATCCCTCACATATTATCGTTGGTTAGCAGTCAGAGCGGGCTGCAGCCTGTGCAGTTAAAGAAGACATTGATATTTTATTCACCAATAGCGTTGAAGCAGAAGCTATCAAGTTATTTGCCAATACTTATCTTGCTCTGCGCGTCTCTTACTTTAATGAGCTTGATACTTATGCAGTTGTGCATGGTTTAGATACTGAGCAAATCATCAAAGGCGTTTGTTTAGATCCAAGGATAGGAGATTTTTATAACAATCCCTCCTTTGGTCATGGTGGTTACTGTCTACCTAATGATACGTAGCAGCTATTGGTTAATTATGAAAATGTACCGCAGAATTTAATACAAGCTGTGGTTCCATCAAACGATACTTGTAAAGAATTTATCGCTAATGATATAGTGTCGAGTAATCCAAAGGTCGTTGGTATTTATCGTTTAATAATGAAAGCGGGCTCTTATAATTTCCGTGCTTTAGCGATTCAAGGTATTATCAAACATTTAAAGCTATTAGGTACTACTGTCATTATTTATGAGCTTAAGCCTGATGAAGATAACTTCTTAGGTTGTAATATGATTAATGACTTAGATATTTTTAAAAGTAGGTCAGACGTTATAGTAGCCAATCGTATCTCAGAAGAATTAGAAGATAGCTTAGATAAAATGTATACGCCAGATCTATCAGGTTCAGACTATTAATTAGGCTTAAATTTGAAATACTTTACCTACGTTAGAGACAAGCAGTTTGCTCATGCGCTAGCAACTTTAAGCCCTAGGATACGCTATATTAGTGCTAAGCGACGTTGGTATGCAGCGCGCTTAGGCTTGTATAGTACTATTTCAAAAAAATCGTCATGGTTACTAGTAAAGACGCCAAGGCATACATTAGTGTCTACTATAGCCAATATTAAGCGTCGAAACTTAACCGAAAATATGGCTAAAAGCCATATAGAGCATATCTTATATCGTAAACGCTACCGCCAGTTTCATAATGAATTTATTAAAGAAATAATATCCTTCTATCCTGAAATGATATTTAATTTTTTAAAAGCGCAGAAAGAAAAGTCAGGTATGTTAGATATATCCTATTATCAGGGGCTATATATTGCGCTTTTACAGCAGTATTACCCACTAGATACTAACATCAATAATTATTTAAGTAGTTTTTTATCATACCAAGCAGATAATGAGTATACAGATAAAAGATGTCTCTACAATAATATAGCACTTCATATGCCACTGGCTAAGCTTTCCAATTTAAATCAAATTTTTACTCATCATCAGCTTAGTCATATACAACTGTTCGATGAGCATCAGCAATTCATGGTAACCAATTTAAGTGCAGTAGAGCAGCAGAAAAAGTTACAAGATAATAATCAGCTGCATAAAGTGACCGTTATGATCACTACTTATAATGCCAGCGAAACGATAGATAGCTGTATTCATAGCCTACTACAGCAGACATGGCAAGATTTAGAAATAATAGTGGTTGATGATGCCAGTACCGATGATACCTTACTGCGTTTGCAGCACCTAAGTGCTCACAATACCGCTATAAAAGTTATTTCTCTACCAAAAAATACAGGTACATTTGCTGCCAAAAGCATTGGTGCACAATATGCGACAGGTGAATTTTTAACCTGTCAAGATTCTGATGATTGGGCACATCCACAAAAAATAGCAGAGCAAGTGCGGCCATTGATAGAAGACGCTAGTATCATTGCCACGACATCCCATTGGTTGAGATTAGATCATGATGGTCAATATTATGTACGTCAAATATATCCCTTTCTGCGTCAAAACCCAGCTTCGCCTATGTTTCGTTTGCAAACAGTTAAACAAGAGAGTGGTTTGTGGCATATCGTAAGAACGGGTGCTGATAGTGAGTTCTTTGAACGCTTAAAGCTAATATATGGCAATGAAAGCATTGTAGTCATCAAAAAACCGTTAACCATCGCCAGTCATCGCCCTAACTCCCTAATGACATCAGAGCAATTTGGTATTTATAATCGTACAGCAGCGCTGGCTCGTTTAGACTATTGGGAAGCATGGCGACTATGGCATATAGACAAACTTCATCAAAAAGCGTGTTTGGTTATGCCTAGTGTCGAAAAACAAGCAAATGCTCCACAAGCTTTATTTGTTGGAATACCAGATAGCATTCAAGTAGATATGCTGAATTTAAAAGAAAACTTAGCCACACATATAGTATTGAGTAAGCTTTGATATGAACTCTAAATAAAACTCTTTATTACATACTAACGATAAATATTAAGCTAATAGGATTTTTGAGGTATGAACAAAATCACCCACGCCGTTATCCCTGTTGCTGGCTTTGGCACCCGTATGCTACCGCTATCTAAATCCGTGCCAAAAGAACTGTTACCACTTGGCAATCGGCCTGCTATTCATTATGTGGTTGAAGAGGCGATTGCTGCTGGTATTAAGCATATTGTCTTGGTTGGTCATGCACAAAAGAGCGCGATTGAAAACTACTTCGATATCAATGCCGAGCTGGACAATCAGCTGCGTCACAAAGGTAAAGATGAGCTAGCCGATAGCTTAAACTGGCTGCCAGATGACGTGACCGTATCGATGATACGTCAAGGCAAGGCGTTAGGCTTAGGTCATGCGGTACTCGCGGCTCGCCCCATTATTGGTGAGCATGATTTTGCCGTATTGCTTCCAGATGTGGTACTCGATCCTTTTACGGGCGACATGGCTGCTGATAACTTAGCCTTTATGATTGATGCTTTTGCTGAAGACAACCATTCACAGATATTGGTGGATAACGTTGCTGATGAAGATGTGCATAAATATGGTATTGCTAAGCTGAGTGATACCAGCAATATTGATAATCAAATAGACATAAATGCCAGCTTTAAAGTCGCGGGATTTATAGAAAAGCCCAACTTAGCCGATGCTCCTTCTAAGTTAGCAGTCGTTGGTCGCTATGTGTTTAGCAATCATATCTTTGATTATTTGGCCAATACCAAAGCCTCGGTCGGTGGTGAAATTCAGCTGACCGATGCTATTGATGCACTGATTAGTGAATACGGCGTGAATGTCACGACCATGCGCGGCGACAGCTATGATGCAGGCGATATGCGCTCCTATATGCAAGCATTTATCTATTTTGCCGAGCAGCAATTAGCAAATGAAGAGTAATCAATGAGCGATACGAAAGATAATAACAAGTATAGTAGTGCTCGAAATTCTAAGTACTGGCAGCAATTGCAAGAATTAGCGGCACAGCCATGGTCGCTGGATAAACTATTTACGCAAGATACTGAGCGCACGAGTCGTTTTAGCACTCAAGTTGGTGCACTATATATGGACTATAGCAAGCAATGTATTGATGAACAGGTACTGGCAAGTCTTTTGCAGCTAGCAGAAAGCTGTGAATTGCCCACAAGGATTGATGCACTTATGCAAGGTGCGATGGTCAATACTAGCGAGGAGCGTGCTGCCTTGCATACAGCACTACGATTGCCAGAGTCTGCCAAACTAGACGTTGATGGGCAAAATGTCGTCGCTGATGTGCATGATAGTCTGTCTCAAGTAGCACGTTTATCTGAACGTGTCCGTAGTGGTACATGGCGCGGATTTTCTGGTAAAGCCATCACGGATGTGGTCAATATTGGTGTTGGTGGCTCTGACCTTGGGCCGCTTATGGCGACGACCGCGCTAGATGAGTGGGCAGATACCGACATTGAAGTACATTTCGTCTCTAATATGGACGGTACTCAGCTTGATAATTTGCTCAAGCACCTCAATCCTGAGACCACCTTGTTTATTATTTCGTCCAAATCATTTGGTACGGTTGATACGTTATCTAATGCTAAAACAGCATTGTCATGGCTGCTTGCCACTGCCAAGCTGCGTGCAGGTACTGAAGACAGTGTGCTACGCCGCCACTTTATTGGTATATCTGCTAATAGCGAAAAAATGAGTGCTTGGGGTATTCATTCTGAGCATCAGCTACAGCTTTGGGAATGGGTTGGTGGGCGTTTTTCTTTATGGTCGGCGATAGGACTGGCGATTGCTATTCGTATTGGTATGGCTGGGTTTAAAGCGTTATTAGCTGGTGCGCATAGTATGGATCAGCACTTTGCTCAGGCTGATTTTGCAGAAAACGTGCCCGTATTATTGGGGCTACTGGCTGTTTGGAACAGTACCTTTTTACAGGTGAATGCCCATACAGTATTGCCCTATGATGGTCGTCTCAGCTATTTACCAAGCTACTTAACCCAGCTTGAGATGGAGAGTAATGGTAAATCGGTCACCCAGCACGGTGATCATATTGATTATGATACCTGTCCGATTCTGTGGGGCGAGATTGGCTCTAACGCGCAGCATGCCTTTTATCAGTTGCTACATCAAGGCACACAGCAAGTGTCTTGTGACTTTATTGCTTGTGTGCGCCGCTATAGTGGTCAATCGCAAAACGCGCCATTACAGCAGCAGCATGAACTGTCTTTAGCCAATTGTCTAGCACAGAGCCGAGTGCTGGCTTTTGGTAATGCCGCAATCCAAGAGTCTGAGGTTCAAGTAGCTTCTGCCGCTGATAAATACAAATATTACCGTGGCAATCAGCCGTCAACGACATTGCTAATCGATGAGCTGACGCCGCACAGTTTGGGAGCGCTGATTGCGCTTTATGAGCATAAAGTCTATGTCATGGCCAGCATTTGGGATATTAACCCGTTTGATCAATGGGGCGTCGAGATGGGTAAGCAAATGGCGGAGTCTGTACATCAAGCCATGCAGCAAGCAAGTGAGAGTCAGTTTGACAGCTCCACTAACCAGCTGTTAAAACATATTCAGCAGTTGTCTTGATCGTTTTGCTACTAAGTCAATAATTATTAAAGGTGAACGCATGAGCGCTGTTTCTATAAATGACAATACACCTAAATATACGCATGAATCTAAACCACAAAGCACTGCAAGCAAGCAAGTTTGTGTGCTTATTGGTCATAGTATTGAGGCCATTACTAGCGCCGTGGTGCTGGCAAGTCTCGGTCATCGCGTGCATCTTTATGCAGATATTGAGCTATTGACGCAGCAAATACAGCAATACGGCTTTGAGCATCATTTGCAAGCACTGTGGCAAATGTATGAGCAGCAGCAGGTTATTATCAGTACAGCATTACCAGCTAGCGCTGACACGTTAATACAATATTATGAAACGACAAATTTTAGTGACAGTCGTCACATTAATGAGAGCAATGAGATTGACGACCAAAGCACCGTTGCGCTTTATTGGTTGTTTTTAGACAGTATCAAGCCAGCATGGGCAGAAGCCAGCTGGATTACCGCCTTCAACCACAGCCATCAGCAATCGTTACCCGTGATTATAAGTGGCACTGAGAAACTAGGGGTTGTCTCAGCACTGGCGCAAAATTTGCAGCGCGCGTGGGTCTATTATGTGCCGTTTGTATTCTTGCAAGACGGTGAGGTTTATAGCTCAATGCTAAGTCCTTCACTATGGTTACTTGGTGAAAAAACAGCCAACAGTAGCCAGCATCTAGAAGTATTAAAGCCGTTAATGCAGCATGCGCGTGCCGCTCATCACGCTGATATCGCAACGATAGAGTTTACCCGTAGCAGTATCATGGCGATGCTGGCGACGCGAGTGAGTTTTATGAATGAGATGTCACGCTTGGCGGACAGTCAACAGGTTGATATCAAACAAGTTAGCCGTATCATGGGGCTAGATGAACGCGTTGGTAGCAGCTATCTACAAGCAGGCTGGGGCTTTGGTGGTAACACACTACCCACTGAACTGGCTAAGTTACAGCAGTCCAGCCAAACGCACAGTTTAGATATGCCGCTATTACAGTCAGTCATGCACATCAACGAAGACCAAAAAGAGCTGATATTCCGCAAATTCTGGCAATATTTTGATGGCTTTATTGACAATAAAACGGTGATGATTTGGGGCGGTAGTTATAAATCAGGTTCAGGACGTACCGCAGGCTCAGCCATACATCCATTACTAACGTTATTATGGTCTTATAATATTCGTACTTTAGTGTATAGCGATAAAGCACAAGATGAACTTGCCATGCTTTATCAGCAGCAATCATTACTGAAATTGATTAATAATCCTTATCAGCAGCTAAGTGCCGCACAGGCGATTTTTATCATTAGTTGGTCGCCACAAGATCAACTAGATATTGCCAAGCTTAATCAACACGCGATGCCAGTATTTGATGCACAAAATGCTCTGACTCGATTACAAATAAATAGCTTAGTAGGCGATTATATGGGTATTGGTCGGTCTAAATAGCGTTATTCAAGATTCAAGTTTTTCAGTTACTAAAAAAGCTCGTTGATAATTATCAGCGAGCTTTTTTGATTTTTAGTCGAAATCACTTATATTAAATCGTATTCGTTTACGCTGGTACAGCACCTTGGCTAGCAAGCCATTGCTGAATCTCTTGTATTTTGACTTTGAGCAAATCTTCGTTACCACGACTTTCGATATTAAGCCTGATTAGTGGCTCGGTATTCGATGCGCGCAAGTTAAAACGCCACTCTCTGAAGTTAAGACTTAAGCCATCGAGCGTCGATTTGGTGGGATTTTCGCTGCTAAATTTTTCCTCAATAGCGCTAATAATAGTTGGCGCACCATTTGTTGTGAGTCGAAAATTAAGCTCGCCTGAACTTGGATAGGCTTGAATATAGCCAGTAACCAATTCTGATAAAGTCTTACCAGTGACAGACAACAGCTCAATGGTGAGCAGCCATGGAATCATGCCGCTATCGCAATAGAAAAAGTCACGGAAATAGTGGTGGGCAGACATCTCGCCGCCATAAACCGCGCCAGAGTCACGCATGACTTGCTTAATAAATGAATGTCCAGATTTACTGATGACAGCCTTACCGTTATGTTCTTTAATCACGGCTTCAGTATTGTAAATGACCCGTGGATCGTAGACGATTGACTCATTTGGGTACTTATTCAAAAATGCTTGGGCAAGCATGCCGACGATGTAACTGCCATCAATAAATTCACCATGTTCATCGAATAAAAAGCAGCGGTCAAAGTCGCCATCAAAGGCAATGCCAAGGTCGGCTTTATTTTCCAAAACAGCTTGCTGAGTCGCCACTCGATTGGCTTCAATCATAGGGTTGGGGATGCCATTGGGGAAGCTACCATTTGGTGTATGATGCAGTTTAATCACTTCAATTGGCGCACCAGCTTGTGCAAGCTTTTCAATCAACAAGTCAACTACGGGTCCCGCACTGCCATTGCCTGAGTTAATCACTAATTTAAGCGATTTGAGCTTATCGGTATCAATAAAAGTCATGACATGATTGATATAAGCGCTTTTATCAGTTAATAATTGCAACGTTCCTGATCGGTTTTTAGTGATAAATTTCCCAGACTCTGCCAATGCTTGAATCTCTGCCAAACCATCATCAGCACTGATCGGCTTTGAATGTTCCTTAACCAATTTTAAGCCGTTATAGTTAATAGGGTTATGACTGGCTGTGACCTCAATACCACCCAAGGCCTGATAATAACTGGTGGCAAAATAGACCTCTTCTGTACCGCTCATGCCCAAGTCAATCACATCGACACCAGCATCTATAATACCAGCGATGGTCGCTTGTTTTAATTGCTCGCTTGAATGGCGAATGTCACTACCAATAACGATGGCAGGTTTTAGATTTACCATATCATTGTCATGAGCCTCAACCGCCGCACCATAACGCTGAAATAAAATCTGTGCAAAAGCACGACCAATACGGTAAGCAATGGCTTCGTTTAGATTTACCCCAAGCTCGCCGCGAATATCATAAGCTTTAAATGAATCAATAATAATGGGATTAAATGCAGTTTCTGGCTGATAACGAATGGTCGCAGACGTAGACATAATGATAAAATTCCTTGCGCGTGTGCAATGATAAAATAATAAAGTAGATAGCACAATTATAAGCCAATCAAGGTTCAATGATACACTAACTGCTAAATTGAACGATAAGCAAAAATATAAGAGCCTCCCTTATGAATACTCTCGACAATAAAATAGTAGCGCCTACACCAGCACAAGGAACGCCAACTGCTAGTGGTGAATTAGACGATTTATTGGCGTTGATGGCACGGCTACGTTTTGATTGTCCGTGGGATAAAAAACAGACCAATCACAGCCTAATTCCTTATGCGATCGAAGAGGCTTATGAGCTGGGCGAAGCGGTACAAAGCGATGACGATGAAGATATCAAAGGCGAGCTAGGCGATGTGCTGCTGCAAGTGGTGTTTCATTGTCAAATGTATGCTGAGCAAGGTCGCTTTGATATGAGTGACGTTATTACTACTTTACAAGAAAAGCTCATTCGTCGTCATCCGCATGTGTTTGAGGCTGAAACCCTTGAAGATGACACGGCGGTAAAAGCTCGTTGGAATGAGATTAAAGCAGAGGAGCAGCAAGCGCGCGAGGCACGAGGCAAACCAAAACGTCGTTTAGACAATACCAAAGCGGGCAGTGCGCTCATGCAAGCGCAAGATGTACAAAAACAGGCGTCAAAGTTAGGGTTTGACTGGGAAGGCGTTAGCGGTGCTTTTGATAAGCTAGATGAAGAGATTGCCGAGTTAAAGGCTGAATTGATAGATAAATCAAAAGATGTTGCTGAATATAACACAAGCAAAGCCAATATTAGCGATATTGAAAAAGAGCTGGGTGATTGTATGTTTGCGCTGGTCAATGTGGCGCGCAAACTCAATCTTGATGCAGAAGCAGCCACCTTAACGTGTGTGCATAAATTCAAATCACGTTTTGGTTATATTGAAGAACAGTTAGCTGCGGCTGGCAAGCGTTTAGAGGATAGTGATATTAACGAGATGGATGCGTTATGGGAAGCGGCGAAACAACATGAACGATCGTCATGAACGCTTATCATACGGCCTCGTTTGTTAGCTTGGTCAATATGGCTGTTTTCAGTCTAATATTGGCGGTTTTTATGTTGAACAGTGTTCAAGCTGCGCCTTGTTTTGATAATCCTCAAAGGGCTTATGAATATCTATTGGCGCAAGAAAGTGCCAAAATACAGGTACGTGACCAAGCCATCATTAATATCAATCGTGCTAGTGAAGGCGCGCTCGTTTCATTAAACGGTATCGGCAGCAGCAAAGCCCAAGCAATTATTTTATATCGTGAGATGTTTGGTGATTTTAAGACAGTGGATGAGTTAGCAAAGGTCAAAGGTATCGGTGCAAAAACGGTTGAGAAAAATCGAGGACGTTTACGCGTACAAGATTAAGGGCAGTATTTTGCTTTAATTAATCCTAATATTGACAAAATAGCACGTAAGTATCAGTCATAACACACCTACTAGGCGCAAAATTTGTTAAACTAGCAGGTACATCCGCCTGATAAACGCTGTGTTCATCAGGGGTGGTTAAAGAATACCGGCGAGGAGTAGATGCATGGCCGAGCGTGCCGCCAAGCAGTTAGAACTGAATAAATCTGAATTACCCAATTCCATTACTGAAGTGATTGCCACCTTAAACCGAGCTGGGTTTGATGCCTATATCGTCGGTGGCGGCGTGCGTGATACCTTATTGGGTTTACGTCCAAAAGACTTTGACGCTGTCACTGATGCCAAGCCGCATGAGATCAAAGACGTCTTTGGCAAGCGCTGCCGCATTATCGGTCGCCGCTTTCAGTTGGCGCACGTGTATTCAGGCCGTGAGTTGATTGAGGTTGCTACCTTCCGTGGTCCACCAATCAATGATGCTAATACCAATCAAGACGGTATGATCCTGCGTGATAATGTTTGGGGTGATATCAAACAAGACTTCTCTCGTCGCGATTTCTCTATTAATGCGCTTTATTATCAACCACTTAAAGGTGTGGTTCATGATTTTTGCGGTGCGCTTGACGACATTGATAATAAAATCATTCGACTGCTCGGCCATGCGCCCGTGCGTATCGAAGAAGATCCAGTCCGTTTGTTGCGTGCTTTACGTTTCAAAGCCAAGCTCGGTTTTGAGTTTGATGACGAGTTAGCCGATCAGTTTCATGATGGCAACTGGGCATTGCTTGAGCAAATATCACCGCATCGTCTCTATGATGAAACCCAGAAAATGTTTACCGGTGGTTATCTGGTGCCATTATTGCCGCTATTGTTTGAGTCAGGGGCGATTGATAGCTTAATTATCTATCCACCATCTGAGCCGAGTGCACTGGTCAATCAAGTCGCTATTAATACCGACAAACGTATTGCTGCTGGCAAAAGCATCAATCCGGCGTTCTTTTATGCCGCGCTATTATGGGAAAACTATCTGCATCAGTTGGCAAAAGCCAAGAAGCGCAATATGCCGTTTGCTGAAGCGCAAATGCACGCCGCTGGTAAAGTGATTGATCGTCAACGTATCAAGACCGCGATTCCTAAATTTGCAGAGCAGTTTATCCGTGATATCTGGATACTGCAGCCAAGACTTGCAGCCCCGCGTAGCAAACAAATCGTCCAACTCTCTGAGCATCCACGTTTTCGCGCAGGTTTTGACTTTTTATTATTGCGTGAGCAATGCGGTGATGCTGAGCATCCGTTATCAGAGTCGACCAATGGTATGGGCGATTGGTGGCAGACCTATCAGACATTGTCTGAACGAGAGCAGCAGCAAGCCATTGATGATTTTGATGAAAATATTCGTCGCGGTGCCTATAAAAAAGGCCAACAAGCGCAGCGTAGCCGTGGGCGTAATCATCAAAATTCAGAGTCAAATAGCATCGATCACTCAATATCTCATCAAAAAAATACCAAGCACAGCAAAGCCAATGATACTGCTGAGCAGGGTAGGAATGATAAGAATATGGTAAATGACCCGTCAAATATTCCAGCACGTCGTCGCCGCGCTGTCAGTCAATCAGCCTCTGTTAAGCAATCTGGTGGCAATAACAACAAGCACTATGAATCGCAGCAAGTAAGTCAAGACAGCCATGAGCTTGCTCAGTTACGACAGCTATCCCTTGCCAATAGCAGTAACCAAGCGGCAAATAAACGCCATCATTCCAAGCCTGCACCACTTTTTGTAATTGAGCACGAAAAAGTCGTGCCGCCATTGCAGAAGCAGCTATCAAATGGTGATAAACCTGATAGTCGTCAAGGGGCGGCGCAGAAAAAACCTGCCCATAAGAGTGTATTAACTGAGAAAGCGCTAAAAAATCAGGATGTCAGTTCTGATGCTAACTCTTATAGTAAGGCTGACAGTAAGCCTGATCGCTCAAATCAAGCTCAGCAGCCAAAAGCAACACAGTCAAAGGTTACGCCTTCATCTGTGGCTCGTTCGGTAGCAAGATCGCCTGCGCTCGTCAGTATGAATAACGAGCCGATACCTCATAAGCGTCGCCGTCGTCAGCCGAGTGTAGAGAGTATAAATCTTGCTAGTAACACAGAGATGCAAGTAACGACTAACAACGATGTTAAAGCTGCAGCAAAGTATGCAAAAAAAGCACCTAAGCCAGCAGCCCAGCCTACTGATAAAACAGAGATTCCGGCTAAAAAACCAGCCAAAACGACAGAAGCAAAGTCTGCTAAAACCAGCCAAGCTGCTAACGGCAATGTTGGTATGAGTAGTGTAAATGACAATAAAGGCCCTATCCCATCGAAACGTCGCCGTCGCCAACCTAGTACTGACAATGTCTAATATTACTAATGATGCGGGCAACGCGAATTGGGTAACCTGCTACGTAGGTTTGGGTAGCAATTTGTCTAACGACTTGGGTTCACCAGTAGAACATTTGCAGCAGGCAATCGCAGCGATGCAAGAGCATAAGCAAATACGTGCGGTTCGTGTTTCTTCGTTTTATGCTTCAGCGCCTATGGGACCGCAAGATCAGCCTGATTTTGTTAATGCCGTCGCTGAGTTTGAGACGATATTGCCGCCTTTTGAGTTGCTTGCTTACTGTCAACAGTTAGAAAAAGAGGCTAAGCGTGCACGAATACGGCGTTGGGGTGAGCGTAGTTTGGATGTCGATATTTTGTTATACGGTGAGGCGCAAATCACTGAGCCACAATTAACCGTACCGCACGCTGGATTGTTTGAGCGTAATTTTGTCTTATTACCACTGCGAGAGTTAGCTCCAGCGCTTATCATTGCTAGCAAGTCGATAGATGACTATCCGCCTAGCAAAGATTGGACAGGCTTAAAATTACTGTAGCCAATCTACTATAAAAGAGTGAAAACGCTTACCTCTTTTAAGGTGAATCACCTATAACAAACGATTGCTAAAAGTTTTGATCACAATCAGAATAATAGCTAGAGACAGCTAAAGGTTAATCGAGGATCATATGACGACGTTATCTACTTTAAAAAAATTCAAAAAAGACGGCACCAAGTTCACTTGCTTAACGTGCTATGACTCGATGTTTGCACGAATGATGGAAAAAGCAGAGATTGATACCATTTTAATCGGTGACAGTTTGGGCATGGTGGTGCAGGGTCATGACTCAACGTTACCCGTGACTGTCAATGACATGGCTTACCATACGGCCAATATTGCCCGTAGCAATAAACACGCGCTGATTTTGGCTGACTTGCCGTTTATGAGCTATGTAACCCTGCCAGAAGCGGTTGCCAATAGTCGCCAGCTGATGCAGGCGGGCGCGCATGTGATTAAGATTGAAGGCGGTAGTGAGCTTTGCGATTTAATCACGACTTTGGCGCAAGCAGGGACGCCTACTTGTGTGCATTTAGGATTAACACCGCAATCAGTCAATGTGTTTGGTGGTTATAAAATCCAAGGTCGTGGTGACGAAGCGGCTGATAAATTGCTTGCTGATGCGAAAGCAGTCGTTGCGGCAGGTGCTGCGCTGCTAGTGTTGGAGTGCGTACCTGCTGAGCTTGCAAAAGTAGTGACGGAAGCCGTCGCAGTACCAGTTATTGGGATTGGTGCTGGTGCAGATACGGATGGTCAAGTGTTGGTCATGCATGACATGCTAGGTATGACGCACGGCCGTGTCCCGCGCTTTATTCATGACTTTTTGACCGATAAGCGTAATAGCGCGCACAGTATCGAAGGCGCATTTGCCCTTTACCAGCAGTCAGTACGTAAAGGCAGTTTTCCAACCGAGCAGCACCAGTTTAGCTAATATTTTAGTTTTTACGATTATCAGTAGAAGAATAGTTAACCATGCCAATCATTCATCATCATATCTCCGCATTGCGTACGGCTTTACAGTCTTATCGTGGACAAAAAAATGACAATCAAGATGGCCCACAGCGTATCGCTTTAGTGCCAACGATGGGCAATCTGCATGCCGGTCATCTTGAATTAGTAAAAATAGCCAAGCAACATGCTGATATCGTGGTGGTTAGTATTTTTGTCAACCCTACTCAATTTGGCGAGGGAGAGGATTTTGATAGTTATCCTCGCACGCTTGATGAGGATGTCGCAAAGCTAGCAACGGTCGATACTGATTATGTGTTTGCGCCCAGTATTGAAGAGATGTACCCAGTCTTACCGCCACCGACCTCCGTTCTTGCAGGTGCTATTACCACTCAATTATGTGGTCAATCACGCCCTGGGCATTTTGACGGTGTTGGTATTGTTGTCTCTAAACTGTTCAATATCGTACAACCGGATATGGCTGTTTTTGGACAAAAAGATTATCAGCAATTAGCGATTATTAAGCAATTGGTACGTGATTTAAGTTATCCCATTGAAATTATAGGGGCACCTATTGTCCGCGCTGCAGATGGTTTGGCGCTCTCATCGCGTAACCAATATTTAAGTGCTACTGAGCGTGAGGCAGCACCTGTCATCCATCAAGCGCTACAATATTTAGCAAAGCAGTTAGAGAGAGGCGAACAGAGCCAACAAGCCGTTCAGTCGTTGCTAGCAGAAACGGATCAGCGTATTACGGATGCTGGCTTCATTATTGATTATTTAGACATTAAAACCGATACGCTAGAGTCTCTCACTAATGATACTGTAACTTTTAATGCAGAAAATGAGAATTTGATGATTCTAGTCGCTGCTTGGCTAGGACGTGCACGTTTGTTAGACAATCAATTGGTGACGGTGGATCAATCGTTGTGACATAGTAATTTGCAGGATGCAATGGACTAGAATGGGTGAATCATGGATGTGAGTCAGGGTGAAAATAACAGTCAATCTGAGCAGGCAGCGTGTAAAATAGCAACCGATAAGCTCAGTATCCTAGTGGTATCAGGGCGTTCAGGCTCAGGTAAAACCTCAGTATTGAATATCTTAGAAGATTTAGGATATTATTCTATTGATAACTTACCGTTATCCTTATTGCCGGATGCTGCGCATAAATTGGTCAATGAAAGTGGGATTCGTCGTATTGCGCTTGGTGTTGATATTCGAACACCGCGAGCGGATCTATCCAACTTTGCAGAGATGCATGCATCCCTAAAAAAAACATATGGGGCGCATGCGGTCAAAGTAGTGTACGTGACCGCGCAAGAAAGTACCTTGATAGCACGTTTTAATGCGACACGCCGCGTACATCCGCTGATGTCACAGGATATCGATAGTGACAATGCTAAGCACATTGCTTTTAATCTACCTGCCGCGATTAAAAAAGAAGTGGAGCTGTTAGAGCCTATCGCAGGTCATGCCGATATCAGAATTGATACCAGCAATTTGAATATTCATCAATTGAAAGACAGCTTGCGTGAACATGTCGGCGTGGACAATCAGATTGTGATTAATCTGCTGTCTTTTGGCTTTAAATATGGCAGTCCTATTGATGCAGATTTTGTCTTTGATGTGAGAATTTTGCCGAATCCGCATTGGAATCCTGAATTGCGTACTTCGACAGGTCTAGACACGGAAGTTGCCGCATTCTTTGCCGACTATCCAGAAGTGGCTGAGATGACTGATGATATAGATAAGTTTTTAACCCGTTGGTTGCCCGAATTTTTACACAATAACCGCCATACAGTGACAGTGGCTATTGGCTGTACTGGTGGTAAGCATCGTTCAGTATTCATCACCGATAATTTACAACGTCGTCTTGCCGATGTTATGCCGCAAAGTATAAAAGTGCTGGCGAAACATCGTGAAAAAAATCGTTGGTAGTTATTGGTAAACACTGGGGCATATCTTCATTTTTATGACTATTCCTAAAATGAGGACATGCCCCTGTTAATTTTATTATTTATTATTTTGGAAAGCTTTTATGATTGACTGGAAAGAACAGGATATGCGCGTCTCGCGCACTGAACTCAAAAAAGCCCATGAGCGCTTGCAGAAGTTGTCGATACCACTTGCCAGCTTATCGAAAAAGCAACTCAAAAATCTGCCAGCCAGTGACTATTTTATGGCAGAACTCATGGCATTGGCCGATATCACCAGCGCTAATGCTCGTATTCGCCAAACCAAGCGCGTTGGTAAGCTGATTAGTGAAGAAAACCGCCACGAATTGGTAAAAGCATTATTTGATGCGTTTTTCCCTAAAGAACAGGTCTCAAAAATAGAAAGTTGGTTTGAGCGTTTAAATATTAATGATGAAGGGACGCTTAAGCAGTTCGTTAAACAATACCAAGCATCTGAACAAAATAGTATGTATCAATTACTGTTATGGATTGAGTACGCCAAACATACCCAAGATGATGAGCTGATGGCAGAGTCTAAAGCAGACTTAGCCAGTTATATTCGTGAAGTCACTATTTTGTCGCAATTGAAAAAAGAAAAATAATAAGATGATAGCGACTAAGTAACTTTGACCACTATTTATACAATATCTCCACTTATAAATTAATGTAGTCTGCAAATAAAAAAAGCCAATCATCAAGTGATTGGCTTTTTTATGGGTAAGAGCATTTAGGTACAAATGACACTTGTGGATAAATGCTAGTCCCTAGTTTATAACGGTACCTAATTTATATTAGTACTTAACCTATTTCTTTTCAGCACGCACTTTGTCAACCAAATAGTCAACGACTTTAGGTACAGTAGCACTTTCACCAGTTACAACGTATTTGCCTTGCACGACGACTGCTGGCACACCAGAGAGCTGATAACGCTTAGCGCCTGCTTGTGAACGACCAATTTTCGTACCAACGGCGAATGAATTATAAAGGCTGTTGAATTTCTTCTCATTAACGCCTTTCGATGCATACCATTTACTTAATGATGATTGGTCAAAGATTTTCTTACCATCTTTGTGAATGGCATCAAATAGCGCGTCATGAGTCTTGTCTTCAAACCCTAGCAGCTGAGCGGCATAGAAACCACGAGCGTTGGCTTCCCAGACAGGGTTAAGCGCTGCTGGCGTTTTGAAAAAGGCAACGTCTTTGTCTTTGTTTTTAGCCCATTTTTCCATATGTGGGTTAAGAACGTTACAATGCGGGCAACCATACCAAAAAAACTCACGAACAATGATAGCATCACCGCTGATTTTTTCTGGATTGTCTAGCACGCGATAGTCTTTTCCGGCGACATAGTCGGCAGCTTGTGCGCCCATAGTGGCAAGTCCAATGGCCATGGCCAGACCAGTCAATGTGATGACACGTTTCATACTTTATCCTTGAGGTGTGAAAACTTAGGGTTTGTTGAGATGTTTTAGTATCGTATGGTTTTGGGTATAGCGCACAGGTTTTTAAAGTGCCCAAACGAGACAGCGTCGAGTATAATCGAACTATAGTGACGTATCGACTATAATAACGTAAAACATGGTCGCTTGTGAATCCGATTCTTAACTAATGGTTGTAAAGCTGTGAGCCATTATTTAAGGCTTATTTCACCGTGTTTTTTGGAATTTTTTTAGCGTTTTATTATTTAGGTTTCGGGCTGTTTGAGGCATCTATCCTCTAAAAAAACGGTACAGAAAGTATGAACGTTTGCTAAGAGTATTCACAATCGGTGACGATGTACTCACGACAAAGCTGCCGCTCTCATGCTAATATTAGGTACATAATTGTGCACTGTATATGATTACAACGATAATGACAATAAAGGAAAAATGCAATGAGCTCAGCTCTATCTTCCTCGCCTTCTTTGAATGAGCAAGCAAACAGCAGTCTTGATGATACAACGGCTACCGCCATTAATGTAGATCCTAGCGAAGTCGACAAGTTTAATAAGTTGGCAAGCGAATGGTGGAGCAAGACGGGTGCATTTGCGACTTTGCATGAAATAAATCCACTGCGTCTAAATTGGATAGAAGAAAACGTCAAGCGTAGTTATCAAAATGACAGTGCTGATACGGACATTCATAAAACGGCTGAAACCGGCTTGGCTGGAAAAAAAGTGCTCGATGTCGGCTGTGGCGGCGGTATATTGTCAGAGTCTATGGCACGTCGCGGTGCGGATGTGACAGGGATTGATTTGGGTACCGAAAATCTGAAAGCGGCAGCGCTGCATGCAGAGCAAAGCGCTTTACATGAGACGTTGCGCTATCAGCATATCCCAGTAGAAGAACTAACCAAAACTCATGCAGGTCAGTTCGATGTAGTGACTTGCATGGAGATGCTCGAACATGTGCCTGACCCCAGCTCGATTGTGCAGGCGTGTTTTGAGTTATTGGCACCAGGCGGTGTTTGCGTGCTATCGACGATCAATCGAAACCCTAAATCATATCTATTTGCCATCGTTGGGGCAGAGTATGTATTGCGTTTGCTCGATCGCGGCACTCATGACTATGCCAAATTTATTACGCCAGCCGAGCTAGACAAAATGGCAATTGATGCTGGATTCACACGTCAAGATATCATTGGCTTGCATTATAATCCGCTGACCAAGCGCTATTGGTTAGCTCAAAATGTCGATGTCAATTACATGATGGCAGTACACAAGCCACTGGCTTAAGCTGAATGCCGTATTTGGTTGTTTTCATGCCATCCTATTTCACTCAACACCTTATCTATATTAAGAGCATTCACTATGAGCCAATTTGTAAAAGCGGTTTTATTTGATCTCGATGGGACATTAATCGATACGGCTGCTGATTTTGTCCGTATTATCGGTAAAATGAGCCGCGAAAATGATTGGCAAGCACCCCCTGAAACAGAAATTCGCGAGCAAGTTTCTGCTGGTGCCTCAGCGATGGTACAGTTGATGCTACGTCATAACGATCAAATTGAGGTTAGCGAAGAAGCTTTGCAGGAGTTTCGCCAACAGTTTTTAGATGATTATGAAGCTGAGATATGCGTCGATAGTTGTGTGTTCGCTGAATTAGAAGACGTGTTGACTGCTCTTGAAGAAAAAGGGGTGCCATGGGGTATTGTGACCAACAAGCCGCGTTATCTGGCAGAGAAGTTACTAGACAAGATGCAGTTAGACGGGCGCTGTTCTGCTTTGGTCTGTCCTGATGATGTGTCTCGCTCAAAGCCTGACCCAGAGCCTATGTATGCGGCGTTAGAGAAGCTTGGTATCCCTCGCGGCGCCGCTGAAAGCGTGATTTATGTTGGCGATCATATCCGTGACATTGAAGCTGGCAACGCGGCTGGCATGCCGACGATTCTAGCTGCTTATGGTTATATTCCGCCTGAAGATCAAAAAAACCTAAAGAAATGGGGCGCAGATTATATTACTGATACGCCTGAGCAATTAAACAAGCTGTTGCTTTCTTCTGGTAAATTTGACTATTTATAAATCAAATTATAAATCGAGTTCGCCACACCCTATGTTTTTAAAGAAATACGATAAATACTTAGCATCCCAACTATTAAACGATAAGCAGTGAGTAATGCCATGAGTGACAATATTAATCAGCTGGCTAATCAGCAAGACCACCAAAAAACCGTTCAAAGTCTAACTCAACCTTTAACTCATGATGATATTCGCAACTTTGTGCCATCTGATAATTGTTTAGATGGTAAGACTATTTTGGTCACGGGGGCAGGTGACGGTATCGGCCGCGTTGCCGCGCTGACTTATGCTCGTTATGGAGCGACAGTCCTGTTATTGGGACGTACCAGCAGCAAGCTTGAATATGTTTATGATGAGATTGAAAGTCTTGGTGGCAAACAGCCTGCCATGCTACCGATGAATCTAGAAGGAGCAACCTATGCTGAGATGCAGCAGTTAGAGGGATTGATTAATAAAGAAGTCGGTCAGCTCGATGGCATCTTGCACAATGCGGGTATGCTTGGGCAGCTAACCCCACTTGAGATGTATGACGTCGATACTTTTGCACAAGTTATGAAGGTGAACTTTACCTCGACGTTTATGCTCACCCAAGCACTGCTACCATTACTTAAAGATGCTGAGAATGGCTCTATTGTTTTCACCTCTAGCACGGTCGGTACACATCCTCGCGCGTTCTGGGGTGCTTATGCGCTGTCCAAGCAAGCCGTAGAAGGCATGAGTGATATCTTTACCCAAGAGACGCAGAATACGACTAATTTACGTTTTAACTGTGTCAATCCTGGTGGCACTCGTACCAATATGCGCGCCCATGCTTATCCAGGAGAGAGTCCTATGAGCTTAAAAACGCCTGAAGATATCATGGCAGGCTATGTTTGTCTGATGAGTGATGCCAGTATCGGGGTACGCGGGCAAGTGGTTGAGCTACAGCCAAAAGATTAGCCATGTGATTTTTTGCTAGGAAATGTCATTATTTAGCGCATTTATTCGCTTAATTTCAGATTGAGGCATGCTCTAGTAGGTTGCAATTAATTATAAACAACCCCATCTATTTGTTATTAAAGCGATTTGTAATATCTGATTATCGTAAATAGGATGAAGTTATGGCAGGTGGTTGGTCAAGAGATGGTGCTGAGCATGAGCAAATGGATGCAACGGTAAATGATGCATTAGAGCGGGCAAGACGTGCGTTGCCAACTGGCATCAGTGCCGAGATGTGTGATGAATGCGGCAAGCCTATTCCAGAAGCACGGCGGTTAGCAGTGCCTGGTATTCAGCATTGCGTCAGCTGCCAGACAGAACTTGAACAAGAGGCGAGAGCCGCTGAGTTGTTCAACCGGCGCGGTAGCAAAGACAGTCAATTACGTTAAAAAAGAAAAAGGGCGGACATTGCTATATCGAACAGTAATGTCCGCCCTTTTTTTATCTATTACTATATAACCAGTGCCATTAGTTCACGGTCGCAGGTATCCCAATCGATAGAAGGTAGCGTCTCTATAAAAGATAAAAATGCTGTCCTATCTTTTTCTTCTGAGCGGTCGCTTTCTACCGCTGTATCGTTGTCGTTATTAGTATTTGCATCCAACTGTAATATAATCTCTAGCCGACTATCAACTTGTGCGCTGACCGTACTGGTGGTTAAACTGTCAGGGGTAAAATTGATTTGTAGCCAGCCATCAGACGTATGAACCACACCTTTGATACGTTGCCAGTTCGGTAGCGCTAATAACCAACTCTGTAACTCATCCGCTTTTAATATGTAGTGCGCTGGCAGTCGCCAACCCGCCAACTGTAACTCTTGCTGTTTCTCATGATAACGATAAGGTAGCTCAATATCTGTGTCGGTCTGCGAATCATCTTTGTTTGTAAAAGCGTCGGATGACAAGGTGGTCGATATCGATAGGGCATTACTCTGTGGTTGCAAGCTAGTAATCGATTTTTGAGGGTGAACAATATTGACTGTGCGTTGTTTCGAGATAACCTGACTGGGCTTGGTTAGCTGAGTTTTCAACTCTGACACGCTTGATTTTGATAAAAGAATATTGGATGAATCATTTGTATCATGAGATTTCTGCTCAGATGCTGCCCAAATAATTTTTACCTGTGCATTGAGCTTGGATATCCATTGTTGCAGTGCTTGTTTTTCGCTATCGCTCAATTGAGCATAGCGATTAATGACCAACACATCGGCATCACGGACATGCGCTTGAAAACCGTCATGATGACGATGTTTATCTTGCTGCCATTGCACACCACTCAGTACCGTTATTACTGCTTGCATATTGAGTGCTGTTTGCCAATGCGGTGCACTGAGCTGCATGATAAGCTCACGCGGATGAGCAAGCCCTGTGGGTTCGATGAGCAACCGCTGTGGATGATGCTCATTAAGTAGCCGACTGATAGCAATTTGTAATGGCAGCTGACTGGTACAACAAATACAGCCACCACTGACTTCGCGTATCGCAATATTATCTTGCTCAGGCTTACTATCTTTCGCACTTGCCAGCAGCGCACCATCAATACCGATACGACCAAATTCATTGATCAGCAATGCCCAGCGCTCATCGGCAGGTTTGATAGCAAGCAGCTGATTAATCACTGTGGTCTTGCCAGCACCCAAAAACCCTGTCACCAAGGTGCAGGGTATGTTTTGAAAAATAATAGGTTTTTTCACAGAGGCACTCATCATATAGGTCGTATTTGTGAGTAATCAAACACGGCCTATATTAAAAGGAAATGATATTAGCGTATGTCCTCAATTCAATCGATAATCGGAATTTTCGAAATGAGGACACACATAGTCAAAAGTTACTCACTTTTAACGGTTTCTACTTCAGCTTCGTCAGGAACGAATACGTAGCCTACACCCCAAACGGTTTGGATGTAACGCGCTTGTGAAGGGTTGTCTTCAATCAAACGACGCAAACGTGATACCTGTACGTCGATAGAACGCTCCATCGCACCCCATTCACGACCACGCGCAAGGTTCATTAGTTTGTCACGGGTTAATGGCTCACGTGGATGCTGTACCAGTGCTTTTAGCACCGAAAATTCACCTGTCGTTAAAGTGACAACATTGCCGTCACGTTTAAGCGTACGTGTCGATAAATCAAGCGTCCACGGTCCAAACTCAACCACTTCAAGCTGATGGCTTGGTGCGCCAGGCAGCTCGCGATTTTGACGACGTAATACCGCTTTAATACGAGCCAATAGCTCTTTGGGGTTAAAGGGTTTTGGCAGATAATCATCTGCACCCGCTTCTAGACCAGCGATACGATCGGCATCACCACCTTTGGCTGTTAGCATAATGATAGGAATGTCACCATTATTTTCGCGTAGACGTTTACAGATACTGATGCCGTCTTCGCCTGGTAGCATCAAATCGAGTACCACCAACGAGAAAAGCTCACGCTGCAACAGCTTATCCATTTGACTACCATCATGAGCGGTACGAACGACAAAACCGTCGTCTTCTAGAAAGCGCTGTAATAAAGAGCGCAAGCGTGCATCGTCATCAACGACTAAAATTCGCTGAGTTAAGGTATCAGGGCTGTTATTTTCAGACATACAGGCATCCTCTTATAAAAATTATTATTAGTAGAAATTATCGTTAACAGTCAAGGCTAAAGGTTATATAGTCAAAATGATATAAAGAAAATACGGTGTCAGGTTCGTTGAGTCTACTATTTATAGTATTTTAACGTGCTGTCCTCATCGCTCAATTATCTTGAATCGACTATACAAAAAAACCTGAGCAAAAAAACTGTCTTTATTCAATGAGTGGTCAAAAGTAAAGGTCCGTCTCAATCCATCATAAATTTGAATACTATTGTTCAATGCGTCAGCGCGTACCAATATTTGCGCCTTCGATACTTTAGTGTATAAGATTGCACCACTAATTGCATCACCCATCAGGACAAATGCTGTATGCGTTTGTTTAACAAAGCGACAGAACCTATGATATGAGACGATTTTCGTCATAAAACTAGCGATAAATAACGAAAAGATAAAAAGGATTTTTATTCATGCAGCTTTTGCTATAATGCAAAACTACATTTCTCAACGATTGATACGTCTATGAGTAGCACTGATACCTTAACGCCATCTCAAACCTCGACAAATGCACAGGTTTTGGATGCAACCACACACGCGAATATTCACGACAAGCTTGCTCGCGCGCTTGGCATTAAGACTGCTCAAGTCAATGCGTTTGTCAAACTTTACGATGAAGGCGCGACCGTTCCATTTATTGCCCGTTACCGTAAAGAAAAGACGCAGAATCTTGACGATGCGCAACTGCGAGCTTTAGAGAAGTCACTCAATTATGAGCGTGACATGGCCACCCGTCGCCTCAAAATTACTGAGCTGCTCAGCACGCAGGGCAATCTGACGGACGAGCTACAGACGCGTATCGATAATGCGACGTCGAAACTTGAGCTTGAAGACATCTACTTGCCATACCGCCCGCGTCGCCGCTCTCCTGCCGCCAAAGCACGTGCTGCTGGTCTTGATGTGGCAGCGCAAGCCGTCTTGACGCAAGAAATCATGCCGACAGAAGCACTGGCAGACTATCAAGTACAATCGAGCATTACCGATGATAGTGGTAATGAGATCGAAATTGATTTTAGCGATATCACCAAGCAATTGGCTGGTGTACAAGCCATCATCGTTGATGAATGGACGCAGGCTTTGGCTTTGCTAGACAACTTACGCAGTGGCTTTGCCAAGACGGCCAGTATCGTATCTGCCGTTGCTAGTGAAGAAAAACGTGAAGTCGGCGAAAAATTCAAAGATTACTTCGAGCATAGTGAAAGCCTTGCACGTCTGCCAAATCATCGCCTATTAGCAATGCTGCGCGGTCGCCAAGAAAACGTCTTAGGTCTTAAAATCGAAGGCGAAGACGCACCCTTTATCGAAAAAATCATTAAACATTTTGAGATTGATTCTAAAGCACCTGATGCTCGTCAAGAATTTTTGACAGAAGCTGCGACCAGTTTATGGAAAGACAAATGGCGTCCGCATATTGAACACCGTTTATTGACAGAAAAACGTCTGACTGCTGAGGCCGATGCGATTGACGTGTTTGCTAATAATTTACAGCACTTATTAATGTCAGCGCCTGCCGGTCGCAAAGTAATTTTAGGCGTTGATCCTGGCATTCGTCATGGTGTAAAAATGGCCATCGTCGATGCTCAAGGTCACGTCATGTTAGACAGTGAAGACAAGCCTGTCGTCGCCACAGTTTATCCATTTGCTCCTGATAATAAGATGGATGAAGCTAAAAAAGTCATCGATGAATTATTAAGTACTTACCACGTTGATTTAGTCGCTATCGGTAATGGTACGGCGAGCCGCGAAACAGATGCGATGATTAAAGAAATTTTGGCTGCCAACTCTGAATTACAAGCCAAATCAGTTATCGTCAATGAGTCAGGTGCGTCTGTTTATTCAGCCAGTGAGCTTGCCACTGATGAGCTTGGTAATTTAGACGTTTCTGTACGCGGTGCGGTTTCTATCGCCCGTCGCTTGCAAGACCCTTTATCAGAATTGGTCAAGGTTGATCCAAAAGCGATTGGCGTTGGTCAATATCAGCATGATGTTAACCAAACACAATTGGCAGATAGTCTTGATAAAGTTACGCAAGATAGCGTAAATGCGGTTGGCGTTGATGTAAATACCGCAAGCCCTGCTATCTTGGCACATATCGCTGGTTTGAATAAAAACGTCGCGCAGCAAATCGTGACCTATCGTAAAGAGCATGGTGCTTTTGAAAGTCGTGAATCATTAAAAAACGTTCCACGCTTAGGCGCTAAGACCTTTGAACAAGCAGCAGGCTTCTTGCGTATCCATGGTGGTAGTAATCCCCTTGATGCCACTGGTGTGCATCCAGAAAGCTATGCGCTGGTCGATAGCTTATTGGCACAAACTGGTAAGGCATTGCCAGAAGTCATCGGTAATGACGGCGTACTAAATACGATAGATAGCACTGCACTGGCTGCTAATGATGACAATATTAGTGTAACTGCTATCATCGATGAGCTAGCCAAACCAGCACGCGACCCACGTCCTGAATTTAAGACTGCTAACTTCCGTGAAGACGTTAACAGTATTAAAGACTTGAGCGAGGGTATGCAGCTTGAAGGCGTGGTGACCAATGTGACAGCCTTCGGTTGCTTCGTTGATGTTGGCGTTCATCAGGATGGTTTGGTACATATCTCACAGATGGCCAATGACTTTGTCGCAGACCCGATGAACCGTGTCAAACCAGGCGATATCGTCTCGGTACGTGTCATTTCTATCGATGAAAAACGTGGTCGTATTGGATTTAGTATGAAGCCAGAATCTGAAAAGCCTGCGCGCCCAACAGCGAAAGCGGCTGAAAGTACTGGTAATGATGAGAAAGTCAGTCGTCCACGTAGCGATCATGCAAATAGCAAACGCCCAAACAGTAGCCGTCCATCGACTGATAAGCGCCCGTCGAAATCTCGCGGTAATCGTCAGGATAAAGACCATGCTAATAATGATCGTAGCAAAGCGCCAAGGGCTGATAAAGCAGAAGCACCTAGCAAAATGGGTACGCTTGGGGCGCTGTTACAGGAAGCTGGCGTGACTAAAACCAAAAAATAGTCAATGTTAATAGTGACAAAAAAGGCAGCCATTAGGCTGCCTTTTTTATGGAATGTATCTAAAGATAGAAATTGTTAATGAACACTGATAACTGCTCAAACCTAACTCGCTGAATAACCTCTTTTCAATGATTTCAGCTAACAGCGGGATTTGTATCGTATTCTATAATTCTTCTGTGGCTTCTTCAGCTTCTTGTAATTCTTCTTGTGTGTCTAACGAGTCTTCTTCTTGCATCGCTTCTTCAGAATCTTGAATCAACTCTTGCTCGGCATCCATCGCTTCTTGCTCAGCTTGAAGCTCAGTAGTCATCGGCTGTTGCTCAGCACTGTTGTTAACGCTTGCTCTTGAGATAATCTGTGTCTCACTAATCTGAAATGGGCTAGATTGATTGTCTGCTGAAGTATTATTTGTATTGTCACCTTCCATCTCAAGTGTGGTGGCAGTAGCCGCTGATTGCACATCTACTGCTGCAGTATCAGCAGGTGCTGCCATAGCCAAACTTGGGATAGTGAGTGCAGCGCCAATCAGTAGCGATAAAGACAGAGTACTTTTTTTCATTAATCAATTCCTTAATTTACAATCTTATAATGTCAGCTTAAAAAATTTCAAACTTGACGCTTATGTTGCTAACTGCTGTATACAGCCGTTGCATATCACACATTCATTTAGTAATTCAAATCTATATATTTAATATATCTAACATTTAATTGGTAGACAAAATAAAATCATGATAACCATTAAGAGACTATCATGATGGATTTGGATAAAGAGCTTTATAAGCTGACCTAAATCAGTGATAAAAATCTAAAGGGGAGAATACCAATTAAAGAAGCGTTAGTTCAGTAGTCCATAGATTAAAATTCTAACAGACGGATGTTAGCAGGTGACTTTGTGCAACTATTGTATGGTTATTGTCAGATAAGAAAATAGCATTATTTTCTACTTTCCTATCTCTAATTTTCCTATCTCTAATTTTTATAGCAACGATGTCTCAACGAATCTTGTTCGTTTATATTTCATTAAAGTCTTATTCAATAACAATATACTTGCCAGTGTTTGGATCAACGACGCGTTGTTGAGTGCTGCTACTAGGAACACGAATGACTGGGAAAGTTTGATTGATTTCAGTATTGTCGATGACATCCGCATCTGCTTCTTCACCAACGATTACAGTACGATTAGCCTCGTCTTCGATAGCAATGGCTGTACCTGACGCTGTGTTTACTCGCTTGATTTGATCGTTCGGTACGATGATGACTTCTTTGACACTATATTTAGTAGGGCGGATAACACGTGTGGTTTCAACGATGACAGGCTCTACACGGCGATCTTCGATAATCGCGAGTTGTGCTTCTGGTGCTTCAGCTTCTTTTGTTTCGCTCGTAATAGGCGTTGGAAACTTGGCACCGAAGTGGTTATCGCACTGCTGCATGCTTAAACGTACTGGATTGCCAGCCTTATCCATATAGACGTTGACAGGCATATCAGCGGCGATAGGGACGTATTTCCCAACCAATGCACCCGAAACACCATAGCGACCATTTGACTGCCCAACCCCTAAATCACAAGCACCTGCTGAGTAATCACTGGCTGTTAAGTTGTTTGCATTGACCACTGTTTGAGGAATCATTACTTCAGACAAGCGCATTTTTTTGACAGTTGCTTCACCTGCTTGGCGCTTTGGGTTTTGATAAGTATAAGGGGTATAAAATTTGGCCGAACCGTCTTTGACAGCGGTGACACACTCCTCATAACTGTCATAGCCAACATTGCCGTGGCTATCGGTAGTCATAGCGGCGTTAGCAGAGCTTGCAAACACAGCAAGACTGGATGTCATCACAGCAGCGGTCAATATATTTATTTTCATTGTTATGTCCTTTTAATTAGATGAGGGTCTATTGATTTATTACAAATTTATGATAAATCAGTAAAACTTAATTTTTATTAATATGATTTTTATTGCACTAGAAAATTACTCTGAGGTGTCTAAGGTCCAAATGAAATATTAATGAGCCAATTATCCCTCTCAAAGCTGCTATACAATATGGGATAAAAAAATATGAGATAAAAAATTGCTTAACCTCTTTTATCCTACGTCATTCACTGCAATATGGCTGTGACATTACTCTAGAAATGTGTAGCTTAATGTATTAAAAAGGCAAGAAATGCCAATATCATTTACCAAATAATCACGTTATTATTATTTATTAACAATCGCTCAAAAGATTTCAATCTGAATAATGAGAAAAAATAGGCAATAAAAAACCGTATCTCGTTGCTAAGATACGGTCATTAATTAGATATTAAGAAGTAGATTGCTTCGATTTATAAATGGGTAATCTTACGAATCGACAACTTCAAAACTAAGACCCGCATGCTCTTCTAAACGCGCCAGTAGATGATTACCCATGGCAGAGGCTGGTGTCCAAAAACCACCACCAATTTCTTCTTTGCTGATATCTTGTGCTAAGCATAACGCTGCTTGCGCTAGCATACGCGAGGTACTGCCGTAACCTGGATCTTTGTCACCCGTTACTTTCGTATTGATGGTGTCTTTATTAGCCGTTTCTCCAAAGAGGCGAATGTCAAAGTAGCCGTTTGCTTGCTCTTCTGCAGAAGGACCAGAACCTGACTTTGGTAGCACGTGCTTAGCTAATAACTCACGGCTCGGTTTGACCATCATAGCAGTGGCAAATCCAAACAAGCCAGCGCTCATTGCATAGCTTGATAATTGACCTTTCACACCATCTTGCATCCACATTGCTTCGTCATATTTAAAGTCACGACCATATTCATAGCCAAGCAATTGGTTGGTGCGATGCACGATACGGGTATTGATGCTAGCCATGACAAAAGGCGCAAGCCAGCGTTTGTGCTCACTATCGTATGCTGGCTTACTGACATTAGCTTGGCGCACGTTTGGCGCATCTTTGTCATCATTGAGCAGATAAGGATTTGCTACCTGCTTACGACGTGACTTGTCCTTTCCAACTTCTTCAAAAATAGTCGCCATCGAGGCAATGGTGCCACCCGATAGACCGCCTTTCGCTGCTTTGACACGCATATGAATCACATCACAAGCGCGACCAAATTTCTTTTCTGCTTGGGTTTGGGTAAAGTAGACGCCCAAATCCGATGGAATCGAATCAAAGCCACACGAGTTGACAATACGAGCGCCGCTTTGCTTTGCCGCGTCCTGATACTTATCCATCATGTCTTTGATAAATATAGCTTCACCGGTGAGATCGACATAATCTGTCCCATGAGTGGTACAAGATTTGATCAGCGGCTCACCGTATTTAAGATAAGGACCGACGGTTGAAATGATGACTTGGGTTTGTTTGGTCATCTCATCAAGGCTATCCGCATCGTCACTATTAGCAAGAATAATATCGACAGTGCTGCCAAGTTTAGATTGCAATTCGTTCAGTTTTGCTTCATCACGCCCAGCAATCGCCCACGTGACATCGGCGCCATCTTTGTCTTTAGTATTAGATAAAAACTCTTTTAAATAGTGTGCTGTGATTTGACCAACAAAGCTGGTTGCACCATATAAGACGACTGCGTAAGGGCGCTTTTCATCGCTGCGCTGTCGTGTATTGTTTGAGGTATCCGTATTAGTATTGGTATCCATATTTATTATCCTTAATAGCTATTTTGATGAGTCGTGTGACGTTTAAAATTTGTTGCCATTTAACAGTCAGAGTTTGAAGTCTAATTTTTTGATAGAAATCAGGTTAACTATATATATAAGTCATGACTAAATGAGTCATGGGTCAGACTTATATCTGCCTGAAAAAGATATATTAAAGTATTTTTGACCATTAAAAATGACTTGTAAGTTACTGTTTATAGCAGATTATATGATGAAAATGTTGATGGCTAAGTGATAACTAACCATCTGTACACATAACTCCCATAAAGAGATGAAAAAAAGGTTCGATGTTAAGATTTGCTACAAAGGTTACATAACCTACCGATATCATTACCAAAATGAACGTTTTCTAAAGATAAATATTGCTAATCTATGGTCGTAAGCAGTATTAATGGTTGAAAAACTAATAAATATCAAAAAAACAAAAAGTAAAGAAAAAGGAGTTTTAGAGAGAGCAAGGCAGTCATTAATAATAGTAATTATTTCTTATTAATAATTGTCCATTGCATCAATCTAAATATCTGGTTTTCTAATAATAATTTTTAAGGAGAAGGTTATGTTTCGCTGGGCTATTATTTTTGCCGTGATCGCATTGTTAGCAAGTTTATTGGGTTTTGGCGGTGTTGCAGGATTGTCTGCTAATTTGGCATATATTTTCTTAGCAGTCGCTGTCATTTTATTTATTGTGGCATTTGTAAGCCGCAAGATGTAATTAATAACTGTAAATTGTTAAATAAAAAAGTCCTCAATTGAGGACTTTTTTTGGTATTTAATAATGTATTTACTAATGAAAAATTTTTATAAACATTATAAAAACAAACACATCACTATAAACGTTTCGGCTGGACTATGTGTTCCATCCGTTTCGCCAGACGAATATCATGGCTGGTAATACCGCCGGTATCGCCAGTAGTCAAGCGCACCTCTACCATGTTATAAGTGTTGCGCCATTCGGGATGATGCTCGAGCGCTTCGGCATGGAACGCGGCTTGATTCATAAAGCTTATGGCTTCGATGAAATCGCTGAAGTGATATGTTTTTACGATAGCATTGCCCTCGCGCTGCCAACCGGGCAATTCTTCTAGCTGCAAATTTACTTGCTTATCAGATAAACTACTCATATTAATCACCTTTATTATTATGTTGGTTTGGTTTATTAAAAACTATATCAGGCACTACATTGTAGCTGTCAAAGCTATTGTACGAAACTTCAATCCTCTTTTTCAGTGGTATCATTGACGCTATTACATTACTGTAAAGACCTTTTTTTCTATTGCCATTATAGGTCAGAAAACCCGCCTATATTTGCTATCTTGCCATATATTCGAAGATAAATATACGAGGGCAGATAGCAAATAAATAGGAGGGTAGTAGCGTATTAACGCTTCAATTTTATTAGCCAAGCTGAACCATAGTAAATGCTTAAAACATTTCTAAAGAAATTATGACGCTTATTAGCATACTGCATTTTCTATGGCTCATCGCTAAAGAGTGGACTATAGCAAGTCTTGGTAATCAGGATGTTTGCTGATATATGACGAGACAAATGAGCACTGTGGTATCACTTTTTTATTCTGTTCACGAGCATAGTTGAGGGCATGCTTAACCAATGCTGAGCCAATACCGCGCCCGCCTAGCTCCTGAGGTACGATAGTATGATCATAAACTAATGTATCGTCACGCTCTTGATAGCTAATATAGACAGTATAACCGTCAATAGAGGTCTCAAAGCGTTTAGCCTGTTCATCATGGGTGATGGTTAGGTTTTGTTCAGAGTTTTGATTTTTCATGGATATTCTCCGTTATTATTGATTATTATCGTTAACTATTATTGGTTTTTTTAGTATGGATCAATCGTATTTTTAAATGAAAAGAGCTTGAATGACCAAATAGATTGTTCACTAAAGTATGAGTCCTTTCGATTCACATTTATAGTTCTTTACCGTAAGAGTCGATAGAGTAAATGTTAAGACTAAAGGGGTCTACCAGTGATCTCCATATGAGCTGCATATCAAGCATAAAATAAGGCTTGGCGCATGACAGGGGGAAGATATTTACCCAATCCACGTATAGCGGGCAGCTCTTTTTGTCTTTCTGCTACGGCATGATTTGTTTCAGTGATTGACGTAGTTTGTGATTGTAAATAAGACTGCCATTCTTCAGCACTTGGCTTGCTAAAGTGGCGGATACGTCCCAGCATTTGCCGGAATTGTGTACCAAAGCGCCCAGTATTATAGGGTAGATTGTACTTGCGGCATATTGCCTGTAATTGTGGTGCGATACGAGCATAGTGACTGGCTGGCATATCAGGGAAAATATGATGTTCGATTTGATGCGATAAATTACCCGTCAAAATATGAAACAGCTTACTGCCCTGAATATTGCTGGAGCCAAGAATTTGACGCACATACCAGTCGCCTTTAGACTCATCGGCATCGAGATGGGTATAGATATGGGCTTGTTCGGTAAAGTGTCCACAGAATATCACCGCCCATGTCCATAGGTTACGAACGATATTGGCAGTAACATTACCGCTCAGTGTGGTCATAGCACTACTTCGACCTAATGTCAGCCCTGCTAACGTGGGTAGTACAATATGATCTTTGCCCACTTGCCGGGCGATTTTGGCAAATAATGCGCGAGATTTCTGTTGCATGGTTTGGTGTCGATCAGGGGAGTCCGCGTATTCGTCGACACTGATTTGAATATCATGAAAGGCGACCGCCCACTCAAAACCTAAAGCCAATATCGCTGTTTTAGACATATTATGGCGATCGCTTGGCGTCCAAGGTTGCTCATCAGTCACGCGAATTAAGTGATAGCCAACATCATGGTCACGACCAACGATATTGGTAAAAGTATGATGCAAGTAATTATGAGAGTGTTGCCACAAGGGGGCAGGACAGACAATGTCCCAATCAAACTTTTGGCTATTGAGATACGGGTGCTGCATCCAGTCATACTGACCATGCATGACATTGTGCCCAAGCTCCATATTATTTAGAATTTTGCTGAGGCTCAGTAGTGAGGTACCCAATAACCAAGTCGCGACAATTTTACGTTTTGACTGCATGCATCCAGCCGCTGCCAGTAAGCCACGTGCTGTCATTTCACTATAGACTACCGCGGCATACACTCGTTTAATGTATCGTGCGTCATCACTACCTAACGAATCCATCACGCTTCGGTAAAGCACATTTAATTCATGAGCGAGGGCATCAGATTGCGCCTTCGGTAAGGGCGCTCCTGTCAATGTTGGGTAGCGAGTCAACTGCTTTGCTTTCTGCTTTTTTGCATCAGTTAGTTGGGTCAAAACGGGTACAGCAGATTGTGCAGTAGTGACGGGTGGTAGCAAGCGCATAAATAATCCTTAACCGAAATGGTACGGATAGTCGGTACTGGGTTCGGTTCAATAAGTTGTTTAAGTTTTTACCGTAGGCTATAAGGTAACAGTAGGCTATGTTTCTATCTTATGAGCCGTTATGAGCATTTATTTTTATCACCGTGTTGCTAAATATCCAGCACCACATCAGTCATGGCAATGTTGATGCAAGTTTGAATAGATTCATAACCATCACTGCTTATTTTTCCTGTGTGAATATTTTTGACCACACCGCTGACTTTATTGCAGCGACACAACTGGCAGATACCTTGTCTACAACCATGCGCTAAGCGAATTCCTGCGTCCTCCGCGGCATTCAATATTGTCGTGCTACTGTCAAACTGCCGTTGCCTCGCCCGTAAATAAACAGTATGTTGCGCTGCGTGTTTTTTTCTATCGAGCGCTTGTTCGTTATCAAAATTGAAATCAGGCAACGCATGACCAAAGTTTTCTACAATAATATTATCGCGCAGGTTTTTATTGTGCGGTAAAGTCACCTTCGCCGCTGCTTTATATAAGCCAGTCAACAGAGCCTGTGACCCGCATGCAAATATTTGCGTATCTGCCAGCGGTAGGTTTAATGCCAACAAACTGTCTACGCTCAAGTGTCGCTTGCCAGCCAAATAAGTATCAGATTTCTCGGTATTGACCAGATGATAGGCGAAAGCTGGATACGCTGTGCTCAGTTGTTGCCATTGGTTTTTGAACGGGAGCATTTCAGTGCGACTGTAATATAGCAACGTCACATGATGTCCGTTGTCTAGTGCTTGCGTGATGAGTCCTAACATGGGCGTAATACCGCTGCCACCTGCGATAAATAATAAAGAAGCAGATTTTTCGGCAGCTGATTTTGTCTGTACCTTTATAGATGATTGTGCCAAAGTGAAAGAGCCACTGGGGGCACTACTGTTGATGACACTGCCAAGTGCCATATGTTTGGTTAAATAATCCGAAACCAAGCCTTGCGGCTTAATGGCAATAGTAACCGCAAGATAAGGGGGTTGCTTTTTGCTATCGTCACTATTAATACTGTTGTTGATAGCAGCATCTTGCCACCAGAGCGGTTGGTGCGCTAAACCTAATAATGAATAGCTGCGCTGATGATACACACCTTTAATAAGAAGGCTTAAGTTAAGATGTTGACCACCCTGCCAACCACGTTGCGGACTCACTAATTGCCGTCGAAAAGCATGATTGGTCTCAAATCTGAGCGCTATTAAGTCATCGCTAAGGGTATACCGCGCAACAAGTCGCAGCTTTGGGACAGTGAAAGACCAAAACGGCTGTAAGTGTGATCCAATAAAATCGATAAATGCATGTTGAATCATTTCAGGACGATAGCCGTTGGTCATATTATCAATACCTTTGTTAATACTATCAAAATGATTGACGTCATAAATATTGTGTTCACCTGTGCGCCAATTTAGCGGATATCACTTAGGTCAGGTTGATTGAATTTATTAAGCTATCCTAACATGCTAACGGCTATTGATTAAATTTGCGAAAGTTTTGATGCTATTTTTTGTGGTCTTTATAAAACAGTTATAAGTCAGAATGTTAAGCGAAACGGTTCGATAGTAGGTTTCGTTACCGCTTTTAGCTAGAAAGCGGAGCACTCTGTGACAAAAGCCGTAAAACAATCGTTAAAACAATCTGTTGGCTTGCAGGGTATGCGCCACAATGCGATAATGGCTTATAATTTGTAACCCTGATTTTGAGGTGCAGCACGCTTGGCATTATTGCTAAGTATGATTCGCTTGCCTCTTTTATGCAGTCTATCGGAGTGTTAATGGCTCAATATATTTACACGATGAACAACGTGTCAAAACTTGTTCCACCTAAGCGTGAAATTTTAAAAAATATTAACCTATCGTTTTTCCCTGGCGCCAAAATTGGTGTTTTAGGTATCAATGGTTCAGGTAAATCGACTTTGCTACGCATCATGGCGGGCGTGGATACTGAATTTAGCGGTGAAGCTCGTGCGCAAACCGGTACCAAAATTGGTTATCTTCCGCAGGAACCACAGCTTGATGACAGCAAAGACGTACGTGGTAACGTCGAAGACGGTATGCGTGAAGCGTTAGATGCACTTGCTCGTTTAGATGCCATTTATGCAGAATACGCTGAGCCTGATGCTGACTTTGATAAGCTTGCTGAAGAACAAGGCAAGATGGAAGACATCATTCAAGCGTGGGATGCTCATAACTTAAATACCCAGCTCGAAAAAGCAGCTGATGCCCTACGTCTGCCACCTTGGGATGCGGATGTTAGTAAGCTGTCTGGTGGTGAAAAACGCCGTGTGGCACTATGCCGTTTGCTATTGTCACGCCCTGACATGCTGTTACTTGACGAACCAACCAACCATTTGGACGCTGAGTCCGTAGCATGGTTAGAGCAGTTCTTGCAGAACTATAGCGGTACAATCGTTGCCATTACCCATGATAGATATTTCCTAGACAACGTCGCTCAGTGGATTTTGGAGCTAGATCGTGGCCATGGTTATCCGTATGAAGGCAACTATACTGAGTGGCTCGAGCAAAAGAACACCCGTTTAGAGCAGCAGAATAAGCAAGAAGAATCATTTGCTAAAGCACTGAAAAAAGAGCTAGATTGGATTCGCAAAAACCAAAAAGGTCAACAAGCCAAGTCTAAATCTCGTGTACAGCGCTTTGAAGAGTTGAACTCAACAGAGTTCCAACAGCGCAATGAGACCGCTGAAATTTATATTCCACCCGGTCCACGTTTAGGTAATAAAGTCATTGAAGTGAATAACATCTCCAAATCATTTGGTGATCGTCTGCTTTATGAAAACCTAAGCTTTAACGTGCCAGCTGGTGCTATCGTCGGTATCATCGGACCAAATGGTGCGGGTAAAACCACGCTATTTAATATGATTACTGAGCGTGATACGCCAGATACGGGTTCAGTCGATTTGGGCGAAAGTGTCAAAGTCGCTTATGTTGGTCAGGTACGTGATAACTTAGATGACAGCAAAACCGTTTGGGAAGAAGTGTCTGACGGTCTTGATATTATTACGGTTGGCGATTACACCACGCCAAGTCGTGCTTATATCGGTCGCTTTAACTTCAAAGGCTCAGATCAGCAAAAGCACGTCGGTCAATTGTCTGGCGGTGAGCGTAACCGCTTGCAGCTTGCTAAGACATTGAAGCAGGGCGCGAACGTATTGCTCCTTGATGAACCTTCAAACGATTTGGATATTGAGACCTTACGTGCGCTAGAAGATGCGATTCAGGTCTTCCCAGGTACGGTCATGGTCGTCTCGCATGATCGCTGGTTCCTTGACCGTATCGCCACTCATATCTTGGCGTTCGAAGATGAAGGCCCAGTTTGGTTCGATGGTAACTATTCTGAGTTTGAAACCTATCGTAAAAAGACGATGGGTGATGCTGCCACTCCTAAGCGTATGAAATATAAAAAGATTTCAACCTAGGACTGTTATTTAAAAAGTAGTTGTTAAAAAAAACTACTTAGAAATTTCAAATTTAAAGATAAAAAAAGACCTCTAATCAATTAGAGGTCTTTTTTTGCTCGATATATTTAGTTTAGCTCATTAAATATTGTAGCTGGTTACAAATTAACGCTTACGGCCAAATTTACGCAGCTTTTTATTACTAATCTCAGTAATCGCATGGGTAATTTCTTCTTCATCTAAGCTGGCGACTTGCTGCAAAATCTGCATCATGTCAGGCGTTAGCACGTACTTAGCATGACGAGCAATATCATTGATACGATGATCAAAGGTCAATACGCCGGTTTCATCATCTTTTTGCAAGTAATCAAGACGAGTCAAGGCACTGATGAAGCTAGTGAATAAGGCGCGGTCAAAGAAATCAGGAATATCGTCTGCATATAGTACAGATAGGCGCTGACCCAGCAGATGACACAGATCAACGACTTCGCTTTCAGTTAGATTTCCTGAGCCTTGCTGGGCGAGTAGGGCAAGCGTCATAAAGTAACGCTCAAGGCTCTGTCCGACAGGCGTCGCTAGCACTTGCAGCTGCTGATAGTATTTGCTGTTTGACTCAGGGACGCTGAGTACGCCATCACTCAATTCGACAATTAGACCATGCGAGAGTAAGCTGTCGACTTTTTTGTTTAAGGTATCAGCTAAGCCATGTGCTGGGTAATATAAGAACAGCTCGCTTTGTAAAAATGGATAGAGTTGCTTAGCAATATTGTCCAAACGACTACGCTCGATACGGCCGTTACGCGCCACTAATGCTGATAAGAAAGAAAGTAGAATAAAGACATGAAGAATGTTATTACGGAAATAGCTGAGCAAGGCCGCTTGCTTGCCGGCAATCTGAATGATGTCGCCTAAGATATGCGGCGTACGTTCAATGAGCTTTAGCTTGATACCATAATCAATAATTTGCTGCGGACTCATATCTGTAATGACGGTATCATCTGAGTAGGACAACTGCTGAGCAAGACCTTGATAAAGGGCAATTTGCTCACGGCAGATTTCTTCATCTAAAGCCGCTTTAGGCGCTGATAATAATACCAATGATAATAACGAAACGGGCGTCACAACCGCCGCCTTATTGATGTGCTGCATGATTTTGACGCCGATGTTATCGACCATCGCGCTGGCTTTATCATCGAGCGGGGTATCGGTGCGATCCATTGGCAAGCTATTGGCTGGCACATCGAATTTTGTCATAAAGTCGCTAAGATGCAGCGGTGTGCCAAAGCTTAGATGTACATTACCAAAGATACGCTCAATTTTACGACCAACTTTGAGTAAGCCTAGTAAAGATTCAGATTCTTTTGGCTTGCCTTTTAGCTCACCAACATAGGTGCCACCTTCCATAATACGCTCATAACCGATATAAGTCGGAATGAAAACCACTGGCTTCTCAGAATGACGTAATTGACTGTGCACTGTCATTGCTAGCATGCCCATCTTCGGTGGTAATAAACGTCCTGAACGCGAGCGACCACCCTCGATAAAGTATTCAATCGGTGTGTTACGCGTAATAAGGGTGTGCATATATTCGCGGAGGACGGCGGTATAAAGTGCATTGCCACGAAAGCTACGACGTATATAAAAGGCAACCGCGCCGCGTAATAATGGCCCTAATACGGGTACATCTAGGTTGTCACCAGCAGCGACATAAGGAATGCTCAGACCACGCTTGTAGATGACATAAGATAGCAATAGATAATCGACATGGCTACGATGACAAGGCACATAAACCAGCTCATAGTCAGTCGCAAGCTCACGTACGCGCTCGAAATGATGGACTTCTACGCCATCATAGAGTTGCGTCCATAACCACGTTAAAAACTTATAAAAACCGCGCACGATGGAATGTGAATAGTCATTGACCATCTCATTGGCATAACCTTTAGCCAAGACACGGGCTTCACGTACACTGATACCAGATTCTACTGCTTCTGCCTCTATCGCATGTTTGATAGCTGGTGAATACACCAGCTTATCTACCAAATTACGCCTGTCTGATAAATCAGGACCGAGCATACTGGCACGCTGCTTGTCTAAATAAACCGTAAGCCGCTGCTGTAGCATACGTACCAGCTCACGATTGCTGTCAGCGGTCGCTACCAAAGCATAGTTTGGTGCTTCGTCAGCATCGCCCACGCTACTGGTGATGTCTAAATGGCTGTCTTTTGCAGAGCTTTCTTTTACATTGCCTTCTTTTATAAAGTTCTCTTTTGAATCAACGGCTAGTGAATCAAAAATAGAAAACCCTTCTTCATCACCTTTAAGGCTATCATTGATAAGGGTACGTAGATCTTGAGGTGGATGGAACTGTACAAAAGTGTCACGTCCCATTACTCCGATATTAAAGAGCTGCTTGGTGATGCTAGGGTCTTGCCAGTTGTCAGCGGTCAGCAGTTTAAACAGTGAATCCTCTTTTTCTGGGGCGCGTCCCCATAAAATAGAGACGGGCACTAAACGTACTTTTAGCTCTGGATATTGCAAAACAGCAGACACCAAACGTGACAGGCGCGGCGAGAGCTGACTGTCTTTGGCGCTTGGATGGTTCAAAAATATGATGGCTGCGTTTTCTTTGATATTATGGGCGGTATCATGTACCCCAACCAATGCTGGTGGTAAATTGTGCTCTTGCGTCTGCAGGTCAATCAAAATACTGTTGGAACGCGAATAATCTTGCAACACATAAAATCTTAGCGTTTGATCGTCTGTATCGAACTCAGGTAATTCACCCAATAACTTAGGTTTAACAGCGACATCGAGTAGCTGCCCCGATAGCTTGCGATAAATTTGATTAATCGGCGCATTGGAATAAGGCTTGGGGGCGATTGGATTGACGTCAGTATTAGAAGCGCTGTCGGTTGTGACTGGCGCTTTAAAAATCCGTTTTTTTAAGAACTTCGGTATCATAATCAGTATCAAAAATAGTCAAATATGTTGCGCTTATGATGCCATAAAAGCCATCAAAGCGATATATAGTGTCTGTATATACTGCTAATATTAATACGGTCTGGTTACTATATAGTGAGTTAAGTCGCTCTTAATAAGCTCAAATAATTGAAAGTTAATGTATTTAGCGCAATAATAGTTCGGCGACAACCAAGAGTCACTATAGAGTAATTATGTTTAAATCTACCCATTAATATCATTGATATAAGCTGAAATATTATGACACCAGCGATTAATCTTGCCAAACAACGCGCTCTGAACTATCAATTACACGACTATGTCCATGACAGTAATGCCGCCTCTTTTGGCTTAGAGGCGGCAGAAAAGCTAGGTGTGGATGTGTCACAAGTGTTCAAAACCTTGGTAGTGTCGACAGAGACTGGCGCGCTTGCTGTTGCTATCTTACCCGTGGATAAAACGTTAAACTTTAAAAAAACGGCTAAGGCGCTATCTTCGAATAAATTGCTGATCTGCAAAAAAGTGCAAATGGCGGATCCTAAGCAGGTAGAGCGTAGTACGGGCTATGTGCTAGGCGGCGTCAGCCCATTGGGACAAAAGAAGCGCTTGCCGACTATCATAGACAGCTCGGCTGCAGAGCAGACAACGATTTATGTCAGCGGTGGTCGCCGTGGTTTAGAAATTGAGCTGCCACCAGCACAATTAGCTGAGACCCTTGCTGCTTGCTTTAGTACTATTACTGATGACTAAAAAATTACTGATGACTAAAAATCGTTGCCGCTAACGGGCTGTTCAATCAAGCCTGAAACGATGGCTAATATTTTACTCTCTCACTCATATTTTATAAGGAAATATTCATGCCACATCTAACCATTCAAATGACGCCCAATGTCAGTATTGCTCATGAAGAATCATTGCTTAAAGCGTTAAATAAAGCGTTATGGGACAGTGAGCACTTTGGCAAGCCGACTGATATTAAAGCACGGATCGTACCTATTGAGACATTTTTGGTAGGCGTTGAAGATGATGAGCAGGCGTATGGCTTTATTTATGCGCATCTAAAACTGATGACTGGTCGTGACATGGTTATTCGTAATCAGCTAGCAGGGCTGCTGGTGACGGCGATAGAGCAGGAGATAGGCGCAGAGCAATCAGGGCGAGCAGCCTTACAGATATGTGTGGAAGTTGAAGAAATTAGCGCGGTGTATCATAAAAAAATGCTAGGTAGCTAAAATGCTGATATCGTCCGAAACAACGATTCATCAATTGTTATAAGTACTCACATAGCAATTTACTGGCATATGTGGGTAATATCATTACCTCAACCTTATAACCAGCCGTTTTGCCTTCAGTCGCCATCAAGTTGCGGGCAATGCGTAAGCGATATTCTCCGGTTGCGGGTAGGCAGCCTTGATACACGATACCGCCTTTGCTGCCATCTTGCGTACCGTTTGGCATATGTAATACGCCGACATTAGCTGTCTCAGGCGTACCAGTAAGTGGTGCAATATTAATAACGGCATATTGCCAGCTGGTGGCATCAAAGCGAAACCAGCGCTCATCTTCATTGGGGCTTAATTTGCCAGTGACCGTACTACTGATCGTGCCTTTGATAAATTTAATAGGAATGTCAGGGTTTTTAGCCAGCTCCGTAGCACTAGTTGCGCTAAAACTAATCAGTGCCGTACTGAGCAGTAGCACTCGTATAAATGATGAGGCTAAAGAAGTTTTTTGATAATCAGTGGGTAACATTATTGGCTCCTAAAATGGCCGTTTATCTATAATGAATTACTCGTTAACCGTCATCTATGATTTATATTTATTATCGATAGTCTTTAATGAGAACGTTTGTACTTTTAGTTAAGCATAAAAAAGCGCCTACATGCTAGGCGCTTTTTTTATTAATTATTGCTTAATTGTGATGCTATCTTAGTCTAAAAAACTTAGTCTAGAAAAGCAAAGTTCTCAATCTTCATTGCTGTCATGCTGTCACTTGGTGCAACCATGGCTTCGGCATGCCCCGAGGTACGGGGTAACAACTTATCAAAGTAGAATTCAGCCGTTTGGATCTTAGCTTTGTAGAATTCTGGTGATTCAGCGCCGCCGTTTTCTAGCTTGTCATAAGCAACAGCCGCCATACGCGCCCAGTGGTAACCCATCATGACATAGCCTGAGTACATCAAGAAATCGTCTGATGCAGCAGAGATGATTTCACGATCTTTACGTGCCATTAGCATCAAGCGCACGGTTAGTGTGTTCCACTCAGCGCATAGCTTGGTGAGCGCCCAAACGAATTTACGCATGTCTTTATCAAGTGCATACTCGCCACACCATTTCATGATGCTTGAGGTATAATCACGGATGATTTTGCCTTTAGACTGCAAGATCACTTTACGACCGAGTAAATCCAATGCTTGAATACCAGTTGTCCCTTCGTACATGGTAGCGATACGAGCATCACGAGCGATGAGCTCCATGCCCCATTCTTTGATATAACCATGACCGCCATAGACTTGCTGACCGTGTTTGGCCGCTTCGATACCTAGCTCAGTTAAGAAGCCTTTTAGGATTGGTGTGTAGAAACCCAATTTGTCATCCCATTTTTCAAACTCTTCATCATCGCCATTGATGATACCTTGTGCCATTTTATCGGCATAGCGCGCAGAATGATAAATCATCGAGCGACCGCCTTCGGCAAAGGCTTTTTGGGTCAATAGCATACGACGTACGTCAGCATGGTTGATGATGGCATCAGCAACTTTTTCAGGCTCTTTTGTGCCTGATAAGGTGCGCATAGAACGGCGATCTTTTGCATACGGCAGCGCGTTTTGGAATGACAATTCAGTATGCGCCAAACCTTGGATACCAGTGCCAATACGGGCTGTGTTCATAAAGGTGAACATAGCTTTTAGACCTTTGTTCGGCTCACCAATTAAGTAACCAACGGCATCATCAAAGTTTAGTACACAAGTAGCCGATGAGCTAATGCCCATTTTGTGTTCGATCGATCCACAAGTCACGCCATTACGCTCGCCAATTTCACCTTCAGTAGTTGGTAAGAATTTCGGTACGATAAATAATGAGATACCGCGTGTGCCTTCTGGTGCATTTGGCAAACGTGCTAAGACAATATGAACGATGTTTTCCGTTAAATCATGCTCACCACTTGAGATGAAAATCTTAGTACCGCTAAGCTTATAAGAGCCGTCATCTTGTGGAATGGCTTTAGACTTAACTTGACCCAAATCCGTACCACATTGTGGTTCAGTCAAGCACATGGTACCAGCCCAAGAGCCTTCGACCAATTTATGCAAGTAGGTTTCTTTTTGCTCATCGGTACCATATTGCATAATGGTATTGATACAGCCAGTTGATAGACCAGGATACATTGCCCATGGCCAGTTCGCCGTACCGATCATTTCAGCTTTAATTAAGTTCAATGAGGTCGGTAAGTTCATACCGCCGTACTCTTCAGGGTAAGAAATACCTTGCCAGCCGCCTTCTACAAATTGATCATAAGCTTCTTTAAAGCCTTTAGGGGTTGTGACAACACCATTCTCAAAATGACAACCTTCAGCATCTGCTGGCTGGTATAAAGGCGCTAAGACATTTTCAGCAAAATCTGCCATCCCTTGAAGAATCATATCAACGGTTTCAGGATCGGCATTTTCGCCATTGTCCAAATCTTTATAATGAGTTTGAAAGTCGAAAACATCATTTATTAAAAACTTGATATCACGTAAAGGTGCTTTGTAAGTTAACATAGTCGCTCTCTTTAGTTATTCGCTATCATAAATGGCTAGCTCGGTATTTGAGCCACGTTTCATGCAAAAGGGTGTTTAATCATTTGGGGTAAGAATAGACGATATCACGGCTCGTCATTCAGATTTATCAAAAACAGCTCATCCATTTTGATTGCCGTTAAGGCATCCTTGATAAAAAACAGCTGTCGCGGCGTTACTGTCAGTATAAATCTTCTATAGCGACAAATATATAACTAATAACTAATATTCATAATTAATATTTTAAATCAAAACATTAATTTATGTATTGATGGATTCGGTTTCTATTATTGTCTGTGGTTAAGTAGCTATCTATGATAGATGTGGCCGTATCAGAAAAACATTTTTTAACTGCATTTACGATATAAGGAAAGCCAATTATGAGCGCATCCAAGCGTGAGGCAACGCGAGCATCTTGGCTGACAGCGTTATTTGCTCGCATAAAGGCTTTAATTGATGGGGAGCTGGCGCATTTGCTGACAGTGAACCGTAGTAAGAGACCGTGGCATATGCCGATTATCGCGGCGATTGCGATTAGCTTCCCCGTGTTTGTGGGCGCTTATTTTGATGCTTTATCGTCAGGCATTAAAGCGTCTTTGGGGGCGATGGTTATTTTGAACATACCGTTAGTGGGCAAGCTGCCGTATCGATTGGTGACGGTGATGGCTTGGGGTTTTGCCATGTCGCTGTGCTTTGCGCTCGGTCTAATTGCTCAGCAAATCCCGCTATTAAAACTGCCGATATTTACGCTCATGGCGTTTGGTATTGTGATTTTTGGACGTTATTATCGTCAGCCACCGCCAGCGGGACTGTTTGTGATGATGGCAGGTGCTATTGCGCTATTTATACCGTTGCCTTTGGAAGACATCTTGCCTGCAATTGGACTGGTGATGCTTGGCAGTGGCTTTGCTTTAGTGATGGCATTGCTGTATTCGTTGTTTTTATTGGCAACGCGCCCAGCGACACCGACGCCTAATTATAGCTACGAGCCAGATACCATTACTGAAAGTTTGATTGTCGCCAGTTTTGTCAGCTTAGCCTTGCTCATCGCCGTCACTTTACAGCTGTCCAACCCCTATTGGGCAGCAGTTAGTTGTTTTTTGATTATCCAAGGTATTCATTTGCGTACCATGTGGATTAAGCAAATACATCGTTTACTTGGTACAGTATTGGGCGTGGTTTTGGCGAGTTGGATGTTGTCTTGGGGATTGTCAATATGGGGTGTCGCACTGGCGATACTGACGATGATGCTTTGTATCGAGACGTTGGTGGATCGACATTATGGTTTGGCAGTCATATTTATCACGCCGTTGACGATATTTATTGCAGAATACGGCAGTGGTTTACCGTTTTCTGAGTCCGCCTATCAAGAAGTGATTCGCACGCGCCTTTTTGATACTGTGATTGGCTGCTTGGTGGGTCTGAGCGGCGGAGTAGTAATGCATTCAACCAACTTACGCATACCACTACGGCGTATCGAAAACTGGCTGCTGGCGCGCTTTGGCTAATTGATGAGTGTCAAATCACCATTACGTTTGAAATCAAGTATTAATCAAAGTCGCATGAGCTAAGTTCATGCGACTTTTTTCATATCAATTTTCGATTAACGATTGTGTAACGCTTCGGTCGCTCGCGCAACATCGATCGTATGACCTGTCCAACGCTCAAAACTTAGCGCTGCTTGCCCGATGAGCATGCCATAGCCATCAGAAATCTGCGCACCACGTGCAGAAAAATGCTGCAAAAACGGCAGCGTGCGTCCGTACATCATGTCATAAGCATAGTCACCGTTTAGCGTGTCGCTTAGTGGTAGCGTATCTGCTGATAAACCAATAGAAGTCGCATTGATGATGATATCAAACTTTCCATTTAAATCCGCCGTGCGACAAGTTTCAATCTGCTGCTCATGAATAGCCGTGCTTGCCGCGCTAAGCTCAGTGACTAACTCTGTTGCCTTGCTCAGCGTGCGATTGGCAATCGTAAGATGTGTGATACCAGCTTCAATCAATGGCAATATCACCCCACGTGCTGCGCCGCCTGCGCCAATGAGTGCCACGCGAGCCTCTTTTAGTGGCCAACCCAAACTTACGATGTGATTGACCAGTCCTTGTCCATCGGTATTATCTCCATACAATGCCTCGGTGATTGGCACGCCACTTTTTACCAGCGCTTTATTTAGTAACAGCGTATTGACTGCGCCTGCAACCTTGGCATGTTCCGATAAACCACCGCGCACCGCGCAACAGTCATAAGCGATTTGTTTAAAAGGTACAGTCACGTTGGCTCCAACGCCGCCACCCTGAAAAAACGCCTCAAGCACCGCGGTAAAACTGGCTGCATCATCAGGACAATATTGGCGTTGATAGCTAATCTCAATGCCCGTCTGCGCTGCAAATAACGTATGAATTTCAGGGGATTTGCTGTGGGTAATGGGATTGCCGATAACGATAAAATGCTGGGTCATAATAGGTCTGCTTGCGATAAGAGGCAAAAATTAATCAGTAGAAGGGCATCGATATACAATCATCATAAGGGATAACGCGATATTTGACAAATCGGTGGTCTAACGAGTAAACACTTGAATAGGTAGGTTTTTTGACAGGTTAGGTCTTTAACAAATCTGTACTGTCTGGGAGCGTTATCCGTAACGTAAAGGGTGGTCAAGTGTTAAGCAGTTGGGTAAACTAGAGAGTATGAAAATTTTATATTGATATTTTGGCAGTTGCATAACTATCATTAACTGAACTGTCAAAAACCAAGTCATAACAAACTGACATAACAAACTGACATAACAAACTGACATAACAAACTGACATAACAAACTGACATAACAAACTGAGTCATACAATACCAAGTATAAGAACGCTTGTTTATAAAATATAATGTCCATTATCAGCGGCCTATCTGCCTGCTCGTTAATACTATTTTGAGAATCATCTAAAAGTGTGAGTAAATTGCCCATGTGGAATAATAGCCTACAGACCCTCTTGGTCGGTACGATAATGGCAGTCGGCGTGTCGCTCAGTGGCTGTGATAGCAGCAAAGACGACGCCCAAAACCAAGATGCCGATATGAGCGAGCAAACCGTCGCTGACGATGCGCTAGTACAGGACAATGCTGCGCCGAACGCCGATTTAGACGGCGCTACTGCTCAGCAAGGTACACAAGTGAAATATGACGTTGCGGGATGGGGCACTAAAAATGTAGCGTCACTGAACGTCGATAATTTAGATGAGATCAAAGCGACTTTTGGCAAGGTCATGAGCACTGACGAGAACAGCCTCGACTATGCCAGTAATCCAGCCGCCAAATATCGCTTTATGGATACCGATGCGCCGTATTTGGATCTGATTGATTCTGAAAAGTATCTCGAACTGGGCTGGTACTTTGCCAATCCTACTGACTCTGATAAAGAAAAAGAGATAAGCCAAAACCATGCCGAAAAAGCGCATAAGCTTGCCCGCCAACTGATGGGTGATGAGGGCGGACAACTGATTTCTGATATGCTTAATGGTCAAATTATCAAAAATAAAGTCATCGGTGGTCAAAAAATAGAGCTGGCAAAATGTGAGTTCTACAGTTGTATGCTGGTCATCAATAAATCTGCTGCCCAAACAGATAAGAAGTGAGCTGTGCTAGCTATCATGCCGCTCAATAATTGGCTATGCATACATCCATCAAGTGCTACGACGGATATCTCAGACACATTATCGCTGGACAATCGTGGGTTGGCATATGGCGATGGATTTTTTACCACGATGGGGGTCATCGATGGGCAGATACTGTGGTTGGCTCATCATCAGCAGCGCCTTGTTTCCCATGCTGAAGCTTTACAACTTGAATTAGACAGTCATTCTGTCATGGCTTTATTGCAGACGCATGCCGAGCAACTACAGCAAGGCATGCTGAAACTGATGGTGACTCGTGCCGTGCAAGATGTCCGTGGTTATGGCTATGTGCCAACCACATCTGGTAGCGCTTGTGAGATTTGGCTAAAATCCTCTGTGATGACCGTCACTACGACTGAGCAATTACGCTTGCCTGATGGATGCTTAATCCCGATGCAGCCTATCAGTTCTGCCATTTGCCTATCTTCGCAGCTTGCTTGCTTACCGCCACCATTAGCCGGACTCAAAAGCCTCAATCGCCTCGACAATGTGCTGGCAAGTGGTGAGCTGCAAGCTATCAAAGCCAAAGTATTAGAAGACAATATTAAACCAAGCATCAGTGAGGGGCTGCTACGAGATATGAGTGGTTGTTGGGTTGAAGGTACGATGAGCAATGTGTTTTATCAATTATCAGAGCAGCAATCCTCAAAATCCGCAAGCCATTTAGACATTAATAAAAATGATCCGAATTATTTAGACCAAGGTCAATGGTATACACCTTCGATGGCGCAAGCGGGCGTCGCTGGCGTGATGCGACAAGTGCTTATCGATGCGTTATTGACTAGCAAACATCCCGTCATTATCAGATCATTGAAAGATGAGGATTTGCCACAGTTAAGCCAGCTGTTCTTTTGTAATGCACTGCGCGGTGTCATGCCAATGAGTAGCCTGACGTTATTATCGGGTGAGGTGGTGGGTTTTTAAGCGATTGAATCGTATTTAAAAAGGGCAACCTAGAGCTGAACGTTATAGTGAAAAGCGTCTAATATAATTTGCAATAACGCCCACGACCCAAAAACTCAATAATGCCTTTATCACGCAACACTTGCAATTGCTGACGGATTTTATCTTTAATGTGATTATTTTCAGGATGTTTACGCTGTAATTCATTAGCAAAAGCATAAACCTGATTGAGAGAAAAGCTGTCTTCTAGTCTATCAATACATTGCCAAACATCCAGTGTCCAACCACGCGAAGCTGTAGATTGCTCGCGTAAAAACAAGGTTTTTTGAAATTGCTCGGTGACATTATCGCGTGGTATGACTTGCTGGTTTTTAACCAAAAATACTTTGCCTGATTCGGGCACTTGTCGCAAATCAATATTGCAACCAACCCAACCGGCACGTTTAGCAGTGACTGATAAAGGCTTACGTTTGATAATCATATCAGGCTTAAAAAAATGCTTAGGAATAATCAGGAAGTTGTTAACGCTATATTCTTGAGAATAGGTTAAAAAGAAAAAGTTAGGATTATTGTCGCTACTGATACGCTCAATCATGGTGTCATAAGCACCGTCATTGATAATATTGCTTAACTTTGCTTGCTTACTTTTTAGCTCATATTGCTCATTACAATTTGCACAATAAAAGTCAGCGACAGGCTGATTGTTAGTAAATTCCGCCAATGGTTCAGCATCGCAATTAGGGCAGTAACTTTGCTTAGCAACCCAATCTTCACTGAGTACTCTAATAATTTGACTAGGCGACTTGTAATTTTTGGCAAGGTTTTGATTAAAATGTAGGTTCATAACCAGTTTTCGTTATTAAAGAAAAGGAAAAACGCCAAAAGAAGGTAGAAATATTAGCCCATATCAGCAGGCGTAAATACCAAGATAATTGATAAGCTAAGCAAATACCATTGAAAATCGCACGGTTCAGTGCTAAATTCTAGCAAACTTCTGCCTCGCGAGTTGCCATGAGCAAGCCTACATCTGAAACGCCTCCTGAACGTCCTAATGAAACGCCATCGAATAAACCAGATAGCAGTGTTGAGGAGCGTGTCGATACCACACTACCTGACGCGCAACCAGCAGTCGATGGGGTAGAGGAAACGCCAGCGACAGATGTGTCACTCATCAGTGGAGCGGCTAAGCCACGCGAATATAAAGCGGATAATCAATCGTTCTTTATGCAGCGTGGTTATCAAGTGTTGCTAGTGCTGGGGCTTATCGCTGCGTTTTTCTTAGTGATGGTCTATCAGACATTGTTTGGGCGGATTGAGCAGCCAAAGCAAATGGTCACTATTGAGCAGGGTCAGAGCTATTATGGCTTACTGCCGCAGTGGCAACAGCAAATCCCGCTGTTTTCTGCCACGATTGCCAAGCTCTATATGAAAACACAAGTCGATGGCCTCTTACATGCTGGTATTTATCAATTACCAGAAAACCCTACCTTTGCTGAAACGCTACATATACTTGGGCAAGGGGTAAAAGCATCGATGGTAAAGGTGCAAATCATCGAAGGCAAAACCTCTAAAGATTTATATCAGACGTTACGGGATAATAAAGGCATCAAAAAAGAGGTGCTGACCGACGATAGTGGCAATGATAGAGACAATGCTGGTATTGCTCAAGCGTTGGATTTGGTCGGTATATTGCCAAATGAAGTGATCAATAGTAACGACCCTATCGTCAATCACAATCTTGAAGGTTGGTTTGCCCCTGATACTTATTATTATGGGGAAGGCAGCACTGATAAGCAGGTACTGACCGATTTATATAAGCGTCAACAGCAAGTATTGACTGAAGCGTGGGAAAATCGTGCGCCCAATTTGCCTTATAAGACGCCTTATGAGGCGTTAGTGATGGCCTCTATTATCGAAAAAGAAACCAGTGTGGCAGAAGAGCGTCCTTTGGTCTCTGCGGTGTTTAGAAATCGTTTAGATAAAGGCATGCGAATGCAGACCGATCCGACCATCATCTATGGTATGGGCAGTCGCTATGAAGGCAACATTCGCCGCAAAGACATTGATGAAAAAACGTCTTATAACACCTATCAAATTGATGGCCTACCGCCAACACCTATCGCGCTACCATCGTCCGCCTCTATCGAAGCGACCTTGCACCCAGCAGATAGTGATGCATTGTACTTTGTAGCGACGGGTAATGGCGGGCACAAATTTACTAATAGCTTGGCGGCGCACAATCAAGCGGTAAAAGAATATCTCGGCGTCATGCGTGAGAAAAAATTACAAACCCCGCCGCAGTAATTCAATCCTCTATCTTCTTTCAAAACCTATCGTGAACTGAGCGTTATGCAACTGTCTACATAACGCTCATCAATGACATAAGGTCATATCATGTCAGCATCTATACAAGACCACGTATCTCAAACAGTCCAGTCGCAAGCAAGTCAGCCCAAAACAAGTCAGCCCAAAGCAAGTCAGCCCAAAGCAAGTCAGCCCAAAGCAAGTCAGCCCAAAGCAAGTCAGCCCAAAGCAAGTCAGCCCAAAGCAAGCAATGACATCAGTGATATCGCACTCAATCAAGGGCGCTTTATCAGTTTTGAAGGTACTGAGGGCGTAGGCAAAACGACTGCCATTGAGCAGCTGTGCACACGCTTAGACGATAACAATATTGCGTATCTGCGTACCCGTGAGCCGGGTGGTAGCCCGTTTGCAGAACGTTTGCGCGCTATATTATTGGACCCTGCGACCGACATCAATGATGATACAGAGCTATTGCTACTATTTGCGGCGCGCTGCGATCATATGCAGCAAGTGATTCTGCCAGCGCTACAACGTGGGACGTGGGTAATATGTGATCGTTTTACCGATTCTACTATTGCTTATCAAGGCTTTGGGCGCGCACATGGCGATGCGGTGGTACGAGCCAAAATTGAATCACTTATCGAGCAGTTTGTGCCGCAACTACCTGAGCTGACATTGTGGCTGGATTTGCCCGTATTAGAAGGCATGGCACGCGCTAATAAACGTAGCACCGCTGATAGATTTGAGCAGCAAGCGACCGAGTTTTTTACTTGGGTGCATAAAGGCTTTAACACGCTGGCGACTCAGCACCCCGAACGGATACAGCGCATTGACGCATCAGGCAGCGCCGATGAGGTGAGCGCGCGAGTATGGCAGGCGGTACAAGGCAGAGTTGATGTTTCGTAACGGATTTTATAAAGCCATCACCTAGCCAAATAAAAAGCCCCAACATTGCGTTGGGGCTTTTGTGTTTTATAAACTGTTATATTCTATAAAGTATCAAAACAGTCATCAAGATATTATCAAAACTGTGTTAAAACAAAGCTGTGGCAATGATCATTTATCCTGTTTATTCACCGCTTTATTATTTGAAATTTCTTGAACATTGCCTTTGTTGATGTTGTCTTTAGTGATATCACCTTTAGTAATATCGCCATCAGAGCTGGCATTGGTTGTATTATCTTGACCAGAATCGGGTAAACGATTTGGATCAAGCGCGCCCTTCTTGGTTTTAGGTGCGTTGCCATTACCATTCGTACTGCTGCTGTTAGACACTTTATTTTTAGGCATTGCCTTCGAAGTCGCTGTCGAGTTGGCTGACATGACGTCTTTATTAACGACGTCAATAGACTCATCTTTTGACGTTATTACTTTGTCATTCAAGGTGTCTGGCGTGGTTTTAGTTCCAGCACTGCTGCTCGAATGGTTTGATACCTCGTTATCTGCATTTTGCTCAGCGACTTTCTGCTCAGTGATTGCCTGCTCAGCGATTATTTCTTTAGCGCTGTCGCTATCAGTGGCAGTGGATTGTTCTGTTGCATCAACATTATCATCGCTCAGCTCTTTTTCTTTACGCTTTTCAGGCGCTTTTGAGCTGGACTCAAAGTTAGCATCAGCTGCCAGTCGCGCCTGCTCTTGTTTAGGTGTCACATCGACAGGTTTTGGCTGTACTTCATCTTCCACTACCAGTGAGATGAGTTTGCGATCGCGTGGCACGATGCCATCAAACTTATCGGTAATGACGTGCAGCTTGCCTTCTTTGTCGATTGTATACAGCGGCACGAATTGCTTATTGTCGGCTTTGTATTGCTCAAAGCTGTAGCTGTCGGTGATGTTGGTAATCTTGATACGGGCTTTTTTCGACAGCATGCTGGCAAGTTTGGTATAGGTGACGTCTTTGCCAAACAGCCACTGCGAGTGGAAGTTGCCTTGCTTATCATCGCGCTCGCTTTTGACCTTTTCGTCGCTGAACTTGAGACGGTACAATTTGCGCTCACCAAATTCATGACGATAATGAATCTCAGATAAGGTATTCATCTCTTTGTCCATACTCATGGCAAACAGACGACCGATACCGATCAGGTCAAGATGATGATCGGCATGATCAGAGATAGGATTGCCAAAATAAGTACGCAGACCGCTCATGCGTGCGCGGGCAATATTGGTATAGTTGTTGTGTGCGACGATGACATCAAAGCCCTGATCTTTTAGAGAAGTTGCCACCAAAAGCGCAATGGGATTTGAGCCAACGATAAGAATGCCATTGGTCTCAGGCTCACGGACACCCAGCAAGTTGCCGACTATTTTTGCCCCCAAGCCCTGAATCATAACCGTGCCAATAATGACCATGAATACTAAGGGCACAAGCAGCTCAACACCTTGAATATCATACTCTTGCAGACGAATAGCAAACAGTGATGAGATGGCTGCAGCGACGATACCACGTGGCCCAATCCAACTAATCATCAGCTTTTCATTGGTCTTTAAGTTTGAGCCAATAGACGATGCCCAAACGGATAAGGGTCGCGCCACAAACATGACGATAGCAAGTAACACCAGACCTGCGAAACCAACGCTAAGTAAGCTTTCCAGCTCTACACGTGCTGCAAGGATAATAAACAACACAGAGATAAGAAGGATGGTTAAAGATTCATTGAACTCTAAAATCGTATCGCGTGGGAATTTTGGCCAATTCGCCAATGCCACGCCCAGTACGGTGACTGTCAATAGCCCAGATTCATGCTCTAAATGGTTCGATACTGAAAATAACACCAAGACAAAGGCGAGCGTAAAGACATTGCGTAAAAATTCAGGAATCATATGCCGACGCATCAAGAACGCAAGCAGCCAAGCGCCTGCCATACCCATCGCTGTCGCTAATACCACGATTTTGGCAAACAATAAGATACTGCTGGCTTCGCCGCCTGAGATGATGTATTCATAAACCAAAACCACGGCAATAGCGCCGATTGGGTCAATGATGATACCCTCCCATTTGAGGATATTAGAGATCGTCTTATTGGGACGCACACTACGTAATAACGGCATAATCACCGTTGGACCCGTGACGCACACGAGCGCACCGAACAGCAAAGCAATCAGTGGATCGACATCGAATAAGAGATAAGTCGATAACGCCACGATAGCAATGGTGATAAGTACACCGACCGACACCAGCATTTGCACTACGGTGCCATGCTGTTTAATCTCGTCAAACTCTAACGTCAGCGAGCCTTCAAATAGGATAATCGCCACGCCCAAAGAGATGAAGGGGAACATCAGCTCCCCCAGCACCAAGTCAGGATCGAAGACTCCCAGCACTGGGCCCACGATAATGCCAATCAGTAATAAAAATAAAATGGACGGTTGCTTTAAATACCAAGCCAACCATTGGGCAGCAATGCCAATCCCAACCACGCCAGATAATAATAGGGCGGTATCCATAAATTGATCCTTTTATAATCTTGTCGTATTTTATAGCTATCAACCGCTTTTTTAGAGTTGCGGCTGCCAGTAGTATAGTAATAAGTTGACGCTACTCGCTATAGAGACACATCTCTATGAAACGTAAGCGACGACAATGGTATCCATCATGAATCACCACATGAGCCAGATATGATATAACTACTATAGAGTAGTAAAGACAAAAGCATTGCTAGAAAAAATCGTCAATCTTATATAAATCGTATATGGCATCAAGCTCGCTCAGTCTATTATTGATAGTACTGTCACGCGACTTTTTTTATCCATTTATCTTGAATCGACCATCTCATTATTCTAGTGATGCAAAAGATGAAAAATAAGGGTGATAATAGCCAGCTTTATAAAACAATAGTCAATAACGATTAATTATAGACTTTAGTTTGCTTAAAAATTTATTTGGCTTGCTATCATAACATGCTTTTATTTCATGCTGAGCAAGGCCGTATCTAGCACAATATCAGTAGGCAGCGGTAAAAATATACAATAACTGGGTCAAATAATTGCGCCTTGGGTTATCCTACATGATCGGAATAATGACAAAATAGCACGATGACTTATCATACAGTAGCCGTCTTTATCATGCACCTAGCGAGGATTATCATTGTTTTGGGGTGTTTATATAAGGAAAGGCGAATGGTTGATGGCATAAGGGTATAAAAAACAGTAACCTAATAAACGACTAGATAGCGACTAAAAAGGTTGGCCGCCATAACATTAAGTGCCGATGCAACGTTTGTCATATACGGATTTGGTTAAAATTAAAACATCGTATACACGTCACTAGCGATAGTAGCCTAAACATAACCACTAAAAATAACAACGATTACTTATATGGAGGACAACATGCCTATCAATATGCTTATAGCGCAATTTAAATTTTATGTGCCGCATTGGTTAAAACGTAGTGCGCTGGTGCTTGCTGTCAGTACCTCGATGGTTACTGGCGTCACTGCAACAGCCATGGCAAGCGCCCAAGCTGTCGTCACCACGGCGGATTTTTCTGACTTAGTACAGCAAGTTACCCCAGCCGTTGCCCGCGTAAATGTCACCAAGACCGTCAGCGAGGCTGAGCTTGCCCAAGCCCAAACAGCCGAATTGTTGCGGCAGTTCTTTGGTGATCGTTTACGTATTCCTGATCAGACTGCCACGCCAGCAATTGAGCATGCTTATGGCACGGCCTTTTTTGTCACAGCCGATGGTTATATGCTGACCAACCATCATGTGGTGGAGGGCGCTGATAAAATCACTGTCACTCTTAATGATAGAACGGAGCTTGATGCAACCTTGGTTGGTAGTGATGAGCGCTCTGATGTGGCTGTACTAAAAGTTTCGGGCAACCAATTTCCTGCTTTGCCTATTGGCGACTCTAATGCTCTGAAAGTGGGGGAGCCAGTACTAGCCATTGGTTCGCCATTTGGTTTTGATTACTCAGCATCGGCGGGCATTGTCAGTGCTAAATCACGCAGTTTTTCACGCGATACCAGCGTGCCATTTATCCAAACAGACGTGGCATTGAACCCGGGTAACTCAGGCGGTCCACTATTTAATCAGCGCGGTGAAGTGATTGGTATTAATTCGCGTATCTTTAGTGGTACAGGTGGTTACATGGGTCTGTCGTTTTCCATTCCGATTGATGCGGCGATGGATATTTACGAGCAGCTAAAAACCGATGGCGAAGTGGTGCGTGCTTATTTAGGTATTTACCCGCAAGACATCGATCGCAATTTAGCAGAAGCTTATAACCTAGATCGTCCTCAAGGTGCACTACTGACAAGAGTATCACCAGACTCACCTGCACAAAAAGCTGGTCTAAAACCTGGCGATATCATTTTGCAATATAATGAAGTGCAAATTATGCGCGCCTCAGATTTATTAAACTTGCTCAATCGTGCCAAACCGAGCGATAGCTTCCGCGCACAGATTCAGCGTAACGGTAAGCAGATGACCATCAGCGGCAAACTTACTTATGCGCCCAATGATGTGAGAGCACAAGGCGGCGATCAGCAGAATGATGAGGTGCAGTTAGGCTTGCGTTTACGTAACTTGACCGCTGATGAGCAAGCAGAAATCGCAGTGGACAATAAGACGGGTATTTTGGTCACCACAGTTGATCCAACGGGATTGGCGGCGCGTTCAGGTCTGTTGGCAGGTGATGTGATTACCAATTTTCACCAAAAGCCGATTAAAAAGGTCACGGATTTTTCAAGCGCGATTTCATCATTGCCCAAAAAAGGCGTAGTGACCATTGAAATTATCCGCCAAGGTATTCCCGCGATTATTGGTTTACGTATTGAGTAAGCCTTGATAGCTTTGATAGCTTGGTAGGGGTAATGGGTAGTCGGGGCAGCAATTGAGCATGGCATAACATGCGCGTCAATAATTCTACTTGTCTATGATAGAGCTCGACCCCTATAATGGCTGATTTTTTAACCATGACTTAAAATAATCTAACACTGTCACTAACTTATTCATGGAGCGATTTATTTATCGCTCTATACGTTCTAATATAGGGTAAGCCAGTTGCTAGGCTCATACTCTCTCGTAACCATCAGGTAATTATGACTGACCATGCTCTTTATATCCTAAGTATCTCTACGACAGCAGTATTGCTTGCGTATATTATACTGTGGTCAGGATTACAAACGTTCAATGCCAATCCTACCAAACGTTTTATGCGTATTTGGTTTAAATTGGCACTATATTATGCTGCCTATACTATGCCCGTTTGGGCTTTGCTGTTGGTGATAGGTTGGTCGCAAGACATGCTGCCGATACTAGCGCAGCTATCACTGCCACTCGTGCTAGTGGCCGTATTTGCAATGGGGTTCTATTTTTATACCGTGGTGATACAACCCAATCGTTTACGTTTAGATCATCATGCAATCGACTTAGATTTATCCACACCGCTGACGGTTGCCGTATTGGCTGATTTACGCATAGGCTTGTATAGCGGCAAGCCGCGTCATATTCGTAAACTGGTTGCTACCATCAATGCGTTACCAGCAGATGCGGTGCTGATTACGGGCGACTGGTTGTATTACCCAAGTGCTGATTTAGTGGGTCAGCTCATGTTGTTTAAAGGGGTTAATAAGCCTATTTATACAGTGATGAGTACCTCAGACTTGCGTTATCAATCGATTAATACGACTAAGCAAGGACAGCCGCTATTAGAAGATACGTTGTCTAGTGCCTTTGATGTGCTTGATATCAGCTATATTGGTCAACAGTGTACCTCGCTGCCACTTAAATGTACTGGGGCTACTAATGCGCTTCCAGTAATGCCCAGTGCGAGCTATTCTAAAAATAATAAAGAGGGTTTTAGACAGCAAAATTTGGAAAATAGCCCAACCGTCGCCGTGCTTTGCGGCTGGCAAGATGTTCCTAAACAGTTTGCTGATATTGAAGAAGCAAATGCGTCTGATAAAGCCGCACTTGGTGCTGAAATTGCTAATACCACGAAGCCCGTCATCATATTGGCTTCACGATTTGATAGTATTAGCGATTTGCCAAAATCCTTACAGCCACGACCACTATTGATTACTGGTGCGGCAAAGGCGATTCAAAAAAATATATGGTTGGCACAAAAACAAAAAAATATCGCACGTAGTAGCGAGCAGTCAACCCTGTTGAATAATAGCCGCATGGGCAAGCAGCGGGGTTTATACCAACATGGCAGTGCGCAGATATTTGTCAGTAGCGGTATCGGTACACGAGGGCTGCCTTTTCGCTTGTATCGCCCCACTATCGATGTGTTGACGATTCGTTAACATGACTCAAAAGACTTATCAGCGCTGATTCATTGCGCTAAACTGAGAGTTGAATAATAAGGCTGTTGGTTTGTAGGTTGTAATGGCATGTCAGCAATTCAATTGATTGAACGTTAATTGATTGATAGCGGTCAAATCAAAATATGCTACACTAGCAGGCGTTTTTATTATTCTATTTTTAGTACTAAATAAGCGTTGTCGGTCATTGGTAAAAATAAGGCTAAGACGATTTTTAGCATCTATATTGCGAACGCTTTTATCATAGAAAAAGATTGATAATAAAAAATACTCAGCATTAATATCAAGCAAGATATTGCCAATGTTGCCTATGAATGTACACAATATGAGTACAGGCGTAGACATAATCATTGACACTTGCCAACGACCTATCATGTGACAGCTTTGAAAAAAGCTAGGATAATACAGTAAGGCACGGTTATGAGCACAGCATACGACGAGATCAAAACCCGACTACAAGGCTCAATGGTAGCCTTGGTAACGCCCATGCATCCTGACGGCACGGTCGATTATAAACGTCTGGCGGATCTCATAGATTGGCAGATTGAGCAAGGCACGCATTGTCTCGTTGCCGTTGGTACTACTGGCGAGTCAGCGACATTATCTATGCAAGAGCACAGCGATGTCATTCGCTACTTTGTTCAGCATGTCAAAGGTCGTGTACCAGTGATTGCTGGAACAGGTGCCAATAATACGATGGAAGCTATTAAGCTGACCCAAGATGCTGCCGACGCTGGTGCAGATTGTGCGTTATTGGTTGCGCCTTATTATAACAAGCCGCCACAAGAAGGCTTATACCAACATTATAAGGCTATCGCGCGCGCGGTAAATATCCCGCAGATGCTTTACAATGTGCCAGGACGTACGGTCGTTGATATTGCACAAGAGACCGTAGAACGTCTGGCTGATATCGATAATATCGTCGCGATTAAAGATGCCACAGGCTCTATCGCTCGCGGTGAGCAATTGATCAAAGCCGTTGGCGATAGAATCGTCGTGCTATCTGGCGATGACAGTACGGCGCTTGATTTGATGACATTTGGTGGTAAAGGTAATATCTCAGTCACTGCCAACGTCGCCCCGAAAGCGATGAGCGAGACTTTTACAGCGGCGCTTCGTGGTGATTTTGACGCGGCTCATAAAGCACATGATGTGGTCAAGCATTTACACCGTGACTTGTTTATTGAGTCAAGTCCTATCCCAGCAAAATATGCGCTTCATAAAATGGGTATGATAGATACTGGTATTCGTCTGCCTTTGGTATGGTTGGCTGAACAACATCATGCCACTATTGATGAAGCCTTGGTGCGTGCGAACTTATTATAAAATGATGCGTGTAAATGCTAACTCAGAGAGATAATATGATGAAAACATCATCACCGACTGCAAAAATATTCCCTGCGCTGCTGACCTTAATATTGGGAAGCACCTTAGTATTGAGCGGTTGCCAAAGTGCTAAAAACTTACTTGGTAAGCGTGACAATGGTAGCTTAGAATATCAGCAAAGCAAAAAGCTTGTGCCAATAGAGCTGCCTGCTAACAAAGAACCAGCTCCTTTTGTACCTTTGTATGCAACTCCTAATGCTGGTGCAAATACGCTGAAATTACAGAACGAATCAGGTAATCAGTACCAGCTACCGAAGCCTGAGCGCGCTGTCAGTAGTCTTTCGAATTAAAGCTATTTCCTTATTTATACCGCTGACATTTTACAGTGATTAATGTAAATATTATTCATTCTGTCATACAAAAATCAGCGGTCGCTGCGCGTTTTTACCACATAAGCTTGAACGAACAGGAACTCCCATAATGCAAAAGCAACAACTGCTGTATAAAGGCAAAGCCAAATCTGTCTATGAAACTGAAGATAATGATCTTTTGATTCTACATTTCCGTGATGATACTTCAGCGCTTGATGGCAAGCGTATTGAGCAATTAGCACGCAAAGGTGTCGTTAATAATCGTTTTAACGCTTTCATCATGCAAAAACTGGCTGATGCTGGTATCGAAACGCATTTTGAGAAGCAATTGTCTGAAGATGAAGTATTGGTCAAGCGTTTAGAGATGATTCCAGTTGAGTGCGTGGTGCGTAACTTTGCTGCGGGCAGCTTGGTTCGTCGTTTGGGCTTAGAAGAAGGGCAAGCATTGACGCCGCCTACTTATGAATTGTTTTATAAAGATGATGCGCTGGGTGATCCAATGGTCAATGAGTCACTTGCTGTGTCTCTTGGCTGGGCAACCGAAGCACAACTTGCAAGAATGGAAGAGCTGACTCATCAAGTAAATGAAGTGTTAAAGGCGTTATTCGAAGCAGGTGATTTGATACTAGTTGATTTCAAACTAGAATTTGGTGTGTTCCATGACCGTATCGTCTTAGGGGATGAATTCTCACCAGATGGCTGCCGTATTTGGGATAAGACGACTAAGAAGAAGCTGGACAAAGACCGCTTCCGTCAATCATTAGGCGATGTCATTGAAGCTTATGAAGAAGTGGCTAACCGTATTGGTGTGCCATTAAGCTAGATGTTTGATTGGCACTGCACTGCAGGTCAATCTTTAGCGTAAAAAAAACTGAGCCATGTGCTCAGTTTTTTTGTGATTTTAAATTAATCTTCGTGTTCATCTTACGACTAATAATATAAAGGCTTTGACCTAAAGGTAGTCGTTATTATCAAATATGGCTATTCTGAATAGCTCCACTGCTATTTGATTTACTTCATTATTATCTAAAGATAAGAACAACCTTTTTATTAAAATAGTTAAGGTTGGAGTTATAGGATTTATTATAAAAACAAGAGTCCTAAACCAATCACAACACCACTGACAATCAGCACGATGACACAAAAACCCATGATATCTTTGGCTTTTAGACCTGCGATCGCCAGTGCTGGTAATGCCCAAAATGGCTGAATCATATTTGTCCAAGCATCACCCCATGCCACAGCCATAGCAACTCGCGACGGATCACTACCCAACATTTCCGCGGCTTCTAACATAATCGGTGCTTGTACTGCCCATTGTCCACCACCTGAAGGAACGAAAAAGTTGACGAGTCCTGCACTGAGGAAAGCAAAAAGTGGTAGCGTCTCCGCTGTTGAAACGTTAACAAATGCTTCTGACATCACACCTGCCAACCCCGAAGCTGTCATCATTCCCATAATGCCTGCATAAAAAGGAAATTGGACGATGATAGCGCCTGCACCTTTAACTGCTTCTTGAACTGCAATCAAATACTTGCGAGGTGTACCGTGAAATATAATACCAAGAAACAAGAACATAAAGTTAACCAAGTCGAGCGTTAGAGCAAAACCGTTCTGTGCGAAATAATACACGATAAAGGCGATGCCCAATACGCCAATGACCATTGATAAAATCCAGCTGTTTTCTAAACGCTCTGCTGGTGTCATATCCGATTTGGCTGGCAGCTCCTCAGGGATAGGATCTACTAGAAGTTTTGGATCTACCGTAATCGTATCTTCTTTTTTTGGCATCATCAGACGGTTTAATAAAGGGACGATAATAACCAATGCTGCGACGATAATTAGGTTATAGCTAGCAAAGATGGTCGCACTTGTTGGAATAACACCGATTTTATCAACGAAGGGATGGCCTGCTGTTGCAATGGATAATGGAATCGACCCAGAGAATCCGGCATGCCAAATGATAAATCCAGAATAGGCGCTGGCAATCAATAAACGGTAATCGACATTTTCGACACGCTTCGCCAGCTCTTTGGCAAATAATGCCCCAATGACCAAGCCAAATCCCCAATTAATCCAGCTTGCTGCAAGCGATACTAAGGTGACCAGTATAATCGCACTACCTGGCGAGCTTGCGAAACTGGCAAGTTTACCCAATCCTTTTTTGAATATGGGGCTGCTTGCTAATACAAAACCAGTTACTAGCACCAACACCATTTGCATTGAGAATGCCAGCAAAGCCCAGAAGCCTTCACCCCAAAACGCCACCATCTGTACCGGTGAAGAGTCGGTTAAACCTAAGCCCATCACAAAAATAACCAAGGTTAAAATAATGACGAACAGAAATGGATCTGGTAAATATTTTTCCATCAAGCTATTCGAGAAGCGTGTAATCCCTTTCATTTTTTGACTTCCTTTTTGTCTAAGTTTACGTTTCATTCCTCATTCCAATGTTACCTCATTCTTCCTTTTTTATGCTTATTCATTCAGCAGAAATCATCTTTTTGAATGCTATATCGACCTTGCAAGGTTTGTTTAAACATTCCTTAAACACTGTGTGCCATACCTTTTCTTAATTTTATGATAACTTATTAATTATTCAATGATATAAAAGCATAAAAGGTCATTACTCATGTCAACGTCTCAAACTTCCACGGCGCAGCCTACTATTTTAGCGCCATCATGGTTTACTCGACCAACCTGTGTGGTCGCTGCTGACTTAATAGGTAAAGTGCTGTGTAGAAAGCTGTTAGATACGGATGGCACGCCTAAAATACTACGTATGCGTATCTCAGAAACCGAAGCTTACATCGGTGCGGGCGATCCCGCTTGTCATTCACATGCAGGCAGCCGAACGCCGCGCACTGAAATCATGTATGAGCAAGGTGGTGTTTTTTATGTGTATTTGACTTATGGCGTCCATCATATGCTCAATTTAATCAGTGGTGCTATCGACTCCCCTGAGTCAGTGCTGATACGCGCTGGGTTTTTAGCAGAAGATAGTGATCGCCTGCGAGATGAGCAATTATTGAGCTTAGATCAACAACTGATTCATCCCAAGCAGTTCGCTGGCCCCGGTAAGCTGACCAAGCGTTTACAAATCGACCGTGACTTGTATGGCAAATCCATTTATCCAGCATCAGCTGTATGGGTAGAAGAAGACGGTTGCAAGCCGCCAGTATCGCTGCGCCCACGGATTGGCATTGATTATGCGGGCGAGGCAAAAGAGTGGTTATTACGCTACATTTGGACGGACCATCCTTCGTTATCCAAAAAATAGTAAGATTGATAGTTGATGGCTGTTTTTCTAAATAGACTGGAAGGAAGTAACACATGTATAAACTGACCGTTTTTATTCCAGATACAGCATTAGAGCAGGTAAAATCCGCTTTATTTTCGGCAGGCGCTGGGACGATTGGCAATTATGAACAGTGCTGTTGGCAAGTGCAGGGAATAGGGCAGTTTATGCCACTGGCAGGCAGTAATCCGAATATTGGAGCACATAATCAACTGGAAACCGTTGAGGAATGGCGGGTAGAAATGGTAGTGGCTGATGCTGATATTAAAGAGGTCATCGAGGTGTTAAAGCAGGCGCATCCTTATGAAATGCCTGCCTATGATGTGATTGAGGTATTAGACTTTTAGGGTTGCTATCAGTCCTCTTTGATCTTAATCACGTTATAACTCGGATAGCTAAGCTCGATTTTGTAATCTTCACTGCCGCGTTTGGCTTTTACTTTTATTTTACTGTCACCTTTTTTGTATTTGACGTCTTTGACCTGATAACCCATATTGCTGACTTTATTAGCGGCTCTTTGCTCAATAGCAGGCTGATAAAGCTCTTTATCAATAGAGTTGATGGTCTTCTTGTGCTTTTTGTAGACCTTACTGTCTTTATAAACATCTTCGTAAAGGTCGCCGTAAGCATTGTAACTAGGTGCGGTGACACAGCCAGTCGTTATCGTCAGCAACACTGCAATCATACTGGCGCTAGCAGTGGTTTTTAATAAAGTATGGTGGTTCATCAAATCCTCTTATGATGTCAAAAATATTTTTGCGTCTCTTATAAAAAAGGGTCAAATAAACCAAGGGCTGGCTTATTTGACCAAAGGCATCAAGTAATAAACGATGCCAAAATTTTTATTTAATAGCTTTATTTTACTAATTTCATTTTTAGCGCACTTAGATATAGTCGGTTCAATATAATTTAGATTCAAGGAAGGCAAGCGAAAGTACTATAAGTAGTAGACTAAGCGAGCCTGACACCGTATCTGATTTATATAGGATTGACTATAACTATCAATTGAATGGAGGACATGCCCTAGTCTTTTTCAATCTTAATCACATTTAAATTTGGGTAACCAAGTCGTATTTCATACTCTTGTGAGCCGCGCTTGGCTTCAATCTCGAACACGCCGCGTCCGTTATTTTCTTCCAGCTCAATGTCGTTGACCCGATAGCCCATACCTTGTATTTTATTGATTGCACGTTGCTTAATTGCTGGATAACGCGAGTCTCTTTTAATGCTATCTTCGATATCATCATTTTTATAGTGCTTATTATTCTTATGCTTGCCATTATTTTTATATTTATCTTTTTTGTAATGGTCTTTGTCATATCTATCGTCTTGCCAAACATTAGACCAAGCTTTTTTATTTGAGCTAATAAGTTTTAGATCAGGATACGTGTATTTTAGCTCGTATGCTTGGTTGTTCTTTTTGGCATAAGCGGTCATTATGCGATTGCCACGGTAGTTGTCGGATTTGATATCCATAACCTGATAGCCTTTACGGCGCAGATCAGCGCGTAGCTTTTGACTAATGCGGTTGTAGTCAGCGTTACCATAATCATCATTACCACCATATACTGGGTAATTATCATACCCTGGACCGACGACGGCACACCCAACTGTAGTACCCAATAATGCAACCGCAAGACCAGTAGATATAACGGTCTTAAATGAGAAAGGCTTTAGAGTTTTCATGATCCAATATCCTATAATATTTTTAAATTACCCGTCGCATCATTGCTGGTGATAGCCGAGCACGTACGCACTCTGTAAATTGTTCATATAATCGTATTCATAACTTACTGGCAAATTAATTATTACCATCGTCATTACCATTATGCGCTTTGAAATATTTTCTTACATTATCTATCATAATGGACGAAGCTTGATGATTAGTGTCTTTTGCGTTAATAAGTTGTAATCAGGGTAACGAATATGAATCATGTAAGCATATGCTTACACGTAATGACGCTTACGCGACTTAACATCAGGTTAGGAATTAGGCATTATAGTCACACGGCATTAGGGAATGTGACTCAAGGATTGAGTTGACCGCATTAAGGATAATGATTCACTTATTAGCATCAGGATGATTATGATAAGTGGAGTAAGGACACATACCCTTTGCTGCTATCAGTAGTTAATGCTGGTAGTTGTAGTAAAAAGGGCAGGATGCCCAGTATCACAATATGCTGAATATTATGCAAGGATGCATGGGAAACAGTGGTGATAGGTAACATGGATGGTTAACAATAAAACCGCATAACAGTTAATTGCTATGCGGTTTTATCGTGTCTGGACTTTGAGTTTTATCTTTTAGAATTATTTGATATAAATCAAGTTGGTGATCAGTCCAGCATAAAAAAACCGCATTAGAAACTAATGCGGTTTTCGTTTAAATAATCTGCTTATAAAATTTTTATCTTAATACTTCTTACAAGCATGATTATTTACTAGTATTTATGTTCAGTACGCCATGCGTCTACTTCACGTTCAGCATCATCTTTGCTGTGACCATAACGTTCTTGAACTTTTCCGACCAATTTATCACGGCTACCTTCAACGTGTAATAAATCATCATCAGTAAGATCAGCCCATTTTTGTTTTACTGAGCCTTTTATTTGGTTCCATTCACCTTTTAGAGTATGTTCGTTCATTTTTATGTTCCTTCTTTTATTATAAAATTGGTTATTGAGACAATTATTCCATCTGTCTTTAATCGACATTTTACTCAGCTGCTATCAGTACTTATTAATCAGCTAACTGGTGATATCTAATATAAGTGCTCACCATCGTCATGTCTGTATATGCAATGTTGAGAGTGTTGCTCCATTATTGAGATCTGCACAGCTATGTTATGCATCGTCCATTTGTGTAATGAATGAAGTGTTTTATCAGTGACATACGTAAAGAGGATCAACAAGTCTGGCGATGATTTATAAAAAATGACGTCGTAACACGCTGTAAATATAGGAATAAAAAAAGTAGCTGTCATCATAAATGTGGCGGCTATTTTTTTATGATTGTTTTAGGATGGGTTAAAACGAATCATCAAGAATAAGTAAGGTTAAATATTTAGTGATAGACTTCTTGTTTAAATGGCTATAGCCTTATAGTTGAAATAACAATTGTTTTATAGATTAAGTTGGGGCAGATTGATAGTGAATGTACTTAACAGCGTAAGTGCTAAAAAACCGGAAACAAAACGCGAGCTGGCAAAGGCGAAAACGCGTCATACGTTACTAAAAAGTGCCTTGCAGCTGTATAGCGTAGAGGGCGCTCTTGGTATGAGCATGAATAAAATCGCGAAAGGTGCAGGTATTGCTCAGCCAAGTTTTTATAATCATTTTGATAGTTTAGATGCGTTGCAGCAGGTGTTAGGCGAGCAACTTAAAGGCAACTATTTATCACCAATGCGCATGGCGTGGGTAGATATGCTTAAAGACTATCCAACGCTGTCTAAAGAGGATTTCAATGAGCGTTGTCAGGAATGCCTAACATTGATTTTTGATGCCGCCTTTCAAAACATCACTTTATTTCAACGTTTGCTCGAAGACAGTCTGCGCTTTGATTCAAACATAGAACGTAACGGGTTGGGAAGTCTAATCATAGAGATAAGAGAGGAGTGGACTAAGATATTTATAGAGGGATTGCAGTCAGCCGAGTGCTCTTTTGACGAATCTGACGTTCATCTCTGTGTCGATATCGCTGCCGCCCAAGTACATGAATTGATATTGGGCTGTCATCAACAGCGTTATTCACGGCAGCAAGCCATTGAGATATTGTGCAAAAACTTTGATGGACTTTTTAACAGTTTTTTCGCCAAAGACAAGCGCAGAGTAAATGGCTAGTCATCCAGCTTATCAATGTTGCACTTTGGCTAATTCTCAGTGTTTTTAAGATTGTTAAAATGAGCAAATGTATTAACCTCATAAAACGGAATTTATATAGTGAAAGCAATATAGTCGATTCAATTGAAAAGTAGTACAAGGCAACCGAGTGTAGCTGTATATTTAATACTTCAAGCGAGGTTAACGCAGTAATACTTTTATAGTGGAATGACTATAGTAAAAAATAACAGGGAGCGCGACCATGGCTAGTGAAAAGAGTCACAAGGATGAACAAACACATTTTAGAACCTGCAACTTATGTGAAGCAATGTGCGGAATTGTCATCAAGCACGATGGGAAAAAAGTATTATCGATTAAAGGCGATAAAGATGATCCATTTTCTAAAGGGTATATTTGTCCAAAAGCGACTGCTTTGCAAGACTTGCATGAAGACAGTGATCGCCTGCGTCATCCCGTTGAGAGAACGGCTAACGGTTGGAAAGAGATTGGCTGGGCTGAGGCGTTAGATAAGGTGGCAGCTGGTATTCAGTCGGTACAGAAAAAACATGGTCAAAACGCTTTCGGTATTTATCTAGGCAATCCTAATGTCCATAATTTGGGCGGCATGTTAACCATTAAGCATCTATTAACCAGTATCAAGACGCGCAGTCGCTTTTCTGCGACTTCCATCGACCAGTTACCGCATCACATTGTTAGCATGCATCTGTTCGGGCATATGCTGCGCATCCCTGTGCCTGACGTCAATCGTACCCAATATATGCTCATCATTGGTGGCAATCCGCTGGCGTCTAACGGCAGTATCATGACCGCACCAAATATGCGCCAAAAGCTAAAAGATATCAAAGCAGGTGGTGGTAAAGTGGTGGTGATTGATCCACGCCGCACCGAAACAGCCGACATTGCTAGCGAGCATCATTTTATTCGTCCAGCGACCGATGTTTTGCTCTTGCTTGCCATGCTCAATGAAATTTATCTCCAAGGGTATGCGGACAAGGCACGCGCTAACAATAATAGAGCAGCGGCGCTCGCGCCAGAGATTGCACGCCTTGCAGACTTTGCTAAAGACTATAGCGCCGAGTCCGTTGCTGATATTACTGGCATTGCGGCAGATGAGATTAAACGACTGGTCAAAGAATTTTGTGAAGCCGAAAGCTCGGTTTGTTATGGGCGCATGGGCGTCTCGGTGCAAGAGTTTGGCTTATTAAGCCAGTATCTGATTATGCTGATTAATATTGTCACAGGTCGCTTGGATGAAGTGGGTGGTCTGATGTTCCCCAATCCTGCGGTCGACGTGGTCAATAACTCAGGCCCAGGTTATTTAGGTAAGCGTCATAGCCGCATGAGTAACTTGCCTGATTTTAATGGCGATTATCCCGTTGTGGCAATGGCGGATGAGATGCTGGTAGGAGGCGCGGGCCAGTTAAAAGGCTTTATGACTGTCGCGGGCAACCCTGTACTCAGTACGCCGAATGGTGAAAAGTTAGATACGGCGTTTGCCAACTTAGACTTTATGGTCGCTATTGACTACTTTGTCACAGAAACCAGCCGTCATGCGCATATTATTTTGCCGCCGGTATCGCCACTAGAGCGCGATCATTATGACGTCACCTTTAACAATTTTGCCGTCCATAACGTCGCCAAATATTCAAAGGCATTGTTTGCTAAGCAAAGAAGCGCTAAACATGATTGGCAAATCTACTTAGAGTTAGCAAAACGCTTGGATAAAAAAGCCGTACTTGCAACCAAAGTCGAACGTTTATTAATAAAAGTTTTGGGTCCGAAATTTGTGCTTAATCAAGGTCTGAAACGTGGGCCTTATAAGGGTCTCAATCTAAAGAAATTGAAGAAAAATCCGCATGGTATTGATTTGGGATCGCTCAAAACCATGCTGCCACAAGCGTTAAAACACAAAGACAAGCAGATTCATCTTAATGTTGATTTTTATCAAGCAGATTTAGAGCGCGTACAGGAGGTGATGCAGGACTATGATGACAAGCAAATTCTATTGATTGGTCGTCGTCATGTACGCAGCAATAATTCGTGGCTACACAACAGCTATCGCTTGGTAAAAGGTAAGCCGCGCTGTACTTTGATGTTACATCCTGAAACAGCGAAAGAGTACGGTATTGAGGATGGTCAAAACGTAAAAGTCACGTCGCGTGTGGGTAGTGTGACGATCGTAGCAGAAGTGACGGATGAGCTGATGCCAAATGTCGTGAGTATCCCTCATGGGTGGGGTCACGGCCGCAAAGGAGTAAAACAAAAAATCGCTCAAGCGCATGCGGGCGTCAGTGTCAATGATTTGACAGACGATACCTTAATTGATCAGCTAAGTGGCAATGCGGCAGTCAATGGTGTACCAGTACAATTGGAAGCAATCCCGCCAGAAGTGGTTGATTTGGAGACGGCTGATTCTGATGTTAATTTTGATATGGAATCAGGGAGCGCTGCATAAAATAGTTCTAGAATAAAAGTCTTCCATATAAAGAAAAAAGGCGCTGACTTATAGTGGTAGCGCCTTTTTTACGTTTCTTATTCTTACGTTCCTAAGCCAACAAAATCAAAATCGACTGGTGGTGTCTCACCCTGTATTAATAAACTGATCGCCTGCGCCGAACCGCAAGCATGCGTCCAGCCAAGCGTACCATGACCCGTATTGAGCCATAAATTATCAAAACCAGCATCCATATTATGACTGCCATGACGGACTTGCCCCCTATGCGCGCGCCCAATTAACGGCACATTTGATGGGGTCATCGGACGTAGCCCTGTCCAATATTGCACAGAATTGGCAATGATACCTTTAGGAAATAACTGCTGCACACGGCGGGTAATGGCTGCACAGCGCGTGCTATTTAAATCCAAATTGTAGCCGTTAAATTCTGCCGTTCCAGCGACGCGTAACTTGTCGCCAAGGCGTGATGTCACCAGCTTAAACTCATCATCAATGAGACTGACAAAGGGTGCTAGATGCGGGGCGCGGGGGTTGATTTGATAAGTGGCCGAGTAGCCTTTGGCTGGAAATATCGGAGCATGTATTCCCAAAGGTCTTAGTAATGACACACTATAGCTACCGAGGGCTAGTACATGGCTGTCTGCACTAAAGGTTTGCGCGTTTTCTCCCTTGGGTTGAATGGTAATACTATGGATATGCGGGCGAGCAGAATGGGCGTCAGTGTTTAACGCCAGAATCTCGGTATCGTATAAAAACTTAACGCCAGCCTCGATGCAGCGCTCGGCTAAGCGCTGGGTAAATAAATGGGCATTACCCGATTCATCACGGCTGGTATAAGTAGCGCCTTTTAGCTTATGAGCAATAGGGTAAAGCGCAGGCTCTAGGTTAACGGCATTATTGATATCGATGACATGACGCTCACAGCCTAACGCTTGCATGCGCTCCGTTGGCGCAATGGCGGCATCAAATTCCGCTTGATTGGTATAAAAATGCATAATACCGCGCGTTTGCTGCTCGTAATCAATACCAATATCAGCACGCAGCTGTTGTAGGGCATCTCGTGAATACAAGCCTAAACGTACCATTTGTACCAAATTGGCATCGGCTTTATCTGCCCGGCATTCTTGCAAAAACTGCATCGCCCATTTGAGCTGCGCCTTATCAGCACGCAAGCGATACAACAGCGGCGCATCCTCGCGAAACAGCCATTTAAGGGCTTTCATTGGAGCCGCAGGGTTTGACCAAGGGGTTGCGTGCGAGACAGATATTTGCCCACCATTGGCAAATGAGGTCTGCATACCGGCCGCTGGTTCACGCTCAATGACGGTCACATCGTAGCCTGCTTGGCGAAGATACCATGCGGTGGTCACGCCCACCACGCCCGCTCCGAGTACCGCAATATGGGTCATAGATTACTCTGCTGCTTTTTTAGTAAAAATGTTTTGAAGAGTGCTATTTATTACGCGTCATTCATTATGCCGCACTATTTTTGGCGTGCAACATCGGCTTTCAGCGCTGGCGGTAAGTCTAATATCGTAAGCTCACTATCGGCTAAATGCTCTGGACGGGCAACGACCAATGCTTTAAAACCATTACCATTAATAGTGTCATCGGCAATCGTATTAACCACATGGATTTTTTCTAGCTTGTCACCGGCTGCTGGCACGTCACCTGCGCCGCTGACATAATGTAAAAACGCTTTTGGCGCTGACTTAAAATAAATACGGGCAATCACTTCTTGACCAAGATAGCAGCCTTTATCATAGTCCATACCGCCGCGCTGATGCAGACGCAGCTCTTGTGGCTGAAACAGACCCTGTGTAGCAGCAACTATCCAATAGTTGCCAATGGCAAGACTCGCTTGCATCCACGCTTGGGTATCGGTTGGCGTATTGTGGTCTTCTTGATGGCTAAAGGTTGGCACCTCATCAAGCACGCAAGGATAAATGGGCGCGGGCGCACTGGTGTCAAATTTTGAAAAGGCACCGAACTTTTTTAAATGGGCTTGAAAAGCCTCAGCGCAATCGGCACTGATAACCACATCATAATGCTTTTCGGCTTGTTTTTTTATCCAAAGACCAAAATCAATGCGACCTTTTAAATTGCTAAGCGCCGTTGCTTGATAGCTGAGTCCGAGCTTGGTGACATCAGAGGTTAGCTGACCCTGCAAGAATTTTTCTGCATCTTCACCTTGAATCGTTAGTTGAACAAATTGTGGCAATGTTGATGAGAGGGTCGATACGTTTGATTGAGTCATTATTATTATCCTATTCATAAGTCGCTATCGTTATCAGTAGCCATAGCCTCAGATATTGTGGTGAATACTGAGTTGTTAAAGTAATTGATAAAGTAAATATTGAGGTTTTACCATCTAAAGATACATGGTCATCAAACCAAATTTAGTTAAAGCAGAGTACCACAAAACACTGTGTGATAAAAAACGTCCGCTGTAAGACATGAGTGAATCTATACATTGGACACAGAACCGCATTTACGAGCGAAGCGATTGGTTAAAGCTAGCGAGTTACGGTACAATGTTAGCTCTAGAATACACCCAATTTATCACGGCTGACGAGGAAATTATGAGCTTACCCAATTGCCCAAAATGCGATGCTGAATATACGTACGAAGATGGTGCGTTACTAGTATGTCCCATGTGTGCTCATGAATGGACTGCGGCTGAAACCGATGCGGCGCAAGCTGAAGAGCAAGACGCGGTCATTCGTGATGCGGTCGGTAATGAGCTGCAAGATGGCGATACCGTCACCGTGATTAAAGACTTAAAAGTCAAAGGTTCATCGATTGTTATTAAAGTTGGTACCAAAGCAAAAGGTATTCGCCTGCTGCCCGATGCCTCTGATGGTCATGATATTGACTGTAAACTTGATGGCTTTGGGCCAATGAAGCTTAAATCATCTGTTGTCAAAAAAGCATAAATTATTAAATGTGCTTTAAAAATCTGCTAAGCATTAACAACAAGCCGCAAGGTTATTTTTAATAAAATAAGACAGAATCAATATTAAAGAAATAATAAGTAGAGAATAATTATGAGCACTAAAAACGAACAGCTATTTGCGCAAGCCCGCAAACATATTCCTGGCGGCGTAAACTCGCCCGTCCGTGCCTTTGCTGGTGTTGGTGGCACGCCTATTTTTATGCACCGTGCTAACGGTAGCAAAATTTATGATACCGAAGACAATGCTTATATCGATTATGTCGGCTCTTGGGGCCCAATGATTTTGGGACACGCACACCCTAAAGTGATTGATGCAGTCAAAAAAGCGGCTGATGATGGTTTAAGTTTTGGTACGCCAACGCCGTTTGAAACGACTGTTGCCGATAAAATTTGCGAAATTGTCCCAAGTGTTGAGATGATTCGTATGACCAGCTCCGGTACAGAAGCGACCATGAGTGCAATTCGTTTGGCTCGTGGCTATACCCAGCGTGACAAAATCGTTAAATTTGAAGGCTGCTATCATGGCCATTCAGATAGCTTGTTAGTAAAAGCAGGTTCGGGCATGCTTGATATTGGCGAGCCAACCTCAAAAGGCGTGCCAGCAGATTTTGCTAAGCACACGATTACGATTCCTTATAATGATCCGCAAGCGATTAAAGATTGCTTTGAGAAATGGGGCGAAGAAGTCGCTTGCGTTATCTTGGAGCCAATCGCGGGCAACATGAACATGGTCATTCCAACACAAGAATTCCATGATACCTTGCGTGCAGAATGTACTGCCAACGGTTCAGTGCTGATCTTTGATGAAGTGATGACGGGCTTTCGTGTTGGTCTGGGCGGCGCACAAGCACATTTCGGCATTGATCCTGATTTGACGTGCTTTGGTAAAATCATCGGTGCAGGTTTGCCAGTTGGTGCTTTCGGTGGTAAAAAAGAAGTGATGTCTTGTATCGCACCACTCGGCGGCGTCTACCAAGCCGGCACATTGTCAGGTAATCCACTGGCAATGCGTGCGGGTATCGCGATGTTCGAAGACTTAACCGTAGATGGCTTTTATGCTGAGTTAGCAGCGAAAGTTGATCGTCTGGTAGATGGTTTTCAAGCGGCGGCTGACAAACACGGCATCAACATGCGTACCAATAAATTGGGCGGTATGTTTGGCATGTTCTTCGTCAAAGACAATGAAACTGACACGCCAAAGAACTTCGATGACGTGACAGAGTGTGACATGACGGTGTTTAACACGTTCTTCCATGGCATGTTGGATCGCGGTATTTATCTGGCACCGTCTGCTTATGAAGCAGGCTTTATGTCAATTAAACACAGCAATGAAGATATTGATGCGTCGATTAAAGCCGCTGACGAGATTTTTGCAGAAATGGCAAAAGCGTAACTGTTTATTCAGGACCTTGTTTATTTAAGACCTGTTTAAAATATATGTACTTACAAGAACCAGTATGAGAAATCATGCTGGTTTTTTTTGTGTCCAATATTTATCCTTTTGTGATTTTTACTATAAGAGATAAAGATTTTTTGACGATGACTGCATAAATGAAAAAACCAAGGCTAAGACAATTCCTTCTTTGGGTGATTGCAAAATAAACAATAAATTATGCTATTCTGAGATGAATCAAGACAATTGAGCAAGGACGCCAACTGATGACTACAAGCACTAATGATATGCCTAGCAGTAATACGCCACCGTTATGGCAAGCCTCATATGAGAAATATGGAATAAGAAATAATTTAGATGTATTAGAGGGAAAGCACAACCTGCTAGATTTGTTGCAACCCAAGATAGATCAGCATAGTGATTCTGTGGCTTTTAGTATGGGGTCTGCCGTCCTTACCTTTGCACAACTGGATATTGCCAGCCGCCGCTTTGCTGCTTTTTTACAAGCACAAGGCATCAGCAAAGGCGATCGTGTCGCTGTGCAATTACCCAATATATTGCAGTATGCCGTGGTGTTACTTGGTTGTCTGCGAGCAGGCGCGGTATTGGTGAATGTCAATCCGATGTATACCCATTATGAATTGGCGCATCAGCTGACGGATGCTCAAGCTAGTGTGCTGATTGTCCTCGATGGTATGACCTCTGCTTACGATCAGTTAGATGATGCAGTCAAAGCGCAACTGTCATTGGTTGTACATTGTTCCGTCAATCCGAATGCTGCACCTGCTGATAACGATATTGCCTTGCTTACCCAACTTGAACCGTCGACCAATACTACTCGTCAATTCAATCAAACCAACCAAACCACAGCCGATAATGCTGCAAAAAATATCTCAGAGCATAATATAAGCTTTGCCCATATTATGAGTGCATACCACGCTGAGCAATATCAGCCTGTTACTATCGAGCGTGAAGATTTAGCTTTATTGCAATATACGGGTGGCACGACCGGCAAGCCAAAAGGCGCGATGCTCACGCATTACAATGTCATGGCCAATGTCTGTCAGTGTTATGCGATGTTTGGTCATGCGATTGAAGCGGGTCGTAGCGAGCAGATTAAAATACTCAATCCGTTGCCGCTCTATCATATCTTCTCATTTACCGTTTGCGGCTTACTAGGCATTTATGGCGGCTGGGAAGATATACTGGTCACCAATCCGCGTGATATCGATGGACTAGTCAATACCATCGAGCAGCATCGTCCGCATGTCATTCCTTCGGTGAATACCTTATTTATTGGTATGCTGCATCATCCAAAGTTTGCCAACCTTGATTTTAGTCGCTTGGCACTATCTATCGGTGGCGGCACCGCAATCATCAAAGCCGTATCTGATCAGTGGCAACAAGTCACTGGTATGATTATCAATGAAGGTTACGGCATGTCCGAAACTGCACCAGTTATCTCTTTTAATCCACCTGGTATAGATCGTTTTAATGGTAGCGTTGGTCTGCCACTTGCGATGATGGATATTAAAATCATTGATGAACAGGGTGCAACTTGTGCAATAGGTACACGGGGCGAGGTTTGTATTAAAGGCCCGCAGGTCATGCGTGGTTATTGGCAACGAGACAATGCAGACACTTTTACAAAGGATGGCTACTTTAAATCGGGTGATATTGGTGTGCTAGATGAACATGGATTTTTGACGCTGGTGGATCGCAAAAAAGACATGATATTGGTTTCAGGATTTAACGTCTATCCAAACGAAGTGGAAGCGGCATTGACAGAGCATCCGAAAGTACTTGAAGTCGCGGTGGTTGGTATTGCAGATGAGCACAGCGGCGAGGTACCCAAAGCGTTTGTGGTCAAAAAAGATTCGAGCCTAACGGTAGAAGAGTTACAAAGCTTCGCAAGCGAACGTTTAACAGGTTATAAACGCCCGCAGTCATACGAGTTTATCGATGAATTGCCCAAAACGGCGGTAGGAAAAATATTACGTAAGTCTTTACGTTAGTTGGGCTAGTGGCGAGTTATTATCGTCCGATTTTATCAAATTTACGGTCTTTTAAGCTGAGTCTACCGCGTAGGACATCACTGTACATACGAAAGTCGCTAGCAAAGCTTTTTAGCGGGAATTTGAACGAGGCAGGTTTGTTTTTTTCAAAGAAAAAATGACCGACCCAAGCGCAAGCATATCCAGCAGCGATGCCTTTAAGTAATGGTTTTGGCGAAGCGGTTTTGACCGACTTTGCGAGTCCCAATAAGCCAAAGCTACTACCAGCGAAATGTAAGCGGCGGCAAGCCATGTTTTGATGTTCAGCTAAATAGAAGTCATAAAATTTCTGCTTTGTTGGACTGACGGTTGTCATCATGCTTTTTTTAGCATTGCTGACCGCTTGAGCATCGGCGTTTTTGGTAGTGTTTTGTGTGGTCGTTTGATTCATTTGTTTAGCTTCCTTGCTAATCGTTTATTGAGTATAGATATTAGGGCGAGTCATTAGGGGGCTTTCTTTTTTGCTAAAACGGCTAGGCGGTCATTAAGTGACTGTTATTTATTATAATATTGGTCGTTTTTAATGTAGCAAAACGCTATCCTTAACACAAGCAATGGATGTTTATGGCGCATTTGTTATTTTGTTGATGATGTGCTTGCTGCTTAATTAGCATTTGGGTTACTTGCCAGTGTTTGGCATAAATGCTTTAATGGCGAAAATTGCGTCAAACACGTGAGCATCTTTGTATAGGTGGCACTATTTGGTGCAGCTACGATGTTTATATGACTCAATCGTCTGATTTTTAACCCATATCCTCTCCCTTTTATCCAACACGGTAACGATTCCTCTTATGCCTATTGACTACCTTACAAATCCGCCGCTTGCTGATGATGAAATGATGGCAGCCATTGATATCGGTTCCAATAGTTTTCATCTGGCCATTGCGCGTCTTGACCATGGTGAGGTGCGAAAAGTCGTTTCTATGTCTGAAAAAGTCCAGCTCGCCGCAGGCTTGGATGAAAATAATATCTTAAGTGCGGCAGCTGCACAGCGAGGTCTTGACTGTTTGAGCCGATTTGTGGCGCGTTTGGATTCGGTACCACCCGAACGCATTCGCGTGGTTGCGACCAACGCTTTACGCCAAGCCAAAAATGCCAATGACTTTATTGCCCGTGCCAATAAAATATTGCCGAAACCTATTGAGATTATCGCGGGACGAGAAGAGGCGCGCTTGATTTATTTGGGCGTCTCACACACCAATGCCAGTAGTGACAAGCGTTTGGTCATCGATATTGGTGGCGGTTCGACAGAGTTTATCATTGGTCAAGAGTTCGATCCGCTATTGACCGAGAGTTTGCAGATGGGCTGTGTCGCCTTTACCCAGAAGTACTTTGCCGATGGTCAAATCACGAAAGAAGCCCTTAATAATGCGATATCAGCCGCTCGCAAAGAAGTGTTAGCGATTCAGGGTCGTTATCAAAAATTGGGTTGGAGTAGTGTGGTTGGCTCGAGTGGGACGATTAAAGCAGTACGTAATGTGCTGGTATCTAAGGGCTGGGCTGATGAGCAAGAGCGCATCACTTATAAAGGTGTCAAAAAGTTAGAGAAACTGTTGCTTAAAATTGGCAATGTCGATGACATCGATTTAGAAGGCGTTAAGGAACATCGCAAAGCCGTCTTCCCAGCAGGCGTTGCGGTACTGCGTGCAGTCATGAAAGTGCTGGGTGTCGATACCATTACTTACTCAGATGGTGCACTACGTGAAGGTGTGATGTACGACATGCTTGGACGCTTTGCTAGCGAAGATGTTCGTGACCGCAGTGTGCTGGCGCTGATTAAGCGTTATTCAGGGGACAAAAAACAAGCCAAACAAGTGGTGAAAACCAGTCGTCATTTATTTGAACAAGTGAAGAGTCAGCTTGCCCTTACCAATGATGATTGTGATTTACTCAGACGTGCGGCTTTCTTGCATGAGATAGGATTGGCCATCAGTCATAGTAGTTATCATAAGCACAGCGCGTATTTGCTTGAGTATTCTGATATTCCAGGATTCTCGCAAGTCGATCAAAAGCGCATGGCACAGCTGATGCTCAATCATCGTCGTAAGCTCAAGGCTGATATGTTAGAGCAGACCTGTACTATCGGTGGTAATCAGCTCGTTTATCTTTGCCTGTTGCTACGCTTAGCCGTACTGGCGCATCACAGCCGCAGCGATTATGAATTACCAGAATTACAGTTACAAGCCATGGATGATCATTGCTGGCAAATCACCGTTGCCAATAGCAGTGAGCACTACGCTTTCTTATTGCCCGATTTGCATACTGAGATTGAGCAGTTTGCCAAATGGGGCGTGACGCTGAGCGTGGTTGAGGGCTAGGCAGCGCTAGTTTGCACTGACGATCAACACGATGCCGTTACTATTGTAATGAGTATGCTATAGATTAACGTAACAAAAGCGGCTTTGTCAGTAATGTCATGCCATTTAAGATGTGCTACTATAGCTTCTATTGAGTTTACAACTGTACTTTCATTATCTAAAAATCGATAACGATATTATTCTTAAACATAAATACATTAAGTATAATTATTAAAGGGAAGCGTCTATGAGCACTGTCTGGGATAGTGTGCAGCTTGCACGGCACGCCAAGCGTCCATTATTTATGGACTATGTTAATCAGCTGTTTACCGAATTCGATGAGCTGCACGGTGACCGTGCTTTTGCTGATGACAAAGCCATTCTTGGTGGTCTGGCGCGTTTTGATGGTCAGCCTGTGATGGTAATTGGTCAACATCGCGGTCGCAGCACCCGTGAGCGTATTGCTCATAACTTTGGCATGGCCAATCCTGAAGGCTACCGCAAAGTGATTCGTTTGGTCAAAATGGCTGAGCGTTTTAATATCCCTGTGATGACCTTTGTCGATACCCAAGGCGCTTATCCGGGTATCGGCGCTGAAGAGCGCGGACAAGCGCAAGCCATTGCCGAAAGTATCGCTGTTTTTTCTAGCCTAAAAGTGCCTATTATCGTGACTATCATCGGTGAAGGCGGCTCAGGTGGGGCGTTGGCTATTGGCGTTGGTGACAAAGTCAATATGCTACAAAATAGTATTTATTCGGTTATCTCTCCGGAAGGCTGTGCCTCTATCCTGTGGAAAACAGCTGAAAAAGCACAAGATGCTAGTGAAGCCTTGAAATTAAATGCGATTAATTTATATCAGATGGGGCTGATTGATGCCGTCATTGAAGAAGGTGAAGGCGCACATATCAAGCCGCAGCCTGTCATGATCGCCTTGAAAGCACTGATTGCTGAGCAGTTAAATGAGATTAAAGATTTAGACGCACACGCGCGTTGTGAGCTGCGTTATGAGAAGCTGAAAACCTTTAACTCAGAAGTGATGTTGCCTGCTTAATTGGTCGCTATGACACCTCTGTTACTAAGCCTCTATGCATGTACACAAAGCTTTTCATATTAGAGACTGAGTCTTAATGCTAAAATAAAAACGTGTCATTTTATGGCGCGTTTTTTTGTGGCTGTTAATATAGGTGCTAACTGACGCTGTAACTGATGTCGTAGCTGACGTATGAGCAGATTCATTTATATGTCAATTCATGTATGCATGCTAAATAAATAAGGCTGATTATGACCAGCAGTGCAATCCTCTCGCATCCTATGAAGCCAATCGCAGACTTGCCTGTCGATGCCGATCTGGCACAAGCATTATTGAGCAGTATGGTTGAATACGGTGAACAGCTGCACGGTCGACGGCTTTGGCTGGCGTGTAGTGGTGGTCGTGATTCATTATCACTGGCTACGCTGTGTGTGCAGCTCTATCGCCAAGGTAAGTTACCATTTTTGCCACAATTGCTGCATGTCAATCATGGTTTGCAAGCAGATAGTGACACTTGGGCGATGCATGTCGCTCATTGGGCAGCAGTGCAGCAGATACCGTGTCGGATTTTACGTGCGCAAGTGAATGGTCATGATGAGCAAGCCGCAAGGCAAGCTCGTTATGATGTCATGCGAGCGCAACTCAATCAAGATGATGTATTGCTCTTAGCGCATCATGCCGATGACCAAGCAGAGACAGTGCTGATGCGGCTGATACAAGGCGCTGGGGTGAATGGTCTGTCGGGTATGCAGCCGTGGCGTATCCAAACGCAAGGCACACAGCGTATGGCATTATGGCGACCTTGGCTGACGGTCAAACGCGCCAATATCAGCAATTATGCTCAGCGCCTAAAGCTCCCTTATATTGATGACCCAACCAATGATGCTGGCGATAATGTACGTAGTGGGCTACGCCTCGACATCATGCCAGTATTGGCGACCTATAATTCCAATGTCATTGACAATATCGCCCGTAGCGCACAGCTATTGCGTGATGCCCAATTGATAATCAATGCACAAGCGGTAGAAGATTTACAGCAGATAGAGGTAGCATCATTACAGCTATCGTCTGCCCAGCGTGTGCTAAATATAGGCAAGCTACAAGCATTACCCATTTATCGTCAGCGCCAACTATTGCATCATTGGCTCGGTCAATATGAACCGTTACCGCCTGCTAAGCAGCTGGTAGATGATGTATTTATGCTAAGCCAACGTGAAGATCCTGATCACCAAACGGCGCTTTTTTGGCAAGCTCGCAAGCAGTCCTATACGATTTGCCGCTACCGTCAGCAGCTTTATCGTCTCAGCAGCGATTGGTTGACATGGCTTGAGTTGCCGCTTACCAAACAGATTCAACCCTTATCTAATCTTGTGGTGGCTGATGCTGATTCAGCGGCTGCTCAGCCTGTATCAGTTACCTTACGCAGGGATAGTAAATTTACTTGGCAAGCGCAAATGATGCCAAATGCCTTGGCAGAGCTATTAAACAGTGACCAAGATGGTGATGAGAAGTTTGAGATTACCTTTGCACCATTAGGTCGTCAACAGCGTATGCAAACTGCATTGGCATCACGTCCACAAGCGGGCAAGAAACTATACCAAACGCTTGGTGTACCTGTATGGTTGCGCGAGAGTTTGGTGGTGGTCAGTGCCGTATCCGTACAGCAGGATAAGGAGTGGCCATTATTGCTGGTTTCACCTTTTGAGAGCTGGGTATTAGGGACGAGTAGATCGCTAACAGACACGACAGAAAATATTGGCGTTTTAAACAGTGCTATTAGAAGCAATGTTATTAGAAATAGTGTTATTAGAAACAGTCTAAGCATCAATAACGCTTTTTAATATTTGTAACCTAAGCCTTTTAGGAGGTCAGGTTATCTAGGGCTAGGGCATCAGGACATCAAGTTTTCTAACCATTTTGATATCTATTATTTGCGTGCTTTTGTAGCATTCTTCACTCTTTTCGCCATTAGCTACAAAGCCAAATTTTTGATAGAAATCAATAGCAGCCACATTATTTTCTAATACCCATAAATAAAAATGGGCATGGATATGAGATCCTAAGAGGGCTTGTAATGATGCTGTCATTAATTGAGTGCCTATACCCAATCCTTGATAGTCGGGCAAAACATACAACGTGGTAATTTCATAATTTTTATTATTAATGAAGTACCCAATAAACCCCAAATTATGATGATGAGCATCATATGCTATCCAGACAATAACATCAGGATGCGCCATTAACTCCTGCCACATTTTTGTTTTATTACATAAGCTGTTTTTATCATTGATATAGGACACTGGTAGCAAACCTAAATAGGCGGCATGCCAACTTTTGAAGTGAATGTTAGCAATGTCTGCATAATCCTCTGGGTTAGCTTTACGAATGAAAAACATAGTACTCTCCGTCACTGATTTTATATAATGCCCTTGTTAATCTAACCGTTTGGTTGTGCAATAGTCCATGGTAATTAAGTGGTTCAACGGAGCTTACAACGGGGTTAGATACCGTCAATTTATCAAACGATGCCAGTAGCAGTATGGTAAACTGAGTGTCATTTTACCTATCATTATGTTAGTTTGAATACCTTTGGATTTTTGAATAGGAGACATGTATGTCAGTATTAGATAATAAGAAAATCAGCTTTATCGGTGGCGGAAATATGGCGCAGGCCTTGATTAGCGGGCTTGTCAGCTGCGGTATCAAACCGAGTTTAATTACCGTTGCTGATCCTAGCAGTGAAGCGCGCGAGCAATTGGCTGCTAAAGGATTGAACACGGTCGATCCAACTGCTGATGCAAAAGCTGCCGTTATCGATGCTGACATTGTGGTGCTGGCGGTCAAGCCGCAAGTGATGAAAGCGGTAGTCAGTAGCTTTGCGGATGTCTTAGACAAGCAGCTGGTGATTTCAGTGGCAGCAGGTTTGTCGACTGAGCTTTTATCTGACATGTTGGGTGGCTATGACAATATCGTCCGTGCGATGCCAAATACCCCTGCAATGATTCAAATGGGCGCAACGGGTCTGTACGGTACGGATAATATTTCTGCTGAACAAAAGCAATTAGCAACGGCGGTGATGGAAGCATCAGGTTTGGTCATGTGGGTCGATAATGAAGAACACATGCATGGGGTAACCGCCGTATCAGGGTCAGCACCAGCATATATGTTTTACTTTATTGAATCCATGATTGACGGGGCAGTGGCTTTAGGTTTGGATAAAGAGCAGGCTTCAGCGCTCGCTATGCAAACCATGTTAGGCGCGGCAAAAATGGCAATGAATAGTGAAGACGCACCTGCTGAATTGCGTCGCAAGGTCACCTCGCCAAATGGAACCACCCAAGCCGCCGTTGAGTCAATGCAAGCCAATGATATCGGTGGTCAAATCGTTGAGGCTATGCAGGCTTGCTATGACCGTAGCCAAGCCTTGAGTGAAGAGATGAGTAAATAATCATCCCTATATCAGGCGCGTTATTTGCTAAAAGCGAATGACGCGCCTGAGCTGTAATACTAAGCACCAATATTAAGCACCAATACCAAGCACCTAGTAATGACAGTCGTCATCCCAAAACCTGTTAATAATGTCACATTGAGTAGCACTTCATGAACAACATGTTATTTCAAATCTTTGATTTGGTCACCACCTTCGCCATGATGTTGGTGTTTATTCGCTTTATGCTGCAATTTGCAGGGATGGATGCCAGCAACCCCATGATTGCGCCTGCCTATAAAGCAACGCACATTGTCGATGTGTTTGGGCGTATTTTTCCAACCGTCGGGCAAGGGCGTATCAGTATTGCGGCTATCGTCCTGATGTTTTTGATTCGTTTGATCGATATCTCTGGAAAAGCAGCACTGACCCATAAAGGTATCGCTCCTGTACCGTTATTTTTTACGGGTACTATCAGCTTGGTATTAGACTTTTTACGTATGTGTCGCTATCTCGTCATTGGCTCCATCATTGTCAGCTGGATTGTGGTATTTACCCAATCTCAGCATCCGATTATTGGTATCATTGTTAATTTAGCGGAGCCAATCTTGGCACCATTTCGTCGAATCACGCCAAACTTGGGCATGATTGATTTATCACCAATGGTCGCCTTCATTGCTTTTATTTTGCTTGAGATGTTTATTGGTGGCTTTGCCGCGAGCTTTATGCCGATGTTGGGTTGAGCTGGATTAATGGTCACTTGAAAGCCGCTATCTAAAATTATCAATAGCTATCTAAAAAAGGGCGCTCTACGAGATATAGAGCGCCCTTTTTTTATTGATTATTTAGAGGTTATGCTGAAAGTCTATAAAACGATTGGGTATTAATTGGGCTTGCTCATTGTTAGGGTGCGGTGCATCAGCGGCTCGCAGCGTCTGGGTAATCCAGCTGTCTGCTGCTCTTACTGCATCGATAAGCGCATCACCCATTGCTAAGCGCCCAGCGATAAAGCTGGCAAGTGAACAGCCAGAGCCATGAAATTCGCCCTTTAAGCGCGGCAAGGTGCTTTTATGTACCATCTCACCCTTTATGTACAAATACTGCTCTATATCGCCGCTATCAAAGTCGTGTGAGGTCTTTACCAATACAGCATAGGTGCCTTGGGCGCATAATTCTTGCGCGCCAATGTGTAAGTCTTGCTCACCGCTTAATGCGCGTAGCTCATGAGTATTCGGTGTGATGAGGGTCGCGTATGGTAACAGCTCCCTAAATGCGCTAACGAGCGTCTTTTCATCGCCCAAACTGCCACCACTATTGGCAACCAATACGGGATCTAATATAAATGGCGTATCAGCGGTGATAAGGCGCTCGGCAAACAATTGAGTCAGCATAGCAATATTATCAGTCGTACCCAACATACCTGACTTAATAGCTGCAACAGGCAAATCATCGAGCACTGCGGTGGCCTGATCCTTTACCAAATTTGCTGCACAAGCTTCAAAACCAAAGACTTGCTGCGAGTTTTGTATGGTAATAGCTGTACAAGCAATGGCAGCATGCGCACCTGCTTGACCGATGGCTTCTATATCCGCTTGTAATCCAGCGCCGCCTGAGGGGTCTAATCCTGAAAAACACAGTACCACTGGTCGCATAAAAATTCCTTTGACATAATCTACAATGAGTAACAAATACTATAGACACCCACTGCTAAAAAAGCCATAGTAGGTGAGAGATGGTATATAGACAATCCATCAATTAATTAACAACAACCCAGAGCGTGCTGACTAACTTAAACATCGTTTTTACTAGTTTTTATTGATATTTGAGCTGCTCAAGAGGCTATGAAACCATACAAACAAATAAATATGATAAAAACTGCATTAAATTTGTAGACAGTGCTTGCAATTCGTTTTGGCTTTGCTATAATACTCGCCCACGGGATAAGACGTATTATCAGCAATAATACTATTTTTTAGAACTTAAAAAGTCTTACGTCGTTTGGTGAAGTGGGTGAGTGGCTGAAACCAGTTCCCTGCTAAGGAACCATACGTTTGCGCGTATCGAGGGTTCGAATCCCTCCTTCACCTCCATTTATTCGGTTTTTATTAGAGTAGTAACGCGATATAAAAGCGTTAATAATCTTCTGTTTTATTAAAGCAAAAAATAATTTGATTTTAATAAAAAAAGATGTTGACATAAGCGAAATTATCTATATAATAACCAACCTAATTTGCTGCAATTGTTTCTTAACAACGCAGTAAATGATGTGCAAAGTACGCGCTTGTAGCTCAGTTGGATAGAGCACTTGGCTACGAACTAAGGGGTCGGGAGTTCGAATCTCTCCAAGCGCACCATTTGCATTATCACTTCTTTAACTCAGTTAAAGAAACCTTAAAATAATCGCCTGTCTTATGACAATTTGGCGATTTTTTTATGTCTGCAATTTCTGTGTGATAGTCTGATGAGTTGATGAGTCATACGACATTGTTATATGACTTACGGCATCTTAGGATAATGTACGATAAGACAGTGAATTACGGTACAATAGAGTCACTATTCACTGCTTGCTATGAGCTTGTACCATGTCAAAGAGTTTACCTAAACGACCTACCAAATCTGCTGCTAAAACTAAAGCCTCAGCACACCATGCCTCTGACGTTGAAGAGCTAACGATTGCTAAAGCTGGCACCCGTATGGCAGCCATTCTCTATGATGGCATGTTAATTTTAGCGTTGTTGTTTTTGGTCGGTACCCTGCTAACCGTGATTGGTACATTGCTGACCATGAATACCGGTACAGACTCTTCTCAAGCGCAGTCGCTGCCAACGTGGTATCAAAACGTTGTTATGACGCCGTCTTTTATACTGACGTTAGTCGGATTCTATGGGATATTTTGGCGTCGTGGTGGGCAGACATTAGGTATGCAGACTTGGCGGTTAAAGACGGTCAATAGTAATGGTCATTTGCTAACGTGGGGACAGTCATTTAAGCGGATTTTAGCGGCCAGTATCATGCCACTTATATTTGGTATCATTGGTAGTATTATCGATGGCTCGCGTGCTGTTCTGTTGACCAGTGCTTTTTTGGGCTTTGTCTTTAACTATGCTTTTTGCCTCTTTAACCCACGTGGTCTCGCAGTGCAAGACATGCTATCGAATACCATTACCTTAAAAATGCCAAAAACAGAGAATGAAGGACTATGGCGGGTGATTAGAAACCGCAAGCAAGGAAAATAAACCACATTATCATCGCCATAGTCTGTTCATACATTTTAAGGTCTGTTAACACACTTTAAGCGTTACAGATTGACGGTTTGTATCAGCCATAAAGTATAGCCGACAAAGAACAGCATCAATGTCGCGCCAGAGGTACGTCCGAATGGACGCTTACTTATAAAGGCAAACCCGCACAATACCACAAGTAACAAGGTGACCAATCCCATCGCCACTATATCGCGTGATAAGATGATTGGACTGACTGTGATTGGCGCTATAAGCGCTGCGAGACCAACGACGCCTAAGGTGTTAAATATATTAGAGCCAATAATATTACCCAATGCCATGTCGTGTTCGCCTTTACGGGCGGCTGATAGGCTCGATACCAGCTCAGGTAATGAGGTCCCCACAGCAACAATCGTCAATCCAATCACCAGTTCGCTCACGCCCCACAGCGTTGCCAATTCTACTGCACCCCAAACTATAGCCCGTGAGCTAATGACCAGTAAAAGCATGCCGATAACTAAGCTGATGAGTCCCCGTGTTAGGGTTTGCTCGATATGTTCAGCATCGATGCTTTCTGCTATGGGTTCTCCTTCGTGCTCATGGTTGCCTTCACGTAAGCTTAGTACAATCTGAATGCCTAAAGTCACGACCAGCAGCGCTATCAACACAATACCATCTGCTTGGTCTAATTGCCCATCACGCAGCTGCCATGCGGCGACCATAGTAATCAATACCAATAGAGGTAAATCACGCTTGATAATGCCCTTACGAATGATAATAGGGCTAATCAATACGGTTGCACCCAATACCAGCGCAATATTGATGATGTTTGAGCCATAAGCGTTGCCTAATGCCAAATCAGGGCTGCCTTCTAGTGCCGCCAATACTGACACGACCATCTCAGGGGCGGATGTACCCACACCCAAAATCAACACACCGATTAAGAAACTAGGGACGTTGAATTTTTTTGCTAAGGCAGTGGCGCCATCAACAAAAAGGTCTGCACTCCAAACAAGAATAGCTAGTCCGATCAATACTGCAATAACTGCCAACCACATCAGTCTGTTTCCTTATTAGTGTTAATACCAAACCTAAAAATACGCTTAGCCGTGTCAAATTCATTTAGCCTAAAAACATAGCGCTGACATTTATTTTTCTGACGACTTCATCTTTTGAGAGTGGTATAAAATGTGAATTTGCCATATAAAAATGGCATAAAAAAAGCTGAATCAGAATGGAGATTCAGCTCTCATATTAGCATAGCGGTTTTGGTTGGATAATAAGAATAACTTCAACAGCTTAGTCGATTATTTATCCTTGCTTTATCCAAAAATCTTCGATGTTCCGGTGCTTTAAGCCACTTGTACCGGAATGATGTTTGCTGTGTCTTTTACGGTGTTGTCTTCGTTGCAATACACCAGTTTTGGCTGGTAGGTTGCCGCTTCTACTTCATCAAAATGAGCATAGGCACAGATGATAACGATATCGCCTAAATCTGCCATGTGAGCCGCCGCACCATTTAGCGAGATGATACCAGAACCTGCTTCAGCGCGGATAGCGTAGGTGCGAAAGCGCTTGCCATTGGTCACATTGTAGATATCGATAGACTCATTTTCGCGCAGACCAGCAAGATCCAATAAATCACCATCGATACCGCATGAGCCTTCGTAATGAAGTTCGGCATGGGTGACGCGAGCACGGTGTAATTTGCATTTAAGCATATTAAGTAGCATAGGTTGCTTCCTTAGCGTAACTGAGATTAATGATTCAAATCAAAAGGTTAATGGGGGATAACTTGCTAAAATAAAAGGCTATTATAGTTGAAGCATGATTTTATTCTGGCAGTTTGAAGCCATTAATTTGTGAACGTGCTTTTTCAATATCGCCATTTAGTAATAATGGTAGCGCCTCAAACGCTGCTGTCAGAGCGCTATCAATGGCAATCTGTTCATCGGGCGCAGCTTTTGAGAGCACATGACCACTAACTTTAGACTTATGACCAGGATGACCAATACCAATACGCAAACGATGGAAGTCGTTGCCGATATGAGGGGTGATATCACGCAGACCATTATGACCGCCATGACCACCATTCGTCTTAAGTTTGATACTGCCAGCTGGAATATCGAGCTCATCATGAGCAATCAGTAACTCATCATTTTCAATGCCATAAAATTTCACCATCGGCACCACTGACTGACCAGACTTATTCATAAAGGTGAGCGGCATCAATAGACGTACGTCATGCCCATGAATCTGCCCACGTCCTGTGATTCCATGAAACTTTTTATCATGAGAGAGGGTAATGTTGAACTGCTGAGCCAAGTGATGGACAAACCAAAACCCTGCATTATGACGTGTAAACATATACTGCTGACCAGGATTACCAAGACCGACAATAAGCTTTATGGCCATAAAAACACCCTGCTTAAATTGAATAAATGAGTCATAAGGTTTGCGATTATGCTATTTATCCATAGCATATCTGTTATTTTTCAAACCTTACTTACAAAAACAGCAGGAGATATTTATCACCTGCTGTTTTTTGACTAAACAAACCTTGTATTACATAGCAGACGCTAGATTGCGTGCTCTATGTAACCGTGGTTTATTATTCGCCGTCTTTGTCTTCAGTACCTTGCTCAGTAGCAGGTACGTCAGCAGCATCAACTTCTTCAGCGTCTGCGTCAACTTCTTCAACCGTTGGTGGCTGCATGTTAACGATAGTACGGTCGTGAGCATCTTCCATGTCAAGATCAAAGATGATAACGCCTTCAGGTAGTTTGATGTCTGATAGACGGAATAGATCACCGATTTCCATGCCTGATACGTCAATTTCTAGGTATTCAGGTAATTGTGATGGTAGGCAAACGATTTCGATATCAGATACTAGTGTTGATAGAACACCACCAGCTTTAGTACCAGGCGCTTCTTCACGACCAGCAAAATGCACAGGAACGTTCATGTTGATTTTCTGACCTTTTACAACGCGCTGGAAATCAGCATGCATTGGGAAGCCTTTAGCTGGATGGCGTTGCAAGTCTTTGATAACCGCTTGATGCTCTACGCCATCAACATTGATTGTCAAAATGTGTGAGAAGAAAGCTTCGAATTCAAGTGACTTTACTAGCTCGTTGATCTTGATAGAGATAGACGTTGGCTCTTCGTTACCACCATAGATGATAGCAGGAACTAGATTCTGCTTACGTAGGCGGCGGCTCGCACCTTTACCTTGTTGCTCAGCAGAACGATCAACAGCGTTTAGTTCAAAATGATTAATGCTCATGGATATAATCCTATAAAAAGAATGATGAAGTGTCTGGTCATAAAAAAGTGGATTTGCGACCAATCCACTAATACGTGATGATAGCTAACATTTATGATTACTAATAAAATTCACAATTGATAAATGTAGCCATTTGCTCATCATAACGATTTTTTGGATAGTCATTATCATGACAATCGTTACTTTTGGGCATGATCAGCACTTTTGAGAATGCCAACCTAATTAAATCGAACAAATGGTTGGCACAGGCGCGCATTATACGTGATTTTGTAGTAATAATAAAGACCTACGCAAAATGACTGTGCAACACCAATAGGCAAAAAAAGCGTCAAGTAAAGATACTTGACGCTTTTTTTTAAACTTAAGCAGTGTTTTATAACGAGCATTGCCAACAGAAAGTAGAGCAAGTGCTCATTAAAAATCTAAGCGTCAAACATGGCGCTGATAGATTCTTCGTTATTGATACGGCGTAAGCTTTCAGCAAGCATCGGTGCGATACTCACTTGGCGGATTTTGCTACAGGCTTTTGCCGCTTCAGACAATGGAATCGTATCGGTAACAACGACTTCGTCTAGCGCAGATTCGCTGATATTTTGTAGTGCGTTGCCTGATAGGACAGGGTGCGTAATATAAGCCAATACGCGACGTGCACCGTTTGCTTTCAATGCTTCAGCTGCTTTACATAGCGTACCTGCGGTATCAACCATGTCATCAACGATGACGCAATCACGATCACGGACATCGCCGATGATGTGCATGACTTGCGACTCATTGGCACGGGCACGGCGTTTATCGATAATCGCCATGTCAGTATCGCCCAACTGTTTAGCCATAGCGCGCGCACGCACCACGCCGCCCACATCAGGTGAAACAACCATGATGTTGTCATAATCTTGTTTTTGTAGGTCGTTAAGCAATACAGGCGTGCCGTAGATATTGTCTACAGGAATGTCAAAGAAGCCTTGAATCTGATCTGAGTGCAAATCAACCGTCATCACGCGATCGATACTCACGATGTTTAGCATGTCAGCGACGACTTTAGCAGAGATAGGCACACGAGCTGAACGAGGGCGACGGTCTTGACGAGCATAACCGAAGTAGGGCATGACTGCTGTGATGCGACCCGCACTAGAGCGACGCAGCGCATCGGCCATCATCATGATTTCCATCAAATTGTCATTGGTTGGTGCACAAGTTGGCTGCATGATAAACACGTCTTTACCGCGCACGTGTTCTTTGATTTCTACGGCGATTTCGCCATCAGAAAAACGCGTGATATCAGCTTTACCAAGAGGTATATGGAGATGATCGGCTACGGTTTTTGCTAATTCAGGGTGGGCATTACCCGTAAAAATCGCCAAATAAGGCATGACAGAAGTCCTATTGATTGACTCAAGCAGCGACCGCTAAGCAGTGTCAAACTGCTCAAATTCAGAAAAGAGTGGTGAAAAGTTTTGATGACTACTATTACAGTAAAAAATGGCAGGGGTAGCTGGACTCGAACCAACGGATGTCAGGATCAAAACCTGATGCCTTACCAACTTGGCTATACCCCTGTAATGTCTAGGCTGTGTACGTCGATATCTAATAGCAACTTTTAATAAAAGTCATTGTTAGAATAGCGTCACGACCTGTTCGCTATATTATAAACGGATAAACCATTTAAAACATAACTATTCCCTAGCGGTGTCCATTGCGAACTATACCGAAACTGGGATGACGTTGTCAATGTCAATAAGATAAGCGGCTATTTATAAACCACCTATGATCATTGCATATCAAACGCTTCGTACTAAAAAATGGCAGGGGTAGCTGGACTCGAACCAACGGATGTCAGGATCAAAACCTGATGCCTTACCAACTTGGCTATACCCCTATTGAGGCGACCTATTATAATTAAATTTTCAGATTTTGCAAGTCATTTGCGTCTTTTTATGGCTTTTATTAAAAAATAGGTCAAAAACAAAGCGCTTTACGCTATATTTATAATCATTTTATCTTCGCACTACAGCTCAAATCTAACTCATAGATTACGAACTAAATATGCAGAACAAGGCGCCTCTTCAATCCACTTTGCTAAAAGTGCTTTGTCAGTAGCCACGCTTGCATCCAAAGGCAAGAACACCGCGCTACCAGAGCCTGTCATTCGTGCTGTGCCGAGTGCTTGCGCCTCTAACCCTTGCAAGTAACGTAATGCTTCGCTGACGGCAGGAGCAAGACTGGTCACCACTGGCGTAAAGACATTGTGATAGGGCGTGTTTAAATGTTGTACATAGTCGGCTTGCTTATTTTTAATTGTCTCAACCGATAGCACAGCGATATCACGTTGTAATTTAGGATGCGCGAACAGCTTGGCAGTATTAACGTGAGCATTGGGGGTCAATACTAAATATTGCTGGTCGGGCAACTTGATTGCGGTTAACTGCTCTCCAATACCCATCGCAATCGCATCTTGCCCAAAGATAAAAATCGGCACATCTGCGCCAATAGTGGCAGCAATTTTTATCAGCTCATCTTGCGTCAATTTAAGCTGCCAAATTTCATTAAGTGTCATCAATGTCGTTGCGGCATTGGATGAGCCGCCACCCAAGCCTGCACCCATCGGCAAATGCTTATCTAAAGCGATATGCACTTGTGCTAACTGCTCAGGTAGAGTGTTTGACTGTATGGCAGCCGCTAGCAATACACGCGCTGCTTTAAAAATCAAGTTGTCTTCTATATCGGCAGTTATAGTCTCTGCACCAGCCAATATTAGAAGTTGATGACAGAGATTATTGGCATCTAGTTCACTATTTGCCGTAGATTCACTATCTACTGTAAAAATTACGGCTTCATCTATGACTGAGAAATGTAGATAATCGCCCCAATCGAGCAAGCGAAACACGGTTTGCAAATTATGATAGCCATCAGCACGCTTACCTGTGATATGCAAAAATAGATTAATCTTTGCCGGTGATAAGCGGGTGATGGTGGAAGTAGGCGTAGCGGCTAGGTTTTTAATCATAGTTCTTAATGATTGTTCTCAGTGATAGTTTTTAATTATAATTTTTCGCCATAATGATCAGTCATAGACAGCTATTTTAATAAATATTGACGATTCGATAGTTATGGTCAAGTTCATATAAAGCCGCTACATCGTCAGCCGCGCTAACCACAATAATGTATAGCTTGCACTCGGCTTTCTTGTATCGGAATCATTTGAATTCAACTATATTTATTCATCATTCAATGACCTCTTAATGATTGATCGTCATTACTACCTTATTGCCTTGTGGCAGTACGGCACTGATTTTATTTGGTAACTTATCAGACCCTTTATAGGTAAAGCTTGCGCTCCATTCACCATTGACTGAGCTGATTAAACGATTTTGATCATCGAGCTGTGGTGCACTATCGGAAGGCGCTGGGCGACCAGATATCCAATAGGGCATTTGTGAAATAGGCGCTTGCCACCCTGTGGCCTTTTTGAGCAAAGTCTCAGGATCATCAGCAGTTAAGGTACCTGTTTTTTCGCTGACTAAAGTGGCGGTTTGACCATTATACTCGATGTTGGTTTTACCAATGCCGAGCGCGCCGATTAACTCAATGGCAAAGCGATCATTCTGCTGCCCCCATGCATAGAATGCACTACCACCTTGAGTGCCTGTGGTGTCATTGGCGGGCATCGTCACACCAATTTTGCCAGTGATATTAAAGTTCTCAAGCTTTTGCGGCTGTTCAGCGTTTTGACCTTGTAAAGTCGTGCTGGGTTGGTTAGTAGCGTTGGCTGTTTTTAGTGATTGACAACCAGACGTGATGACGAGCGCGGTTGTCACGGCAGCGAATAGCGCCAATTTATTAGGCTTATTAGCATGGACCAATACTGACATGATGTTTCCTCAAAGATAGACAAATTTACGAAATCATTGTTTCGAAAATAGATTAGCTTAATGGTTGTATGTTACTCAGTTATGCGTGGCTGTTAGTATCTTATGAGTGCCTTGTAATCATAGCACGCAACGATTTATCCACTATAAAATGGCGGGTCAGTAAAGCTGTATGCGGTCATTGATATTGTGTTGCCCAAATGAGAAGCGCTGCTGCAAGTCTGCGAGTAATGCCTCGACTTTTTCATTGTTACCTAAACCTTGATAAGCGCGCAGTAGCAAAGTACCAGAGCGCAAGGTAGGAAACACATCGTAAGGGGTTTGCAGGTAGTCGATGACTTGTTGATAGTTTTCATTGGCCAATGCATTACCAGCCAGCACATTCAGTGCTTGCAGGTGCAGATCATTGTCATAACGTGGGTCATCATAGCGAATTTGAATGATGGCGGTAGCCAATGCCAATCCTTGTTCAGAGCTGCGTTCATTGGCTAGCAATAGCTGCGCATAACTGAGCTGGTAGGAGAGGTTGGTTGGGTCAAGTGCTTGCAGATGATTGAGCAAGGTGCGCTTAACGATATAGTCGTCTTTGTCGTCAAGGAGCTGAGCGCGTGCGAACAAGAGCATCTCATTATCAGGATACTTGCGAGCAGCTTTGGTTAGTAGGCGCAGGGCTTCTTCGGACTCATTTTGCTGCCATAAAATATCGGCTTGTAGCACAAAGGTATCTGGCGCAAAGACGTTAAAGTCTTTACGCAGTTTTTCTAAAGTAGCAATCGCCGCATCTACATCGCCGTTAAGCAATTCAAAAGCCACTACTTTTCTACGAGCCTCTAATACCAAGTCTTCTTGCATGACACCGTTGAGATAGTATTTGGCTTGGTCAAAGCGCTGCTGACGCTCGGCACTGATACCAAGGTAATAATAAGCTTGATCGAGGTAAGCGGGGTTTTTTACGAGCATGTTGAGTAGCTCATCGGCACTGTTATATTCTTCGATGTCTAAGCTCACCAACGCAGCCAACAGAGTAATCTCGGCATCATCAGCAAAGCGACTATGGGCATCCAGCAATAATTGCCACGCTTCTTGGCTTTGCTTTAAGTCAAGCAAGTAGCGAATCTCATACAGATAGAGACTTTTACTATCGGGATTACGCAGGCGTGCTTGGCTCACATAATTGACGACGGTTTCAGCCGTGACGATTTTGCGCAGTATGTCTGCCTTTAGCGTAATAAAAGGTACATAGTCAGGCTGGCGTTCTAGCGCCCGATTGATATGGACAATGGCAATCTCAGGCTCGTTAAATTGGTAAAGCAACCCTGCTTTCAATACCGACAATGAGGCATTCTGCTCGCTATCTAGTGGTTGCAAAGCGGCAAGTAATTCACGTTTGTCTTCATCATTGTTTGGATAGATACCGATAAGGATTTCGCTTAAGTCCGCTCTAGGATCATAAAGCAAAATACGATTCAAGGTTTCGCCAGCTAACAGATAATCGTGTGCTCGCAGGGCCAAATGCGCCACATAAAACCAAGCAGGCACGTGATCCGGATTTTGGTCTTGCCATGACTTGGCAAATTGTAACGATTTCTCAACCCTTTCAGTGCGTAAAGAAAGGCTGAGTGCTCTTTCAAACACGGCAGTTGCATCATCTTTAAACGCTTGCTGCTTATAGATAGTAATCGCTCGTTGTCTATCACCGCGATCTGCTGCAAATTCTGCATCAAGCAGCGCATACAGGCTAGGCTCTTTGAGCTCAGGTTGCCATAAGGTAGTTGGCGCTAATCCATTAATATTGGCGACATTTTCTATTGGTTGTGCGTTGGCAGAAGTAGTTGCTGGTAGCGTTGAGCGGCTATTATCAATGCCGTCGCTACTGACTGCCTTGTCGTTCTTATCAGCAATGGATATGTTAGGTACATGGGCTTCGAGCGAGATATCAGGATGACTGGCATGAACGGAAGACGATCCTAAGCATAAGCAAAAGGCCAACGACAAGGTTAGCTTATAACGCTGGCACAGACGTTCGATAACCGCATACAATAGAGCACGCAGATTAGATTGGTCGTCATGCGCAAGTTGTGATCGAAATAATGACCCAAAAAAAATCATAGATAACCGTATTCGCCCATTGTTCATCTATATCGATAAGACAATTTTATTTTAATCATTTCAAGCTAACTATTGGTAACGAGTACCCATGCCTGACATTATAAAAGCAGACTGATGGGATAAACAATAGTGCCCGTGTTACTCCGTTATTAATAATAGCCGCTCTACCAAATCTTTGCGAACAAAGTAGGATTGGCTGATAACCTGTATCAACGGGGTCTTTCATTGGTTGTAAACCTTAGCTTAAATATTGTGAAAATATAACAAGTTAACGTCAAGTAAGCGAATGATTTCTATCCATTTCTATAAGCGCTCGTTAAAACATAGATATTGGTTTTAACAATCGTATCGGTAGTTGATTTGTTACTCATGTGCCCAGATACAAGCAAATAGCTATCATCGATAGCTGAGTGTTAATTAAAGCTGGCAATAATGATATAATAGGCGGCTTTTAGAGTCTTCCTTTCAGCGCTGTCGTCTACAACTGTCTTTTAACAATAATGAGATAGCGTGGGCTGGCAGGTGAGCGTCATGTTTATGGTCTATCAATAATGAGATTAGTGGTCATTGGGGTCAATCACAAAACTGCACCAGTCGCTCTAAGAGAGCGCTTGGCGCTTGTGGGTGACGATGTGAATATCGCTCTCAAACAATTAGAGGCCTTTACTGATGGCAGTGTGATTGTTTCTACTTGCAATCGTACTGAAATCTATGCGCTTGTGCCTCAGCTATCAGAGCCGCAAGATGTGCCCTCTATGTCTGCTAATGGCGCGGTCGGTGCTCAGACATCTTCGGCGGCCATTAGTGCTCATATCTTAAAAATTAAAGCGTGGCTTGCTGACTTTAAGCAGTTGTCACTGTTTGAGATTGATCCTTATCTTTATGTGCACCGTGATACTCATGCGCTGACCCATTGGCTTAGGGTCGCCGCAGGGCTTGACTCTATGATATTGGGTGAGCCGCAGATACTCGGTCAAATCAAGCGCTCAGTACAGCTCGCGCAAGAACAAAAAGCCCTGAGTAATCAGCTTGGTTGGATTATTGATCAAGTATTTGCTGCCGCCAAACGCGTACGTAACGAGACCCAAGTGGGTGCTCAAGCGGTATCGCTTAGCTATGCAGCCGCCAAATTGGTGACGCAAATATTTGATGATTTGCCCAGTCGCACATTGCTGGTGGTCGCGGCAGGTGAGATGAACCGTTTGGTTGCCACCCACATTGCTGGGCTTGGTGTAGGTCGCGTGATTATTTGCAACCGCAATCTCGAACGCGCTGAAGCGCTGGCAGTGGAGCTGCGCCGCGCAGGTCACTTGGTAGAAGTCAGACCTTTGCAAGAGTTACCACAAGTTTTAGCAGAAGCCGATATCGTTAGTAGCTGTAGCGGTAGTATGGATGTGTTGATCGATAAAACCATGACTTTGCGGGCGCTGAAACATCGTCGTTATCAGCCCATGTTGATGATTGACTTAGCCGTACCGCGCGATATTGACTCGACCATTAGTCGTATCGATGATGTTTATCTCTACTCTGTCGATGATTTACAACACGTGATCGCTGGAAATATTGAACAGCGGAGGCAAGCAGCAGTTGATGCAGAATTGCTCGTTAGCCAATTAGTCGTTGAGATGGATCGCAGCTTTCAAGTGCGCCAAGTCGGTAAAGACATTCAGCAGTATCGCGCGCATACGCAGGATCAAGTAGATAAACTCCTGCATGAATCCATTGCCAAGCTACAACAGGATAATGCCAGTCCTGAAGATATTATCATTGAGCTGTCACGCCGTTTGACGCAGACGCTAACCCACGCACCATCGAAGCTTATGCGCAAGGCTGCCCGTGAAGGGGATAGTGAGTTGCTAGACTTTGTGGTGTCTGGGCTGCAAGAGGCTCATCGCGGACGTCGATAGTCATTATTGACTGAGCAAAAAAACGTAAGCGGCGCAAACGTTATTATTGCGCAAACATATCGTTGTCAACCTGCATTATCAGTGCTAATATCAAGCTGTTATGAGTATATTAAGCGATGATAATCTTTTGTTATACGCGAGCGGTTATTCTTCAAAACCTTAGTGTATATGTTCTCGCTTGATGCCTATTCATCTCATCAGTTGTTAGTGACCATTATTAGCCTACCACCGCGTAGCCCCTATAGTGGCGCACCTGTTCTGTACGACTTTGTCTAAAATCAATAAAAACACGGCGTGCAAAACACAATCACCAACGGCAATAGCGCTAGGATAAAGTGCTATATCGTCAACCCTGCGTCATGCTCTCGACTATTACCCCATATTAATATTCAGTTAATACTACCCCTAGTAGTATCTAGCTGCTATGCAATCTAACGACTATGCTATTGGTCAGCAATGCTATTTGATAGCCAGATTATTTAACAAAAACGTTATTTCACACCCATGTTATCTAATAGAAGCATTATTTGGCTAAGTTGGCGAACAGTAGTTGTCTAGATTGGTTAGCGTTATTAAGGCAGGTTGGTTTAAGAGAGTATCTGGATTTTGCTATAGCCAATGCTTGAGAAAATTAAACTATCTAACTATAAACTAGGAGCTTCCTATGACTGCATTACGTCAAGATATTGATCCAAACGGCTTATTAGAATACTCAGTGGTCTATACTGACCGCGCCTTAAACCACATGTCAAAAGTCTTTCAGCAAGTGATGAATGACTTATCTAGCGACCTAAAATCCGTGTATAACGCCGAAGCAGTGGTCATTGTACCCGGTGCTGGCACTTATGGAATGGAAGCCGTTGCGCGCCAATTGGCCAATGATGAAGATTGCCTCATTATTCGTAACGGTTGGTTTAGCTATCGCTGGACACAAATTTTAGAAAAAGGCAAAATCGCCAAGTCGTCTACGGTATTGACGGCACATCGTGAAGAGGGTGAGTCACCAAAACCATTTGCCCCCGTTGATATCGATGAAGCCGTTGCTAAAATTAAAGCAGAGAAGCCAGCAGTGGTCTTTGCGCCGCACGTCGAAACCTCATCGGGTATTATTTTATCATCAGACTATATCAAAGCGATAAGCGCGGCTGTACATAGCGTTGGCGGCTTATTGGTCATTGATTGTATCGCTTCAGGTTGTGTGTGGTTGGACATGAAAGACTTGGGTATTGATGTTCTCATCAGCGCCCCGCAAAAAGGGTGGAGCAGTACTCCGTGTGCAGGCTTAGTCATGCTAAGCGCTGCGGCAATCGAAAAAGTAGACAATACAGAATCAGATAGCTTTAGCTTAGACTTAAAGCAGTGGTTAAATGTCATGCGCGCCTATGAAAATGGCGGTCACGCTTATCATGCCACCATGCCAACTGACAGCTTACGTCAATTCCGCGATACTATTTTAGAGTCAAAAGAGATTGGCTTTGATAAATTGCGTGACGCGCAGTGGCAATTGGGCAACCGTATTCGCGAAGTATTAGCCGCTAAAGGCATTGAAAGCGTTGCAGCAAAAGGTTTTGAAGCGCCAGGCGTTGTGGTTGCTTATACCGATCGCGATGATATGCATAAAGGCAGTGCGTTTGCCGAAACAGGCATGCAAATCGCTGCTGGTGTACCGTTAAAAGTTGGTGAGCCGGATAACTTTAAAACGTTCCGCTTAGGTTTATTTGGTCTGGATAAATTGACCGATGTAGACGGAGCGGTACAGCGTTTTGAAACTGCACTTGATGAAGTATTGGCGAAATAATATCTTTATCTCGTAAGATGTTTTTTAAGTAAAAAGAATACTGAGCCCTTGTAACGAAGGTTCAGTATTTTTTTTTTTATTTATATATTTTATAATATAATGTATTTATATAAAACGATATTCAAAACTGTTTTGATGAAAATTGGCTTAGGTAAATATTATGAGTATACAAATAGATTGGCAGGCCTTTACGCCAGTTTCCTTGGTAGGCGGTCTGATGCTAGGCGTTGCAACGGTCATCTTGCTATTAGGCATTGGTCGTATTGCGGGTATTAGTGGTATTTTCTCAAGTCTCTTAAAACCCAAGCGCGTCGAGATGTGGCAGGTGTTATTCATACTTGGTCTTGTTATCTCGCCATTACTTTATGGTCTGGTAAAACCGTTGCCCGATATAGAGATTAGTACCTCTTTGCCACTGCTTATTGGGGCAGGATTGCTGGTTGGTTTTGGGACACGTTTGGGTTCAGGTTGCACCAGTGGACATGGTATCTGCGGTAATGCGCGACTGTCGCCACGTTCGATGGCGGCGACGGTTACCTTTATGTTGTTTGGTATTGTGACCGTTTATATTGGTCGTCATGTCTTGGGTTTGATTTAAAAATCACATAGACAGTACGTTGCGAAGATAGCGGTGACTATTGTTTATATCGGATGGTTATAACCGCTTGGATTAACACATTAGGTGCGAGAAAAAACATGCTAAAAAATATAATTGGATTACTGGCAGGGTTATTATTTGGCTTTGGACTGCTGATATCAGGCATGACCGATCCTGTAAAAGTACAGGGCTTTTTGGACGTCTTTGGTGCATGGGATATTTCTCTGGCACTGGTGATGGGCGGCGGTCTAATGGTAGCAATAGTTGGCGTGCAGTTGGCTAAGCGTCAAAAGACCAGCTGGATTGGGTCATCAATTGAGATGCCAACCAAAACCACCATTAATAAAAAACTGCTAATCGGCGCCATGCTATTTGGTATCGGTTGGGGTTTGGTTGGTATTTGCCCAGGCCCCGGTATTGTGTTGCTTGGTACAGGACAGTGGCAGGCTTATGTCTTTATCCCAGCGATGATAGTCGGGATGTTGGTGTATCAGTGGCTAGAACCTAAGCTTAATTAACATTGGTTTGGTTTTTTTAGCGCAATAAAAGGGTCAGTCTAATTCAATTAGGCTGACCTTTTTTTATCAATGATGTTTCATTAATATTAACGATACTTCCGTATTATTAAGGCTTAATGATAAACACTTACTTAGCGCTAGCCGTAACTTTTGGCGTCTCATGTGCCAATGATTTAGCCGCTTGACGCAGCTCAAACTTCTGCACTTTACCGGTGCTGGTCTTTGGGATTTCAGCAAAGATAATATATTTGGGTACTTTAAAGCCCGCCAAATGCTGCTTGCAATGTTCCATCACATGGTCGCGCTGCAAGGTGCTACCTTCATGAATCTCGATAAAGGCGACGGGCACTTCGCCCCATTTATCGTGCGGCGCGGCGACGACAGCGCAGCTTTGGATTTCTGGCATTTTATATAAAACGTTTTCGACTTCGATACTAGAGATATTCTCACCACCTGAGATGATAATGTCTTTAAGCCTGTCCATGATTTTGATATAGCCGTCAGGGTATTTGACACCCAAATCACCAGTACGGAACCAACCATCAGCAAAGGCTTCCTCGGTGGCTTTACGGCTTTTTAGATAACCTTTCATCACCATGTTACCGCGTAGTGCTAGCTCACCCATTTCTTCGCCATCCGCGGCAACTGGCTCCGTAGTGCCTTGTTTAAACAGCTCAAAGCCAGTCATCAAATGTGACGTTACGCCCTGACGTGATTTCTTTTGTGCACGAGTAGCGACATCCAGTTCATCCCATTCTTGCTGCTCAGCGCAGACAGTGACCGGACCATAGACTTCGGTAAGACCGTAAACGTGAGAGATATGAAAGCCCATGGCTTCCATGGCGGCAAGCATGGTTTCAGACGGCGGCGCACCAGCGACCCAGCCCTTTACGTCATGATTAATGGCGTCTTTATATTCAGCTTTGCCGCCAGCAATCATATTGTGCACCACAGGCGCTGAGCAATAATGGCTGACTTTATGCTTGGCAATCAGTTGCAAAATCAAATCAGCATCAATCTTGCGCAAGCAGACGTTGACGCCCGCGCGCTCTGCAATCGTCCACGGGAAACACCAACCATTACAATGGAATAATGGCAGCGTCCATAGATACATCGGGTGCTTGGGCATATCCCAATCTAAAATATTGGAGACGGCATTGAGTGTCGCGCCGCGGTGGTGATAGACCACGCCTTTTGGCTTACCCGTCGTACCAGAGGTATAATTGAGCGCGATAGCATCCCATTCATCGAGTGGTTTTTCCCAGTTGTCCAAACTGTCTGAGCTGGCGATTAATGCTTCGTAGCTCATTTGTCCAAAATGTTCAATATCGAGCGCCGCATCGGTCGCATGAATGACGATTAGATTAGGAAAGGCTTCTTCGATAATTTCAGCATGTTCAGCAAACTCGCTGTCTAGAATCAACACTTTGGCTTCTGAGTGTTGCAGACAAAAGGTAAGGGCATTGATGTCGAGGCGGGTGTTCAGTGTACAAAGTACGCCACCTGACATCGGTACACCAAAAGCGCATTCGATCATCGCTGGGGTGTTTGGCATCATGACTGCAACTGTGTCGTTTTTATCGAGGCCTAATTTGCGTAGCCCATCCGCCAATTGACGACAGCGATCGTAAGTCTGCTGCCACGTTTGCGTGAGGTTATTGTGTTCTAAATCGTCATAAATAATGGCAGTTTTATCGGGATAGACCTGTGCGCTACGGATGATGAAGTCAATAGGGGTAAGCGGTTGATAGTTGGCAGCGTTTTTGCCAAGACCGGTGTGGAAGTCTGTCATGGGGATAGTCCTTTATCTTGCTGTTATAATTCGGTGAGTACGCTACAAACCTGCTATAAAGTTGGCTTCGCTATTTATCACTGTTTGATAAGTTATTAATATTTTTGCTGACCTTCCTTGTAGCAACTCGCCGATAGGTGACTCACGGTAAATATTTGTTCGTCCATTATAGACAATGCTCTGTGAAAAGCGAGTATGTTTTTAGCGCTTTCTTATATTGAATCACATGATCAATTAGCCTAATTCACATAGTGTTCACTCATCAGTCGCTTGTCTGCATAGCTGATGATAATAGCGGTGTGTTACGATACCAGTGATGTTAAACCCTATCGCTTAACTATTCCTAAAAGCCTTATTTTTAAAAATCTTAACTTTTAAAAAGCCCAGCCAGCTTTAACAAGCATTTCCACAAACCATTCATAAGGAAAATGATATGTCCGCCAGCCGCACTGCCAATACCATCGAAACTGCTAGCACCAATGAACACTACCCACATTTATTTGAGCCGCTAGATTTAGGCTTTACGACGCTTAAGAACCGTATGGTGATGGGCTCAATGCATACGGGGCTTGAAGACCGTTTTTATAACTACGGCAAACTAGCGGCGTATTTTGCAGAGCGTGCCAAAGGCGGCGTGGCGATGATGATTACGGGCGGTATTTCGCCCAATCGCGAAGGGTGGTTACTCCCTGCTGGTGGTACCATGAATACGCGCGCTGACGTAATTAATCATCAACGAGTGACCCGTGCGGCGCATAAATATGACAGCAAAATCATTATGCAAATCTTGCACAGTGGTCGTTATGGCTATCATCCTTTTGCCGTATCAGCGAGCCCGATTAAATCGCCAATCTCACCGTTTAAGCCGCGTAAGATGAGTATTAAAAATATCGAGCAGACGGTAAAAGACTATGCACGCTGTGCAAAACTGGCGAAGCAAGCGGGTTATGACGGTGTGGAAATCATGGGCTCAGAAGGTTATTTGCTCAATCAGTTTTTATCGCGTCATGTGAATCAACGTACCGACGAGTATGGCGGTGATATTCAAAATCGTATGAAGTTTGCCGTGGATGTAGTCAAAGCCGTTCGTGAAGCAACGGGTGAAGATTTTATTATCTTGTTCCGCTTATCAGTGATTGATTTGGTCAAAGACGGTAACGTGATGGATGAAGTTATCACCGTCGCCAAAGCATTAGAAGAAGCGGGTGTAACCATTATGAATACGGGTATCGGCTGGCATGAAGCGCGTGTACCGACGATTGTCACCAGCGTACCGCGTGCCGCGTTTGTTGATTTCACTGCTGAAATTAAAAAGCATATTAGCATTCCCATGATGGCGGCCAACCGTATCAATATGCCAGAAACGGCAGAAGAAATCGTGGCTAGTGGTCAGGCTGATATGATTCAAATGGCGCGTCCATTTTTAGCCGATGCCCATTGGGTGAATAAAGCTAAAAATGGCGAAGCGGATCGTATTAATACCTGTATTGCATGTAACCAAGCTTGTCTCGACCATACTTTTGAAAATAAACGCTCAACTTGTCTGGTCAATCCACAAGCGTGTTATGAGACGGAATTGGTTTATAAGAAAACTAAAAAACCTAAAAAAGTCGCCGTCATCGGTGGCGGTGTCGCTGGCATGTCAGCCGCTCATGTCGCCGCACTACGTGGTCATGACGTCACGTTATTTGAAGCAAAAGACATCTTAGGTGGACAGTTTAACTACGCCAAAGTTATCCCTGGTAAAGAAGAGTTCTTTGAAACCATCCGCTACTATATCAATGAGCTTGAGCATTTAGGCGTTGAGATTAAACTTAATACCAAAGTCGATAAAGCCATGCTTGAGAAAGCCAAATTCCACCATGTCATCGTCGCAACTGGTGTTGTCCCTAGAAGCCTAGCTGGCAAACTGGAAGGCGCGGATTTGCCACAAGTGATGAGCTATGCGGAATTACTCTCTGGTGAAAAATCCGTTGGTGACACGGTTGCCGTCATTGGTGCTGGCGGTATTGGCTTTGACGTCAGTGAATATCTGACCGCCAAACATGGTCAGCCGCTTGATGAGCTAGGTCCTGAACTTTTAAAAGACCCAAACTACCGTCCAAAAGCGCAGTCTATCGAAGAGTGGCGTGAAGAGTGGGGCGTGACTAATGATACTAACTATCAAACTGAGGGTGGACTGATTAAGCCTGAAGCTATCAAACCTATCCGCCAAGTGTACTTGATGCAGCGTACCAAAGGTCGCTTGGGTAGTGGTCTGAATAAAACCTCGGGCTGGGTACATCGTGCCCATGTCAAATCACACGGCGTCATCCAAGTATCAGGTGCTCAGTACGATAAGATCACCAATGAAGGCATTTGGATCACTAATAACCAAGGTCAAAGCCAGTTGCTACGTGTCGATAGCGTCGTGGTCTGTGCTGGTCAAGAATCAGTGGTTGAGCTGATGCCAAACGTCGGTGATGCACCAGACGCGCAATATCATCTAATCGGTGGTGCAAAACTTGCTGCTGAGTTGGATGCTAAGCGTGCCATAAGAGATGGTGCTGAGGTTGCGGCAGCGATTTAAGGTTTAGTTCAGAAGTAATTAGAGCGGCAAGATGGATTATCTTGCCGCTTTTTTTGGTTTGGTAGATTTAGTTTCTTGTAATAGATCTTCAGTTCAGCATAATATTGCTTCAGGCAATATTAAGACACTTGGCTCACTTACTGATGTTCTAATATAATACTGTCAAAATAGCCGCGCACTCCACAACGCCCTGAGCTAAATTGATAATCAACGTCTCTTAATAGTAACTGATTCTTACCTTTATAAGGTGCAGGATATAACCTTAGCCTAACTTCTTTATCTTGGCTATCATCATAAATTACCCAGTGATTTTGTGACCATGTTGCAATACTTTCTTCAATTCCACAGGTGTGTAAATTATTAAAAATCAGGATACTTTCAATCACAGAGATATGAGGTTTATTATCAACCTTATTAATCGATAAAGTATTCGTTGCATCTTGAAAAGTATTGTTGCGTTTGTCGTCTACGTTATATACTGAAATCTGGAAGTTTTTAGAGAATTCTCCAAACGCATTTTTATCAGGTAAATCAGAAGAATCTAAATCATCGTTCCAGTCAGAACCTGTCTTTTCTCCGATATGTTCTTCATACTCACGTATAAGGCATTTGGTATCTTTACAAGTATTCCGTTGAAAATTTAACCATAATTTCTGATCTATAATTGCATTATTTTTATATACTTCGCTGTCTTCGTCATTAGCTGCGTTATTGAGATCTTTTATATATTTTTTTGCCATCGCTTCATCAAGCTTGGATAGCTCAGGACTTTTACAAATAGTTTTTTCTACCCAAGTAGAAGCTTTATTACAATCAAAACTGGCTGAGTTTGCATAAGTGGATAAGAGGTAAATGCCTAAAGTACTGATTGTAGTTAAGGTTAATTTTTTCATATTATTCTCCATAAGCTTGAATATAGCAGTTACTTTATAATAAACATAAGTTTATTTTAACTTTCAGTAATTCATATCTATGCTACGCTAAACCTATCAGCGATACTCAATCGTACGCACCAATCACGCCATAAAAAAAGGATTTTATAATGGTAGTGTTAAAAACCCTGTTTAAATGGATATTTTTACCTATTTTAGCGTTATTAATTCTTATTAGTTTAGGTTTAGTGGTGACGGGCAATGCTTATATCTTTCGCGGTCTGCAGCTCACTTATCTTAAAGGTGAAAATACCGCTAATATCGATGATTATATCGATTTTGATAATCGGACTATTGCTGCCAAAGACCCTATCGCTTGGGAAGAAGATGCCAACTTTGAGCACGTTAGTCTGACGCCTACCTTACAAAATGCCTTAGATACCGATGAGACTGTCGCCTTTGCTATTATCAAGGACGGCAAGCTGGTGTACGAAAACTACTGGCAAGGCTACGGTAGCGACTCGCACACCAATAGCTTTTCGATGGCAAAAACCACCACAACTATGTTATATCTAAAAGCGGTAGAAGACGGTTATATCGGTAGTATCGATGAGCCGATTAGCAACTGGCTACCAGAATACGCTGAAAACAAGTATGCGCAAAACTGCACTCTCGCAGATTTATCAGCGATGACCTCGGGTTATGATTGGACCGAGGACTATTATTTTCCGATCAATCCGACTGCCGAATCCTATTATGGTCATGACTTGGTCAAGCAAATGGTCAATCGAGATTTTGTGCAAGAATGCGGCGGTCGGTTTGAATACTCCTCAGGCGATACGCAAATGCTTGGCATTGCATTATCACGGGCGCTCGCAGAGCATGGCTATACTATCTCTAGCTATTTAGAAGAGAAGTTTTGGCAACCACTTGGAATGCAAGGTGACGGCTATTGGTCACTTGATGGTTCAAAAAATATTGAGAAGGTTTATTGCTGTTTAAATGCCAGTGCATTGGACTTTGCAAAATTTGGGCAATTGCTATTGAATGGTGGCGAATGGCAAGGTGAGCAACTGCTTAGCAAAGCGCACGTTGATTTTATGATTACGCCCAATGCCGCAGCATTTGCAGAAGGGCAAGCGCAAGTTTACGGACATTCGGTGTGGACGGATATGGACAGTCCGATTCCATTTTACGCCATGCTTGGTCACTTAGGTCAGCGGGTATTGGTGCTGCCAGAAGAGAACGCGATTATCGTTAGGCTAGGTAAACAAAAAGGCTTACCCACTCCAGTAGAAGGTTTTCATTTAGAGCCAGATTTGGGTCAGTATGTGACTGAAGTGAAGACGATGTTGGATAGTTTGGCGGAGTGATGGAATTGTTAAACATTTCATAAATTAGTGGCTGTATGAGCTAAAAAAATACTGGCTCATACAGCCATCATTATCATTGGCTCATATCTTCAATATCACCTAATGTGAGACCAGTTTCTTGGGTGCTATAAATAACGATACCTGTATCATCGATTTTACCATTCATGACTAATCTACCGATTCGATTACTGGCTTCTTGATTGCCTTGGTCAGCGGCTTTTTTGTACCATTTAAAAGCTGTGTCATAGTCTTGAGGGACGCCATAGCCATTCTCGTAGAGACCACCAATATTAAGTTGTGCCACATCTAGTCCTTGGTCAGCCGCTTTGGTATACCACTCAAAAGCTTTGTCATAGTCTTGCGTCACACCATAACCGTATTCGTAAAAATTACCAATATTATTTTGAGCGTCAAAAGATCCATTGTTAGCTGCTAGTAGATACCACTGCATTGCTTTTTGATAATCTTGCTCAATACCAATACTCTCATGATACATAATTCCGAGATTGAATTGAGCATCAGTGTATCCTTGGTTAGCAGCTTGTTGAAACCATTCAAGTTTTTTTATCTCATCTTGTTCAACAGCAATACCTTCATGATACATAACTCCAAGATCGAATTGAGCATTAGCATATCCTTGGTTTGCAGCTTGCTTGATCCATTCAAATGCTTTTTGGTAATTTTGATCTACGCCCAGCCCTTCATAATACATAATACCTAGATAATGTCTAGCAGGTGCGTAGCCTTGATCGGCAGATTTTTGAAACAGTTCAAAAGCTTTGTTATCATCTTCAGGAACTGAGTTGCCTTCATAGTAGGCGAGGCCGAGTTCGTACATTTCATTAGGGGTACTTTGATCTGATAGTACTGGTATGTTTGATGATTCGGCTGAGCAAGCAGCAGCCATCAAGCCACTAGAGAATAACGTGGCCAGTAATAAAGACTGAATTAAAGGGGTGATTTTTCTTTGATGCATTAAAACCTCGTTAGAAAATGCTATTGAACAGGCTGATTCGGACTCACTTGCTCATAAGTTTTACCTTCTGCTACAGGTATACAATCGACCTCTTTTTGCGATTGGTCAATCAAGACATGGTTTTAAAATTGGAACATCGGCTGAATCACCTTCAAAATCAAGTTTCTCATTTAGACATTTAATTTTTTGGATTAATTGTTGCTCTTGTTCTTTATTTAGACTTTGTTCATTGTTGTAGTTTTTCTTAGGGTAGCGGTTGAAATCAAGTGCTAAACCATATTCTCTTCTAATAATATACTGCAAGTAATCTAACTGAAAATTTTTTCTTCTTATGTCTTCTGGTAAATCATTACTATCACAATCACATATAGTTTCAAAGTGATTTAAAATATGACTCATCTGTGCGTCACCAGCTTTCACTAGTACTTTAGGCGACGGATAATGAATAGAAGCCATACTATACCTATTCCATGCCGTACCATAGTTGTGCTGAGCAAACTCTATATCTCCCTTTTTTTCAAGATTGAGTAAAGATTGATAGTTCTTTTCTTTTTTAGCAGGGCTTATAGGGGTCTCCCATCTATCAGTAACATGACGTAAAATGGTTTTAGAATCTTCATATTCGTAAACTGTCGAATTTTCTGATGATGAAAGTTCGCTGTCTATTATGGACTTGTCATGGTCTTGAGAAACAATACGTGTCTGCTCATGATCAATATCATCGTTAGAGGTACATGATGCAATTATTATTAATACGCATAAAGTAAAGGCGACTCTTATCATTATATTTTCCTGATTATCAGCTTGCCTACGTATCTCGGATCAGTTTGACGATGACTTATCAAGTAATCAGATAGTGTAATACCATAATCAATATCAAACTTCTCTTGATTTATTAATACAAGTATCACCGTGATATAGCATATAGAATTCAACATGAGAATTATAATACTCAGCATATAAGTGTGCTAGCGTGTTGAATTTCGCTTCTTCGTAGGATTGTCTAGTATCTGATGTGTCTTGCACTTGGATGTCTTAAAATAGAGTTGTCATCAAGCTCTCTCATAATTGTATTTTCATAGGTTATAGCTTTATGTTTATAATCTGTTTTGCCTGTATCTACATAATTTTTTATATGTCCTAATTCATGAGCCATTACCCTTGTTAAAGTAGGTTTAAAAACACCTGTAGCCTTACTATCTATACTTTTACTATCTGCGCGAACAAAGTAAGGGTCATAAACGTTCATGTTGATTTTCACAGTAATCATATCTTTATCAACCATTCCATCCGACTCCCACAGTTTCCAAGACTCATGCTGATTAAGAATCATAGGCTCTTTTTTTATTATTGTTAATCCTAAGCCTCCAGAATTTACTGTTTCGATGGAAACTCTATAAATACTACTATCGTTCTGAATAACAGAGATTATATGTTGCCCTTGCGGAGTAGATTTAATCTCATTAAAAGCTTGTATACAATCTTTACCGAAAACTTACTACCATCAATACCACTATCTTAAACTGTACTCTTATTATCTTTTAAATCTATATATAAACCTTTAGTGCTCGCAAAGCTATTCCCAAATAAAACATCAGGCTCCGACTTTGCAAACTGCAAAGGCGCTACCTGAGCAATACTGCCCACATTAAAGTCAGACTCCGCAAATGACTGCTGACTAGCAATCAGCTTCGCACCGCAGCTGGTGACATCGCCGCCGCGAGCAATAGGCGCACCATCGACAATAAAGGAGGCATCACCACTAACAATAGTGGTGAACTTTTTGCATTTTTTACAGATGACTTTATCGCCTTTACGCGCGACAGAGATACCGTTATGAGTGGTGTGCGGTGAGCCGGAGCTTACTACCTCTGATAAAAGCTTTATATTTAAAGCCAGACTTGGGGCAGCATACTATTGAGGTCGAAACTATTTTAGATAGTTTGATAGGGTGACGGAGCGATTAAACATTTTGTCAGTTAATAACTGTGTGAGATAGCTACTGCTCACTCATACAACCGTCATTATCATTGGCTCATGTTTTCAAGATCGCCCAATGTGAGTCCCGTTTCTTGAGTGCTATAAATAACGATACCTTCATCGTCGATTTTATCATTCATGACCAATCTACCAATGCGATTGCTGGCTTCTTGATTGCCTTGATCGGCGGCCTTTTTGTACCATTCAAAAGCTGTGTCATAGTCTTGAGGGACGCCATAGCCGTTTTCGTAGAGACCACCGATATTAAGTTGTGCTAAATCCAGATCTTGAGCCGCAGCTTTTTTGTACCAATCCAATGCTTTGGTATAGCTTTGCGTCACGCCGTAGCCGTTTTCATAAAGATTGCCAATATTGTTTTGAGCATCAAAAGATCCATTATCAGCAGCTAATACATACCACTCCATTGCTTTTTTATAATCTTGTTCCACACCAATACCTTCATGATACATGACGCCTATATGATGCTGAGCGTCGGCGTCCCCTTGGTTAGCAGATCGTTGAAGCCATTTAAATGTTTTTAGATCATCTTTTTCAACAGTGATACCTTCATGGTACATAACACCGAGATTGAATTGAGCTTTAGAATACCCTTGGTTAGCAGCTTGTTGGAACCACTTAAATGCTTTTTTATAATCTTTCTCAACAGCAATACCTTCATAATACATAGTACCGAGATCATATTTAGCAGGAGCATAATCTTGATCAGCAGCTCTTTTAAATAGGCTAAAAGATTTTTCATAATCCTGAGGAACTGAGTTACCCTCATAGTAGGCAAGGCCAAGTTCGTATATCTCAGCAGGAGTGCTTTGATTTGACAGTATAGGAGTGTTTGATGACTCCGCTGAACAAGCAGAAACGATTAATATATTTGATAATAAAGTAGCTAATAGTAAAGACTTAATTAGAGTAGTAGTTTTTCTTTGATACATTAGATATCCTTTTAACAGTTTATTTTTTATATGTTCTCGTTATTAAATTTTAGAAAGTGATACTAATTATTTAGTTCTATATCGCTAGAATTTTCATACTGTTCTTCAATCAAATCATAACAAGGTGAACTATAGTCATAGAGAAGTTCAATCAGTGTTCTAACTTTAGTAGACTTGTAATCAGGGTCTTTTTGCATATCTGTCATATACAAAAGTATAGTGGCTTTATCATTGCATAAGATTTGGATATTTTTAGCTATCTCATCAGATTTTACTGTAACTAAAGTTGTATAATCGTGCTTTTCCATTCGATTAGTCATATCTGTCCAACCTCTTTCGATCAGACTATGTTTTAGCCTTAATAATTTACCTTCATTAAAGTCGTAACCGTAATACCAAGAATAAAACCAAACCTCACGGTTAGTATAATCATACTCACTTTCATCAAAGTTTAGAAAGATCGCGATTTTACTCATTTCGGAAAGCAACCAACCTTCCTTCTCTGTTAGTTCTTGTCGATATACTTCAAGCTCTTTGTTCGGTTCTGTTTTAATAGATAATATGAAGAAAACAAAAACGAAAGCAATAAATAAGATATGGGATAACTTGTATTCTTCACCTCTTATTTTCACTGATTATTTTCCTACATACTTGATTATATTTCTTGCAGAGTTGTATTTCATGTTAGTTGCTTCTTCCATATTTGTAGAGCCTTTACTAGCACCAATAGAAGAGCTGCCATTAGAACCTTTAATGGTCCAACCTTTACCAACACTACCGCTTGCTGCAAAGGTCGTACCATCATCAGTCGTTTCAATGGCAGCAGTTGCTGGACCAACTTCAATAGAATATGAATGTCCTTTACCTGATAGGATGGCATCTGTAGCTCTAGCGTCATCTTTAATGTTACTACTTATAATACGTCCAACCCCTACCTGAACACTAATGGATGGCGCCTTATTAGTATTGACATTAGCATTTGCGATTGCAGGTTCATATACTTTTCCGTTATGAACGTTTACAGACATTCCTATATCAATACCAAAATGTTTAACGCCTGCGCCACCTGCTATATATACAAAGTCTACGTTCGATCTTTGACCGAATCGTAGCATGGCAGTTGCTGCCGAGGCCTTAGTTCTTTGGGGAAAATCCTTTAATCCAGCTTCTATAACGCCAAGGTTTATAATCATGGCATTTTTAGTATGCTTGGCAACATTGACCGTGTTTTCACCAAACTCTTTCCCTTTCTTTTTAGTGCCACCCCAATATGAAGTTACAGTATCAACAGCTGCTTGATACGAATCTGACGCAAGAGCAGAGAGCTGATTTCCCATACCTTTTTCTTTATACCAAGTTGAATCAGAAACCAATAGATCACTAGGTTTATCTGCTAGATTATAGCTACCTAAATAATCTCCATCATTATTGTATTCATCGACTGCAATATTGCTAGAGTTACCTTCTGAACCATAGTTACTTATGGAATCTTCTTCATGGTTGAACTCAATTACTTCAATAGCAAAGTGAATTTCTTCAAGTTCTTCCTCATTATCATCTACAAACGAATTACTCATATCCGACTTCGCAAACTGCAAAGGCGCTGCCTGCTCAATACTACCTACGTCAAAACCCGACTCCGCAAAAGACTGCTGACTAGCAATCAGTTTAGCGCCGCAGCTAGTGACATCGCCGCCGCGAGCAATAGGTGCGCCATCGACAATAAAGAATGCATCACCACTAAGAATAGTGGTGACCTTTTTGCATTTTTTACAGATGACTTTATCACCTTTACGCGAGACAGGTATGCCGTTATGAGTGGTGTGCGGTGAGCCGGAGATGACCGTCCCACCGTGAGAGGTCTTTGCGCCGACGGTGATATAGGCTGCCATAGTGCTACCTTGCTTAAACGTTTAAAGTTTGGATTGTTATAGCGATTCTATTATTTGCATCACATTATAGATGGCTACAGCGTAAAATATCAAACTTAAGTTTATTTAAAGGTATAAATTATACGGCAAGCTCAGTCAGCGTAAAGCATAAAAGCGTTTGAGCAATTGGATACAAGAGGGAATTGAGTCTCTTTATTCATTATTAATAACAAGCAAAAATCTAACCTTCCATTTCCCTAAGCAGCCACACAGACACGTCATCAATCTGCGCTGCCAAATCAGGATGAGTCTTACCTAATTCGTCCAACTTGGCTTTAATAGCTTCTTTATTATATTTAACGCCAGTCAGGGCAGCTTTTAACTGGTCAATCAGTTCAACGTTTAGCGCATCAGAGAAGATAACCACATCGCGTATCACTGCTTGCTTCACATCAAGGTGCAAGTCAATAATACCCCAATCAAAGCGTGTCTCAATATGATGGGAAAATTCAGGTGTTTTGCCAAAGCGCCAATCCCAATCTGCCATTTGCTCATAGTATTTATTTAATGATGGCTGCTGCGCGAGACTGGCTTCATCCAACGCTTCTATTGGCGTAGTGTCGCCATAATCTTTGTCGCGATAGTATTCACAAAACGCTTCGATAATTGCCTCGGATAAAGTCTCGTGATTGATGTCTTCATTAAACTCAACCAAATTAGCGACGCGCGCGCGCACGGACTTGATGCCTTTGGCTTTGAGCTTAAGTGGATGCGGATTGAGATAATCGCCGAGCTTCTGCATGTTAGCGTTCACTAGTAATGTGCCATGATGAAAGCTACGATCAGCCGCGTGTTTAAAGGCGCTACCTGATATTTTCTTATCACCGACTTGCATGTCATTACGACCGGACAAGTCCGCGTCTATGCCCAACTTTTTTAGCGCATTGATGATGATGGTAAAGTTCGCTGCTTGATCGTAGTCGGCTTTGGGCGATAAAAAGGTAAAGTTGGTATTGCCCAAATCATGAAACACCGCGCCACCGCCACTCTGACGCCGCGCCAAAAACACATTGTCGGCTTCCATCTTATCGATTTTGCATTCCACCCATGGGTTTTGCGAGCGCCCAATGACCACGGTCTCGCTATTGCGCCATAAGAATAGCGTGTGCGAGTCGGGATTGAGCGTATTAAATATCCAATCCTCGGTCGCGAGGTTAAACCAAGGGTTGGTAACGCTAGATTTTAAGATGCGCAGTTTCATTGTTTGTCCTTTTTCTCGAATAATTATTCTAGATTGAATGTTATCAATAGATACTGTCATTGTTGCCGATGCGTGGTTGGAATTCAATGGGTGTGTGGTATGGGAGCGGTTTAAGTCTGAAGTTTTAAGAAGTTAACTTATTTTTAGTCTTTCTGTTATGATTACGACTGATATTAAGTAACAAATAGCATTGGTTCAAACCAGCTAACTGATGCATAAGAAGAGATTTGGTTATGGATGAAAGGATAAAAAACTTAGACACTCCTAAGAAATGTGAGATTTTTGCTAAAAATGCTTTGAATGCAGGCAGAGAAGATTTGGTAAAACAAGCAAAAGAACGAGCTATTCACTTAAAAGCTGAAAACTATGGTGCTGAAACGTCGGCAGAGAAAGAAGCTATAAAAGCAGTCTATGCTTATGAAGAGGTGCTAAGTGCCAAAAATGGTAAGAAAACACGCGCATCTAGAACTTGGCCAATGATTCAAAAATACGGAATAATTAATGCTGTCGAGCGCGCTGTTGATCGTAAATCTGAGACAAAAGGTTATACCGCATTATTAGAGATGGGCTTGGAAGCCTATGCTTTCGAAGCAGTAATACTTCGCTATCCTGAACTATTCTCTGAGAGTGCAGTAGAAATATCTCGACAAAGAATGAGTGAGTGGAAAAGTTAATAACGATTTTATATAGGAATATAAATGGAATCTTTAAGAAATGAGTATCAGGAAAAAATTAACAGTGTACTTCTTGATGGTTTTGAAAAAGAATTATTGAATTCTGCTTTTATTAACCTTTTAACTCCTAACGCACTGAGGTTGAATAATTTTGCTTATGCACTGCGTGAACTTACAAGGCATGTTTTACATAGACTAGCGCCAGATAATGAGCTTAGAAAATGTGAATGGTTTAGACCAGATGGGACATCATCTAACGGAATCACTCGAAAACATCGAATAAAATTCGCGATACAAGGTGGTCTTTCTGATTTTTACGTAATTGAAAAGCTTTATATTGATGAAGTGGATGATGTTTCTAACGAACTAAAAGACATCATAAATGACTTGAGTGAATTTACTCATATAGAAGAATCGAAGTTTAATAGTTCAACAGAAAAAACTAAAAAAACGGCAGAGCAGTATCTTTCTGTAACACTAGGTTTTGTTAAAAAGATTGACGAGCTTAGAAAAGAAGTAGCAGATAAGATATTCGAGAATATTGATGAAATGCTGATTAAACGAATAAATAGTGAGTCGGTGGTCGAGTTGATAGAAATATCAACCCATCAGTATATTGAAGAAATAACACCAGAAAAAATTCATGTTATTAAGGTTGGTGCAAATTCACTAGTAATGAGTGTCGAAGCACTTATAGATGTGATTTTGCTATATGGATCAGAATCTGATCGTCGTAAAGATAATGGGGCCGAAATTCCAATTTCATTTCCTGTTTACAGTGAGATGGAAGTACTATTTAAGAAGCCATTAGGTAGTGTCATTAATCTCAACCAATTCAGCGTAGACATTTCCAGTTGGTATGATGGGTAATATCGGAAAGAGCCTAAAATCAAATAACTTCTACAAACCCAAAAAAACGCCCCTCAAGAGCGTTTTCTATCTAACCAAATCCTAAAACTCTAACAACCTACCCAAAATCTTCCTTTAAAATAGTCGCCATATTCCGCTCAGCAAGTCCCGTGATAAACACATATGGATTGACGCCAGCGCTACCAGGGATTAACGCCCCATCTTGCACGTAGATATTTTTATGCCCTTTGACGCGACCGAACTCATCAGTCGCTTTGCCAAGTACGCAGCCGCCAAGTGGGTGATAGCAGAAGTTATCACCGAAGCCTTTGGTAAACAGCAAACTTGAAGTTGATCCACCATTTACTTTGGCGAGTTTTTCGATCAGCTCTTTAGCAGCATTTACGGAATAGTCGTTTTGTTCACGTTTCCAGTTGAGCTTGACGGTTTTTGAGGTTTTATCATAGTAATAGTTGCCGCGTTCTGGATTGTCAGTGATGGCGAGATATAGCGTTGTCCACGTTTCAAGTCCCAATGGTAAGGGCGCAAGTTCGGCAAAGATTTTGTACTTTGAGCCACCTCTATCGCCGTCCCACATATTGATGCCTTTGACCGGAATGGTAGATTGGGTGGTGCCAGCAGCATGGACGAAATTGCGCCCTGTCATGATGTTACCGTTGGGTCCCCAATGTTTGCCGATGTGTTCGTTTAGGTTGTTTAGCCTCCCTTCGGCTTGGCTTTTTAATAGTAGCTCTGAGGTGCCCGTACTGCCAGTATTAAGGAAGAGCTTATCGCAGGTATAATGCTCAACTTTATCCACACCGCCAGTCTTATTGATAACATGGACTTCTAAACGCAGTTGGTCGTTATCAAGCGCTTGAATAGTATTAACTTTGCGCAAGGTTTTGACCGTGACATTGCCCGTGGCTTCAGCGTCTTTTAGGTAGGTTAAATCCAATGAAAATTTGCCCGCATTGTTGCCATAGATGACTTCACCGCCGAGCGCGGATTTATACACTTCGCCGCGCGCTTCCTTTTGCATATAGTCAAAATCGTAGCTATTACCGAAAAACTCTGTTTTTAGTCCCGCCTTTTCTGCTTGGCGTTCAGCTGAACGAGTAAATTCGTAGTGCTCGGATTGATTAAAAAACGATTCGGGTATTTGACTGACTTTTAATTCTTTCATAGCGCGAGGGAAGTAGGTATCGTACATCTCGTCAGAATTAATCCAAGGAAACGTTTCTTCAAAGTGCGAGCGTCTTGGCTGAATGGCAATCGCGCCATTGACGATAGAGCCGCCACCATAAGCACGCCCTGCAAAGACTTTCATATTATCGTATTCGATTAAGTCTAAAACCCCAGGATATTTTCTGATAGGAATGGGAATCGGAATAGGGGCGTTTGGCATATTGCTAAACCAGCTTGAGCGTTTATCAGCGCTAATCATTTTGCAAAAGGTATTATGTTCGGGTGTTCTGTCCCAGCGCATACCCATCTCAAGTATCAACACTTTATGACCTTTTTCGCTCAACCGTAGCGCCGATACCGCACCGCCATAGCCACTACCAACGATGATATTAGGAAAATGCCCAGCTTGAGTAATTTTGCTTGGTAGCTTTGGCTGCTTGGCAAGCGTTTGGCAACCACTCACCGCAGCGGAGGTGCTGATAGCGCCTAAGCTTAAACCCATGGCTTTAATCAGCTGGCGTCGTTGCATGGTGTATCCTAATTTGATATTTAAGCTAAAAAGCCCGTATGAAATAATATTAGCTTTAGACTGCAAAGGTGCGCTAAGCCAAGCGAGCATCATATTAGCAAACATAGGTTGCGTTAGTATTTCAGTCAAGCGATTGCTGTAATACTTATAGATAAATCGGGCTTTCATTCACTGATTATTCTTGCCAGCTTTTAGTCAATAACTCAGCCAGTTACTTAGTCAATTATTTTTAGAGTGACGTGTAAACTTGACCGAATAGAGAATTTCGCTTATCATCTTGTTTCAATGTACTAGAACACAAATACATCAAAATATTTTTATTACTAAAAATGCTAAATAATTCGGCAAAAATGCCAATACTAATACTCCATTTAAAATAACAAGGCTTAACTATGACAACGCAAAATACAGCAGCTGGCTACGGTTTACATCAATCAATACTACCGAATAACGATGGTTTATATGGCGAATTTGGTGGCAAAATTGGTCATCCTGAGCTGGCCAAAGCCATGGCAGAAATCGAAGTAGGCTTTCGTGAAATCATTAAAAATGACGATTTTATCGCTGAGATGAAGCGCTTGCGTGAGACCTATGTTGGTCGTCCAAGTCCTATTTATCATGCGCAGCGTTTGACGGAGCATTGCGGCGGCGCGCAGATTTATTTTAAACGTGAAGATTTAAATCATACGGGCGCGCACAAAATTAATCACTGTTTGGGTGAAGTATTATTAGCCAAAAAATTAGGCAAAAAAAAGGTGATTGCGGAAACGGGTGCGGGGCAACATGGCGTAGCATTAGCGACGGCAGCAGCATTGATGGGTTTGGAGTGTGAGATTCACATGGGTGTGGTGGATATTAAAAAGGAGCATCCAAACGTCAGCCGGATGAAGATTTTGGGTGCCAATATCGTACCAGTCTCGCGTGGCGCGGGTACGCTAAAAGAAGCAGTCGATAGCGCTTTTGAGACTTATTTGAATGAGCTTGATACTAGCATGTTTGCGATTGGCTCGGCACTGGGACCTGCGCCCTATCCTGAAATGGTCAGCTATTTTCAGTCAGTGGTCGGACATGAAGCGCGGGCGCAGTTCTTAGCGACGACGGGTAAGCTACCTAATAAAGTGGTCGCTTGTATTGGCGGCGGCTCTAATGCTATTGGTATGTTTAGCGGCTTTTTTGATGATAAATATGTAGAAAAAATAGGCGTAGAACCCGCAGGCGAAGGTCTGGATACTCCTAATCATGCGGCGACGATGTCACTGGGCGTGAAAGGCGAAATTCATGGTTTTAAATGTTACGTGCTGCTCGATGAAAAAGGCGAGCCAGCTCCCGTACATTCAATTGCTTCTGGTCTTGATTATCCAGGGGTTGGACCACAGCATTCGCATCTGCGAGATTTAAAACTGGCCACTTATGAGTCGGCGACTGATGCTGAATGTTTAGAAGCGTTTATGGCATTGTCGCGCCTTGAGGGTATTATTCCTGCCTTAGAGTCGGCACATGCCATCGCTTATGCGATGAAAATCGCCAAGGATATGTCAGCGGATGAGACGATTTTGGTCAATTTGTCAGGGCGCGGCGATAAGGATATTGACTTTATTTTGGATAAAGTAAATTTGTAGAAGAAATCAGTGATAAATACAGAAAATACAACATCAATCGAGCAATTAAAAAGTTATCATCGAGGTTTTTTTATCACACGATACTTTTTACGACTGAGCCTTTTATAACTGCGCTTTTATGATGAATTTGTTGATAACAATCATTTCATAACGAGAAGTTCATAAATAGCCATTTTATAAGTAAGGAGCAATCGTCTAACGCTTGATAGGATCACCCCATGTCTAACCGCGACCTCATTATTTTTATCACCTTATCCTTTATGTGGTCGCTGTCTTTTATTTTTTATCGTATCGGCGTGCCTGAATTTGGCTCGTTAGCTTTTGCCAGCCTTCGTGTGGTCTTGGCTGGGCTGACCATGCTGGTTTTTGTCTTGATCAGCCCAAAAAACAGAGAGGGTATACGGGATAATTGGAAAGTGTTGACGCTGGTTGGATTATTTTCTGCGGCTATTCCCTTTATCCTGTTTGCATTTTCAGCGCGCTCGGTAAACGCAGGGGTGTTGGCGGTGCTCAATGCGTCTGTGCCAATGATGAGCGGTTTCATCGCCAGCACCTTTTTTAAAGACAGACTGTCAAGAACACAACTTCTCGGTTTAGTCATCGGTGTTATCGGTGTGATTATTTTGATGAGTGAAAACTTATTTGGCGGTAGCGGGCAGGGCGCTGAGTCAAGTTCCGGGTTGCTACCAATGGGCTATGCGTTATTGGCCTGTGTCGGTTATGCCGTCGGTGCCAATATCACCAGAAACTACTTATACAGTGTCTCGCCAGTGGCAATTACCGCAGGTTCGCTTATCATTGCCAGTACTATCATGTTGCCGATAGCAGTCTACGAATTCCCATATGGTAAAAGCATTAGCCTTACTGCTTGGGTTTCTGTCATTTGTATCGGCGTATTTTCAACCGCCATTGCCTTGATTTTTATGAATCAATTGATAAAAAGTATTGGTCCTATGCGTGCAACCAGTATTACCTTAGTGATTCCGATTTTTGCGATTATATTGGGTTACTTATTGCTTGATGAAGCATTGGACACACCTGCGATCATCGGCTCGATGGTGATATTGTTTGGCACTTACTTGTCTTTAGAGTTGTCCATTAAAAAGATGCTCAAGTTGTAAAAATCTCGATTGGGTCATCGTTCAACACGCTCCAAGTAGACTTTTGACTGAGAGGTTATGAGTACACGTTATTGATAAATAATATTATTTTACTATTTATGTTTTTCAATGATTAAAGCCATTCGCTTAATAGGCTAATAAGAGGCGTTGAATAATGAGTATTATCAATACCGATATCATGCCATATTAATATTTTTGTTGGTCATTTTTCCTTGGAATTATCACGTTTGCCCCCTATAAAGACTACGGATTATAAATAGCGTATTAAAAAACGAGCGCGCTATTTATTCATTAATAACAAACCAATCATTATGGTTTTATAACAACAAACAAGGCTTTTTATGGCACACGATAATTTATTTGAACCCGTAAAAATGGGTACGCAAACCCTAAAAAACCGCATCATCATGGCACCGTTGACACGTCTGCGTTCGATCGAACCTGGTGATGTACCGACGGCACTTGCTGGAGAGTATTATTCACAGCGTGCGAGTGCTGGGCTTGTTATTACTGAAGCGACGCAGGTATCTTTTCAGGCAAAAGGCTATGCTGGCGCGCCGGGTATCCATACCCAAGATCAAATCACTGCGTGGAAAACCATCGTTGATAATGTCCATGCCAAAGGTGGCAAGATTGTGGTGCAGTTATGGCACACAGGATTGGTCGCGCATGAAAGCGTGCAGCCTGATGGCAAAGCGCCGATCTCAGCGTCTGATGTGCATGTCGGTGTGCGTACGTCATTGCGTGATAGCAATAACCACGCCATTCGCGTTGAAGCGACCACGCCACGTCCAGCGACACTTGATGAGATTAAGCAAGTCATCGCTGATTTTGCCCAAGCGACCAAAAATGCTAAAGAAGCAGGCTTTGATGGGGTAGAGATTCATGGTGCACACGGTTATCTATTGCATCAGTTTTGGGTTGAGCAAACCAACCAGCGTGATGATGAGTATGGCGGTAGCCGTGAGAATCGTGCGCGTCTGACTCTTGATGTCATCGATGCTTGTGTTGATGCGTGGGATGCTGATCATGTGGGTATTCGTATCTCGCCACTTGGCACGTTTAACAATGTAGAAGCAGGCTACAACGAAGACGAAAACATCTGGCTAGTTGAACAGATCAACAAGCGTGGTCTGATGTATTTGCATCTCTCTGAGCCTGATTGGGCAGGTGGCACGCCTTATAGCGATGCATTCCGTCAGCGTGTCCGTGATGCTTTTGGTAATATGATCATCGCTGCTGGTGGCTATACTGCTGAAAAAGCGGAGAAAAATATCAAGGAAGGCTATATCGATGCGGTTGCTTTTGGCCGTGATTATATCGCCAATCCTGATTTGGTTGAGCGTATCCGAGAAGGGGCGGCGCTCAATGAGCAGCATCCAGAGAGTTTTTATGGTGGTGGTACTGAAGGCTATACCGATTATCCGTTCCTGAATCAAGCATAATGGATGATCAGCTGCCCTTATGATTAGCTAACCTTAAGGTGTGTTAAAAATACCCTCACCGTTAGCCGATACATAAGTACATAATAAAAAGCCACCTGACGGTCTGCGTCAGGTGGCTTTTTGATGCCTGTATTTTAACTATTTAACAAAGTTGCCCGTTTGGTAATCCCGAAACGTTTGGCGGAGCTCTTCTTGGGTGTTCATTACAAAGGGGCCATAACCTGCGACTGGTTCACCGATAGGTTCGCCGCTTAATAGTAAAAGCTTGACTGGTGCTTGCTCGCCATTTTCGGTAGCAGGATAATGCAGCTCAATGTTATCAGTAGCCAGTGTTTGCTGAGCTTGGTCATCAGTACGGTGCTGAGTTGGCGCATCAAATTGAATCAAATTACCGGCACTGACTGACGTACCATTGACCAGTAGCTCACCTTCTTGTACTAGCAGTAGCGTATTGTGGGTGTTGGGCACTTTTAGCGTCGTCGCGCCCGCAGTATCCAGCTCAATATCCCATAAGTTAATCGGAGTAAAGGTATTTGCCGCGCCTGTTATTTCTTGCCACACACCAGCAATGATAGCCGCCTTACCAATAATCGTCGTTTGGTGGTCAGGGTTGCTGCTGTCGATCAACTCAACGATAGGCAGATCTGCCCGTTTGATGCTTTGATAGTTTGGGTCGGTCAGTTTGTGCGCACTTGGCAAGTTAACCCACAGTTGCACCATACTAAAGATCCCACCGCGTTGACCGAAAGCCTCCGAATGAAACTCTTCGTGCATGATGCCACGACCTGCGGTCATCCATTGCACATCGCCTTTTTGAATAATCCCTTGCCCGCCCACTGAATCGGCATGACTGATTTCACCTTCGTAGGCGATAGTGACGGTTTCAAAGCCTTTGTGTGGATGCTGTCCGACTCCATGCGGCTGTGTTTTATAATGGGGGTTCGGATCAAAGGTCGTCGGTTTGCCATAATCAAATAATAAAAAAGGGTCGGTATGGCTATAATTAAAATGAGGATTATCGTCAAGATGGTTGATTAAGGTCTTTACATAAAAGCCGTCACCTACCCAGTGCGGCGCTTTATCACCATGAATATTTTTAATAGGACGCATTTATTACCTCGTCAGACGAAACATGTTTTTTAATAAAAAAGTTCTGTTAAGTTACGCTACATTTATAGCTACCTATATTGTGTTTATTTTAATAATTTATCAAGGACTAATGTAGATAAAAGGCAACTTAAGTAGAATAAAAATAGGGATATCTCATTAGAGCGTGGTGGGCATTTAGCCATGGCACTGTTCATGATTAAACAATGCTAAATCGTTATGATTAAATGAGGCTAAACCACTTCACCGCAGACAAAGCCACTGGCCCATGCCCATTGGAAGTTATAACCGCCAAGCCAACCAGTAACATCCAGCACTTCACCGATAAAGTATAAGCCCTCTTGCATGTTACTTTGCATGGTCTTTGAGGAGACTTCATCAGTTTTTACGCCGCCGCGGGTCACCTCAGCGGTACGATAGCCTTCTGTACCAGAGGGTTTGAGCTGCCAGCCATTCAAAGTCGCGCCAAGCTCCGTCAGCCGCTCATCTTTAATATTGGCAAGTTCGGTGTCTTTGATATCGTCCCAAAGGTGCGTTTGTAGCGCGGCAAGCAGTTTTTTTGGTAACTTATTACTGTCATCGCCGCTATCGGTATAATCCGCGATGACCGTCCGAATCAGTTGCTTTGGGTGCGATTTTTTGTGCGCCAGGAGCAGCGCTGTTATGTCGATATTTGGCAGCAGGTTGATACTAATGGTCTCGCCAGTGTGCCAATAGTTTGATAGTTGTAGCATAGCAGGGCCTGACAGTCCGCGATGGGTAAACAACATAGGCAATTTAAAAGAGATGCGCTCATTGCTAGCGATGACTGGCAAACTAATACCAGCCAAAGATCGGATAAGCTCACCCGTTTTATCCGTAAAGGTAAAAGGCACTAAGCTGGCATCGGTTGCGATCAGCGTGTGCCCAAATTGCTGCGCCAATTCATATCCCAAACCACTGGCTCCCATCGTTGGAATAGACAGTCCGCCCGTGGCGACCACGAGTGACTCACAGCGGTAGCCTGTTTGCGGCAGTTTTGTTTGATTGGCGGATTCTTTTCTCTCTTGCTTTTCTTTTTTACTAAACTGCTTGCTGGTCAGTAATTCAAATTTGGCGTTCTTGTCATTTTCGATAGCTTGTACACTGTCAATCTGCGCATTTAGCTTTACTTGTACACCAGCTGCCGTACATTCCGCGAGGAGCATGGTCAAAATATCTTGCGCTGAATCATCACAAAATAGCTGACCATGTTCGCGCTCATGGTAAGGGATCTTATGTGCTGCCACCATACCAATAAATTCCCAGCTGGGATAACGACTGAGCGCGGATTTACAGAAATGTTGATTGGCACCGATAAAGTGCTCAGGCTCCACATAATAATTGGTAAAGTTGCAGCGTCCACCACCTGACATGAGGATTTTTTTGCCCGCTTTATTGGCATGGTCTAATACCAGTACGCGGCGACCACGACGACCCGCTGTGAGCGCACAGTATAGCCCTGACGCGCCAGCGCCGATGATGATGACATCATAGTGGGTGTATTGTGATGCATTGCGCAGATTGCTCATGGTAGTCTCATAAAATAATAGGTTTAAAAACCAGCCACCAAATCCGTCATCGAATCAACAACGCCGATTGCTTATCTTTATAGCAGCAGGTCAATAAGAGGGTTTGGTGAAGGGTGTATTTTGGCGTCGTATCTCGCGTGTAGCTATTGTCCATATTTCATACAAGGTTACAAGGATTAAATGTCATATCATTATCTGATATCTGGACGGTGATGCCTTTGTTTATGCCAAAATCAAAAAATGTTTTAAATTGGTCAATACCAATAGTAAAAGCGAGTAGATGCAAAACCACACCTCGTCAATAAATTTTATCATGGGTGAGCAAGTATACCGCTATATAGGCATATTGTTATGAATGGCTGTTGATACCTTGCAACCGTTCTGCTTATTTGTCAAACTAACCATTAAGTGTCACACATTATGGAAGATGACCCTTATCACCTGTACAGGCAGTCGTTTTCGACCGTTATGCGTGCAGGTCATAATAATTAAAAAGGACAAATACGATGACTCAAAAATCATTCCCCATTGCAGCCGAATTTATCGCTGCTGCCAATACTACCGCCGAACAATACCGCGAAGACTATGAAAAATCTATCGAATCACCTCAGGCTAATGATGCTTTTTGGGCGAAGCGTGCCGAGCTGATCGATTGGATAAAAAAACCGACCAAAATCAGCGACGTTAACTATGATTTGGATGATTTTCGCATAAAATGGTTTGAGGACGGCGAGTTGAATATCTCTGTCAACTGTCTCGACCGACATGTCAAAAAAAATCCTTACAAGCCTGCCATTATTTGGGAGGGCGATCACCCTTCACTGCACAAAATCATCTCCTTTAAAGAGCTACATCAAGCGGTCTGTCGCTTGGGTAATTCTATGCGTAAGCTTGGGGTCAAAAAAGGCGATCGCGTAACCCTATATATGCCGATGATACCTGAAGCAATGATAGCGATGCTGGCATGTACGCGTATTGGCGCTGTACATTCCGTGGTCTTTGGTGGCTTTTCTGCTGAGAGCTTGGGTAATCGCCTGATAGACAGTCGCTCAAAAATCATCATTACGGCTGATGAAGGCTTACGTGGTAATAAGCATACGCCGCTTAAAGCCAATGTCGATCGGGCACTAGATATGGATGGCACTGACAGCGTCACCAACGTCATTGTCGTTCATCGTACGGGCAATTCTGTACCGATGAGTGGTCGCCGTGATGTTTGGTATCATAACTTGGTCGATGGCGAGTCAGAACATTGCGAGCCAGAAGTTATGAATGCCGAAGACCCGCTATTTTTGTTGTATACCTCTGGCTCTACTGGCAAACCTAAAGGTGTGCTGCATACCACGGGCGGCTATATCACCTATGCTCTCTCTACTTTTCGAGATGTGTTCGATATTAAAGACGATGACGTCTACTGGTGTACTGCGGACGTAGGCTGGATCACAGGTCATACTTATGCAACCTACGCACCGCTTGCCAACGGTACGACGACGGTGATGTTCGAGGGTGTACCAGAATATCCCACATGGGCACGCATCGGTCATATTATCGATAAGCACGATGTGACCATTCTGTACACTGCACCGACGGCGATTCGAGCGATGATGAAGGAGGGCGATGTCTTTGTGCGGGAGTCTGATCGTTCAAGTTTGCGACTACTCGGAACAGTCGGCGAGCCGATCAATCCCGAAGCATGGGACTGGTATTACCATGTCGTCGGCGGCGGCAAGTGTCCGATTGTAGATACTTGGTGGCAAACTGAGACAGGCGGCATCCTCATGGCACCGATACCAGGCACGGTCGCCCTTAAGCCGGGCGCAGCGATGAATCCTTTGTACGGTATCAAACCAGAGATTGTTGATAGTGACGGTACTATGCTAGAAGGATCTGCTGAAGGAAACTTGGCAATTAACAGCAGTTGGCCGGGGCAAATGCGTACTATTTATAATGACCATGAGCGTTTTTTAAAGACGTACTTTAGTGAGTATCCCGGTTATTATTTCACTGGTGATGGGGCGCAGCGTGACGAAGATGGACATTACTGGATCACGGGTCGCGTCGATGATGTGCTTAACGTCGCAGGGCATCGTCTGGGAACAGCAGAAATTGAGAGTGCCGTGGTCGCGCATCCTGCGACAGCGGAGGCCGCCATTGTCGGGATGCCGCACGAGATTCGCGGCATGGGCGTTTGTGCCTTTATTATTCTAAAATCGGGTGAAAAAGAGACAGAGGCGCTAAAGGCTGAGCTGAATCGACATGTTCGCGCTGAGATTGGTCCGATTGCCAATTTGGATGCTATTCATATCGTTGAAGCGTTACCCAAAACCCGCTCGGGCAAAATTATGCGCCGTATTTTACGTAACCTTGCGGCAGGGCAATATGTAGGTTTGGGTGATTTGTCTACTCTTGCGGATAGCTCGGTGATTAATCAGCTGGTTGAGGTAGTCAAAGCTGCGCGAGGAGAGTAGGCTAAATTATCGATTAAAAGCACGTTCAGTAAATAGACGATTAGCGTTCAGAAAAGTCATGTTATGAAAACTAGCATGGCTTTTTTACGCAGACGATATTGATATCAACAAAATTTAAAGGTTCAATACTTTCTATAACCATCTTATCTAACGATAACCATACTGTCGAAAACATTCCTACTATTATCACTCCCTTTTTTATCAAACATTATATGAGGCCTGCTGTCATTATGACCAATCACTCTTTGCCCGCTGTCGCTACAGAATCACCAAAAATCGCTATCATTGGTGGTGGTTTGACTGGGCTGTTTACCGCTACATTATTAGAGCGCGCCTTTGCTCAAAACATAGCACAAGATAGTGAGCAAACACCCTTACCGCAAATTACTGTCTTTGAAAAGTCACGTAGCGTAGGGCGTTTAGCCACTCGATATCGTACTGATAGCCCCACTGGTAAAAACTGGCAATGGGCATTTGGGGCACAGTTTTTTACGGCTAAGACGGCAAGTTTTAAGCAATTCATTACGCCTTGGTTAGAGACGGGATTGCTACAGCCATGGTGCGCGCAGGTGATCGATTTAACACCAGCGAATCATGATACTCAATCGCCTGATATTCACATTAAAGAGCAATGGAACCCCATGCAAGCCCGCTATATCAGTACGCCAAAAATGACCAGTTGGGGGCGTACACTGGCTGATGAGTTGCAGTACAGCACCATAAAATTTAAAACCCGCGTTGCGCCATTGGCTCAATATGATAATTCTCTAGCGGCAAAGGTTGATAAAAAAACTGAGCTATTTGACGAGACTGGTGCGAGTATAGGTCACTTTGACTGGGTGATATGTACCGCGCCTAATGGTCAGACCATAGAGCTAATGGCAGAGAGCGGCTTTGCTGAGCAAGCCAAGATTTCTAAGCAAAAAATGCTGGCGTGTTATACGCTGATGCTGGGTTGGGATAATTTTGATACATTACCAAAAATGTTAAGCGCTCAAGCAGCGCCACGCTGGGATGTGGCTTATCTCAATCACTCTATACTCGATAGAATATTTATCGAACACCAAAAACCTGCTCGCGATGACCTACTACCCAGTGTCACTATTCATGCGCGCAACGACTGGTCAGAGCAGCATATCGATGACGATATGGAGACGATCAAAGCGCAGTTATTAATAGCTGCCAAGCAAGCATTGAATTGGAACGATGACCATGCTCCTAGCCAAATAGATTGCCATCGTTGGCGTTATGCCGCCACTGTCACTGATAGTGATAAAGAAGTATTAGGCATCTTGATAGACGAGTCTCATCAATGGATTGTCAGTGGTGATTGGTGCGGACAAGGCAATATCGAAAGTTGCTATCAAATGGCACAACAGACGGTTGAGGCAATCAACAAAGCAAAATAATGGCCAAGTTTACTTAGCGACTGACGCTATCCGAAACTGGACTTTAAGGGTGTTTTCTTAATATGAAAAGGTGATAACGATGTTTGGATTCGATATAGATTTAGAGCTGATGGGCTATCATTTTTTCCAGTTGGGTATCGCCTTTATATTGTCATTACCGATTGCCCTTAATCGTGAGATGAAAGACAACGGCGCGGGGTTAAGGACGTTTCCACTGGTAACCATTGCGTCATGCGCGTTCATGTTGGTTGGTATGGATATTTATGATGCTACTGGTGAAGCGAGAATCATGTATGCCATTATCACAGGTATGGGATTTATCGGTGGTGGGGCGATTTTTAAAAATGAAAAAGGCTCAAAGGGCACTGCCACGGCAGCGAGCTTATGGAATACGGGTGCCATCGGTATTTCGGTGGCTTACGGTCGTTATGAGATTGCCATTATATTATCGGTCGTTGGCTTTTTGATTTTACAATTCTCAGAGCCCTTTAAAATTAAAAAACACTAAGCGATGGATGCGACGAGTTAACGTGCATATACACTTAAATACTAAAGAGACTATAAATCAATACTATATAGTGTCTCTATATCTATATGATATAGCAAGAAATCTATAACTTATTGAAAATAAAGGATAGTTTATGAGTACCAGATTGAGAGGTAGTGGGCTGACTTGTGCCATGCTAGCACGAGGGGATAAGCAGGTTTTATGTGCGGTCAGTAATGAGAGCGACGAGCAGGCGATGGCTAGTATCGATAGCACTGAATATGATTCGCTAAGGCACATTATTTCTTTTGATAACGATAAATTCTCCTGTAAAGAAGGCATTGAATGGCAATGCGCCATACCAGTAAAAAAAGTAGAACTTTTTTATGATGATATAAATCTATAGTCGCTTATAACTGAAAATTTGTGTATTAATTTGTAATACTTTAATTGAAAATAAAGCTACCCAAATTGCTAATAAACAGTTATATTCGTATAACATAATATACAAAATAGTACGAAGTTAGAGGTGAATATAGTGCTTAGAGGAAGTGAGCTGACTCGTGTAATGCTTGAGCATGGCTGCCATGAGATATGGTGTGCGGTAGATGATAATAGTGATGAAGAAGCTATGTGTGATCAAGATTCAAACGATTTTACTGCCCAAATCGTGTCTTATCATAACAACAGATTCTATTGTACTGCTGGTACTGCGTGGCTATTCGCTGTGCCAATTAAAATAACGGCGATGACACTGAGTGATGTAAAGCTCTAAATATCTTTCTTTGTGTTATTAAGCCATCGCCGACTCATCATTTGTATTATAAAAACCCACCTTATGGTGGGTTTTTCCTTGTAAGCAATATGCTGCTTCTTAGATTATTGCTCAAACGATACAGATTTTTGCAGATGGTTATACTTTTATATGACAAAACCTTTAACTGAGCATAAATTGTAGGCAAAAAAGAGCCCACAGAGGAGGAACTGTGGGCCGAGGAAAACTGATCGTGTAAAGGAACTACAGAGGCAGTGGTTGTGACCTATTGTTATTATGAGTGTTTCTATATTAACTAATATTAGGGTAGTGATGATTAATTCAATAACTGCATATATTTACTTACATATTTAAGTGTACAAGTGTTTTTATCAGAATCGCTATCATAGCGCAATTGACAGCGGTTTGGTTATTTTGGTTACATGACATTACGTTTAGAGCTTATGAGAAAGAAAATTAACGTCGTATTGCATCTCCAGTAGATGAGTCTTTTGGTCGTGTCATATCTAACATTGAAAAATGCGTATCAAAGTTTTGTAGTTATATATGAAAGATTGATTAATTTTAATAGTCATTTCACTATAAAAGTATTACTGCGTTAACCTCGCTTGAAGTATTAGCTATACATCTACACTCGGTTGCCTTGTGCTACTTTTAAATTCAACCGACTATTTTTAAATTCAACCGACTATTTTTAAATTCAACTGACTATTTTTAAATTCAACTGACTATATCGATAACTGAATAGCTAAAGAGATGGCATGACGACCTGCGTGAAAAATGCTAAGCTATCTACCATTAATATGTCTATATAAAACTGGGTTTGCCATGACTGAGAATACGCATTTGCATACGCAGGAGCCGCAAAATACCAAGAGTATTTTTAACTTGCCTAATAACCTTACTATCGCGCGGATTTTAATGATTCCGCTATTTGTCGCGATTGCTTATTGGCCACCTGCTATGGGGATTGGCATGCCTGCCATATCAGACAATGTGATTGCGCGGGTCGGTATGAGCGAATTTAGTGATAGCTTGTTACGACATTTACTTTTGACTAGCGTTTTTATTATTGCAGCGATTACTGATTGGCTTGATGGATATTTTGCCCGTAAGCTTAATGTTATGTCAGCCTTCGGTCGTTTTTTAGACCCTGTCGCTGATAAGTTAATGGTGGCGGCGGCGCTTATTATCTTGGTGCAATGGCATCCCAATATTATTATGGCAATCGCCGCGATTGTGATTATCTCGCGTGAGATTGCGGTGTCAGCGCTGCGTGAATGGATGGCAGAGCTGGGCAAAAGTACCAGTGTGGCGGTGTCGTATGTCGGCAAGCTAAAAACAACGTTTCAAATGGTTGCCATCACGGTGTTATTGCTCAATTGGGAATCGCTCGAAACGATCGGTTATGTGCTGATGGTTGCTGCTGTTATTTTGACACTATGGTCGATGATGATTTATCTTAAAGCGGCTTGGCCGTACCTAAAGCAAAGCGGGTAAATATATAACGCAGATATGGTCAACAAATTACATAGACAACAAAAACGCCAGTCGCATTAGCCGCTGGCGTTTTTTATGGTCTGTTTGAAATACGGCTGATGTTGCCTATTTGCCTTAGACATTGTTTGTATGGTTGATATATACTCAAAATTATTAGGGTCTGTTGAACATTCAAATATTAGGGCTGCTGATTGCTAAAATTGCACCAAACTAGGCGCAAACCGACGATAATGTCGAGACCTTAGCTAGGCTTGCAACAACGTTTGGGGTGATTTTAGCATCAGCCTTTCAGGGCAATACTCTTTTTTGCCAATATATGGCGAAATTGTTTAACCTAGAATGACTAGGCATCAAAAATTTCACTGCATATTGTCTAAAAAATAATGACTGCCAGCACCACGTTTGAATGTTCAACAGACCCTGAACAAAATACAAGAAAATTGATCGAGCTATCATAAAACGGCATTCAAATAAGGAAATAAGCATGACATTACATCAGACACAGTCGGGCGCTGCCGTATTATTGTTGGCATTATTAACGGGGTGTTCTTCTGGCTTAAACATGCAGGAAGAATCCACCTCAACCATTCAGCGAGAAAAATCTATCCAAACAGACGCTACTGCAGAACGTTCCACTCAGGACGCGGCAGAATCGGAGCGTTTGGGCACAAAGTGGGGTGATGACGTCGACTCAAAAGTGACGACTGTTGATCTGCGCCGTACGAGCAGTGAGCCTATCGAGCAGATGCAAGTCCGTTATGCTGATAAGTCTTATAATGGACGTGCGGTTAATAGCATGTCACTACTGGCGGGCAAGGTGGATTTTTCGATGGAAACCGACACAGATACGTTATCGATCTATCGAGATTCGGGTAATTACTACGTCCAAGGTCAAGCGGGTCAGGCCTATCGTTTGGTGTATCATAATAACAGCGACAACACTTATGAAATCGTCGCTAGTGTCGATGGAATCAATGTCCTCAATGGCAGCGCTGCCAGTCGCTATGACAGTGGGTATGTGCTAAATCCAAATGATAATTTGGTGATTGAAGGTTTCCGTAAGAGCCAAAGCTCAGTAGCATCCTTTATATTTAGTAAGCCAGAGAGTGCTTATGCTGCTAATACCAGCTCAGGCTCTATCAATAATACAGGTGTAATAGGTACAGCAGTTTATGGCCTATATGATCCATCTAAGCCGAAGCCTCAACAGCCGCAAGCTTACCCTGCGGACAATGGTTATGCGAAACCACCACAGTAATGCCTATCAATAGATAACGCATAAAGAAACGCCAGTCGCATTAGCCACTGGCGTTTTTAATTTTGCTATTTCTGGTTTAGATAACTTATAACGTCACTGAGTTATTTTCACCCAGATTGGTCGCTTTTTTGCCGTCCATTACAGCAGCAGTAGTCATCTTAAACATATTGACGACTGAGCTACCACTGAGCCAGTACTCTGCGCCATGTGGTACGACTTTGATCAGCTGTACATTTGGATCATCTTTACCTTGCTCATAGAATGCATTGTAAATCGGCGACCATAGCTCGTCTAATTTCTCTTGGTCTTCGACCAGTTCCGCTTTACCATTAATTGACACATAGTTTTTGGCATCTTGACTGACATAAGCCAAGTTTACTTGCGGATCTTTCTCAAGGTCGCTGACGGTTTCGGTACTCTTGTCACCGATGAACCAAATCTCTTTTGCACCGATGCTCGTCTCGCTCGTTGTCATTGGGCAGGCATGCAAATGACCTTCGTGAGTACGAGTTGTCATCATGGCAAACTTGATGTCTTTTACTAATTCTTGCACTTTATTGATATGGTCTTGTCTACTCATAGTAAATTTCCCTTTCTTTATTTTGATTAGGTCGTAGTGATTAAATAGTTGATTGTTTATAGTAGTTTTTATTCAGGCTAAGTGTTTTCCAAGTATCGAAAACCAGATGAATTGAGAAAAACGATCATCGCCTTAGCAACTGAAACTAGAATACCTAGTTGTGACCTTGTGTTTATATAGGTTGCCCGTAAGGCGATGTGAGGGTTTGTAAGGATTATAAGCTTTAGGTAAAAATTGTGACGACATCGCTGTTAAGTTTCTGTTGTGAAAGTAGCCTGTTGTAAAAGTAACAAGGGTTTCAACGATGGCAAAGATTTCACTATTATTGAATAGCAAGCATCAGCAATTTATCTTGGTTTTGACCTGCTTATTACAGGGCTTCTTGTTATAATACCCAGACCATTTACTTTGCATGGCAGAGATGCCTTGATCTTACGGATTATGCCTTTATGATGACCATCGCCGGACAACCGTTTCTTACCGATTTTCAGACGCAGCAACTCATCAGTCAGTTTCAGCAAAAAACCGAGCTAAATGTCAGCCAAATCCATACCCAGCAAGTGTATGTGTTATCACGAGAACTAGAAGGTGATGAGCATAAAAAAGCGCTAGACTTACTTGCTGTCGACAGTAGCACTGTCCTTGAAGCCCCAAAAAGCAATCAATTGCAAGTCATCGTTGGTCCACGTTTTGGCACTATATCGCCATGGGCGAGTAAAGCGACCGATATCTTTAATAACTGTGAAATTGCGATCAATCGCGTTGAGCGTGTCGTTGTCTATACGCTTACCATCGATAGCAAGATCAGTGAAAAGCTGTCTACTGCCGCTGAGCAGGTGTTGTTTGACCGTATGACTCAGAGCTTGGTCTATAACTTGAGCGATGTCAGTAAATTGTTCGACGATCAAGCGCCAGCATCACTGAATCATATCGATGTCATCGGACAAGGTCAGTCAGCGCTAGAATCAGCCAACACAGAATTCGGCTTTGCGCTATCTGTCGAAGATATTGATTATCTGATGAATGCGTATGTCAATGAGCTAAAGCGCAATCCAACGGACGTTGAGTTGATGATGTTTGCACAGGCCAACTCAGAGCATTGCCGTCATAAGATTTTCAACGCTGAATGGACAGTTGATGGTGAAGTTCAGCCAAAGTCATTGTTCCAAATGATTAAGAACACTTATAAAGCCAATCCACAAGGTATCTTGTCAGCGTATAAAGACAATGCCGCGGTAATGGCAGGTTCTGAGGGTATGCGTTTTTATCCAATTCCTACCGACGCGATGGACGTAAACTCTGCCCATCCTTATGACTTTCATCAAGAAGAAATCGATATTTTAATGAAAGTCGAAACCCATAACCATCCAACAGCGATTGCCCCTTATTCGGGTGCGGCGACGGGTGCTGGTGGCGAGATTCGTGATGAAGGCGCAACTGGTCGAGGCGGTAAGCCAAAAGCAGGTCTCACAGGCTTCCACGTATCACATCTACATATCCCAGAGCTTAGCGAAAAGTGGGAGCAGTCAGGTCAACTGAGTACGCAGGCTTACGGTACGCCAGATCGTATGGCAACCAGCCTTGAGATTATGACTGAAGCACCACTCGGTTCAGCCAACTTCTCAAACGAGTTTGGTCGTCCTAATCTATGCGGTTATTTCCGTAGCTTCCAGCTTGATATCTCAGCGGCAAAAGACGGCAGCGAGATGCGCGGCTATCATAAGCCAATCATGCTGGCAGGTGGTTACGGCAATATCAAACGCAACCTCATTGAAAAAAATGCTATTCAACAAGGTGATTTATTAATCGTCCTTGGTGGTCCTGCGATGCAAATCGGTCTTGGTGGCGGTGCAGCCTCTTCGGTTGATAGTGGTGACCTTGATGAAGGCTTGGATTTTGCCTCAGTTCAGCGTGACAATGCTGAGATGGAGCGTCGCTGCCAAGAAGTTCTAGATCGCTGCTGGGCTCTCGCTGGTAGTGATGTTGATGCCAGCAATAACGGCAAAGACGGTAACCCTATCGTGTCATTGCATGATGTGGGCGCGGGCGGTATCTCTAATGCGATGCCAGAATTGGTCAATGACCACGAGATGGGCGCGGTACTAAATCTGCGTAAAGTTCCATCATTAGAAGCTGGCATGTCGCCAATGGCCATCTGGTCAAATGAAGCGCAAGAGCGTTATGTCCTTGCGATTCATCCAGAAAGCGAAGCCCAATTCGATGCTATCTGTGCGCGTGAGCGTTGCCCGTATGCCATCTTGGGAACAGCCACGGATGTCCGTCAGCTGGTCGTTGACGATACCTTGCTCGCTGAGCAGCCTGTCGATATGCCGATGCAAGTATTGCTAGGTGGCACGCCGAAGATGAAGCGTAGCTTTAAGCGTTCTGACAGCAGCTTGCCAGCATTAGAGTTAGGCGATGTTAATTTAGCTGAGTCTATCAAAGACGTGTTGCGTCATCCAACGGTCGCTAGTAAATCATTCTTGATCAGCATTGGTGACCGTTCTATCACAGGTATGGTCGTGCGTGATCAGTATGTGGGTCGCTATCAAGTGCCCGTATCTGACTGTGCGGTGACAGCGTCAGGCTTGATTGCGCTCGATGGTCAGGTGATGAGCGGTGAAGCGATGAGTATTGGTGAGCGTACACCAGTCGCCCTAATCAGCCCACAAGCCTCAGCACGCCTTGCCATTGGTGAAGCGATTACCAACATCGCTGGTGCGCGTATTGCTCAGTTGTCTGATATCACAATGTCGGCGAACTGGATGGCAGCCTGTGGTGATGATGCAGAAGACGCAGCATTATTTGACGCTGTCTATACCGTCGGTGAAGAGCTGTGCCCAGCACTGGGTATCGCTATCCCAGTCGGTAAAGACTCGCTATCAATGCGTGCCAACTGGACTGACAGCAGTGAAGCAGGTGAGACGGATAAATCAGTCGTATCACCAATGAGCCTCGTGATTACTGCGTTTGCTCCTGTGGTTGACGTGGCAAAAACGCTAACCCCTGAGCTAATCAATGGCGACAGCGCGTTCTACCGTATTGATTTGTCTAAAGGCAAGCTACGTCTAGGTGGTTCAATCCTTGCGCAAACGCTGAGCCAGTTGGGTAACGATTGCCCAGATTTGGCACAGCCGAGCGACTTGGTCGACTTCTTTAACTTTGTCCAAGCGGGCAATGCACAAGGTGTCATCAGCGCCTATCACGATATCGGTGATGGCGGTCTACTAGCGACCATCGCTGAGATGCAGTTCACTAGCCGTCAAGGTATCAAGCTGTCATTGACCGACAATAACTTACTCGGTCAGCTGTTCAGTGAAGAATTGGGCGCAGTCATCCAAGTATTGCCAGAAAACGTCGCTGCTCTCATGCAATTGGCAGAAGAGTTTAACGTTGCTGACATGCTCAGCCTCGTTGGTCAAAGCTCGGAAGAAGACAGTCTCCTTATCCAAACGCCAACCCTTATGGGTGATGACACTTTACGCTTCAGCCGTACTGAATTGCAGCAAGCATGGACGCAGGTCAGCTATCAAATCGCCCGTCGCCGTGATAACCCAGCGTGTGTACAGCAAGAGTATGACTTAATCGCTGATGCGAGCCATCAAGGCCTCATCGCTGCGCCAAACTTTGATTTGAATCAGAAAGTTGAAGAGCCATATGTAAACAGTCGCGCTGATTCTGATAACAGCAAACCAAGAGTCGCTATCTTGCGTGAGCAAGGCGTCAACGGTCAGACAGAAATGGCAGCAGGCTTTACCCAAGCTGGATTTGAAGCGGTCGATGTACACATGAGCGATCTACTGAATGGTCGCATTAATCTACGTGACTTCGATGGTCTGGTCGCTTGTGGTGGCTTTAGTTATGGTGATGTATTGGGTGCAGGCTCTGGCTGGGCAAACTCTATCTTGTTCCATGACGAGCTACGCATGCAGTTTGTCCGCTTCTTTGCCCGTCCTGAGACTTTCTCACTAGGTGTCTGTAACGGTTGTCAGATGATGGCTCAGCTAAAAGACCTCATCCCAGGCGCGGATAATTTCCCACGCTTCATCGCTAATAAATCGGCGCGTTTTGAAGGGCGTACGGTCAATGTCAAAATCGAGCGTACCAAGTCGATCTTCTTCAAGGGTATGCAAGACAGCATCTTGCCAATCGCTGTGGCGCATGGTGAAGGCTATGCCACATTGAATACGACTGAAATCGACGGTATGGCCAAACACGGTCAGCTCGCGATGCGCTTCGTCGATAGTCAAGGTCATCCAACCGAGACGTATCCGCTCAATCCAAACGGTTCGGTCGGCGGTGTCACTGGTCTATGTAGCACGGATGGTCGTGTGACGATTATGATGCCACATCCTGAGCGTAACCTAAAAGCCTATAACCACAGCTGGAAACCAGAAGAGTGGGATGAGGACGGTGCGTGGATGCGTATGTTCCGTAATGCTCGTACTTGGTTACGCTAGTCGCAAACCTAGATGCTTGATTAGCTTCATCAAACTTGCTGAGCCTACGACGTGTAGTGCTTGCGCATGTTTTCCTCGCTACTCAAACCTCTAGCAATTGCTGATAATTTTAGATAGCTGTTTGTTGAAATGAAAAGGTGGGCTTAGGCTCACCTTTTTTGTGTTTGGAGTAATGATCTTAGAGTAATTTCAGTCTAGGCTTAGTGTTTTTACTGATTAACTTGAACGTTATATCATCTAAAATTTGATAGCCAAAATCAATATTTTCATAAAAATTCCTACCTTCTTTTTCTAAGAGAACCTTAATAATCTTATTAAGTAGAATCGGTTGTTCACGTTCAATAGGTTCAGGTTCTAACTTATTATATCCTTGTTTACTAAACTCGATACAATTAGAACGATAAAGCCAATCAGTTAATAATCCATTAGTGTGTAAGTTATAGTTCATAGCTGCAAGAGATACTTTCCAGTATTTTTTATAGCTGATTAGATTCGGTAGATTTAGATTGTTTGGAGCCATAACTACAAATGCTTCTCTCGGCATTAAAAAACTGGAAGCAAACCTATCAGCTTCGTGCTCTTTGTCCTTCATATTTTCAAGTACATTTTTATCATCACTGTGCAGAACTAAGTGACCAAGTTCATGAGCAGCATCGAAGCGCATTCTTTCTGCTGACTTCGCTGTATTCAAAAATACTATAGGTCGCCCATCATGATAAAAAGAGAATGCATCAACTTCTTTTACTTCCATTGGCAAACGGAATACTGCAATACCATGTGATTCGAGTAGGGCAATAATGTTTTTAATCGGTAGAATACCTAATTGCCAATCGCCACGAAGTGTTAAAGCAGCTTTTTCAGGCTCATTAACCAAAGTATCAATATCGAAGCCTTGGAAAATGGGAAGATTAGATATTGTTTTGTCAAAATACTCTAAGGTTTGAATTGCAAACTCACTGTAAGCAAGTGCAGAATTTCTGTACTGAGCTTTTATACGGCTATATGAACGAAAGAAAATTTGCTCATCTACCACTTGTGTTTTGAAAGTGGAGTTAAAGAAGTCAAAAGGTAGGTTTAATGACTCACTTAACTTGACTACTTTTTCGAAATCAGGCACTGAAGGTTTATTCTCGTTCAAATAGTTTGAAATTGTAGCTTCAGTACATGACAATATATTTGCTAGATCTTTATTCGTTTTCCCCTTTAAGTCTTTAGCTATTTTTAGACGGCGCTTATTGAATTCAAAGTTACTCTTCATTGCTCGCATTTTTATACCCAATTTCAAACGAGTCCTCGTTCACTGATTCATCAGCAAACTCACTCATATATGACTGAACCTCATTTTCTGAATCTGAAGAAAACATCAATCTACAATCATGATCAGTTGGAAAAATTTTTCCATCATCCATTACTATATAAGACATTGGTCTTGCAAGTTCATAAATTAAACTTGGAGCATCATCTTGATAAATTTCGTGTTTTCTTGAAGGATAATATAGAACCCAAGTTTCTAGTTTCTCGCTAGTCATATTTCTATATTTATTTATATCAATTTTATGTTTCGTCTCAATACCTTTTGAACAGTTGGAGGAAATCGGCAAGTTCATATTACCTAAAGCGTCATTACTGGACATGATAATAATTTGAATATTGTTATCAACGATGGTTAATGTAGGTTGTCCTTGACCTCGGCTAAATTCGATTTCGTTAGAAATTAATTGTAGGGCTATGTTTTCCCCAATGTCACCCCAACGCGCTATACCGCTTGCACAGTTTACCTTAGTTTTCATATTGAAATTTTGATCAGCTTTTTGAATAGCATCGAAAATGACTTGAGGAGTAAAACCGAATTTATTCTTCAAAATTTCCACGGCTTCGCTATTGTTTATAAGCTCACCATCTGTGTTGCGGCTATCTAAGTCGCTGAAGATTTCATACTGTGGTGCTTGGTACATATTAGTTTCATCCATGTAATTTTTATAAATTATAACATCATATGATGTGTTAAAAAATAAAAATATCGATTAAGATCATTTTTTTATACATAATGATTTAATCAAAATTACTCACTATCCAAACCCTTCTGAGCCTCAGCAATCAACTCATGAATCTTAGCACTTTCCTTTAGCACGCAAGCATCATAGGCAGAGAGCGGCTTAGACTCATGCTCCTTTTCCTGATCTTGTTTGGCTTTTTCTGCTAAATATTTTTCAAGTTTATCAGCTTCAGAATTACCCATAGCTTATCCTCCGTATGATTTTTACTCTATAAAAAACGGCACTGAAATCAGTGCCGTCTTATAAGTCGTAATAATTTAAACCCTAACCACGACTCATCAAATACTGATGTACCACGTTATCAATCCCAGCTTAAAATCACCTTACCGCATTGCCCACTTTCCATGATATCAAAGCCTTCTTGGAAGTCATCAATGTGCATGCGGTGGGTAATGATGGGCGATAAATCAATACCGCTAATCAGCATTTGCTCCATCTGATACCACGTCTCCCACATCTCACGGCCATAAATGCCTTTTAGGGTTAACGCCTTAAAAATAATCTTGCTCCAATCCACCGTGGTGGTGTTCGGTAAAATGCCCAAAAGAGAGATTTTAGAGCCGTTATACATGTTACTAATCATCGAATCAAAAGCCTGAGGCGAGCCTGACATTTCAAGCCCAATATCAAAGCCGTGCATTTTTAACTCAGCAATGGCACCTTCGATGGTTTCACCTTTGGCTGGGTTGATGGTCATGGTCGCGCCCATTTTTTTGGCAAGCGCTAGGCGATAATCACTGATATCACTGACCACAATATTACGCGCCCCTGCGAAGCGGCAAATCGCTGTCGCCATAGAACCAATCAGTCCCGCACCCGTGATTAGCACATCTTCACCAAGGACAGGAAATGAAAGGGCAGTATGCGTGGCATTGCCAAAGGGGTCCATGATGGCTGCCATCTCATCGCTGATACGCTCATCGAGCTTGATGACATTATCGGCAGGTATCACCAAATATTCGGCAAACGCGCCATCGCGGTCGACGCCCACGCCGATGGTGTTTTCACACACATGCAGCTTGCCACGGCGGCAGTTACGGCAATGCCCACAAGCGATATGTCCTTCGCCAGTGACTCGGTCGCCCACTTCAAAGTGCTTCACACCATCGCCTATTTCGCTAATGATACCGACGTATTCGTGTCCGATAATCATTGGTGTCTTGATGGTTCTTTCTGACCACTCATCCCACTTATAAATGTGCAAATCTGTACCACAAATGGCGGTTTTCTTAATTTTGATTTTAACGTCATTGATGCCAACAGTAGGTTCTGGCATGTCTTGCATCCAGATGCCTTTTTTGGCATGGGCTTTAACCAGTGCTTTCATACTTTTCTCTTATTTAACGGTGTTGTACTTAATGGTTGAATCTAGCGAGTGAATACCGAACAAATACCGAACGATGCTTAATCAATCACTTTCATTTGCTTGGCGACTTTGATAAAGGCGGTGATACACTTGTCTAGCTGCTCGCGAGTATGGGCAGCAGAGAGCTGGACACGGATGCGAGCTTGGTCTTTGGGTACGACAGGGTAGAAGAAGCCAATCACATAAATGCCTTCTTCAAGCAGTGCGTCTGCCATCTGTTGCGAGACGTTGGCGTCATAAAGCATGACCGCACAAATTGCCGATGCGGTGGGCTTGATATCGAAGCCTGCATCTTGCATTTTTTTCACAAAGTAGGCGGTATTTTCATGCAATTTATCTTGTAGGGTATTGTCTTGCGATAGCATTTCAAACGCTTTTACCCCAGCGGCAGCCACCATAGGAGGAATAGAGTTTGAAAACAGATACGGACGTGAGCGCTGACGCAACATCTCAACGATTTCTTTTTTACCCGTGGTAAAGCCGCCAATAGCACCGCCAAATGCCTTACCCAAAGTGCCAGTGATCAGCTCAATATCACCACGTAGATCAAACAATTCAGTCACGCCGCCACCAGTGTGACCGACCACGCCTGCTGAATGCGACTCGTCAATCATTATCATGGCATCATATTTTTGTGCCAACGCATAAATCTCATCCATTGGCGCGACATTACCATCCATCGAAAACACACCATCGGTCACAATCAAACGAAAACGCTGTGCTTGTGCCGCTTGTAATTGAGTTTCTAAATCCTGCATATCCGCATTTGCATAGCGATAACGGGCCGCTTTACACAGGCGCACACCGTCGATGATTGAGGCATGATTTAATGAATCAGAAATAATGGCGTCCTCAGCGGTCAGCAGTGGCTCAAAGGCACCGCCATTCGCATCGAAACAGGCCGCATAAAGAATCGTGTCTTCGGTATTAAAAAACTTAGAAATCGCCGCTTCTAATTGCTTATGCAAATCTTGCGTCCCACAAATAAACCGTACCGATGACATGCCATAACCTGAGTTTTCAATGGCCCCGATAGCCGCCTTTTTAATCTCAGGGTGATCAGACAGTCCAAGGTAATTATTGGCACAAAAATTAAGCATCTCACGGCCATCGGCGATCTTGATGAGCGCATCTTGCGGAGAGGTGATCACGCGCTCAGTTTTATACAGTCCTGCCGCGCGTATATCGCTGATTTCTTGTTGTAAATGCTTCTGAAAGTCTTGATACATAAAGATTCCTTTTTTAATATTATTAGCGTTTTTATTGATAATGCAGATATTAGGACTGCTGATAGAACCAAACTATTTGCTTATTAATACGGGTTAAGCACAGATGTCTAAATACTGACGCACGACATTATCCATGCCTTGCTCCAATGATTCAATCGTAAATGCATGACCAATCGACACTTCAGCGATATCACTAAGCGCGAGCAAGTCAGCCAAATTTTCCAAATTCAAATCATGACCCGCATTGACGCGGATGCCGTTTTGATTAGCTAGATTAATACAGTCGCTAAAGCGTTGCTTGACCTCATCGAAATCAATATTGTCATCGCTCTTACCATTACTGTAGGCGCGCGCCCATTCTTCGGTATACATCTCGATCGTTTGTACATCGCTCTCGATGACGGCTTTGATTTGTTCGATATCAGGGTCGATGAACACCGCACAGCGCGTACCAAAGGCTTGCAGCTCTTTACTCAACGTTGATAAAAACTCATGATGGGTGATGATATCAAAGCCATGATCCGAGGTCAGCTGATCGTCACTGTCTGGCACGAGCGTACATTGATGCGGTTTTACTTCACGGATAATCTTTAAGAACTGCTCGTTTGGATTGCCTTCGATATTGAACTCAATCTCTGGGTAGTCCTTTAAAAATGCACTGATATCATAGACATCTTGATATCTGATATGACGCTCATCGGGTCTCGGGTGTACGGTAAAGCCTTTAACCCCTAGGTCAATCAGCTTTTTCACAAAGTACAATAAGTTAGGGTAGTCAGTGCCGCGCGAGTTGCGGATTAAAGCCAATTTATTCAAATTTACGCTAAATAATGTGCTCATAGTATTTCCTTTCTCATTGTTGTTATGGATATATTTTTGGTTATTAATGGCTAATAAAAATCGTTGGTATCAGCATACTTCTTATTCAATGCCTTTAAAATAGCATAAGTCTCTAAGTCTACCGTTCCTGTTGGGTTACGGGGTCTAAAATGCAGCTGAAAGGCATAGACGACATCGCGACTGGCTTTGTCCCATTCATCACTGCTATTAATTTGATAGCCATACTCGCGAAATTGCTGCTTCAGATCAGGTATCGTAGCCGCTGCAAATGCTTCTATATCCATCATCGCAAGCTTATCAGCATCATCATACCAAGCGCCGATGCCATATTGCTTATACAGTTGCTCCCAAGGAAACTTGGCACCGGGGTCTATCTTGCGCGAGGGTGCCATATCCGAGTGACCGATGATGTTTTTTGGTGAGATGTCATATCTGGCGGTGATATCTTGCACCAACTCCGCCACCTTTCTAATCTGCCACTCATTAAATGCCACATAATGGTCATAAGGATGATAGTCGAGTTCGCCATTCTTTAGCGCATCTTTATATTCAGGCGCAATGCCTGCATTGACGATTTCGATGCCAATAGAAGTATCGTTCAAGATTGTCCGTCCTGCAAAGCCGCCATCACCGGCATGCCAAGCGCGCTCGTTTTCTGGGACTAGATTATAAATTTTATCATCGTTATTATCTAACACTAGATAGTGCGCGCTGACCTTGCCTGTGGTCAGTGTTTTAATGGATCGGTCATTGTCTGACACCGTATAGTGCAGCACGATGGTTTTGATGCGTTCGCTTTTGCCAGTGGCTTGATAGGTTTTACTGTCCACGATATAGCTTTCGGTAGTCGCTACTGGAGAGGTCGTGGTCACGCAGCCAATCAAGGGTAGTGTTAGGCCAAACGCTAAGAAGATATTTTTTACCATGAAATGCTCTGTGTAAATAAAGGTGAGCTTTGATATAGTCGTTTCAATATAATTTGGATACAAGGAAGGCGAGCGAAAGTACTACAAATAGTAGACTCAGCGAGCCTGACACCGTATCTGATTTATATAGGATTGACTATACTTGCCTTTATTTTTTTATTGATAGTAGATAGATGAGTTCGAGATATCTTTGAAAGCTTTTTTAATCCTTGCGAATCTTCTTCGCTAAAACTTTCTTCCAACTCTCCTCCAAACATTCAATCGCGAGCCATGGCTCAATCACCTCGGCATCGTATTTCTCTTTTGAGTTAGACAGTTGCCACAGCTTCTCTAACGTGGCGAATGGATAAGGGCGTTCTATCAAGTAAACTGGTAAATCAGCGCTAATCATGCCATCACGTACCACTTTGAAATACCAACCAGCGATACCTTGTTTGCTGATCCATGCCGCGATATTTGGCACTCTGGTAAACTGTCCGATCTGATCATTGATCTTGTAGCAGGGGCGGCGCGGTTGCACGATACGCAGTTGTAAATTATCAACATCATTTGTACTAGTAGCCGTATTACCATACTGAAAAACGTCGCCAATACAAACTGTAGATTCGGTCATTTCAGGCAAATCATTTACTGCTTCGGTCGTGAGGTTTTCACCCAATGTACCAACGCGCACCTTTAAACCAAACTCTGTATTGATTCTCTCATAAGTCGCAGGTGCCAGTTGATGCACGGCTTTGAGTGGGCCGCCATGATGCTTACGATCGGCTTGTTCATCAGTGGTTAATCCCATAAAGTTGACCGCGACAGGTGCGTTAATCGGTGCTTTATCAATAGCACTCATTTCTTCACGGGTGAATGGCATGGCTTTGCCAGCGCGGACGCAGATTAGATTGGCGATATGTAACGGCAGAGTTTGGTTAAAGTCGGCTACATTTTTTGGGGTAGAAGATATTAGCGTTGCTATATTTATAGGTTCTAAGCTCATAGGTTTTCCTAATCTATAGGGATTTATTAGGGGAGAGGCTACTTTGATACTGGTATTAATAATGCGTATTATCTTAGCTTAATCATTCATCTAATGCTAAGCATTCAGCCGCTTAATATTTAGCAGTAGGTGAAAGGGTATTAGAACGGTAAATTTTAGACAAAAAAAGACCAGAATAGATATCTGGTCTTTTTGGTTTTCACAGCGTTATGAAAATAAATAAAATTATTTATTTTTATTGCGGCGACCAGCGGTTTTCTTTTCACGCGGTACAGCGACCAGCTCAGCCAATTGCTCAGGTGATGACCATAGGCCTTCTAAGTCATAGAACTCACGGGCTTGCGGCGTCATCACATGCACGACGACAGCGCCCAGATCAATCAATGTCCAGTCAGAGTCGATACCGCCTTCGCGACCAAGTGGCATAAAGCCCGCTTGCTTCGCTTCAGCACCGACATTGTCAGCCATCGCGCGTACATGGCGCTTAGAAGTACCGTCAGCGATAACGATGCGTTCGGTTACGTCAGTCAAATCTTCTACATTCATTACGGTGATGTTCTTCGCTTTCATATCGTCTAGAGCGGTCTCAACAACGGCTAAGCATTCTTTTAAGCGTTCTTCAGTCATGGTGTTGGTCATAAATTTTGATCTCTTGAATCGTCAATATTAAAAATAAAAAGGTAAATCGTCAATTTGCATGCGTTGGCATTGTCGAATGGACTAGATGTCGCCAGTCAGCTGTAGAGACTGGATGGGCAAAATGACAAAGATAAGGCGATTTTAACGGAATTGAGCAGCAGAATATAGCTGATGGGCGATAATATATTGATAAACAGCAGGATTTAGCCATTTAGCTAATGGATTGGGTGCAGTATTGTCTATGATATCATTTATTGGTGCGATAGATGTCATTTGCCTTGCCGCTGCCGATATTATATTCGATCGATTTTCCGTCGGCTGTAACTGTTGGCGTATCTGTGTACTGGATATCGTGGCGATAGGACGCGAGTCTATATAAATGTGTCCTTGATGGGTGTTTTTCAAGAGACGGCTATTGGTCAGTGCTTGAGAGGTGGGCTGTAATAAGTCAATAGGCGCATCGATGCGTAAAGATTGGAGCTGCGCAGGTAATTGGGCGTGCAAGTTCATCGTATCCTGCGCGACTAACATTTTATTCGCGGAATGAGTCGTGGTTGCCAACAGGTGATTATTTTTATGATTAATATCAGACAGGTCATCACGATTAAACACCCAAAGATTGACGTAATCCGTAAGCTCTAAACCGTTTTTCCATTTGCTCAAACTCAGCGCGCTATCCATACCGATGATGAATATTAGACTGTCATGCGGATAACGCTGACGCAACGTGCGTACACTATCGATGGTATAAACAGGCGGTGTTTGCCACAGCTCAAGCTCATTAATTTGTAGCGGTGTATGGAGTGTTGCAAGCTTTAACATGGCTAGACGATGTTTAGGATCAGTGCTTTGCTGCTTAAAAGGCGAGCGAGCATTGGGCAATAGTGACACGTGCAGCGCGCGCTGTTGCTGCTTGGCTATCGGTAGCAAACGCTGATAAACAGTCATCGCCATTTGCAGATGACCATCATGTACGGGATCAAATGAGCCGCCAAGATAAGCACGAATGGCTGGTGCAGGTGTATTTTTTTGAGGATTTTTGCTGGTATTTGGCATAAATAAATGCGTAAAAATAGATAAGAGGCACGTTGTCGTTGATGCATTTTACCCTTTTATCAGCGGACCTTTTTAGGATAAATGCTTCGATGGTAGCGCTATTGTAGAGGGCAAGTGGGCATCTGTCATTAAAAGTGCTGAAATACTAGGTAAAATGAGCGCTTAGCTATCCGTAATGAAAGCGTTTTAAAAAGTCAGTTATAAACATAGCCAATAAAAAACCGACCATCATTTTGATAGTCGGTTACCTATAGCGCAATTAGTCACACATTTTAATGCAATTAAATCGCGTCGCTATGAGCTTGAATAGCGGTAAGGGCGATGGTGTAGATAATATCATCGACCAAGGCTCCGCGAGACAAGTCATTTACTGGCTTATTCAAACCTTGCAGCATTGGGCCAACACTCACTACATTGGCGCTACGTTGTACGGCTTTATAAGTGGTATTGCCCGTATTGAGGTCTGGGAAAATAAAGACATTGGCTTGCCCAGCAACCGGTGAATCAGGCGCTTTTTGCTTGCCGACGCTCATGACAGAAGCGGCGTCATACTGTAGCGGTCCATCGACTTTTAGGTGTGGCGCACGCTCGCGGACGATTTGGGTCGCACGGGTGACTTTTTCGACGTCCGCACCAGTTCCTGATGAGCCTGTAGAATAGCTAATCATCGCAACTTTTGGATCAATACCGAAGGCGGCAGCAGACTGTGCTGATTGAATGGCAATCTCAGCAAGTTCTTCGGCATTTGGATCAGGATTAATGGCACAGTCACCGTAGACAACCACTTGCTCAGGTAGCAGCATAAAAAATACTGATGATACGAGCGAGTATTGCGGTGCGGTCTTAATCAACTGAAACGCTGGACGGACGGTATTGGCAGTGGTATGAATCGCGCCAGAAACGAGGCCGTCGACTTCGTCCATCTGTAGCATGGTCGTGCCTAGATATACGGTGTCTTTTAAGTATTCAGCAGCGACTTCTGCGCTGGTTTTACCTTTACGGCGTTCGACCACTGCAGCGATATACTTATCCATATCAAGCGTATCTGGATCAATTATTTCAAGACCTTCAGGTAAAACTAAGTCAAGATTTTTAGCCACTTGCTCGACATCGCTACGCTTAGCGAGTAGTACACAGTTGGCGATACCGCGGCTTTGACAGATACAAGCGGCTTCAACGGTACGCGGCTCAGAACCCTCTGGTAGCACGATGCGTTTTTTGGCGTCTTGTGCTTTTTTAACCACTTGATGACGGAATGCAGATGGTGAGAGGCGCGGCTCATGATTTTGACTAAAATAGTCTTTAATCCAGCTAAGATCTAAATGGGCGGCGACATAACGGGCCACTTCTTCAGCACGTTCAGTATCATCACTTGGAATCTCTGCGCTCATGTGCATGAGGCTTTGTACGGTCTCATAGCTGTCGCTTTCGACACTCATGACAGGGATGCCTGTTTTGAGGGCAGATTGCCATAGCTCAGCGACGGTTGCACTCGGCTCGACGCCGCCAGTTAATACCAATCCTGCCAGCGGGATACCATTGATACAAGCCAAACCTGCTGCTAATAGTAAATCATCTCGATCGCCTGGTACGACGATAAGGGTGCCACGTTTAAACACCTCATCGACGCGTGCGACCGAGCGTGCGGTTAGGCTAATGCGGTTAATACGGCGTGACTTAGCTTCACCGACATTGAGCCATTTGGCATCAAGCTCAGTGGCGATATCCCACGTACGAGGCACGGACAGTGAATCACTGAATGGCACCACCCCGATTAAACGGAACGCGTCAGTATTAAAATGCGGTGATAGGCGCTGGACTTCTTGCATAAAGCCTTCATCTAAACTCACAACCGCTTCACCAGGGGCAACGATTTGATTTTCTACGGTGCTTTGCGCATTTGGCAAGTCATGTACACGCATCAAAATCGCGCCGAGTGTGCGCTCATGGGCGATGCCGCCAAACTCACGAGCGTGAACGTCAAGCTTATCAGCCAGATAGGCCGGTTTACTGGTATCAGCAGTGCTAACAAAGATGATTCTAGCATCTAATGCATGGGCAATCGCACGGTTGATTTGTGAGGCATAAGAGGTTTCTGTGGTCGGTACTAAGCCTTCACAGATCACCACATCGTAATCATCGCCCAGAGTATGATAGTTGACGACCACTTCTTCCATTAAGTCATCAAGGTTACCATCACCAATCATACGCTCGACACGCTGCCTACTGATAGATTTAGGTGGCGTCAGACCAAAAGCATGCATTGCTAACGCGCTTGAGCTGTCTAAACTGTTTTGCTTATCAAGTGTATCATCTTGCAAAAATGGCTTCATAAAGCCCGCTTTGATACCGTTGTAATCAAGAGCACGAATCAATCCAAGCGCTGCTGACGTTACGCCGATACCACGGCTGATGGGAACTAGTAAAATGGTTTGCATAAAGTATCCTACGGTTTATTATATTTTTAAAGCTCACTTCATCCTTGCTGGAATGAGTAAAACGTCGCGCTTCTCATCATAGGCTATGTATAAGAAGCGCTGGGCAAAAAAATAACTTAACACCTCTAATGAATAAAAGCTTATAAGACGAATAGAAGTTTATGAGAAAATTATAAGCAATTTATAATATAAGCAACTTATAAAAAGTGTCGAGCTTAGAGTAAGCCCAATGCTTCACGTGTTTCTTGAGCAATACGGCACTCTTCATCAGTTGGCACAACCCATAGCTCGATGCTGCTATCGTCTGCGTGGAAGCTGCCTTCGCTACCACCAAACAAGCTCGCATTTTTGTTAGCGTCTACTTTTATGCCGAAATGACGCATCACTTCTAGGATACTGGTGCGGGTGGTGACTGAGTTTTCGCCGATACCGCCCGTAAAGACAATGCCTGTGAATTCTGGCAGCGCGCAGCTTAAGCTGGCAAGATATTTACCGACGCGGTAACAGAACATCTCGATAGCGAGCTTAGCATCTGCGTGACCTTCGTTCGCCGCTTGTTCGACGGTACGTAAATCATTAGACAATCCTGAGACACCTAATAGACCACTTTCATTATTGAGCATGGCATCAATCTCTTCCAAGCTCATACCGAGCTGGCGCTTTAGGTGTATGTGTAGACTTGGGTCAACATCACCACTACGCGTACCCATCATGAGCCCCTCAAGCGGGGTCAGACCCATACTGGTATCGAAACTTTTGCCATCATAAACGGCAGTCGCCGAGCAGCCATTGCCCAGATGCGCTGTAAGCCAACCATGTGAGCCTTTAGACTCTGTAATTTCACTGGCACGCTCTGAGACGTAAGCATGAGAGGTACCATGAAAGCCATAACGGCGGATTTTGTGTTCTTCGTACAGGGCTTTTGGTAGTGGGTAGCGAAAAGCAACAGGAGGCATGGTTTGGTGAAAGGCTGTATCAAAGACGACGACTTGAGGAATATCAGGATAAATCGCCTGTACCGCTTCGATACCTAAAGCATGGGCAGGGTTATGCAGTGGCGCGAGTATTTTTAAGCGTTTTACTTCGTCCAGTACATGCTCATCGACACGGACTGCTGCAGAGTATTCACGGCCACCATGAACCACGCGATGACCAACGGCGATGAAATGATACTGTTCTAATAGCTCAAGAATTTTTTGTAATGCTAACTGATGACGACCACCTGAGATAGAGATTTCCAGCTTATCACCATTCAACGTCGTGTGTTTGATACGAGCAGTATCGAGTCCTAAGTTTTCGGCCAAACCAGTGATACGAATAGAATTGTCTTCGCTAATCAGCGCGTATTTGATAGAAGAGGAACCACAGTTGAGGACTAAGGTGGGATTGATTAGATTCGATGTTTCGGTATTTTTGTCATCAAAAGTGGTGGTTAGGCTGGCGCTCATACTCTGTCCTTAGA